>CAZISM010000048.1:0-11469 GCA_964541895.1 uncultured Cytophagia bacterium
TTGCAGCGGCCGCATTTGCCGATGCCGCACTTCATGCGGTTCTCCAGGGTGGTGTAGATGGCGTCCGGCGCAAAACCCAGTTTCGTCAACACCGGGAAGGTGAATTTGATCATGATCGGCGGCCCGCAGACGATGGCAATGGTGTTGTCCGCTGCGGGCGCCATTTTTTCCAGGACCGTGGGTACAAAACCGATCTCGCCTTTCCAGTCTGCGGTTTCGCCACCCGGGTCGACCGTGGTCACCAGATTCACATCCGGACGCGCCGCCCAGTCCGCCAATTCATGCTTGTACACCAGATCAGCCACCGAGCGGGCACCATAAAGTATGGTAATGTCTTTGAAGCGATCGCGCCAGTCCAGGGCATTCCAGATGACGCAACGCATGGGCGGCAGCGCGATACCGCCGGCGATGAACAGTAGGTTCTTGCCGCTCCACTCTTCGATGGGAAAAATGTTGCCATAGGGACCGCGAAAGCCGATGAACTGGCCTTCTTCCAGTCCGGATAACGCCGAGGTGACGCGACCCATTTGCCGGAACGTGCATTCGATATACTCGCGCCGAGTCGGCGACGAAGCGATGCAAAAGGTGCTCTCGCCTTCGCCAAAAACAGAGTACTCACCAAATTGCCCGGCCTTGAAAGTAAACTGGTCTCTATCGGCTTCGTCCTTGAATACCAGACGAAACGTTTTCACGCCCGGCGCCTCTTCCACGATCCGATCGATGCGCATCGTATACGGCTTGTAAATATTATTTTCACACATGGGAATACGCTCCGTCTTACAAAGTGGCTACCAATTGTTCGATCTGTTCGAGGATATTCATATCGGCCGGACAGGCCCGCGAACAGCGGCCGCAGCCGACGCAACCGGAAACGTTCAGTCGATCCGGCATGTAGGAAAATTTGTGCAGCAACCGTTGTCGCCACCGTTCCTTCTGCACATGGCGCGGATTATGGCCGGAGGTGTGCAGCGTGAACAGATCGAAACCGCAGGCATCCCAGCAACGCAACCGCTGCCCGCGATTCTGAGTGCCTTCGTCCTGAATATCGAAACAGGAGCAGACCGGACACACGTACGCACAGGCGCCGCAGCCCAGGCAGGCTAGGGCCATATCGTTCCAGACCGGATGATCGAAAGAGCCTTCCAGCTTTTTCGTCAGCTCGATCATCTCAAAACGTTTTTCCACTTTGGCCAGCAACTCGCTCTTGTTCACAGCCGGAGCCGCGCTCCACAGCGCGCGCGTCTGTTCCTGCAGCGCCTGGCCTTTCTCGCTGATAATCTCGGCCAGGTAGTCGCCGTTGTTGAGTCGAGTCAACACCACATCACTGCCTCTAGTATCGTCGGGCCCGGTGCCGGTGCAAGTACAAAAGCAATGGGAATCCGCTTCGCGGCACGCCACGGTGATGATCGTGGTATTTTCCAGCCGCTGTTTGAACAGGGCATCCTGATAGTCCCAGGTAAAAACAGCAGTGATGGCGCTGATGGCCGCCGCATCACACGGTCGTACGCCGAAAACCGTGGTCTTCGGCAACGACGCCAAATCCCGATCCTGCACCTGCAAGTCCTCGCCATTGCGGCGATAACGCAACAGCTCTTCCACCGGCGGGAACAACACCGCTTTGGCGGAACGCGTGGTCTGAACATATTCGTGCGTCACATCGCGTATATTGCGCAAGGGTTCGAAATCGACCTGCTGTTTTCTTTTTTGCGGCGCGTAAAGCTGTTGGCCCATGTCCTGGAGACGTGTCAGGAGCGCATCCAGATTGGCCGCGGTAATCAGTAACGTGTTCATAGTATGCCCTAGATGATAAAGGTCTCGCTATCGTTGGCCCGGTATGACGAAAGGGCGTGCTCGGTCTTGACCGCCGTTCCGGCGCGCACACCGTACTCTTTGAAAATATCTTCTTCCACCTTCATGGTGAGCAGATGAATGGGAATATCCAGCGGACAGGCCCGGCCGCAGGCCCCGCAGGAGATACATCGGCCGGCCAGATGCATGGCGCGCATCATATGCCATTCCCAGGTGCCCTGTTGATGGGCGGCCACCGGAATCCATTGCGGCTGATTGCACTCTACCGTACAGCGCGTGCAGTAACACATGGGACAGGCGGCTCGACAGGCGTAGCATTTGAAGCAGCGGGACACTTCTTCCTGCCAATATTGCCAGCGTTCCTGCATGGATAGTTTGTCCAGCTCTTCCAGGGTGCGGCGATCCTGGTCGTCGATGGTCAGCGATTGACTGTTCACATATTTCTCTGCGCACGCCCAATCGCTGATCTCGATCAACTGCTGGTCTTGCACAGCCAGCAGAGTGATCTCGCCTTCCTGTATTTGATTTTCAGCGGCCAGTTGAATGACGGAACGCAACACCGGCGTCGAAGCGACCAGCGCCAGCTTACCAAGCTTTTTTATCTCCGGCTTGAACAGATAGGTGGCCAGGTTCTGCCGGCAGGTATCATCCCAAATCAGCGAACCGGCCTGTTCCGGCTTTTGCGCAAACACGGCGCGGCTTTTTCCGTTCGAGCCCTGGCCATAACCAATGACCACCTGCGCGTGACCGTTCGCCAGTAATTCCTGAGCCTTTTGCTGTAATGCATTCATAGGATACAATCCGGATTGATAGTGTTGTTAGTGACTAGTTTTCCGACCGGGCGGCGATCACGAGACGCCCACACCCGCCATATCGTGATAGGTGGAATAGGGGCCCAGAGCCCGCACGGTCTCTACAGTGGAATTGACCACCTCCGCCCACTTGGCCCCTTCAGCGGCCGAAACCCAGGAGAACTGGACGCGGCGCAGATCGATGCCCATAAATTCGGCCAGATGGCGAAACGTGGTCCAGCGACGGCGAGCGTGAAAATTTCCCGAAGTGTAATGACAGTCGTTGGGATGACAACCGGAGACGATGATGCCGTCCGCACCCTGACTGAACGCCTTCAGCAGCAGCATGAAATCGATTCGACCGGTACAGGGGAAGCGGACGATGCGCACGTTCGGTGCGTATTTGATGCGGCTGGTGCCGGTCAGATCCGCACCGGCGTAGGTGCACCAGTTACAGACAAAAGCGACAATTTTCGGTTCAAACTCAGCCATGATTCACTCTTGGTTTTTAACGAGTTAATATCAGAAAATGGTGCGCGACCAGGTTGGTCGCGCTGCAGCGGTTCAGATCCTTCGTCCCTGAACTTTTTATATGGATTTCGATTTATCCAGGCCAAGGTCTATGCAAACAACTCCATCACCTCCGCGTACACCTGTTCGTGCGTATAGCCCTGAATATCAATGGATTTTGATCGACAGAAGGCGACGCAGGTGCCGCAGCCCTGACACAATCCCGGATTAACGCGCGCCACGGTTTTAACAACCTTGCCGTCGCGGCCTTTGATCTCTTCTTTTTCAATGGCCTGATACGGACAGGCGCTCTGACAGAGGAAACAGCCCACGCAGGTGGAATACAACGGCGCTGCCGTACGGTTGACCACGGCAATGAGCGGCTCGCGCGTCAATTCGTCGTTGGAGAAAAGCCCAGCCACTTTGGCGGCGGTGCCTGAAGCTTGTCCAACCGATTCAGGAATATCCTTGGGCGCTTGACAGGCACCGGCGAGAAAAATGCCGGCGGTGTTGGTCTCTACCGGTCGCAACTTGGGGTGCGCTTCGGCAAAGAATTTGTGTCCGTCGTAGCTGATATGCAGCTTTTGCGCCAGGGCTTCGGCACCGTCATTGGCAACGCCGGCGCTGGCCAGTACGACCATATCGGCTTCAATTTCCACCGGCATGGCGTTAAGCAGCGTATCCGCCCCTTGCACGATCAACTTGCCGTTGCGCTCGTACACGCGCGAAACGCGGCCACGAACATAATGAACGCGGTCTTCTTCAATGGCACGACGGGTGAATTCGTCATACCCTTTGCCGGCCGCACGTATATCCATGTAAAAGACATAGGCCTCGCCGTGATGCACCTTGTGCTTGTAAAGCATGGCGTGCTTGGCCGTGTACATGCAGCAAATCTTGGAACAGTATTCGATGCCCTTGGCCGGATCGCGCGAACCGGCACAAGCGATAAAGACCACTTTTTCCGGAACCTTGCCATCGGACGGACGACGTACTTCACCGAGCGTCGGGCCGGAAGCGGACAGCAGTCGTTCAAACTGCAGGCCGTTGACCACATCTTTGTATTTGCCATAACCATATTCGGGAAAGAAATCCGCGTCCTTGACGGTAAAGCCGGTGGCGGCCACCACCGCACCCACCTCGTGTTCGACGATCTGATCTTCCTGGTCAAAACGGATCGCTTTGGTAGGACACACTTTTTCGCAGATTTTGCAGCGGCCTTTGGTATAATAGGTGCAATGTTCGCGATCGATGACCGGCTTGTTGGGCACGGCTTGCGGGAACGGAACATAGATCGCCGTGCGATAGCCCAGGCCGGTGTTAAACTCGCTGGGTATTTTTTTGCTGGGACATTTGGTGGTGCACAAGCCACAGCCGGTGCAGAGTTTTTCATCCAGGCTGCGTGATTTCTTGCGAATGCGCGCTTTGAAATTGCCGATAAAGCCTTCCAGGCTTTCCAGTTCGGCATAGGTGTACAAGGTGATGTTGGGATGTTGCGCCACTTCCACCATGCGTGGTGTGAGAATGCACTGCGAACAGTCCAGGGTGGGAAACGTCTCGGACAGCTGTGACATGTGTCCGCCGATGGAGGGCTCGCGCTCCACCATGATCACCTTGTGACCGGCGTTGGCAATATCGAGCGCGGCCTGGATGCCGGCAATACCGCCGCCCAGCACCAGCGCCGTTTTGGTTACCGGCACCTTGATGGGGAAGAGCGGCTTGTTCCGCTTTACTTTTTCCACCAGGATGCGCACCAGGTCGTACGCTTTCTCGGTGGTTACGTCGCCCTTTTCATGCACCCAGGAACAGTGCTCGCGCAAATTGGCCATTTCGCACATGTAGGGATTCAAACCCGATTCCTGGGTGACGCGTCGAAAGGTCGGTTCGTGCATGCGCGGCGAGCAGGCGGCTACGACCACGCCGGTGAGTTTCTTTTCGGCAATGGCTTCCCGGATCAGGGTCTGTCCCGGATCGGAACACATATATTTATAATCCACACTGTGTGCGACGCCCGCAAGCTTGGCGCACTCTTGAGCCACCTTGGCACAATCAACGGTTGCACCGATATTTTCACCACAATGACAGACAAATACTCCGATTCGTGCCATGGCTCATGACTCCGTTTCTGCTGCAACGGTCTGCATGACCGGTACCGCCGTACGTTCCGGCAAACGCACCGGCACGATGTGGCGATGCAGACCCAGTTTTTTGCGATCTATTCCCAATGCCAATCCTATCGCCTGCGTAATATATAAAATCGGGATCGAATACGATTTTCCCGCCGCCTTTTCGATTTCTTTGCGCCGCATATCGAGATTGGAATGACACATCGGGCAAGCCACGATGATCGCCTCAGCCCCGCGGCTGACCGCGTCTTCGAGAATGTTCGCGCTCAGCCGGGCGACCACATCGGTGCGCGGCACCGACAAGCCGGCCCCGCAACATTCGGTCTTGAACGCCCAATCCACGGGGGTGGCGCCGATGCGCTGCATCAGCTGATCCATGACCTGCGGATCCTCGACGCGATCAAAGGCCGCAACTTCCTTTGGCCGCACCAGCAGGCAACCGTAATAGCAGGCCACTTTATAATTGAAAGGATGGCGCAAACGGCCGTTGAAATCCATGGGAAACAATCGCTGCAGCACATCCAGAATGTTGAACGATTTGGGAATGGAACCAATCGGCAGCTCGATGATGTCACTGATCTGCTGTCGCAAGCCCGCATCCTTTGTCAGGGCCAGGCGCGTGCCCGCCATTCGACTGTAGCAGGCGGCGCAGGGCACGAGCAGTTCCTGCAGGTTCTGCTGTTCGGCCAGCGCCAGCGAGCGGGCGGGCAACGCCAGGGAGAGTTTATGATTGAGCGAATGGGCCGCACTGGCGCCGCAGCAGTTCCAGTCCTTGATCTCCTGCAGCTGCAGCCCCAATTCAGCAGCCACGGCGAACAGCGATTCTCCGTATTCCGGGGACGAGCCGCTCATGGAGCAGCCGGGATAATAACCCATCTTCATGGCTTGACCTCCTGCACAGGACGGCTGCGTTCGAACAGTTTTCTCACCGCTTTGCGGTTCGCGACCGTATGCGGCCATAATTTTAGTTTGCCTTTGATAAACAGCACCGGTGCCATGAGCACATCCTGCCACAGGTTCCAGGAACGGGTTTTGTAATCAGCGATCAGCCCGACTTCGTACAATCGTCCGGTGTAATGAATCGTATCCAGAAAGGCTTGGTGAAAACGGCGAATATTTTTGGCGGCCGGGTGAACCTTTTTCTGTTGCACCGCCAGACTGCGCAGATAGTCAGCCACTTTGGGAATGTCAATTTCCATCGGGCACCGGCAAAAGCAGGTTTCGCAGGAGAGGCACAGCCAGATGCTGTGGCTGGCGATGGCCTTTTGTGCCGATGGTTCATCACCGGTCTGCAGCAGACGCATCAGCACGCTGGATGGATAATCCATCTCGGCGGCCATGGGGCAACCGGCGGAACATTTGCCGCACTGGTAACATCGGAACACATCGACACCGGTCTCGTGTGCCAGACGGTCCGCCAGTGTCATGGGCTTGTCATGTGAGTGAGCGGCCATGGACATGGGTAACTCCGATAAAATTGAAAAGGAAGATGCATCGAGCAGGCAGGATTAGCTGTCGACAGATCAGAAGACAACCAGCGGTAGCAAAATAGATCATAGTGAGGGAAAGTTGATTAAGGGATCGGTGGAAAGCGGCTATCTGATGCACTGGACTCTCTCCGATCAATTCATGCAAATTACATATTACATGTTAAAAAATCAATATTTTTCTTGACAAATTGCAAAATTTTTCAAGTGAAAATAAAAAAAGGGGAAGCCTGGATATCGTTCTCCTTTTCAGGCAACGATCAGGCTTCCCCATACCAGGAGCTCTCGTTCAGGTTCTTGTCCGGAGAACCCGAACAGGGGATTTTACATCAGCGAATAAGCGACGGTCAATCCGGCCATAACGATGGAAACCATGCTCATCAGTTTGATGAGGATGTTGAGGCTCGGACCGGAGGTGTCCTTAAAGGGATCGCCCACGGTGTCGCCGATGACTGCGGCTTTGTGAGCCGTCGAGCCTTTGCCTTCCAGATGACCCTCTTCGATGTACTTTTTAGCGTTATCCCAGGCCCCGCCGGCGTTGGCCATAAAGACGGCCAGAACAAAACCGGTGGAGGTGCCGCCGATCAACAGACCCATGACGCCAGCCACACCGAGCACAATACCGGTGACAACGGGAACGATGATCGCCAGCAGCGACGGCAGCATCATTTCATGCTGAGCGCCTTTGGTCGAGATCGCCACGCAACGGGCATAGTCCGGTTCGGCTTTGCCTTCCATAATGCCGGGGATTTCTTTGAACTGGCGACGGACTTCGTCCACCATGCGCGAGGCCGCACGGCCGACAGCCGTCATGGTCAAGCCGCAGAACATAAAGGACATCATGGCGCCGAGGAAAATACCGACCAGCACGATGGGGTTCATCAGGGTGACGTTAAAATAGTTCATGAAATCGACAAAGCCGGCTTTGGCGGTTTCCATCGTATCACCGTCGACGAATTTCATGGTGGTCTGACCGACGCGGATCATACCGATTTTGAGTTCTTCCACATAGGAGGCCAGCAGGGCCAGCGCCGTGAGGGCCGCCGAACCGATGGCAAACCCTTTGCCGGTCGCTGCCGTGGTGTTGCCGAGCGAATCCAGAGCATCGGTGCGTTTGCGCACTTCTTTGTCCAGGCCGCTCATTTCCGCATTGCCGCCGGCGTTATCTGCGATGGGACCGTACGCGTCCGTCGCCAGGGTGATGCCAAGGGTGGAGAGCATGCCCACGGCTGCCATGCCGATGCCGTATAGGCCGGTGCTGACGTTGGCCATATTAAAATCAGCTGCAAACAGATAAGCAAAAACCGTTCCGAGCACCACAGCCAGCACCGGAATGGTGGTCGACATCATACCTACGCCCAGACCGGCGATGATGACCGTAGCCGGGCCGGTCTTGGCATTTTCAGCAATCATCTGGGTGGGTTTATAGGACGACGAGGTGAAATACTCGGTCGCACGGCCGATAACCAGACCCGAGACCAGACCGATGACCATGGACCACCAGATGCCGACAGGCAATTCCAGAACTTTGATGATGGCAAAAGAAAAGGCGATGATCATGATCGAACTGCCGTTCACGCCGCGACCCAAGGCCCCGAGCAGCTGCTTCTGGGTAGCGCCTTCGCGGGTGCGCACCAGAAAAATGCCGAGGATCGACAACAACGTACCGACAGCCGCCACCAGCATGGGGGCGATCACCGCTTTGTACTGCAGCGGCGATCCCAGATAGGCGGAGGCGCCCAGAGCCGCCGTAGCTAAAATAGAGCCGGCATAAGACTCGTACAAATCTGCGCCCATGCCCGCCACATCACCGACGTTATCGCCCACATTATCGGCGATGGTGGCCGGGTTTCGCGGATCGTCTTCGGGGATGTTGCTTTCGACCTTGCCCACCAGGTCGGCACCGACGTCGGCTGCCTTGGTATAGATACCGCCGCCGACACGGGCGAATAACGCCTGCGTGGACGCACCCATGCCAAAGGTCAGCATCGTGGTCGTGATGAGAATCAGATTGTGGCCGTCATCAACCGGATACACGGCTTTAAGAATGAGAAACCAGAGCGAGATGTCCAACAGCGCCAGACCGACAACCACCAGTCCCATGACCGCCCCACTGCGAAAGGCGATCACCAGACCTTTATTCAGGGACTCGCGCGCCGCCTGGGCCGTACGGGCAGAGGCATAGGTGGCGGTTTTCATACCAAAGAAGCCGGCGAGACCGGAGAAAAAACCGCCAGTCAAAAAGGCAAGCGGAACCCAGCCGTTTTGCACTTTGAGCACGACCGACATAAAGGTCAACAGGACGACCAGACAGATAAACACAATCAGAACGATTTTGTACTGCTGTTTCAGGTACGCCATCGCACCCTGGCGCACATACAACGCGATTTGCGCCATCCGTTCCGTGCCCTCGCTCGCCTTTTTCATCTGATTATAAAAGAACCAGGCAAACAGCAGCGCAGCAACCGAGCCGATAGGCGCCAGCCAGAAAAGTTGTTCAGCCATTAATACGCTCCATTCATTGTTAGTAGTTATGTTGATTACGATATTTTTAGTCCCGTTCCCCAGCCCCGGTTTGAACCGCTTCAATCGCTTGCCGTACCAGGCTGCTGTCCAGAACATCGGCCATCAGGGCCTCATTTCAGGAGGCGGCGAGAATTTGCCCCCAACCGTTTGAAACAAAGCGGCAAAGGGTCTGCCTGCACGCCCGCTTTTTCATCGACTTGCGGCAGATAAAAAAGTATAATTAGCCGTAAATTTACTATTTTTTTCTTAAATTGTCAATAAAATAACCTTGTGGATGGTCCGGACTCCTAAAAGGAACATTTGAGGCCCACCACCAGCGTGTGGCAGGTTAACCAGCCGGAAGCGGTGGCGGTTTGATTGGCCAGATATTGCAGGGTGGCGCGAATAAACGCCTGCGGCGGCGCATAATGGAAGCCGATAAACAGCCTCCGAATCTGTACCTGGCGGTCCCTGAAATAATAAAACAGTTCCGCCGCCACAAAAGGCTGCACAGGCAGGGTGCTCCAGGTCCGGACACGGGCTAGTGTAATTTTGTTACGGTCAACAGGAGTACTCGCCTCACCCGCCGGAAATTGATATTCGAATTTGCTCTGCCAGGTCACGCTCAAGACACGGCCGCGCCAATAGAACCACCAATCCATGGTGGGTATATACACGGTTTGCCATGTGGATGCCCCGGATTCCCTGCAGACCTGCTTATATCCCACGGCGCACTCGGCAACACGGCTGAACCGGTACATCAGGCCGCCGTCGATCCGACCGAGATTCAGGTGCCGGAGATCGTTACCGTATCGCAGTTCATGGCCCAGATAAAGAGCCCATGACGGAGCCAGAGACTTTTCCAACGTACCCTGCCACCACACCTGCCGGTCACCATTGACAAACGCGCAAAGGCGGACCGGAAGGATTAAAAGAAAAAATACGCCTGGAAAAAGTTTTGGCACAAGCCGGACCGAGGCGTAGTGCAAACCAGACCGAAATACTCCCCATAGCCATGGTGCGCTGTTCATCTGCTGCTGCCACCCTGTAACCTGTTGCTGACAATTTTGGTTGGTAATATACATAAAATAGACTAACTTTACAAAGCTCAAATGAAGGCACAGGCCGACCCAGTCCAGGTTGTCCTGCCGCCGCCTCACCGTTTCAGGATCCTTATGAACAAACCGACCTGCCGGATTTGCGGCAACCACAGCAACAATACCCTGTTCCAGGTCAAAGAAATGATGCAGGGAACCCGACAGCCGTTCGACTATTTTCAGTGCAGCCGCTGCGAATGCCTGCAGATCACCACCCTGCCTGACGACATGAGCCGGTACTATGCCAACAATTACTACTCCTATCAGCCGGCCGCGCCCAAAACCGCCTGGAAACAGTGGCTGTTCAGGCAACGCGACCGCTTTGCCGTCTTCAACACCGGACCGGTCGGCCGCATCATGTATCATTTCTTCCCCCATCTGCCTCTGCGCAGTCTTGCGCTGCTGCCGATGCAACAAACCTGGCGCATCCTGGATGTTGGTTGCGGTGAGGGCCTGCTGTTGCAGCGCCTGGCCGACCTCGGCTTTGCCAATCTGGTCGGTATCGATCCTTTTGCAGCCGCCGATGCCTCCCGGAACGGTGTGCCGATTTTGAAAAAGCATCTGGCAGATCTGAGCGGTGAATTCGACTGCATCATGTTTCATCATTCGTTCGAACATGTGCCTGATCCGCTGGCGACCCTGCAACAGGCTAACCGGCTGCTGGCCCGAAACGGCCGACTGCTCATCCGCATTCCTGTTGTCACCTCCGCCGCCTGGCGCGCATTCGGCGTGCATTGGGTGCAACTGGACGCGCCGCGCCATTTCCACCTGCATTCGTTGACCAGCATGGAGCTGCTGGCACAGAAAACGGATATGACCATAGAGTCGATTCACTATGATTCGGCAGCCATGCAGTTTTGGGGGAGCGAGCAATACCGGCAGGACATCGGCTTGTGGGAGAGCCGCTCCTATTGCGTCAATCCGCAAACATCACTGTTCAGCAAAAAAGAGATCAAGCGGTTCGAACGGCAAGCTCAGGCACTTAACGCCAGAGGAGAGGGCGATCAGGCGATTTTTATTCTCAGCCGATAAAAGGCGGTGCCGGTCAGATAAAATTTTCAGTTATCTGTCGCCGTTTGATCGGTTGATGTTTCAGAGTTGTCTTTAACTGCCTTTTCCCATGCGGCCCCGATATCAACTCCCA
>CAZISM010000048.1:11569-12923 GCA_964541895.1 uncultured Cytophagia bacterium
ATATCTTGATTTTCGCTGCTCGATTACATACTTTTCTTCTCATATAAACCTGCTGCGCGTGCAATCTCTCACTCATCAGCATTGGATCCAGAGCTATGACTACGATACCCTGGCACGAACTGGCCGGAGCCATTACCGGCCGATGTTCCATAAACGAAGCCGATCTGTTGATGTACTCAACAGACGCCTCCGCCTATCGGGAAAAACCTCAGGCCGTCGTCTGGCCGGCCTCTGACGCGGATATCGCAGCGACGATCGCATTCGCCAGCAAACATCACATTCCGCTCATACCCAGAGCAGCGGGAACCTCATTGGCCGGACAGGTGGTCGGCACTGGCATAGTCGTCGATATTTCCAGATTCATGAACGCCATTGTGGAATTGAACGTGACCGAACACTGGGTTCGCGTGCAACCCGGCGTGGTCCTGGATGAACTCAACCTCTATCTCAAACCCCATGGTCTCTTCTTCGGCCCCGAGACCTCCACCTCGAATCGCTGCATGATCGGCGGCATGGTCGGCAACAACGCCTGCGGCGCCCATTCCCTGATCTATGGCAGTACGAGGGACCACACCCTGAGCGTCAAAGGTTTTCTCAGCGACGGCACTCTGGTTGAATTTAAAAATGTATCCCATGAAGAGCTGGAGCACAAGAAAAGCCAACAGGATCTGGAAGGAAAAATCTATCGCGAACTCTATGACATTCTCAACGATCCGCAGAACCGGGACTCTATCCGCCGCGAGTATCCGGAACCCCGCATCCATCGTCGCAACAGCGGCTATGCCCTGGACCAGCTGCTGGACATGTCTCCCTTTACGCCCGATGGACCACCGCTCAATCTGTCCAGCCTGTTGGCCGGTTCAGAGGGGACGCTGGTTTTTACCACGGAAATCAAACTTAACCTGATCCCTCTGCCGCCAAAAGAGAAGGGGCTCATCTGCGCCCATTTTAATACCCTGGAAGAGGCCATTCAGGGAAATCTGATCGCCCTGACCTTTCAACCCGGCGCCGTGGAACTGATCGACCGGGTGATCATGCAATGCACCAAAGAGAACATCACCCAACGAAAAAATCGGTTCTTTATCCAGGGCGATCCTGGCGCCATTCTGGTTATTGAATTTGCACGTGCATCGGCCGAGGAGATTGCCGACCTGCGGGATCAAATCGAAAAAGAGATGCGACAGGCCGGCTTGGGGTATCATTTTCCACTGGTGACCGGCGCGGACATCAACAAAGTGTGGGCGTTGCGCAAAGCCGGATTGGGCCTGCTGGCCAATATTCCCGGCGACGGCAAACCGGTCTCTCTGGTGGAAGACACCACCGTGCATCCGGAACATCTCGGCGCCTATATCGC
>CAZISM010000048.1:13023-38344 GCA_964541895.1 uncultured Cytophagia bacterium
ATGGATACGCAACTGCGCTATGAACCGGGCAGGCCGGTGCGCGCATTCGATACGGTTTTCGATTTCTCAGATGTGGGTGGCTATCTGCGTTTGGCGGAAAAGTGCAACGGCTCGGCCGATTGCCGCAAATCCGCCCTGATGGGAGGCACAATGTGCCCCAGTTTTATGGCCACGAAAGACGAAAATGCCACCACCCGGGCCAGGGCCAACATACTGCGAGAATTCATCACTTTTTCCAAAAAGAAAAACCCATTCGATCACCAGGAAATATATAACGTCCTGGATTTGTGCCTGTCCTGCAAAGCCTGTAAATCGGAATGCCCGTCCAACGTCGACATGGCCAAACTCAAAGCTGAATTTTTGCAGCACTATTACGACAGCCATGGCATACCGTTGCGCACGCGGCTGATTGCCTATATCACCTGGATCAACCGTCTGGGTTCGCTGGCACCCGCTGTGTTCAATTGGACTGTAACCAACTCCTTTATCGCCAATACGATGAAACAGTTGATTGGCTTTGCCAGAGAACGCAGCATCCCGACGTTGCACACATTCACCCTGCGAAAGTGGGCAAAAAAAAATCTGCACACCATTCAGGCGTCGCTCCCCGACGATGCCCCGTCCGTCTACCTGTTTGTGGATGAGTTTACCGACTATAACGATACGGAGATAGGCATCAAAGCGGTGCAGCTGCTCAGTCGTTTGGGGTATCGCGTGCTGCTGATCGATCATGACCAGAGCGGGCGCACCTTCCTGTCTAAAGGCTTATTGCGCACGGCCGCCAGGATTGCCGCCAGAAACGTGCAAGCGTTGCACGGTCTTGTGAATGAGCAAACGCCGCTGGTCGGCATCGAACCATCGGCTATTCTGGGATTTCGCGACGAATATCCGGACCTGTTGCGCGGCGAGGCACAACAGCAGGCCGGCGAACTGGCTCGCCACGTCTATCTGATCGATGAATTTCTCAGCCGGGAAATGGATGCCGGCAGAATCCAGAAATCTCAATTCACCACCGGCGCAAAATCAATCATGCTGCATGGACATTGCCAGCAAAAAGCCATCGCCTCCACAGCGTCCACCCAAAAAGTGCTCTCCTTTCCGGAACACTATACGGTCACGGAAATTCCCTCCGGCTGTTGCGGTATGGCGGGATCGTTTGGTTACGAAAAAGAACACATTACGCTCTCCAAACAGGTCGGTGAACTCGTACTCTTTCCAGCCATCAGAAATACTAAAGAGGACGTGCTCATTGCGGCCTCTGGCACCAGCTGTCGACATCAGATCAAAGACGGCACCGGCAGAAAAGGATTGCATCCGGTGGAGATACTGTTTGAGGCGTTGCTCTGAGCAACGACCGGCGCAGAGGTAAAAGCGAAAAAGCCGTGGCTCCGAATACGCCCCGTCGGCGTGCGGCGGGGCGGCTCATCATTCGCAAACAGAATGCAGACAGTTTCCGACAAGCCTCCAAAGCAGGTCACCTGTTGTCAAAGACAGGCTATGAACAACCAACTTTCAGCAAGAGGATATTGATATGTCCCAACAACACCCCAACAGGAGAGTGTTTTTGAAACATTCCGCCGTCACCGTATTGGCGACCGGTTTTGGCGTCAGCAGGAACGGGGAAGCGCAGGCCCAGGACGGAAACACCGCTCAAGCCGCCAGCAGCATATATTTGCGTCTGGTTGAGGCCAATGATGCGCTCGTACCGCAGATGATCAAATCGCCGCAACAATCCTCTCTCTCGCCAAGGCTGCGCTTTTTTTCAGCACGAGGTACGGCCTATCGCATTCAATCCCTGGCCGCGGCCCTGTGTGCGCCCGAATCACGATACCGGAATTCAGAGCAAGTCATCGCGCAACTCGAAACCGATACAACATCTTTGCTGTCGGCTCAATATCCTGACGGTACGATCGATTCCGGCAACCTGCAGTCGCCTCCGGACACCGCGTTTGTGGTCGAGCCCCTGTGCGCCACCCTGGCCGTCTTGAGAGCCAACGACTCCACGCAACTCGGTACCCTCAAAAGCGATCTGGAGAAATTCATTTTAGCCGCTGGCGAAGCCTTGACAACGGGCGGGGTGCATACTCCCAATCACCGCTGGGGCGTGTGCGCGGCCCTGGCGCGAATTCATGCCTTGTATCCGAACGCTAAATACGTGGCTCGTATCGACGAATGGCTCAGCGAGGGCATCGATATCGATGCCGATGGCCTGTACTCGGAACGGAGCACCGGCAACTATGAGGTGGTCAGCGACAACTGGTTTATCACTCTTGCGAAAATCCTGGGTCGCGACAAACTATTGGAACCGGCAAGAAAAAACCTGGACATGATGTTATATTACGTTCAGCCGAACGGAGAGATCGAGTCCATCGCCTCGCGGCGGCAGGACCACGATCGTCATAATCTTATTTATGACAGTCGGCACATTCCGGACAACTTTCATCTGGCCTATCGTTACCTGGCGATTCACGACAAGAATGGGGCGTTTGCGGCGATGACCCGCTACATTGAAGAAAAAGCCGGCAAGCGTCTGGCCGTCAATTTAGGATATTTTCTGGAAGAGCCCCTGCTGAAACAGGACTTGCCTCCGGATCAGCCGTTGCCGACCAACTATGCCAGGTTTTTCTCACAGGCCGGCGTTGTCCGCATTCGTCGCCAAGAGATCAGCGCGACCGTGTACGGCGGCTCTGACTGGCCGCTCGGTGTAGCCTCTGGTTTGGCCAGCAATCCCACCTTTTTTACGTTTCGCAAAGGCAAGGCCATACTGGAATCGGTGCGCATGACACCCGCCTTTTTTTCCAAAGGTTATTTTCGCAGCACCGGCGTCAAAGTTGAGGGCAACCGCTATGTGTTACATCAGCAACTGGAAGTGCCCTACTATCAACCTTTGCCGAAAAAAAAGCGACGCGCGGACGGCGATTACAAACTGACACCGGCCGAAGACCGCTTTTGGAGCAAGATGGATTTTCCCCACCGTCCCAAGAGCAACATCAAGCGCCTGCAGCAGGAAGTGACCATCACCGAGAATAACGGCCGGTTCGAGCTGGAGCTGAACATTTACGGTCATGATAATGTGCCGGTGACGCTGGAACTTTGCTTCCGCCGCGGCGGCGAGCTCACCGGAGCGACCGCAAGCCCGGATTCAAAAGACGACTACTTTTTGGAAAAGGGAACCGGACAATACAAAGTCGGGGACGATGTCATTGAATTCGGTCCGGGACAGGCCGATCATCAGTGGACCCCGCAAATGACAGCTCGCTATGGCGAGCAGCAAAGCAGCGCATTGGCAGAGGGCCTGCGCGTCTATATCACCGCCATGACGCCGATCAAAAAAATAATTACGATCAGCTGATTGATCTTATCATCTTAACATGATAGTGAATTCATAATTCATTTAGAATGTTTAGTATCTTATCAGTTGATTTTTTCCCATTTCTGGCAAAATATTGTAACAATTAGCCGCAGTTAACTCTGGTATAAGGAACATTTCTTTAAGCTTCAGCCCAGCAGCGATTACTCGTTTACCAAGATGGGTCAAATAATAGCGATAGCAATTTGAAGCTTTGCGAATGATTCCAAGCACTCTCAAGCGATTTAGTAAACGTGAGATTTGTGAACAGGTCATATCCGCCAAGTATTTTTTTAAATTTTTGTTTTGAAAGCCTCGAATACAGAATTCACCACGAGAAATCGTTAAAATAAATTTAAGGTCTTTCGAATCAAAAAAGTTTAATCCAGAGTAGTTGCGTCCATTTTCTTTAACGGAATGACTTGTTCGATTTAAATCGTGACGACCTCTTTCGTCAGTTTCGAATGCAGAGATTAATTCCAAATAGCGTCGATTACTCGCGTTCAAACATTTGACTAAAGGCGCCAGACTGTATATGTTTTTTTTCATCGAAGTCATTCTTATATCCTGGCTGCCATCGCGATGTTCTACCGTACGGTAGTGCTGAAAAAAGTTAACCTTATTCACCGTTGTTTCAATACGAAGTACCTGGCGAAACTTGTCATACATTTTAATAGATACGGCACCCATTTGGTGCCTGATACAAGTTCCTTCCAGGCGAACATTATCGCGATTACCCATTTCGCCTTGGTATTGTCCGACCAGTTTTCTACCAAGAAATGTGGCAATATGATCCGGCTTAACCGTGTGAATCGCAGTTTTTACCAAATCTTCATATATTTCTTGCAATACTTTTTGCGTCTTGAAAATAATGTCGGTAGAGTATTCTGCCTGCATGATGCTCCAATGGTAGGACGTCTCTAATGCATCTTGAACCGGACAAAATAAACGCCCATCAGCAGGAGCAGGCCGCCAGTCTGTGTTCGACCGATATCATATCCAGGAGGCGATTGGTATGCCACCGGTCACAAACGGTCCACGTCCGCCATACCGGATTACTGCTCGAGGAAGGTATAGCCAAAGGAGTGGCATGTCACAATCGTTTAAGCGAACCTATAACCCCAGCCGATTCTTCAGAGAAAACACGTTCCGCTACCAACCCAGGGAATCGGCTGCACTGACGACCTTTGACCGCTGCAGGGACAGGCTGCCGGTTCCGCTGTGGGAAAATCATTCGGCGGTCATCGATTGCTACTGGAAGACCTGGGAGCTGGCGTTCGGTCATCTCCGTCAGCCCACCGACGAGAACGGCTTTATCGCCAATTATATTGACACCGCGTATAACGACAACCTGTTCATGTGGGATTCGGTTTTCATTCTGATGTTTGCCCGCTATGCCGATCATCTCTTTAGCTTTCAACGCACGCTCGATAATTTCTATGCCAAGCAACACCCGGACGGATTTATATGCCGTGAGATTCGCGGCGCGACCGGTCACGACTGTTTTCAGCGATTCGATCCGACCGCGACCGGGCCCAACCTGCTGGCCTGGTCAGAATGGACCTATTTCCAGAATTTTCATGATCTCGATCGCCTGACCCGGGTGTTCCCGGTACTGATCGCCTATCATCAATGGATGCGAGTCTATCGCACCTGGCCCAGCGGCGGCTATTGGGCGTCCGGTTGGGCCTGCGGCATGGATAATCAGCCGCGCATTGATAAAAAATACAATGTCCTGTTCGGCCACGGACATGTAACCTGGATCGACACCTGCCTGCAACAGCTCCTCTCGGCGCGGCTCATCTTGCAGATGGCAGCGGTGATTGGGCGTTCAGCCGATGTGGCAGATTTCCTGCAAGAAATCGAACACCTATCCGCGCTGGTCAACACCACCATGTGGGACAACGATAACGCGTTTTACTGTGACGTGCAAGCGAACGGCACCTTGTCCAATGTCAAAACCATCGGCGCGTTTTGGGCCCTGCTGGCGGATGTTATCCCTCCGGAGCGTATGGCCGGATTCATCGCCCATCTGGATAATACAGCCGAGTTTGCGCGGCCGCATCGCATTCCTTCCCTGTCTGCGGATCATCCCATGTATCGCCGCCGCGGCTCTTATTGGTTGGGCGGCGTTTGGGCGCCTACCAACTATATGGTGTGCAAAGGACTCAATCATACGGGCCGGCATGATCTGGCGTTCACCATTGCCATGAACCACGTGGTCCATGTAGCAGCCATTTTCGAACAAACCGGAACCTTGTGGGAGAATTATGCTCCTGAAACGATGGAACCGGGTATGCCGGCCAAGAAAGACTTTGTCGGCTGGACCGGATTAACGCCGGTTGCTTTGCTGTTTGAAAATATTTTTGGTCTCAGGCCCATGGTGCCGGAAAATACATTGATCTGGGATATCCGCCTTTTGGAACGACACGGCGTAAAACACTATCCCTTTGGCCGCAACGGCGTTCTGAATCTGATGTGTGATCAACGCGAGACCTGTGAGGAAGAGCCTCGCCTCACCGTTCACACTACTGTTCCGTTGACGATCGAAATCCAATGGCATGGCGGCCAGCGTCGATTCCGGTTCGAGGCCGGCGGAAAATAGCCTTCCTCATGGTATCACATCAGGATCGTGCAGAAACACCAGAAACAGGTTTATAGGACGGAGGCAAAATGAGTGTATTCGGTATCGACGGTTTGATTATTATTTTATACTTTCTCGGCATGCTGGGGATAGGGCTTTATTACCGAACGTCGGTTAAAACCTCACAGGACTATTTTCTTTCCGGAAAAAAATTTTCCTTTTGGGTTATCGGCATGTCCATCGTTGCAACCGATATTGGAGCCGTGGAATTTGTCGGTCTGGCCGGTCAAGCGTACCGCTTTGGTATTGTAGCCGGCAACTATGATTGGATCGGCTCGGTTCCGGCTATGATTCTCGCAGCCATGGTTTTTGTACCTTACTACTGGCGCGCCAGCGTCTATACCGTCCCCGAGTACCTTGGGCGTCGGTTCAACAGTCAGGTACAGACCGTCATGGCGATTGTGTGGTTGCTGGCTTTGTCGTTCAATCTCGGCATCATGCTCTGGGTGACCGGAACGTTCCTTAATGAAATGTTTGGTTGGCCCATCATGGTATCGATCTTTCTTACCGTGCTTGTCGTCTGCTGTTATACCATCATCGGCGGTCTGGCGGCCGTAGTGATGACCGATGTCGTTCAACTCGTGCTCATGTTTATTGGCGGTGCGCTCATTCTGATCCTGGGGCTGCACAGGCTTGGTGGGTGGGACAACATGGTGGCCAAAGTGCAGAACATGGGCCCCAGGTTTAACGATCACTTTTCCCTGATCCATTCCGCGAACAGCGGTTCGCCGTATCCCTGGACCGGCATACTTTTTGGCTTGACCGCGGTGCTCTCTCCTGCCTATTATATCGGCAGCCAGGCGATCGTGCAACGAGCTCTCGGTGCCAGGGACGAATGGCATGCCAAAGCCGGCGTTCTCTTCGGTGCCGGGCTGAAAATGCTCATTCCGGTGCTGGTGGTTTTTCCCGGCCTTTTAGCGGTCGCCCTCTTTCCGGATGTACAAGACGGGGACCGTATTTATATGATCCTCATCAAAAATTTATTGCCAACAGGGCTTTTAGGACTCGTCGTAGCCGCCTTTTTCGCGGCCTTGATGTCCACCGTAGCGTCGAGCATGCATTCAGCGGCCACGATCTGGAGCAAGGACATTTTTGAAAAATATATAAAAAAGAACGCCAGCGACCGGTACTATTTGAATGCAGGCCGTATGTTTACCGGAATTCTGTTTCTAATCGCAGTCGTCTCGGCACCCCTGAGTCAAAAGTTTCCTGGCATCTATGTCTACGTCCAGACGCTGAACTCTTTTTTTCAGGGGCCCGTGTTTGCGGTGCTGTTACTGGGCATGTTCTGGAAGCGGACAACGCCGTGGGCCGGCTTTTTCGGACTGATTAGCGGCATCGCCATGGCGGGATCGATGTTTATTTTCAAATCGTTGCTCTTTACCCTGCAGGATCCTTTTTTCTACATTGCATGGTGGAGCTTTGTCGGCTCCCTGATCATAACCATTGTCGTCAGTTTGTTCACCAAACCATTGGCTGATGAAAAGTTGCGTGGATTGGTCTATCGTCTGGAGGCCGGTGTAGATTCAAAACAGGCAAAATAACTGAGGGAGGTGAAATCATGTTGAATTTTAACTGGCTGGCGGACTTGCCGATGGACTGGGCCAGGCTGTTTGTCATCCTGTCTTTTGTTTTCTCTGCTGTCTTTGCACTCAGCTTAAAAAAGGAGTATATATATCGAGGGGCGGAAAACCGGAAGGTATGGCGCAATCTGAAACTGTGGGTGTTGCTCATCTCTGCAGCACAAATTGCCATCTACCTATATTTTTAACAGGTTCCCGTGCAAGTGACATTGCCGAAACCACCTCTTTCCACAATCCACAGTGACGCAGGCTCTTTTCAACCACCGCCGGCCGACCTTTCTCGATATAACCGTTGATCTTTATCTCCACACCACAATCCTTGCCTCGCCGTGAAACGCAGGCCGTTGTAAAAGATCGGGTATCGTTTCAGGCGTATACGGGCTGGTGAAGGGCCTCCCTTCTCAGGCATGTCCTGAAGGGCAATCATGGGTTTGCAGCAGTCCGGGCGCCTGAAATCCTGGCAGGTTTTACTGGCTGCTCAACCTTTTGCATGAGGACCGCGAGCAGTTCTTTGACTAGTGCGACGACGTGCATGCCGGCGCCTGAACCATCGCCATTCTAATCCGTTTGTTTCACTTGATCAAGATCGCAGGGCTGGTCCAAGAGTTAAAAACGTTGAACATGCCCGGCTTTGTCCGTCCGATGAGCGTGGCGGGCTGTCATCGGATGTGTCGCCGGTGGACTGTTGACGTTCATCGTCGCCCCGGCCATCGCACAGCAGAATGCGCCGCCGGCAGCAGGCGGATCGTCCACGAAAAACGATCCGGTTGTGGCAGCGGATCTGAAAAATTCCGGCGAGAAAAGCGCCCCCTCATCGGCGGCAAGAGTTTATTTTTCAGCCTTGAGGTTTCGTGGGGCAGCAGGCGGTATGACATCCCGCCCGTTATTCGATAATTGAAAAGGCCCGAGATCAAATCCGCCGGAAAGGGGTCGCCCGTTTCCGTCATAATCCGTTTTTACATATGATCGCAAATTGATGCCTTCGGCAGCTCCGGCGCCGACCTCCGGGCCGCTGGCCAGCAGATGAAAATCGTTGGTTGAAGCATCTGCAAATCCAGGCGCCGACGTGACCGGCATGGTTACTGAAATGCCCTCGCCCGTCGGAAGGGAAACCTTTCCAGCCGGATCATAAAAGAGATCATGATCCGAGTTGAACAAAGCTCCCTGATAGGTCTCGATGTTCAGGAACGCTTGTCCTGGTCGCGAGTAAAAAATGTTGTTTTTGAAAACGGCATTGGTGTTTCCGGTGATTCCAACCATGGGAACAGCCGGGCCGCCGATCTGGTAAAAAAGGTTATGGTATAAAAACACACTGCGTGTGTGCCAGGCGAGAAAAATCCCGGCGTTCGGGCAGGTCCCATGCTGAAATATATTGTTATAAATATAAATATCGCTGATGTCCGTGTTATCTCCCGTGTAAATAAACTCCATGTTGCCGTCATGGAAATAGTTGTCATGGATATAAATATATCGGGTATATTTTTCTCTGACCGAGCTTTCCTTTGATATAAATATTACTCCCCCGTGCGTGTCGCGGGCATAGGCGTTATGGAATTCATTCCAGCCTATGTCCGAATGCTCGGCGCTGCCGGCATAATTTTGATGCGTCTTGATATAAATATTGTGTTTGTAGGAATCATATCCCAGATGGTCGAAATAATTACCATAGATTTTAAAATTTTGCGAGTTGTCGACCATAACCACCCCGGTCCATGCATCGGCGAGGAGATCTTTCATGTGATTCCCGATGACCCGATTATGGTCGCCCCAGACTCCAAAGGCCCCCCACCCAGTATTGTTTGTGGCAAACACGGACAATTTGCTGCACGTAAAGTAATTGTTTCGCCCATAGGGCGCATAATTGGCGCTCCAGATAACCCCTCTGTTGGCATTTCCGGCGTCAAGCAGCGGCGTTTCTCCCGGATAGGCGGCCAGTCCGTACCTTCTCTCGCTGGATCCGTATGGGCCGCGTAAGGCGACAAAAGCGTTGTCAACATCCAGAGCGGTATAGACTCCTCTCCTGACATAACAAATGTACGATTCAGCCGCGCCGCTTGGATTGCGCCCTGGATTGAATTTGAAAATGTCGCGAAAAGCGCCGCTGTTCCCGCCACGGGCGGTGTCGTACAAACCATTATAGTTATTGTTTCCATCCTGAACGGAAATGAAATATATCTTGCCGCTCATCACCCTGAACTCAAGAGCATTGGAAACAAGGTCGCCCACGGTGACGGTGATTGTCCCATCGCCGTCTCGGCAATTGCTGTTCAACCAGAACGTAATCCTCTCCAGCCCTCTGGCCGGGCCGATAACGCTCCATTCCGCATAATCCGAATCCATTGTCAGGCGGTTTTCGTTCACCGTGATATAACTATTCTCCCTGGTCTTGCCAAAATTCTTGCCCCATACCGTGATAGCTGCGCCTTTGGCTTGTGATCCTTCCCACCCTGTTTTGGGCCCCCAATTGAGGTCGGAGAAAAATAAAACCGGACCAGCTTTGCCGGCAGCAGCGCTCCATGTTTGCCAGGCAACCAACAAAACAAATAAAATCTGGTGGAAAATAATTTTCCCAAAACGGTGCAGGTGAAAATGGCAGGTCGTGCGATTTACAAAATAGTAATACGATTCGGCCCTGCGGCCTTTTCTGTCCATGGCTGCCATGATAATTTTTTCTCCAGTCAATTATTAAAATCGCATTTACAAAATTCGCTGGCCACGAAAGCACAAGCACACGAAGGCATAGGTAATTAACTAATTGAAAATTAATCAGCTAAGCATCCGCTTTCGCGTGCTCTTGTTTTTAGTGGCAACACCGCCGTATTTGTCCAGGGGCTTGACTAAATTACTTGATTTTTGTTGCAATTTTCGCGCCAGAACCTGGGCCCCCGAGCAGCAGCTCGTCCCGGTCCCCGAGCAGATCGAATTTGCTATCCTGGGAATGACGGCAGCTGAGAAAATCCAAAGTCCTTGGGAGTGAATTTGATCCCGGCAAGATTGGGGATCAGTGGCGCTGCTGCCTGCAGGAATGACAGCATGGAGATTAGGCAGCCCGTAAACACCGTGATATGATAGTAAAAGACCGGAAGAGATATTGGCAAAAGCGCCGACCACTTTGTTTTTTTCCAAAAGCTCATAATAGGCAGAAACGCGGTCGAATTTTAATGCGCAGGCAAGCATGTGTTCGACGAATTTTTTTTTTGGTACCGGAACACGATCTTATTGTTCTGTTGCTTTGGCGTGGTGAAGAAAATTGGATGTTTGTTGCGCCCGGGGGGATCGGAGCAGGCCGGAGCCAGTCCGGATTCTGTTTCAGCATAATTAATGTTGTTGTCGGGATTGGAGGGGTGCGGCGGCCAGTTGTTTCGGGAGTAATCGAAACGGTCCCAGACTTGGATCTGAGCTATAACATCCCGCTTTTGGGTTTCTTTCAGGAAAAATTCGAAACGTTGCCTGTACGGATCGTTCCATTGATTCAGGCCGTAGGTTTTATTTTCCACTCTTTTAAACGGGTAGAGCTCAAACGTTCGATTGTGCCGGTCGCTCATGGTGTTGCGAACATAATTGGCGCCTGCCTATGGCATGGCATTGAGCTGTGGGATCGGTATATTTGCCGACCACTGAAACAGGTTATCATCGCTGCCGGCGCCAAACAGCATGATATTTTTTTTTGAACGCTTATTCTGGTTTTGCTGAGTATCATTTGCAGCGGATCCGGCTTCCATTCCTTCCATAGACTCCCAGCCGGTTTTTAATAATTCCGGGCAGTTATTCAATCCATAGTTTAGAGATGAAGAACAGGCCTTGGGTTTCTCGGAGTTTCTCATTTCTTTAGGATCATAATAAATATCCGTACCAGTCATCTCGAACACATATTGTTTATATATCTTCAAGTTCGGCTTGCAGCAGTCCTTTTATTTCGACCACGCGCACATCAAAGCCGCAATGTCGCAGTTTTTCGCGAAACGGTTGATTAACATAGGCGTAATCCCTTTTTCCTCAACTCCATGATACGATGCAATCAGAAAATACTTATTTTCCTCCCTGGTCTGTATATACCCTAATGACTTGGCGAGCTGAAGGCGTTCTAAAATGAATATTATCTCTGAGGAGGAAAATAAGGTATTTGTGAAATTGATTTTCATGCGTCGCCTGAAAGACCTCCTTTATTTAAATATGACTTTCTGCGGATTCGAGATCAAGGTATTTTTAAACGCACTGGCGATGCCGGCCGGCTGTGTCACAATTTTGCTTGATTTTCAGATCCATGCCGGCTAATTTGCCGGCAGATCAAAAGCGATCAGGATGCCGGCTATGGCTTTACGTTCTGAAAATGGGTAATCATGAACAGAATCGCCATGGCATCGTTTGTCGCAATCCGATGCGCGACAGTGGCCGGCACCGCGGAAAAGGAGGTCGACATGCGGGCCTGCGGCGTTTGCGATCCGGGCTTCGGCCAAGACATCACCATCGCGGTGGTCCACCGGCGGGAGATTGTATTTGTCAACCAGCGCCGCTGGGTGATGTTCGACATGATCACGGGCGTTGGCAAGCACCAAATCGAGGCCCGCTTCCAGTTCGCACCGGGCCGGCTACACATCCACTCTACCACGGCGAGGACCGGGTTCGACGACGCGAACTTGCTCCTGGTGGCTGCAGGATAATGGCTTGGCGCTTTGAAAATGGGGAAATGGCCGGTAGAAAGCGGTACATGTTCGACCATCCATTGAAAATAGAACCTTTTCATTATTCCAACGGAATTCAAATGACTATAAAGATGAAGCAGATCATTCTAAACTTGACGTTGCTGTGCTCCCCACTGGCAGCCCAGGAACCGGCCCCATCGCTATACGACCTGACGCCCGCCGATGTGCGCGTCCTGTCCGCAACAGAACCCGGCCACAGAACCCTGCGACAGCACCTCGACAGCCTGATCTTTCGCTCCTGGCAGCTGTGGCAGGCCGATTTCGAGGCCTCGCCTCGTTCCGGCCGCGAATCCAAATACCGCGAGATGCAAATTCACTTCCTCAACGCCATAGGCGGCCTGCCGCAGCGGGCACCGCTCAATGCCCGCATCACCGGCGTAGTCGCGCGCAGCGGCTATCGTGTGGAAAAAGTGCTGTTGGAGAGCCAGCCGGGATTTCATATCGCCGCGGCGCTCTTCCTGCCTGATCAACCCTCTTTCAATGCTCCTTATCCGGCAGTGGTGATTCCCTGTGGACACCACGCTGCTTCCAAAGCTCACGACGAATACCAGTCCATGGCCGCGCTCTGCGCCCTCAACGGCATGGCCGCCCTGATATACGATCCCGTTGATCAGGGAGAACGCCTGCAGTTCCGCAGCGACCGCGACGGTGAGCCCACCTGGGGCACACGCGCCCACAACCTCAGCGGAATCCGCTCGATCCTGCTCGGCGAAAATATCGCCCGTTATGAAATATGGGACGGCATGACGGTGATCGACTATCTGCAGTCACGGCCCGACATCGACCCCCGCCGCATCGGCGCCACCGGCAACAGCGGCGGTGGTACCCAGACCTCGCAGCTGATGGCCCTCGATCACCGCATCCGCGTCGCCGCGCCCAGCTGCTACCTGCACCATCTCGCCTCGCAAACGCGCCATGCCATGGGCGACGCGGAACAGAATATTTTCGGCCAGCTTCGGTTCGGCATGGACCATCCAGATTACGTGCTGATGAACGCGCCTCGGCCGGTCATTATTCTGGCAGCGACGTACGATTTTTTCAGGATCGATGCCGTCTGGGAGTCCTACCGGTATCTCAAGAGATTCTATACCGACATCGGTTTCGCCGAAAACATCGACCTTTTAGAAAACGACGCCGGACACAATTATGACCGGACGCAGCGTCAGGCTGCGGCACGCTGGCTGGCCCGCCACCTGCGGAGCGAGGAAAAACTGATCAGCGAACCCGATCTCCACCTGCTCAGCGCCGCTGAAATCCAGGCCGCACCCGCCGGCGGCGTGCTGGCGCTGCCAGGCGAAAAATCCGTGCACGATCTGCAAAAAGAGAGCTTGAGCGCCCTCGATCGTGACCGCCACCAGTTTCTCAAAAACTGTCCAACGGATTCCCTGCGGGATAAAGTCCGGAACTTGATCGGTTGTTCACGATATCAAGAAACAGAGGCGGCGACCGCAACTCTCCAAAGCCGTGTGCGTATCCGCGAGGGCGAGATCGAAAAACTGATTCTGACGACCGGCAGCGGCATCGATCTCCCGGCCCTGCACTTTCTGCCGCACCCTGCAAACGAAGAAACAGTTCTCCTCATATCCGAAGCGGGCAAAACCTGGAATGTGAACCGAATCGCCGCCTGGATGGAAAAGGGAACCAGCGTGCTGGCGGTCGATCTCTCCGGCCTCGGCGAATTGCGCGAGTTCACTGACGCCAAACCCATGCTGGCGAAAAACATCGGCTGGGACCTCTGCTACAGCGCCTATCTCCTCGGCGAGTCGATCGTCGGACTACGCGCTGCGGAAATTCTCTCCCTGATCAAATACCTGGAATCGCAGACCAGAAAACAAATCCGGCTCGCAGCCGACGGCGAACCTGGCGTGGCGGCGCTGCACGCCGTCTTTCTGGCCCCCAAAGCCGTCGCGGCGGTCGAAATCAGCGGTGCGCTCGCCTCCTGGCACGATGTCGTGGCGAGTGAACGATCGCTCAACCAGTTGCCCAATGCGGTGCACGGCGCCCTGGCCTGGTATGATCTGCCCGATCTCGTTCAGCGCCTCGGCCGCCGGGTTCGGGTGCAACATCCCGCCGGCGCCGTACCGCACCGGCAGAGCGGCCGGCCGCTGCCGGATGTGCCGGAATGTCCGGGACTGGCGGGTATCTTCTTTGCCAGTCCAGATTTCCGCCGGCCCGAAAGCCCTGATCCGGTTGAATCGCTGGACATGTCCTGGGGCCATCAGCACGGCAAGGACTGGTCGGCTGAATGGTTTGGATTCCTCCAGGCACCGGCCGATGGTCCGGTCCATTTCCATGCCTCCACCAATCAGGCCGTCGAATTGCTGCTCGATGAACGGCCGCTGCTCGCCGTAGCCACCGGAGAAAAGAGCGCCATCGCGACCAGGGAGATGAAAAAGGGAGCATGGTATCGTTTCAAGATACGCTACTCGCAAAACACTCCGGAAACCACCCGGCTGCGCATCGAATGGACCTGCCCCGGCCAGCCGGCCCTGCTGCTCGGCGGACGCTTTCTGCGCCATTCGCAACGACAGCGGCTGACCATGGACGCGGCGATAGAATGAGGATAAAAATATGAATATCGATGGCTTCAAAAATTAAATTTCGATCGCTTGAGCGAACGTTCGGCATAGTCGAACTGGTCCGCAGAATCGAATCGCTCGTCCCGTCCTCTGAGATCTGCTCTGCTCTTGCCGACTCTACGGAGCGGGGCTGGCAAAGAAACAGGCATTGAATGGAGCACGGCCATCTCCCGATAAATGGTTGAGGCGCGCTATCCTCCTCGTGGCCCACTGATGTACTATGTATCGATCGCCTCCCGAATGGCCAGAGCCAGCTCTTTTACCAGTATCGGCTTGCCGATAATTTTTTTAATACCATGTTCCTTCAGGGTTTCATTAGAAAGGTTTCTGCCATAACCGGAGATGAGAATGATCGGCAACTCTTTCTTTATCTTGTGCAGCTGTTCCGCCAGATCCAGGCCGGTCATGCCGGGCATGGTTAAATCTGAAATCACCAGATCATGCCTGGCTGGTTGCTGACGAAACACCTTCAACGCCTCGATGCTGCTGTAGCATATGTCTGCTGTGTAGCCGAGCTTTTCCAGCATCTTGTTCATCATACTTGCTATAGCTATCTCATCGTCGACAACGAGAATGTGCTCATGTCCTCTCTCCATGGCAGCGGACTCTGCGTTTTCGCTCTTCGGCTCAGCCGCGGTGATCGGCAGGTACACATGAAAGGTTGTTCCTTTTCCCGGTTCGCTGGCAACCATAATGTCGCCATTATGAGCGCGCACAATACCATGAACAACGGACAGCCCCATACCCGTTCCCTTGCCCGGAGACTTTGTGGTATAAAACGGTTCGAAAATCCGCTCCAAGATCGCCTTGTCCATTCCGGTTCCGGTGTCGCTTATGGACAAGCGAACATATTCCGCTTCGGCAAGAAGCGGGTGCAGGCGGATTGTGGCCCGGTCTATGTTCACTTGCCGCAATTCAATGGTAAGCGTGCCGCCTTTTCCCTCCATGGCATGAAACGCGTTGATGCATAAATTCATAACGACCTGATGCATTTGTGTAGGGTCAGCGAGAACGTGAGGGCACGATGCATCGATTCGCTGGATAATGGCAATGGTGCTGGGGATGGTTGGCCGCAGCAGTTTCACCGCCTCTTTAACGACTAAATGTAACCTAAGCGGTTTTTGCTCTTTATCAATCTGTCGGCTGAAAATCAGAATTTGCTCCACCAGATCTTTGGCGCGATTGGCGGCATTGAATATCATTTTCAGGTCTTCGGCGAGCGGATCGGATGCGGACAGGTGGGCTATCGCCATATCGGCATAACCCATGATAGGCGTTAGCATATTGTTGAAATCGTGGGCAATGCCACCGGCCAGGGTGCCGATGGTTTCCATTTTCTGGCTGTGCTGCAGATGTGCTTCCAGTCTGGCTTTTTCTTTATCCGCCAGCTTGCGCTCAGTTACCTCATAGTTCACGCCCACCATTCGCACCGGTGTACCGCGTTCATCGCAGAACACCTGGCCGTTGGCCTGCAGCCAATGCACGGTGCCATCAGGCCACACCACCCGGAATTCGGTGTCATATTCACATTCGCTGCGCAACGAACGGGCCAGGATGTCACCCGTGGCGTCTCGATCATCGGGATGCACGCCGTTCAGCCATGCTTCGTAGACGCCGCCAAACTCGGCAGATGCCAGTCCATACAACAGATACATCTGTTCGTCCCAAACCAGTTCGTCCTTCTGAATATCCCAATCCCAAATGCCGATTTGTGCCGCCCGCGTGGCCAGATTCAACCGTTCCGCCAGGCGGCGGCGCTGCTCCTCAGCCTGTTTGCGCTCGCTGATATCCCTGGAGATGCTCATGATTACCACTCTGCCGCCATAGGATACTAGACTGGAGCTGACTTCCACAGGGAAGGTTCTGCCCTCTTTTGTGCGATGCATCGTCTCAAATACCTGGGTCTTGTCAGCCGGCATACTGCCGGCAAGGTGCTGGATGCGCGCCGGTGTCATGTTCACGTCTATGTCGGGAATCCTTTTGGAGAGGAGCTCTTCCCGGCTGTAGCCAAGTACGCTTGTGGCCGTGGTATTGACATCCAGGATCGATGTATCGTGGTCAATCACACAAATAACGTCGTTCATGCCGTTGATCAGGTCACGGTATTTCTGTTCGCTTTCGCGAAGTTTTTCTTCTGTCAGCTTGCGCTCGGTAACGTCCGCGATAAAGCCATGCCAGGTAATGCCGCCGTCCGCTTCGCACACCGGAGCCGAATATCCATCGATCCAGATCAGACCTTTCGTGGGATGGTGATAGCGAAACTCATCCTTCCAGATCTCCAGAGTGTGCGCGGACCGGGTGATGGTGGCGCGTACGTGCTCCAAATCTTCAGGCAGAATACGCGAAAAGATGGGCGTCATATCGTCGGCAACATCCGCTGGGGCCAGTCCGTACACTTCGTGTATGGCCGGACTGGCATAAGGCATACTGGCGTGTCCTGTCGGACTCTGGTGAAACGAGCAGATGACGCCCGGCACGGATGCAGCAATTTTTTCGAGTTTTTCCTTTTCCGCCCGCAACGTTTCTTCAGCCAGCTTGCGTTCGTGAATATCGCGAAAGTTGATAACGATACCCTCAACGTTCGTCTCGGCCAACAGATTGGTAAACGTGCTCTCAATCCAGCGCCAATCGCCGTTTTGGTGACGGAAGCGGTATTCTCTGGTCGGAATATAGGTTGGATCCTTCATCAGTTTCATCAGCTCTGCCAGCACCATGTCCAAATCGTCCGGATGGGTCAGCTCAGCCGCATTACAATGCGGCAGATCCTCCTCGGTGTAGCCAAAGAGCCTTTCGATCGAAGGGCTGACGTATTTGAACGTACCGTTGACATCAATCAGCACGACGCCGTCCGGGGCGTTTTCTATGAGCGCGCGGTAACGTCTTTCCGTATGAATGATCTTTTCTTCGGCCTGCTTGCGCCTGGTCAGGTCAATGGCATAGAAAATTCCCATCCTCTCATGTTCGTCAAATGTCGCACCACCAATGAGGATGGGTATTGGTTGCCCGTTTTTGTGACGAAACACCTTCTCGTAAGGCGCACACAAACCACTCTCTTCAACTTCGCGGACAGCCTGTGCGTCGCGTTGCATATATTCAGCCGGCGTGATTTCGTTCCAGCGGACCTGTCCTGCTGCCAGATCCGCCCGGGTGTATCCGATCACCGCAAGAAGTGCATCGTTCGCCTCGAGAATCTCGCCGGATTTGATCCAGATGCCCATGGGCACCATATTGTTCGTAAAGATGCGGCGAAAGCGCTCTTCACTCACGTGTAGCTGATCTTCGGCCTGCTTGCGGGCGGAGATTTCACGGTCGACGGCCCCGTTGCCGACGGATAATCTGCCACGCAACTCCTCCAGTTCGGCGATGAGCTGAGCTTTGGTCTTCTTTTCATCGTTCATGGAATCACTCACATGATGGATTTTTTGCTGGTTGACGACATGCCCGTTGACGACGCGAGCGTTCTATTGGTCCGACATTTTTCAACTTGAGAATTTTGCTGCCTGACAAAAGATGACTCGGGCAAAACGAGGAAATCGTTGCAGGAATGGCCGGTTGAAAGCTGGCTTGATTTTTCCCATACTCTATTCAGCCGGCAAGCAGGTGCACAGGTCTCGGTAAGCGAAAATTTATGTAATAATTCTTCTTATGTCAAGAATAACTTGACACCTATCATCCAGAGTGTGCAGCTCGGGCGAATGTGGGTGTGGATTGCGGACCGTGATACGAGATTGCTGCGCTGCAGGGAAGAACGGCTTCCTTCACGATACCCGCGCCTGCGCGCGCCATGACAGGGTGCGGGCGCAATCACTTGCTCGCAAGCGCGGACTCGATCTGATGCATCAATTCCTGGATGCGCAGATCCTGCGGGGCAAGCCGAGCGGCCGCCGCCGCCTCTGCTTTGGCATCGGACAGCTTGAACGTCTGCGCCAAAGCCACAGCCAGCAGATATCGGACGCGAGCCTGATCAGCGGTCGAAACGTCATTGACATTGACAAAACCCCGTACGGCCTGCTGCAAAAAAGGAATCGCCTTTTCCGGCTGACTCACGCTCATATGGTAGAGTCCCAGCTTGGCATGGGCATAAGGCAGCTGCGGAGTGAGCACCGCCGCTTTCAGAAGCGCCTGTTCAGCCTGCTCCGCTTTGCCCTGTGCCTGCAGGGCATCGGCGAGGTAGAGATAGGGATAAAAATGAGCCGGCATGATTTTCAGCACTGCCCGGTATTCGCGCTCCGCTTCCGGCCAACGCCCCTGTTTCTGCAGATAATCCGCCATGCGGTAATGGGCCTGGTTCCAACCCAGTTCTCTCCGCTGCAGCGCCTGCACCGTTTCCAGCAGCACTTTCTCATAGGCCCGGTCTGCGCTCAAAACAATGGTCCGCGGCGTTTTGAACGGATAGCGGCTGGTCAGGGTTTTGATTCGTTCGGCGGCAATGGCGAGATCCAGGTCGGTGACATAGGCCAGCCGCTGCAACTCTTCCTCCGGCAGATCCCGCTGCCACGGCCATTGCGAGGAAGCGGTTATGATATCATGCGCCGCCATGGCGCGACAAAATGCATCTGCCATGACAAAATAACCGAAAAAGTTGGGATGAACGTGCTCCAGCAGCAGTTCATATCCGATCAACCCCTCTGCGGACCGCTCCTGAAACGCTCTTTCCACCTCCACCACTGGCACCTGTTGTTGTGCACACACGGTTCGGATGACATCGTTAAAGTCGCTGCCGGCTCTGAACCGTACCACATCCAGGTCCCGCGCCCTGATAAACGCCTGGCGCGCCGCCTCGTAACGGTGCAGAGCCCGATAGCACTGGCCGATGCGAAAAGAGAGCATGGCCGGCATACTGTCCAATTGCGCCGCCTGCTGAAAGCTGGCCAGAGCCGATTGATATTGCCCGGCGGAAAACGTATCCTGCCCCTGCTGCACCAGAGCGCTCCATTCATCCTTCTCCCGGAAACCATCGCGGAATTGCGACTCGAACGGTTCCAGGTCCGCCAGATTGCTCACCAGCGTTCCCACCAGCACCGGCACGCGGCGGCTGTGGATCGTTTGCAGAATGTCGGAGAGATTGGCGGAAAAATTCTCCACCCCCTGTCGATACAGCGGACTCTGCAAGGGAATGGTGTTGTGGCCGACCATCATTTCCATAAGGGTGCGGCTGCCGCCGGTGAACGGCGCCGGCGCCACCATTCGTTTCAGGCTGTGGACACCGTTGCGCAGCAGCAGGTAGAGCCGCAGCTTTTCGAGTTGCATGAACAACCGCACCACGGTGCGGTTGCTGCTGATGTGTTGCGTGGAGGCTGCGCCCAGCGCTCCGTAAAATTCGTTATGACCCAGATACATCAGAAACAGATCCGGTTCATACTGCACCAGCTCGTGCACAAAATCAAGAACCGAATAACTGCTGATGGCGGATATGCCTACGTTGATCACTTCGATGTCACGGTCCGGAAACAGCAGGGCCAGGCGATCGTGCAACAGGCTGGGGAAGGTGGCGTTGAACTGATAGGGCCAGCCCGCTGTCGAGGATTCGCCGAGACAGAATATGCGGAACGTGTTCGGTAATTTCTGATAGCGGAACGATTCCCCGCGCGCTTCGGGTACTGTAATGTCCTCGTCTGTGAAATAGCGTTTGGCCACATCGCGGTTGATCTGATACCAGCGCGCCTCGCCGTCCTGTCGCAACAGCACCAGGTTCAGGTCGCCGCCATAATGGCCCAGGCGCAAGCCGGTTTCCAGCACGACGAAAAAAAGCACCGGCAAAGCCAGCAGAATGATCGTAAAGAGCCGCTGCCGTCGCGGACTGCGCACCTTGGCCTCTGTGGCCGGCGGCCTGGCTCTGTTTTTGCTTTTCTTCACGTAGTCGGTTCCAGAGTAAATGGTTCAGGCGAATGGATCAGTTCTTTGCACTATCAACGGGAGCCACCGACCATGTGCAGGCGTTCTCTGCCGGAAAACAGTTCATCGGACAAGCTCTGCAGCAGCGGCTCGTTAATGACGATGTCTGCCCCCTCACGCAGACGGGCGAGATGGCTCTGGTAGACCTGCTGCTGGCGTGCGGCCACAGCCTGGGCCAGAACCTGGTCCTGCGCTTCGGCAAAGGTCATGGGGCGGGACGGTTCATAGCGCAGTCGTTGAACAACGCTGTACCCGCCTTGAACCGGCACCGGCCCTGTCACCTGCTGATCAGAAATCTCGAACGCTTTCAGGGATACGTTGCCATATTGATTCCGCTGCAATAGACCGAGATCGCCGCCCTGGGCGGCCGCCGTTTTACGCAAACTGAAGCGGCCGGCCAATTCGGCAAACGCTTCACCCCTGCGAATCCGTTGCAACAGGTGAGCGGCCTCCGCTTCACTGGCAACCAGGATGTCCCGAACGTGCACCCGCTCCGGCATGAGATAGCGGCCGCGATGGGCGGCATAGTACTCCTGCTGCTCAGCCTCATCCACCCGGATGGTGTCGCGGGTGTCTTGCCACCATTCGCTGAACATGTAGTCGTCGCGCCATTTCGTCACTTCGGCCATGACAGCCGGATCCCGATCCAGCCGGCGTTGCTGCGCTTCCTTGTAGAGCAGTTCGTCCCTGATCAGCACGCCGATGTCGTGACGGAGATGGTTGGGGGTGTCGATGCGCGGCCGCCGCGGCAGCGGCAGTTTTTGCACCAGGGAGAGAAAATCATCGATGGTCCATTGACCGTTCCTGAAAAGAATCAAAGGCCTGTCGCCCTGAGGCGCCAGCCGTTTATGGAGCCGGTCCAGTTCGGCGCCGTTCAGAGCCGGTTGATAGGCCGGCAGCAAGCGATCGCCTTCGATGACGATGTCACGAACCTGCGCCGCCAGTATCTGGAACGACTCGTTGAGCATCTTGATGTCCAGAGGGTCTGTGAAGCGGGTGACGAACCGTCCGGCCCGCTCCGCCTCGTGGCGGCGTCGCAGCAGCCGTTCCAGCTTGCTGCGAACCTGATTATACTCGGACTGGCCGGCAAAAACTCTCTGACGCTGGTCGTCCACACGCAAGAGATGGTAGCCCCAGCGGCTGCGCAGCGGTCGTGACACGCGCCCGACCGGCAACGAGAATGCAGTGTCCGCCAGCGCCGGATCCAGATCAAAATAAGAAACAAATCCCAGATCGCCGCCGTTCCGGCGCAGGGTGGAATCGCGAAAGGTCTGCTCTGCCAGCTCCTCAAACGGCACGCCGTTCTGCAGCTGGCTGGTGAGCTGCAACGCCTGGTTTTCGTCGGCGATCAGCAGATGGCGCAGCCGCACCTGGCGGTTTTCTTTTTGAAACGCCGCCTGCAGCTCCTCCTCGCTGACCACGACCTGGTCCCGGATCTCCTGTTGATAGAGGGCCTTGATCATCTCCTCCCGTTCCACCCAGTCTGTCACTTTTCTGACATGCTCGTTGCGATCATAGCCCTGGCGCCTGGCTTCCTGGGCAAACAGTTTCTTTTCGATCAACAGATTCAGGTGGGCGCGGACCTGGTCGCGGCCGCTCTGATTCGGGGCCACCTGCGGGAAAAATTCTACACTGTAGACCAGGTCGTTTTTCTTTATGGCCTCTTTATTCACCAATGCCGCTGATTCGTCGTCCAGACGGCCATGGTGACAGCCTGCTCCCAGCAACGCCAGCAAAACGATAAACCGTCTCATTCCGTATCCTGAAAAATAAAATTCTCCGGGCTCCGGAACCGTGCCGCCGGCAGGCCGGCACGGACAAGAGCGCAGAGAATAGTAATCACACCCCATCGGCCGCGTGTCAGGTTCGGTCCCCCCTTCAGACCAACCGTCATGGTGCCATACGCCGCCGGGACATATTAAAAAGCGAGCGCCATGGTAAATTTCTGAATATTATCAAACCGGCCGAACGATTCGTAAGCATAATCCAGCTTGAGCGCCAGAGAACGGCCAAAGGTGTATTTCATGCCGCCGCCCAGCGTTACTCCCTGCTCGCTGTCTTTGGCCATCAGCGAAGCATAGCCGGCGCGCAGCGCAAACATGTCCATAAGAACATATTCGGCGCCCATATTCAGGCTTTCCACATTATCGCTGGGATGGACGGCATCGATGGAGATCCACAACGCATGCTGTTTGAGATCCTGGAGGGCGTTGTAAGAGACGCCGACGCGCAGATGCAGGGGCATATCATAGCCCTCGGTCTGCAGCTTGGCATTGATGCGTTCGTTGCTGCCTTCCCGATTGGGATCGATGTCGTGCTGCACCAGGATATCGCGTCCGTCCATGCGCATTTTATTGCCGAAATTGCTGATGGCCGCACCGATGCGCAAACCGCGGAAATGGGTGACGAACAATGTCCCGATATCCAGGGCGACGCCGCTGGCGGATGAGTTGAGAATGTACTCCCGCACATATTTGACGTTGAACCCGATGGAGAAACGATCGGTAAGGCTGCGCGCATAGGAAAGGCCGAGGGCATAGCTGCCGGCGCTGAATTTCTGGCCCGTGCCTTCCGGATACAACTCTGTGGTCCGCTCCATATCGCCCATGGTCATAAAGTTGGCGTTAATGCCGAAGGCTCCGGCATTGCCGAGATTGATGGCCACGCCGGCATATTCGAAGGCGATATCGGCGATCCATTCGGAATGGTTGAACACCGCTTCGCTGCCGGGTATGGCGGCGATGCCGGCCGGGTTCCAGAACATGGACGTGGCGTCGTTCGCCAGAGAGACATAGGCTCCGCCCATTCCGATGGCGCGGGCGCCGATGCCGACGTTCAGGAACGGCGCCGCTGTGGTTCCGACTTTGGTCACACCCTGGCCGTACACCAGCGTTGCCAATGCGCCTATGAGTAAAATGACTTTTTTCATGGTATCCTCTTTGACAAGGTAATCCGTTTTCAGGACAGATACACTCTGCTCCGCCGCACTATTTGATCACTGCAAACTTGCCAACGCGATTTCCGATATTGGGCGCATCGACATGATATACATACACGCCGTAGGCGATATCGAGATTGTCTTTGGTCAACATGTCCCAGGTCTCGGTGCCGTTATCGAAGGTCGAGTTGTGTTCCAGAACCCGCACCAGTTCGCCCTGAACGGTGTAGATGCGAATGGTACAGCGCATGGGCAGATGAGTAAAGTGCAGTTCTCGCGGCCCGCGGCCGGTATCAAAGGGGTTGCGCGGTTCCCATTGCGCCGCGCCCACATAGGGATTGGGCACCACTTTGATTTTGTCCAGCTGCTGAGAGGCCAGCGCCGGATCAACCGAGGCGGCTTTCGACGTATAGCGGAACACGTCGTTGTGGCTGAACGGCCTGGTCGTGGCGATGCGCAGGGTGTCGCCTGCTTTGGGCTTGTACGCTGTGGTATCGTTGCCAAAAAACGACAGACTCCAGGTGATCAGCTTTTGCGAACCGACGTTTTCAAAAAAGATGATGCGATCGAAATTGGAGAGCGTGCCGGGTTGAATAAACGAAGGACGGAGCGAACTGTCCAGAAAGCCATAGGGCACTTCTTTCTTGCTGTTGCCGTCGATCACCTTGAAATTGGTTTTCGTCGCCGCCACGTTGATGGCGGCTCCCTGCGAGCCGTCGGCGTTGGCACGATAAAGCGTAAGCGGCGAAGACAGGCCGTCGGTGGCGTCGAGAGCGACGATGCGATAATCCACAGGATAGGGAACGCCTTTGGAATAGATGCCCGCGGCCTTGAATATATCCAGCACGAACACATAATTTTCATTGGCACCGGTGCGGATGACGTTCCAGTTGGACAAACTAAAGACCCGCTGCACATCCCAATCGTTGGCCAGGTTCAATCTCATACCGGCGAAAAAGTCCCGGCCGCCGTCCTGATCGAGTATTCGGTTGGCCAGCGTATCCGGAACGGCCACCCCCCTGCGTTTCATCACCTCCACCAGATTCTGGAAGAACAGCGTGTCCGGTTTTGCGCTGTCGGTGACATCGATGACGCCATAGCTGGAGGTCCGGGGCACCACCTCCTCCATATCGTTGACGTCGAGATTGGGCTCGCCGACCGTCGGCAGGCCGTCCCCTTCGCCGGCATCGCGTGTGCCTTTGATGCCGTCTGCGCCGACGTCGTCCGTGGCGGCATTCCAGTCAAAATCGTTATCCACGCCGTCGGTGGCCGTGTCCTTGAAGCGGATCTCGTACTGGCGATCCGGAAGCACCAGCTTTTCATCGATGATTTCCAGCGAGACCGTGCCGGTGCCGATGTTGCCCGCTTGGGCCGGCAGCACGTTGGTCAACTCTCTTTTCACATAACCGGCCGCTTTCGCTTCAGGCCGGACCATGACCACATTACGGGCCAGCTGTACGTTGCCGGATTTGTCGGTGGCGGCGAACTTGCTGGTTTCAGAGGGCTGGATTTCATTAAACTGATCGCCGTGGTCGAACGCCGTCACGGCATAGTAATAGGTGAAACCGTTGCTCACCGTTGTATCGCGATAGCTGTGGCTCAGGCCGCTGTCGTCGCCGAGATAGAATTC
>CAZISM010000049.1:0-12976 GCA_964541895.1 uncultured Cytophagia bacterium
ACCGTTTTCACTTTCCCTGTGATGGCGTTGTTGTCGAACATCGCCGCATCAAAGGTATAGACTACAAAGTAGTTCGTGAAAAATCTCAAAGTAGTTCTACAAAAATTATTTAGACGCAGATATTAAAGTTATGGCAGGTTAAAAATGCACGTAAGTGTGAAAAGTGTGCTAGAAACGCAGATTTTGCAGATTTTTGGTGGTGTGATATGGTTGTGATTGATTCATAGCGGTCAAATTGACCGCTCTGTTCTTACAATAACCTGTATTACTTGAAATTATCAGAGAGGACAATTTGTCCTCTCTGAATACAAACCGATAAAAACGCCTTCATACATCGTTTACAACGTTCAAGCCGCCTTGACAGCCTTATTCATTGCTTCGATAGAGTCCATAAGATGCCTATGCACTTTACGAACCCTGCCCATCTGCAGCGAAGCCGCATAACCAGCGTTCGGCTCTTCATGGTTTTCCAGCCGCAGCGTCATGCCGCTGATGACCTCGTCCAGAATGACCAACTCCTGGTCGAGCTGTTCGATCTGATCACTTAAATCTGGCATAGAATCTCCCCTTCTCTACATTCATAGAAGGATCGAGCTTGCACAGATATTTGTTGGTCATTTCCAGCAGATCACAGACGATAGCAAAAAGCTGCGAGTTGGTTTCGTGGATGGCCCTGTCCGATCTATGCAAATCTTCCAGCCATTTCTGGCCTGCCCTGACCTGCGCCAAAGCCTCTACGATCGTAACATCGTTGCTGCTCACCACAGCATTTTGCTCTTGCGCAAATGCTAGCACATGCTTAGCCCATCCGCGAAATTCCTTTGCCTTCGGCTGATTAGAAAACATAGTTATTAGATTGATTCCTGTTGGCCAATATATTCGTGTCGTATAGCGGTTATTGGCATCATTAACGATTTGTGCTTTCTCGATGTCAAACCAATCCCAGTCAATACCTTGTTCAAGCTCATCTTCATATCTTCTGTGCAGCTTGGCTATGGTTACCCCTGGCTCCTTATACTCAAGAGCCGTGCCAATCATATCTCCAGAAAATCCTCTTTTGCCATCGACCTCTATCATGCTGATCGACGACTGCTGAAACATCAATTCCATTTCCTGCATACAACCTCCAAAATAAAAAGCCTACCGTTGTGCACAATTCCACAGAATTGTTGCCGGTCCTCACGGACTCGGCACGGTAGGCTTGATATAATGGCTAATTATCTGTGAAACTGTGCACGCTAAAAGATAGCACGTTCAGGTGTGAAAAGCAAGGAAAATCAGTTTGACAAAGAATCGGGCGTTCATTATATTTCCATCAACCTAGTAGGACTCTGTTCTGGATAAAAAGGCGGTGGAAAATTTCACCGCCTTTTTTTATTGACACAGTTACCAGAATTCGTTATATTCCAGCAGCGGAATAGAGCTGTTCAGCTTATCGAACAGAATCTCTAATTGAAGCGGTGGAGAGGGAGATTTTACCGCCAACTCCACCGCTTTTTTTGCCGCCATACTTGCCCCCTTAGCTTAACGGATAAAGCTCTATTCCGCTAAAATAGGGATTCGGGTTCGATTCCCGAAGGGGGCAGGCCTCACAATTCAATCCATTTCAACTTTATCTGATCCGTCTCGCAGTCATGGGTGATGCCGATCAGCATGTAGGTATCGTTGACAAAGGTATTATTGATCGTGCACACATCCCCCAGCTCCAGATTACACAAGGCCAGACTGGCCTTGAACGTTACTATCTCCCTCCTGTTCGTGAACCAATCCACCAAAAACTGTATTAGCGCTGTGGCTGTGGTGTCGTCCCGTACCCAATCTGCCTTAAAGGTCAGCTTTTGAGTAAATCCATATTTCGTAACGCTATTTGCACATTTGGTGTCATATCCGGATGCTATGCCGCTGCTTTTGCCGGCAGCGTTGCAGTAAAGCCGTTTCTGATGCTCGTTGTTGGCATAGTTGACCTGATAGAGCAATTCAAAATCATTGTACACATTTTCCAACCTGGTCAGCGATCGCTCCAGGGTGCTGGAGTTGTCTTCATCGACAGCGATCGAAGCGCCGGTAATGGTGGCGGCTGCGCTCTCTGACAGATTAATCGCCTTTATTTCTATCTTGCCTTCGCAGTTCTCGTATAGAACGCAACCCAACTCTTTAGCCATCACTTTCAGCAATTCGCGCGAATCCACCAGGTCGCATTGCTGGCCCTGCAGCTTCCAGTCTTTTCGCGTGCCGTTGGTGGTGTTGCCGGCCGCATCGAACGACGCCGTGTCCACGTCAGAGCTTGTCAGTCCCAGACCGATCGTAGAATCCTGCAGAATGGCGTTGACGACAAACGGGCCAATATCGATAAGGTCGCCGATGGATTTACCGACGCTGCGGCCGAAAAGCCACGAGCCGTATTCCAGGCCATCCGGAGTGCAGTAAATAATATCCGGCAGAGATATGCCGCGCACGTTAAACCGCAGTGACACTTCGTACACATCGACGTTTCTGTTGTCGCCGCCGTCTATGAAATAAACCACTATTCCCAGACCGTTTTTTGTGCTGGCATTATATTCTGTTGTGATGCCGAGATCGTCCGTGCCAAAAACCTTGTTGGCCGTTTCATCGATGGATTTCATCACTGTAGCAAATTCGTCCGTATATACTCTGGTCCTGATTACGTCATTGACCGGTGCGGATGACCAGGTGTATTTTCTGCGCAGGGATACGGAGGTGACGTTCCCGATCGGCGGCTGCTTCAGTAACACGGCAACCTGATCTTTTGACGACGTTTTATCCATGTTGATTTTTGTGGTCTGATCGAGATCGTGGATTTTCCAGGAGTCTTTAAAATCGTTGCCGGCGTCTGCTGCCGTCGGCACCTGCAGCATTCTAGATGCGATCCATACCGAATTTTCAAACACCTGGTACGATGGAATCGATATGGTATAACCCACGTCGGTGGTCTGAAATTCAACCAGGCCAAAGGCCAGCATGCCGCCATCCCAATAGTACAGAGATCCTGAATCGTCGCAGTCATGACTGCAGGGTGCATATACGCCGGCGAATTGATCGATGCAGAACGCTTTGAACAGGTCCACCCCTTTATAGAAATCGCTGTCCGGATCGGTGGCGGCGCCAAAAATAAACGGGATCGGCTTGCCAATAACACTGGAGGCGCAGTTGGGATAATCGGTGGTGTTAAACACGCTAAGAGGAAGCTTTTTGTGGCGCTTCTTTTCATTGGAGGTGCATTTAATGACGATGTATTCCTTATTGTACTCCCAGTCGTAAATTATGCCCTTGAAAAGCTTGCAGGCATTTGCCCAAGTAGGCGATGACTGATCGCTGAAAATCAGCCTGATGTCGATTGAACGATTATAAATATTGTAACCGGTCAATGTAGTATGGTAGTCGTCATGATTAATAAGGTACAGCTCAAAATCCGCAATGTCGCTGACAAAACTGTCGCTATCCAGGCCTATATTGAAATCGATCACACCGAATTTATGCACCCGCGCGGCGGCAAACCCATCTCCGGTCCAGGCCACGGTAAAGTCATAGGTGTTTTTTGTAGAGTAGCGCAGATAGGTGCTGCTGCCTAGATCTATCTCGGCCAGATAGACCGCTTCGCTGCCTCCCCCTTTTCCGTTGGTGACGTTGGTGCTCAGTGTCTTCACTGCCCGAACCTCAATATGATTTCATAGCGCCTTGATCCGTAGCCGATGTTTTCATCGTCCAGGTTGTCTGACCAGTAACGCACCGGCGTATCCACCCCATCGCCATAACCGAGATCTACGCCGGCGTCCGGAGTGACGGTGAACGAGTACTTTCTGAACACAATAGTATTGCGGATGAAATTGCGAATAGTGGCATAATTGCTGTTAGCTGCCAGCTGCAGACGATAAAAGACCTCCAGCTTGCCGCGATCGTAGACAGCCACGGATCCGTTCTCGAATTTGAAAACATTTTGCTTTTTCTGCCACTGGGTCGGCAGCGGGTATATCGTCCCGTTAACCGTGATCGCTGTGGCTGATTTAGTCCAGATCATACCAGTTCTTTTCTCAGGATCATTTCGAATCTATATTGATGCCAGGCATGCATGGTGTCGATAAAATTTGCTGACCACAACCGGGCGTATTGAGCAACCCCTGCCCCACCGCCCAGGTCCATGCCGGAATCCGGGGTAAAGGTGAAATAGTACTTTTGGATCCCAACGGTATTCAAGAGAAAGCTGCGAATATCTGATATTTTTGAATGAGGTTCGTGCAGTATTATTTTCCAATAAACCTCTTCGATGGCCTCATCCCGCACCGCCACTGTTTGGCCGTCTGCGCTGACTCCTGCTGTCTGGAATCGTTTGTAGCTGGCCGTGAACGGGTAAAGCGATCCCTTGAAAACAATGGATGTGGATGAATAGGTAAAGGTCATGCCGGGAATCTATCCTTGGCTTTCAGGTCCTGAATCAATGCAATCAGCTCCTGGCGCTGCATGGCGCGTCTGGTTCCAATGGCCTTGATAATGTCGTCAGACAAATGCCCGTTCACGTTTATGTTGTCGGTGAAATTTATTTGCTCGTTTGGAACAATCTTGCCGGCCGATTTTGGGACGAACAGCTCCGGTCCACGCTCGCCGACGATGTACGGTTTATTGGCCGATACATCGCCGCCGTTGGCCATAAAAAGACCTGCAGCGGTGCCGCTTCCTGGCATGGCGATGTTCATGATTTGCATGGCCGCCCATTTTACGGCGATGCTGATAAACGCTTTTGTCATTTCGGTTGTAAACGCAATTCCGATCTGTTGGGCTACGCTTCTGCCGTTATTGAACAGCAAAGCCCACATCTGCTGTGATTCCTGTCCGATGCCGGCGAACGAGTTTATAAACGACTGCCCTATGGCGTCGGCGGTGGCCAGTGCCATCATTTCACCGGTATCGAATGTTGTTCTGAACTTTTCCTCTACCTGATCCATGCTCTCGGTAAGCTTGGGCGCAAAATCTTTAAGGCCGCGCATGCCGCCGCTGCCGGATCCCGTCCCGGAGGTTCCCATGTTCCAGCTCATTTTACCGGTTTCGATTTCGCTCCAGCCAAGGCCGGGAGAGTATTGATATTCGCGGTTGAGTTTCGGATCAGTTATTTTTGCAGAACCGGTTTCCGTTTTTACTTTTTCTTTTTTCGCAAAAACAGTGATATCTGGATAATTTAAAATCCTATTTGGTTTTGGTTCGTCATTTACAGGATCATAGCCATATTGAGCTAGCAAAAGATTTTTTGCGTCATAAACATTTCCAAATGCACCGCCATGAGTTATAGCAGCTGTTTTTACCATAATGGATGTTCCGTAGGATTTCATCCATTCCCAAAATCCCAGCTTTGAAAACGTATTAATGGAGTCGGCAGCATCATTGATAGATTGCGCTAAGGCATCGAATGTATTCGCAACCGGAGAAGCAGCAACCCTTCCAATGGCGACAGACAGATTCTCCCATGAGGCAGCCAGTCTATTTACTTTTTCCGCATCAGTCAATTCCAAATTGCCAGCGGCTGCTAATCGTTCGTTCATTAACTCTGTGGCTGCTTTTACTGATAATTGCCTTCTTTCAAGCTCAGATAGCTTGTTAGCATTCATACCATTTGCTTCAGCCATCTTGTTTGTTTTTTGAGTAAGATCGGTCAGGCTGATACCGAAATTATCCAATAACTCAGTTGAGCCTCTCAAAACACCTGACAAAATTTCGTTGAATGTAACAAGGGTATCTTTGCCTTTTCTGACCCCTTCCAATCTAGCATATTCGGCGAATGTTTTAAGCTGCTCATTGCTCGCGCCCAGGTCCATACCGACAATAGACGCGCGCATTAACTCAAGATCTGATATAGCGTTTTTTGTTGCCTTTCGCAAATCAGACAACAGATTCCCGGATCCTGACATTCGCGAGAAGGCTCTTGATACATTTTCAGCTTCAGCGCCAAGCTTGGCAAGGTTTACAGCGCCAGTTATAGCTTGTTGAAACACGATAGCTCCACCGAACGCCATGATGCCCTTTTGAAAAGTATCATAGCTTTTCATCATCCGGCCGAAAGAGCTATCGATGGAGGTGCCTTGCTTTTTAACCGTGTCGCCCAGCTTGGTGACTTCCTTGCCGGCCTGGGTAATTTTGGCTATGCCCTTGTCGTCAACTTCAAGGGTTATGTAGACTTTGGGAGCCATTACTTTCTCGATTCAGCAATCACTGTTCCTACCAGCACAGCCACTCCGGCCCAGACCTCTTTCTTTTCCCACCATTTCGGCTTTTCCGCCACATACACCGTTTTCACCACCATTTTTTCAGGCAGCGGAGACGGGATAAAATCCAGGTTGAAAAAGTCCAGCGGCGGGTGCCAATAGGCCACGTACAGCCGGCCGTAATCGGTGCCGTTGGATTGCAGCAGCGTGTCGATGGTGCTGCGCACGTCGGCAGAATAAACCGTGTCGATCTCTACGCGGACGCGGTCATTGTAGCGATACACGGTGTCTGTTTTTGCCGGCAGGCGGACGTATTTTATTTTCTCCACCAGCACAGGCCGGTCCACTGTTACAGTATCGATCTGCGTTGCTGTGGTGATGACCGGCGCGGCCGGCGTGCGATCGAAACCGAAAAAGCCGTACAGGCCGCCGGCGATGAAGGACACCACCAGGGCAACAACGGCCAGAACTGCTTTCATTTTATTTTGCATAGGACTTCCAAATGTTTAAATGCACCTCTTCCTTGCGGAGCCATGCATCGCTGATTAATTTGTGCAGCGCCAGATATGCGATTTTGCTTGCTGTCAGGTACCAGCCGGCGTCATTTGGCAATTCCCTGAATGCGCTGCCGACAAGGATACATCCCTCCGACTCTTCAACTTTGTTGCCTATGTGAATATAGATGTACTCGAATCCTGGAACGTCCTGCAGCCAGATAATGGGATGATCACAGCCAAAGCGCTGGCAATAGTTTTCATAGACCTGACCTTCCCGGCGAGGCAGCAATTGATATTTTCCTAATGGGATACCGGTCTTTTTTTGTATTTTTTCAGCGCGCGGCGGATGCTCGAGCGAATAGAACACGGTGGGAACCGTATTGACCCGCAGCATTCCGATTATGCCTGTGCTTCTCTGGTACATTCTTTCAATGCTTACGATCATTGCTTTATCTTCTTTTTCGTCTCTTCGTTACGCAGGTGATTTATTTTGTTTCGCAGGAAGCTGAGCTTTTCGTAGAACAGGTCGCGCTCGAACTCTGAAACATGGTGCGGGTGATAATGGGCAAGCGCGAACTCGTAGCTGTTGGCCTCCATGCTCCAGAAAAAGTTCCAGGCCAGCACGTTGGCGGCCGCCAGGTTCACACGGTCTTCCATAAAACACATGCCGTCGCGCCGGCAGGGAGGTTTCGTTTTGTTTTTGGCGGCCTGATTCATGCATGCCGGGCAGTCGAAACCTTCGTAGCGGAAGAACTGCTCGGCATAGTCCATCAGTTTTTTAGTTGCTTTTGGACCTCGCTGTAATGATCGCCGTTGATGATGCGCTCGGTCAGCGCAGCGCGCACGCTGCCGGGCAGGTATTCGATCAGGTCCGTGCTGAACGGCACATCTTTTCCGTCCACGCTTTTGATGCCTTCCCAGCCGACCACATGGGTGGCCATGCCTTCGCGGCCCATGGCTTCGTTGTCTATCACGCCGTCGGCGGTGTGTTTCTCGCGCAGCAGGCGCGCTTCCATCGGGCTCATGCGGCGATAGAATACTTTGCTGGATCCGAATTTATAGGCCAGCTTTTCATCGGGCGAAATTAATACGATGGCGTCATCTCTCATTGGCTTAGCTCCTCCTCTTTTTATTAATCTACATCGGTGAGAAAATTCAGGTCATTGATATTGGCGATAACGATGTGGAATTCGTTGTTCTTTTTCAGCTGCATATTTTTATAATCAGCGTCGCCGGAAAACGGATCGCTGGCCGGTTTGTGACACTCGAACTGGTGCGAAGGCTTCAGCACCGTCGGGCCCTTGACCGAGTAATCCACCGTCTTTAAATAAAACGACGGCAGATAGACGTTGAACTTGTGAGCGCCGGACGTGAATTTTATCCACGCCTTCATTTCCTTGTCATTGTCCAGCTGGTCTATTAGATTGTCATTGGCATATCGCGCACAATCAAAACCGCCATAGACGCGGCGATGTGTCGATATCTGCGGCTCCATGATGTAGAGGCCGCTGGCTGTGTCCTGAGAGAAATCGAGACCGCGCTCCAGCACCAGCTCGAATTTCGTGATGCCGATTTCCTGCCACGTCAATGTGGTGCCGTCCACCGTGCCGATTTTGAATTCGGCGTCGATCATGTTCAGGACCGGGCCCAGGTCGCCAATAGAATAGCCGCCGATGCCGCCGGGACCGTATGTGGATCCGTTGCCGCGATCGTGGTCCTGCGCCTGGCCGTCGAAGCGCATGGTGCAGGTGTTCATGTCGAAACTCAAAATCATCTTGTCCCAGAGCAGCGGCGCATAGCACCAGTCGGCAATACCTTTATCAACAACCAGGCTGCCGAAACGTACCTTGTCGTAGGTGCTCAGATAGGTGCCGCCGCCGGATCCGGATGGGAGGCGTTCGGCCGAGGTCCAGTCTTCTTCGCAAAGATTCTCGTCCAACTCCAGAAGATGGTAGTACACACCTCCTGAATATTCCGGCGAGCCGTGATACGTTGCGCCGGAGTCATTTGGATTTTCGAACCCCATTGCAGACAGAAGGGACGGATAAGAACAATAGTAATCCGCACGCACCGTCACCGATCCGCTGAACATCTTGGCCGTCATGGCCCCGGCATTCTTTCCGGCCATGGCCGCGAGTGTGCCGAAATCATCGCGCATGATCTGAGTGGTGAAAGACTCGTCGATGAGCCGCAGAATATCCAGCGCGGTCATGCCGGTGGTGATGGGCCAGGAGCAGCCGGCCGCCGGCCAGCTGGCCGTGCGCGGCCACGGCCGGAAAAACGCTTGCGATTTTACGCCGATGGAGCTTGCCATTTTTGCACCTAATAATAGATGATCTTGAATTCTTCACTGATGGTGGACATGGCCGAGTTATCCGTATTGCGATAACAGGCCAAAGTGATTTTCGGCCGGATAATACCGGGATTGTCCACCGGGTGCGGCGCATCCGTGATGTACATCTGCGGGATATCCAGCTGGAACATGTGATCGGTAATCGCGAACGATACCTCAGCCTGAAGAGCGGTGTCGTTGTCCATCCAGTCGGCCCAGGTATCTGCCGAGTAGCGCGATAGCGTGAGCTCGAGGCCAACGGTCCGGAAGCCGTTGATGTCCGGCTCCAGGCAATAGGTCGGGCTGTTGCTGTCGTGATCCGGATCCACCAGGTTGCGCTCCAGAGTGAGCCGGAATTCCTGCACCGGCTGCACGTCGGATCCGCTCAGTGCATCACTCAGATCGCCCACCAGGAAACCGCCGCTGATGTCGCGAAAGCGCACGCGGGTGGTGCCGGTGTACGACAGGGTTGGATGCGCTGTGGCCGATCTGGATAGATTCACGCAGATATGGCCGAACGTTATTTTAAGCGGCTCGTTGGCCTTGCCCTCGATGACCATGCGGTCTATTTTCGTAGTAGGCACGCGCCAGCGGGAAACGCCCTTGTCGAACTCCATGCGCAGGTAATTGCCGGTGGCATTGAGCTGATCGGTGAGCGTATAGATGCTGGTGGAATTGTATCCCATGGCCGCTTTGAGCATGGCCCCAAAATTGAAATAGTCCAGATCGTGCACGGTATCGCCGCGCACCACCAGGGGGCCCTGCAGGCTGGCCTGCTTGCCGGCCGCGCCGACGAGCGACTGCCAGTCGAACCTCTGCCAGTTTGCGACAATGTTTTCCGACACCAGCGGCACCGGGATAGTGACTGCAGAGTAAGCAGGGTTCCACGCCGCGATCGCGCCGACACCCATCTTTGTGAGAACACCAACCGAATTGCTCATAATACCCTCAAGGATTTGTAAACGTACCACGATAAAGGACATGGCCGGTGACTGCGGCTATGCCTATCTCGTTTTCCCAATCGTAATAATCTTCAACCTGCTCGATCACTGTTTCGTCAACAACATCCGGTAAGCCCCGGCGATAATCGACGTACATGGCTTTGATGATATCTCCGACCATGCTTTCGATGGCGATTGACAGCAGGCCGGTGTCTTTGAGATCCTTGGTCGTTTTCACATAGGCCAGGATCGTGAACTGCAGGTTGCTTTCAAACGTTTCGTTGCTGTCCAGATGCTGAATGTTGCTATTTCCTGGAATCACACAAATGAACGGATACGACTTGACCTGGTCGTGCGCTTTGTATTTGCGCGTGGCCTTTTTGACCGTGTTTTCGTAGCCGCCGCTGGCGCTAATCGCTGCCAGGGTGGACACGATATTGCGGATTATTTTTTCCCTGATATACATCAGTTGTTCGGCCTCATGTTTCCTGGCATGCGCGGTGCGATAGTGTCGATGATGATATACCAGCCGTTGTATGCGGCAGTCGGCATCAGCGAGGTATGCATCTGCGATGCGTTGCCGGCGTAATCGATCGCGACCACGCCAAAGGAGTACTTGCTGTTCTGCTGCAGTTTTCGGTAGGTGCAGCTGGTTTTCGGTTTGCCGGTGCTGGCGTCATCATACACGCTGCCGGCGTAAACATAGGCTGAATCGTTGCGGCTGACATAGAGCGCAAAACTGGCGACTCGCTCATCCTGACCGTTCACGTCCTTCCAGTCGTGGCTCCATGCCACGGCCAGGCTGTCTCCCTTTGTTCCAAGTACGATTTTTATTTGGCTGTTTGCCTGGGCGAAGAGACCGAGGAGCATAAAGATAATCGATCCACTGATCGCCAAAGCGCTCCTGAAATTTTTTTTCCAACCGGTCCATAAGTATTTGTGCTTCTGCATATAATTTAGCGACCCTTCTTTTGCTTATTTTTCCCATTGGCGCGCAAACAGATTGCCTAACATCTCCGCGATGCGCGGCTGTTCTTTGGCAGCCGCCGGCCGCAGGTATGGCCGCGCCGGCATGGTTACTTTTCGAACGCTGTGCCATGCGCCGTCGAACGTGCGGAAGCGCAGGTATTTCACGTTTTTTGCTTTGATCTCGCCGCCGTACTCGTGGATGGCGGCGTATTCGACGTTGCTGCCGAACTCGCCGATTATCTTGTCGCCGACGACACGCACCTCGCGGTGCTGTTCGCTGGCCCCCACTCCACCCGGTCTGGCTCCGCCCTGGGGAGATAGCGATCGGATCAGCCTGGTGGACCTGGCTGTGAGTTTTGATTTGATCGGCGCGCCGCCGATCTTTCGCCAGTAGTCGGCCTGTGAACGGCTGCCGATCATGTCGAACGCCAGGTGCGCGCCCTGCTGCAGGGCCACCTTGATGTCGCGCGTGAATTTGGCGATGTGGGCTTGCAGTTGGCTGTCGTCAAATTTCAGGTATTCGCTCACAGGTTCCACTTTCGATACTTGGCCAGCGCGTCTTTTATATCCGGCGAAATGAACGAATCTTTGTAGGTGATGCTGCCGCCGTCTGCACTGCGCGAGGACAGACCTTCGTTGCTTTCGCCCAGAGTGCTGTTTTTCCAGATGCGCATGGCCACGGTATACATGGCGTCTTCGATCACCTTGGGCAGCTCCGGAGGTCCTTCGATATCGGGATACAGCTCGTTGTCATTGCTGTATCCGGCCCAATAGTCCACTTCGATGTTTTTGCGGCCGGAAGATGGCGCTGTTTCGAAAACCAGCATGCCTTCTTCTTCGTACAGATAGTAATCCGTATCGACTTCCATTTCCGTATCATCAACGACCACACGGGATACCACCGCCACCGGGCAATACTTGAGATAGAACGATTTATTTTCTCCATCTCCATCAAGATATTCCGTCGGCCGCTGCTGCAGCTCTAACGATCTGCGGAGATAGCTTTCGATGGCCGACTGGGCGCGATCAAGGATCCGCGTGATGCTCTCGTCCTGATCTTCATCAGTGGTATTGAGATAGTCTGACTTGAAAACGGCTGCCGTTAACAGGGCCATGGTTTTGCCTAGTAATTGGTTGTTCCGATGCCCAGCACCTTGATATAGTAGGCGCTGCCAAGACGGTTCTTAATGCGCACGTTGGATCCGTTATCGAGGAAACAGAGCTTGGTATCAGAGTCGATATTGCCGACGACATTTGTGCCGCTGATTACTGTGGCCTGGCCGGCGATGTCGATCGCAATGAGGCCGTACGCATTTGCGTTGCCGCCGTGCACCAGGAAGGTGCCGCAGATCCCGGAAGGCATATCATAGGTGGCGTCGTCTGCGATCTGCACATCAAGAGTGACGTTGCCGCCGGCGTCGACCTTCCAGTAGGGCGCGTTGGTGCTGGTGTTGCAGGCCAGCACATAATCGTTGGTGCCGCTTTTGGCCAGACGCACCCAAGCGGATCCATTGTAATACAGCACGTCGCCCGCCGCCTGCGAGGTGATCGAGATCTCGTCGCCGCCGATGGCGCTGCCGAGATAGGTCGTTGTCGCCGGCAGATCGCCGGCAACGTGCGTGTGGCTGGTATCGCTTTTGAAAATAAGGTCATGCTGTGTTGCCAGCTTGGTCGTGTCCGGGCTAATAGTTACTGCTCCGGAGGATCCTCCGCCGGTGAGTCCGGCCGTGACGGTGACGCTTTCGATGTCGCCGGTCTCGGCGGTCAATGCTGTTGCCCAGCTTGCGGCCGATCCGTTGGTCTGCAAAAACTTGCCGTTGTTGCCTGTTTGCGATGGCAGCACCTGCGTGCTGGTGACGCTGTGCGGATTCGACGTGTTGCTGATGTGGCTCTGTATATTCGCATTGGCCGGCTCATAGGTGCCGGTGTGATTGTGGCTCGTGTTGCTCTTGAGCGACAGATCATATTTGGTTCCAAGCTTGTTGGTCGTGTCCGGGCTGATAGTGACTGCTCCGGAGGATCCGCCGC
>CAZISM010000049.1:13076-36768 GCA_964541895.1 uncultured Cytophagia bacterium
CGTAGGTGCCTGTGTGATTATGGCTCGTGTTGCTCTTGAGCGACAGATCATATTTGGTGCCAAGCTTGTTGGTCGTGTCCGGGCTGATAGTGACTGCTCCGGAGGATCCGCCGCCGGTCAACCCAGCGGTTACGGTGACGCTTTCAATGTCGCCGACCTCGACGAACGATGTCGATTGCCATGATGCTGCGCTGCCGTTTGTGTAGAGAAATTTTCCATTGTTGCCAGTTTGCGATGGCAGCACCTGAGTGCTGGTGACGCTGTGCGGATTCGACGTGTTGCTGATGTGCGACTGGATATTGGCGTTGGCCGGCTCGTAGGTGCCTGTGTGATTATGGCTCGTGTTGCTCTTGAGCGACAGATCATATTTTGTGCCAAGCTTGTTGGTCGTGTCCGGACTGATGGTGACCGCTCCGGAGGATCCGCCGCCGGTGAGACCGGTGGTGACGGTGACGCTCTCGATGTCGCCGGTCTCGGTGAGCGTTACTGTTTGCCACGTTGCCGAACTGCCGTTGGTCTGCAGGTATTTGCCATTGTTGCCGGTTTGCGACGGCAGCACCTGCGTGCTGGTGACGCTGTGCGGATTGCTGGTGCTGGACAGGTGCGACTGGATGTCCGCATCCGCCGGCTCGTAGACGCCGGTGTGAGTGTGTCCGGTGTCGCTCTTTGTGGCCAGCCGTGATTGCACATATGATTTTGTAGCGTCATAGTCGGTGGTGTCTGACTTGCTCTGCTTGCTGGACACGTCGATGCGGCTGATGGTGCTGGTGCGCACCTTGATCTGGCCGAACGCGGCCGCAGAGATCAGCAGAAATACGAACGCGCGTCTGATCATTTCCACTGCCTCTGTCTTTTATAGCCCGCGAACTGGATCCAGCCGGATCCGCTTGCCGACTTGAACTCTAACCTGGTGAGCGGAGTGCGAAACAGCACTTCAACCGGCTCACCCTCGCTGGCATAGTACCAGTCGCGATCAGCCCAGCTCACCGTGTCAGGCGCGCCAATTTTCAGCCAGCCATTACAGGAGATGAATTTTATCGTGCACTCCTCCCAGCGATAAAGGAAGGCCGAGTCGATGGCGGCCGTGGTGACGGCAACCGTGTCCACCCACGAATAGTATTGCGCGCCGGCGGTGCTGCTCAAGACCAGCAGCAGCAACAGCGCCAGCAGCGTGCTATTTATCATTTTTGCCATTTGATGATTCCTGGGATTCTTTTTTGTAACCGTTCTGACATGCCGATGTGAGCAAATTGATGATGCTGACATCAGCTTCTTTTTTGGGATCACATGTTATTTTGTGGCCTTTTTCGTCCAGCACTACAATCACCTGTCCAGCCTTTTTCGCATCGATCAGCGCTGAAGTGACGCTCTTTTTGTAGTCGATCTCTGCGCCTTTGGCCAGCTGGGCAAATTCTTTGTCCAGCGCCGTGTATTTCTTTCCGTCCTGTACCATCGCCACCAGCTTTTTCTGTGACCGGAATTCGATGATACGCTTGCCAACCACCTCATGATTGGCATAGATCTGGCCCATGGCCAAAACCGGGATAAACAAAATCCAAAATATTTTCATCATACCCATCTTTTTTTAATGATAAAAACCGCGACGCAGCCTGCTGCCATGTCGATCCAGGTATCAAGCTTGCTAAACCAATATCCGAAATCTAAGCGTGTCCAGTCGCTGCATTCCCAGATCTCGATCCCGATAATCAGGCCAATCGCCCATTGCCACTTAAGGCCGGACCATTTTCCCAGCGTCAGGAAAATGGTAAAATGGGCAATCCACGATAACCAGTCTGGCATGATGGTCATATCAATTCCCCGCATACGTCGGGCTGCCGGTGCCCGTGAGATCCAGGTCATTGCCGGTTTCGTCCAGAAGGTTGCCGTTGAAGCGCCAAAAGGCGACTTCGCCAATTCTGCGCGCTTCCATTGATGTAATATCGGTTGTCCCTGTTCCTGTGTTCCGGATATACAGATAGGTCGGATTTGCGCTTGCCGGACAGTAACATACTCCGGACAAAGAAAAAGCGCCGGATGCGTCAGTAGAAGCGATTGTTGGAGTAGTGCCGCTATTCTGATTTACCAGCTTTATTCCTGTGGAAGACGTTGTTGAGCCGGTAGCTTTTACTCTATATGATAATGTTATCGAAAAGATAGATTTCCACGGGCCATATCCATTTAATGTGGTAGTAAATGAATTATTATCGTCTATAGTGCCGTTGCCTACTGCCCATCCAGATGTTAGATTCCATCCGGCTAATATATCAGTCGAAACAGCATTTTCAAGTGACGGAAATCTCAGCGTCGTCAGCGTCGAATAGGGCGATCTGAATAATAAAGGGATCAACCCACCCGGCGCTGCAGCACTGTATGGACTGGTTTCGCTATAAAGAACAGGTCCAGAGCTGCTGCCAACCTGAATCTTTAAGTTGCTGCCGCCTGTTCCTGCAGAATAAATTCCGCCATAGCCGAGGCGGAAGACTCTAAAGGCGTCGAGGGTGCCGGCGAGTTTGCTTGATCCTGCCGCATTTGCTCCTATAAAAAAACCTGTTGAATTACTCAAGCTGCCAGAGCGTGCAGAAATATCGACTGCAGATTGGTGAATACCATCTAAAAAAAGCCGAGCATTCGCACTTCTTTTTGCTATCACTGCGTAGGCATACCATTTTCCAATGACGGGTTGCGCTATATAGGTCAAAGTAAATGTTCCGTCGGTACCGTCCCCTAGCTTCAATAAAACTTTTAATGTTCCCCCGTCATTGTATAAATATATTTCGTACCCAACAGGACTGGTATATTTTGCACAAAATCTCGCAGTCCCCCCCACAGCAGGTAACGCCGAAAACTTGACCAAGAACGTGATCATAAAATCGTCAACGTCCATGTCCAACGTCTCATCCAGAGATCCAGCGCTTTCTGTAATCGAAAGATATTGCGTCGATCCATCCAACACAATTTTCTGGCCGCCGGAGTAATCGCCGCTGCTCTGATAAAACAGCATCTGAGCCGAAGCGACGATCGGCAGCAACAGGGCAAGCAATAGCGCGCGCATCAGTCTGCCCCTCCGTTAGTCCAGAATCCGCCTTGCCCGGTCGTGACCCAGCGCGTGTCGTCCAGCGCCACCAGGCAGATAAAATTACCGGCGATACCAGGCGAGTCTATGGCGTAACCGGCCCCAACAGAGGATCCGCCCAGGTAAATCGTGTCGGTGCCGTCGTATGGATCAATGGTAATGACCCCGCCGGCCACATCATAAAACATGATCACCAGGCCGGCCATGGCCGGCGGCAGCGTATAGTCTATGGCGTCTGCATCGTTATTGATCCGGATGCAGCCCAGGCAATCCACCAGGGTAAGCGCCACGGTGGCGTCCGTGTCCAGCGTCACCTTGGCCTTATAAAGGGACTCTCCCTTGGCTGTGATGGCACAGGACGAATCCCCAAAACTTTTGTTTTTATCGTTGATCCATTGCTGCTGATAGCCGGTCGATTTGTTGCCATACACCGTCAGCGGCACCGATGCGCCGCCGGCACCCAAAACGGCGATTCTTTGATAAACCGTATCGACTAAAGTGACGAGCATCTCAACAAACATGGTATCAACCTGCATGCTGAGACCATTTTTTGTGGTCACGCGATAGCCGCCGCTGGCCATGGTCATGAGGTTGCTGTCAGCAACAATTGCTCTCATCTCTGACGCAGACGTTCCGGCCGATCCTGTCCCCCAACCAAATTCGTAATTTTGGCTCAAGGCAACGGCGGCGAATAAAAGCACCAGGAGAAAATATCTTTTCATGGCAGCACCTTGCTAAAATTGAGACGTGGATTTTTTGCCGATGATGTACACGGATCCGGTGTCGCTGACAGCCACCAGTTTCAGCCGCTTGAGCTGCAGCGGCGGAGGAAACGCAAAGGCGGTGTTGGCCTTGATCAGCGTCCATTTGTGGCTGGAGAAATCGGTAGAGTCCGGATACGCGAATTTGATGTATGCGTCCACCGTTGGGAACAGCCGGCACTCTTGCCACGGCTTGGCAAACGTGCTATCCCACGCCGTTGTTTTCACGCCCAGCGAATCGCGCCATACATACTGCGCCTGGCAAGCCAGGACCATAACGAGCAGGAGAAAAATGATCTTTTTCATAAGACACCTATTTAAAAATCGGTCCGGCCAGCTGCTTGGTGCTGCACTCTAACTGCGGATGCTGGCTGAAATCTTGCGTGATGGATTTGGTCAGCTTGGCGAATATCACCCGGCGCGAGGTTTTGCTTTTGTACGCGTTGAGAAAATTTCTAGTGAATGCGCCGCACCAGATGCCGTTAATCTCGGCATGACGTTGCGGACAAACCGCGTGCCGGTTCCGCTATGGCAAAGATCAAAATAACATTCGATCTGCACCTTGGGATACTGGGCAAACAACAGCCAGAGCTCGTCATCGGTGATGACGTTGCCGAACTGGCCGGTGGTGTCGTGACAGATCACGCACTCGTCCAGGCCGTCGTCTTCGTCCTTGTCCTTGTCAACGACCTGGCTGCCGTGGGACGAAATCGACAGGTACAGTTTATCCGCGCGCGCCAGCGCAGTCTTGATGGCGTCGATGATTTTCTTTTTCGTCGCCTTGTTGTCCAGCAACATGGTCACCACTTCCGCGCCGGACTCGGCCGTAAAGAACCGTTTCATTGCCTGCGCATCATTGACGCACCCGTTCAGCCCGTTCTTTGGGAAATTGGCGAACGTGTTTATGCCGATGCAGATCGCTTCAGTCATCGCGGAAATTCCAGATACTCGAGGCCCACCACCACATCGCCCGTAGTGCTCATAATATCACCCTGGCGCTTGAAATATAACCAGACCACCGAGTCGGCGGCCACGTATCGAGTCGATGTAAGCGAGCCGGATTTCACTCCGGTCGAGGAGACCGCTAGCAGCGACATGTAGGCGTCAATGTCGTAATACGATCCGATGGCGATGGAATCTTTTGCCGATCCATGCGTTTGATTGAACGCTTCGGCCACATAGACCTGCACACCGGTGATCATCGACCTTTTCGGCAGCGTGCCCATCTTTATGGCGATGGTCGTGTCGGTGCTGATGATGCGCCTGCCGGTTGTGGAGTCCGCTTTCGTCAAGCGCTCTTTAATAACCTGCTGCGCGAATTTTTTAACGGTGCCAGGTGCTGCTGTGAGATCTTGCCAGCTTTGCGCGAACGCATTGCCGATCATGAGCAAAGCCATGATCAAAACGACGGAAAACCACGATTTTTTCATTTTCACACCTTTTTGATATTTTTACAGTCAGTGACTTGACGATTTTTTACGAGCGAAAGCTGTTTTTTGAAGATTTGATTTTTTCACCGTTTAAACCGCTAATTATCACGTTATAATGCATAAAATACTAATTTCAATATTTTCAATGCGTGATGGTGTACATTTATGCACGTACCGTTTAAAAGCCTTCAAACGGCTTCAAAACCGAAAAGTGGTACATTGATATGGGTAGACGTTTTTTCGAGCTCAGAAAGGCTCTCAGAGCGTCGCGCTCTATTACTTTTTCGATTTTGTTTTTTCGCCGGCGTCGGTTTCTTTTTTCTCTTCGGCAACGGGCGTTACCGCATCGCCCAGAGCCTTGGCGCGCTTTTCATCCACTTCCAGCGTGTCGCCTTTCGAATAGTTCTGTCCGCCTTCGTACAACGGACCGTTTGCTTTCACCTTCATAGCCTTTTCCTTCCATAGCCAAAGATTGTGAGATACTTGCCCAACGGCATGTAAAAACGATCATCCCACACCGGCCCGCGCAAATAAAATATCTTGTACGTTGTTTCCCACAGCGCCCAGCCGCAGAGCAGACATGTCAGATACACATACCACGGCAGCGTTGCGCAAAACCACATGCCGGTAAGAAACACGGATCCGCGCGAGATGTCCCGCGTGAGATGCCAGAGGTCGTACAGGGGCACAGCGCCTTTGCCGTGGTCGATGCCGTCACAGAGTGCAGCGAACAGAACGGCAACGAAATATGCGATGATCATTTTCATTTGTGAGCGGCTCCTCCGGGACGGGAGAACACATGGGGCCCGTCCCGGATTCGCCTTTATCCTTGCAAGATGGTTTCGAGTTATGATCAGCTCGCGGCCGTCCAGAGAACGACAGCGGCTGTCGGATTGCTTTCCTGGATATCGATGCGCTCGGTAAAGCGGAACGCGCTCATGTCCTTCTCGCCCAGGTTGTTGCTGCCGACGGTGCCTTCGCGCATCATAAAGACGCTCATCATTTTGCGGTCTGCAAAGATGTGCGACTTTTTGAAATCGCCCAGGGCAATCTGGCCACGGTTGGCCGTGGTCGGATTATTGACTGCGGCTTCATCCTTCAGATACGGGAATTCGTCGATGGTGCCGGTTTGGTTCTGGAAGATGTGCTGGCCGGCGTCGTTTTTCAAATCACGCACGTAAACGAAAGCAGTGCGATGCATCACCCAGGTGGCACCGCGCAGATAAATGCCGGCGATCCCGTTTTCCATGTTGAGGATGTCGCGATAGGTCAGGTCGTTCAGGCTGGTTTTTCCGGACGACATGATAACGCGGGTAACGTTGGTTGACTTGAAAACTCCGGTGATCGCAGGAGCGGATCCGGCTCCCTGGAAGAACTGATAATCTTCCGCGTAGGCCAGCTGCTCTGCCGCCATCTGGGTCAAAAGCTCGATCAGCAGATTAGTGTCATCCAGGATCTCGTTGGTCATCGGGATGATGATCGCGGGCTTTTTGGCTGCCAGCGGAACATTGCCGAAAACCGGCTGGCTCTCGGTGATGGCTCCGCCTTCATCCGGCCAGTACGCGGTGATGCCGGTGGAGGTGACCTTGGGGAACTTTTTCGAATCGGTGCTCATCGATACCACGCGGCACAGCCGGCGGGCGCTGCCGTATTCCGGAATAAGGCGAATGACTTCGGCCTGGAACTCTTCCGGTACCAGCTCGCCGCCCTGATTCGCGGTTCCTTCGGTGAGCGCTCTGGTGCTGATTTCACGCGCACCGCGCGTGTCGCCTACGACCATGGCGCGCCAGAATTTCTGGTTTCTTTCCTGCGCGGATTTTTGCAGATCCTCTTTGTTGTCAGCGCCCGGGAAGACGCCGTGACGAAGGTCGATCTTGTCCAGGTTCATCTCTTTGATCAGGGTGCGAAAGCCTTCGGCCATCATGTCGCGGAACTGCGCCATGGTCAGCTGCACGGTCGGCTCGGGTGCGGCTGCGGTTTGAACGTTTTCATTTTCCACGGTAATACTCCTTGATTGTGTGCTTGTGCCGAACACCGTCGGCGATTTATGCGATTTTGCCCTTCATCCTGTTGATCTCTCCGCGCATCACATCCCCGGCAACCTGCCTGATCTGATCCGCTGACATCTCCACTGGTTTAGGCTGTTCTGATTTTTGCGTCTTGGTGTCGATCTCGCGCCGCAGCGCGACGATCTCTTCTTTCATTTCGCGCAGAATCATCAGGATCTCTGCGCCCTGCTCTACTGTGAACTGCATCATGTCCTCCGGATCTGCTCGCCAGGGTTCCCCCGGATCGATTCTCTCTTCAGGCGGTTCAGCAACGATTTTATCGATGTCGCTCTGGGTGTTGATGTTCGGCACGTAGCGACGCAAAATATCAGCGGTGCTTTCAGAGAACGATCTTTTCACCAGGGCGTCTTCGTCCGCCGGTACGGTAACCGCACTCACTTCATACAGCACAGCCTTGGTAACAATGATCTGCGGATCTCCCTGTATCCGCCATTTCTTCACCGTGTCTTTGAAATCATCAGCGCCTTTTTCGATATAGCCGAACGGCTTCCACCCTACAGACCAGGCACGAAGGAAATCTTCCACATAAAGCTGATAGATCTCTTCGGCAAACTGATGCTTGGCGAATTCCACCAGCTGAAGCAATCCCTCTTCATCCGGCTTGGTCCACAGCGCCTTTGCGATCGGCGGCAGATCCTGCCACATATTGTGCATCCAGAGGATGATCGGGTTTTTGCGGTAGCGGGTCAGATCCCAGGCGGTGGGAAGAATGGCCACGCCCTTCACCGCGTTTTTCGTGGAGGCGCGCAATTTCATCTGGCGCTTGTCGCCATCGGCCGAAAGCTTTACGAAACCGAAATCGACCTGCACTTCTTTGCCGCTGCGGATCTCCTCCAGAAAGTCGCCGTCTATCGTACTTTTCAGAGTCATCTCTACGGCGGTGTCGTTGGCAAACTCGCTCATCAACTCATCTCCTCTGCAACCATGGTACACCTGCAATTCACAACCAGGTGCGGCGGTGCACTCTGGTCGCCTGGATACATCATGTTTACTCCGGCCACAATAAAGGGCTGGTCATAGTCAACTGGTCTTGCCAGGCTTCTTTCTTCGACGTCTCGGTGCGCCACTCTCACCACTTCGTCCCGCGCCGACAGCCACACCTTCTTTTTGATCGTTCCGATCTGCCGCCAGCTTTCCTGGATGCCAAAGTTCGAAGCGTTGGTTATTTCGGTGCGGGCGATGCGCATGGCGCGCACCGGGTTCTGTCCGTCGAAATACCTGTTGATCTTTTCCGCCACCGCGTCGGCCGTTAAATTGTCTTTAAACGCCTGCGAAATGATCGCCCGTAGTTCTTCATGCGTGAGACTGTTGACCAGCTGCGGCAGGCGGAAAACTTTGTTGGCGATAAATTCCTTGATCAGCGGCGAATTGTAATCGATGGCTTTTTTCAGCGCCAGATCCGCCAGCTCTTTTTTGATCGCCTCTTTGATGATCTCTACCATTCTGGGCTCGATCTTTTTGCCCATCTTGGCGTTCCACTCTTTGATGTCAAAAAGAACAGCTTCGACCAAAGCGGGATCATAAGATCGTTTCACCGCCTTGTTGAAATTGGCAATGACCGCCGCCTGCTGCTCGCGGAAATATTCCACCATGGTATTCTTGTACCGTTTTTCCATGGGACCGTGCAGCTTGGCAATGAAGGCGCGCCACAGGACTTCTTTTCTCTCTTCGCTCCATTTGCGCATGTCGATGACATGGATGTCTTGAAACCTGTCCGAGTCAGTGTTGCTGGCCTGGTTTGCCTCTGCGATCTGGTCAAGCTGGATATCGCTATAGCTGCCCCATGGCACATCGCCCCAGCTCACCGGCGGCAGATTCATGCGCTCGCGCTCTTCGTTGATGGACGTGAGTTTGGAGCGCAGCCGCACTTCCATGGTCGAGTGTTCCTCGATCACGTCCAGCGCCTTGGGCAGCTCGTACTCGGTCTCGATGCGGTCGTCGAAATCAGCAACCAGGTCTTTGTCGATCTGGGCCTGGATCATCTCTGCTTTTGGCTGCATCGTGAAGCGTATAAACGAATCCATCAACGCGATGTTGTTGGTCTTGTTCACGTCCTCCACCATGCCCAGCAGTCCTTCCGAAACGCCGAATATGGCAAATATCTCCTGGCGGGTCATGCGCCGGCCTTCGGCATACTCCATGTCTTTGCGCGTCACTTCAATGGCCTGGTATTTCAGGCCCGAGTGCAGAACCGCCACGCTCTCCTGGTTATTCTGATTGCCGTAAAGCTGCTTCCAAAGGATCCGCATCCGCTTCGACTCGGTCTCATCGACATACTGATCGGTCATCAATGCACCCTTGGGCATGCCGCCTTTTTCAAAGGTGGTCTTGTCCAGCTTGTGCATGTTGAAATCAGTGTCGTATGAATAGCTTGCCGCTTCAAGCGGTCCCATGCCGTCGTACATTTTATATGGATGAGGGTAGCGCAGGAACACGATATCTTCCTTGGCGAACGCCAGGTGTTTTCCTCCGGACTCGAGAAGAAATCCCTGGATCACCTCGGTGTCGCTTGGCACAATCTTCATCCAGTTCGGCTGCAGAGGGATCAGCATGCGCACCACGCCGAGGTTATCGCGCACCTTGTACCAGTACGCTTTGCCTGTCAGCTCAAGCCACTTGAATGTCAAAGACCAGAAAAACCACCTCGTCATCGATGTGTTCGGATGCCGCATGAGCGATACCAGTGGATGCTCTCTATTGAGATATACTTTATCGCCGCGATTGTTCTCGTAATAGAATTTCAGCCGGCCGGCAGCGGCCACATCGGAAACTATGCGCACAGCGCCATACACCCAACCGCGATACGCCTTCAAGTACTCTTCCGAAGATCCGGATCCGGATATGCCGACGTTGGTGTATCCGTACGCTTCCGGAAACCAGGCAGGCACTTTGCCGTTAAAGGCGGCGGCGGCAGCGCGCAATCTATCTCGCAGTTTCAGGGCTCAGCTCCGGGATCTGGTGTAAGGTGATCGCCATGCACTTGTCGCAATATTCCATATAGATGGCCACTACTTTTTTCTTGGGAAACATCTTTTCAATCTTGGCCTGCATGCGCTTGATGGGCGCGAATGTGCGTTTATGGCGGCGGCCGCATTCCAGGCAAACCAGCGTCGCCGGCTTGTACCCGGCCGGCACCGGAATCGCGGTCTTTTTGCTGACCACGTGGCGGCTTTTCAATGGCTTCATTATCGAATTGTCTGCTTTTACATATGACAGTATTTTTTTATCCGATGAATCAGCGGATGATGTTGTAACACTAGCCGGAACAGATTTAGTGCCAACACTCAGATATTGAACATTTTTCGATTTTTTCTTTGATGTGCTTTTTTTTCGCTTCGCAATGTTCAATTTATCTCTCCTAATTGCAGTCATGGCGGCGACTCCTGATTTTATCGTGTTAGGTAATCCGGCACTTTTCCTATATTGGCCTCATCGTGTATTACCTTGGCCAGGCGGTCGGCGGTTTGATAGGCGCCTTTGCCCCAATCATTTGGAATTGGATATCGTGTGCCGTCCTTCATAACCACAAAAACTTTTTCAATGTTTATCTCTACCGCCTGCACATGTTCGGCGGCCACATACACGCTGTCACTGATCTTTATCATAACTCACCCCAAACATCATTCCCCGTTTTCCCCTGGTCAGGATCTCGAACAAACTGGCGAGAGCATCCGGACCGTCCTTTGCCTCTGCCGGATCGCAGAGCTGATCGATGAGCTTGTTCACGTGCCCGTTCGAGCGCACGAACCGGATCTGACCGCGCTCGATCGGACCGGACAGCGTTTCGATCCTGATCTCCTTTTTTACCTTCAGCTGATCATACGGCCGCACGGTCAGCGAGTACCCAAACTGCTTGATCGCCCCGACAAAATCCCGCATGATCCATTTCGAAAACGCCACCGACTCGAAATAGTGATTGATGATCGGCTTCCACTTTTTGTCAAACAGATAATGGGCGTTTACAACCTCGTTGGATGATAGCTTGTCGATCATGGCATCAAACACCACGATGTCGATAGCTCCATCCTTCTCATACTTTTGCATATCAATGCCCGCGACCACCACGGCCGCGTCGCAGCTGTGCGCGCTCTCTTCGACAATAGGATCATCATAGGCAACGCAGTAGTAATTCTCCCGGATCTGCCGAGCTTCTTTTGTTGAAACATTGATGATCCACTCTTCCTTGAACCGGCTCGAAGGATCGCCTGGATCGTTCTGATAAACCTTTTTGAAACGAACAGATCCCAGCTGGTACTTGCGTTTCTCGATACGCTTGATGGGCCAGATATCCGGAACCAGCGATGTGCCGTCGTCCTGCAGCAGCTTATAGATTTTGCCCTTGTATTTCTTTTTGCCGTCGTCGTCTTTTTCGTCAATCAGCTGCTTCAAAACGCATTTCTTCGCAACGATGTTTCCGGCCCAGATCAAACTGAAATTAGGGCCAAGACCTCCGAGAACATTATCTAGGACTACAGTTTTTAGGTCTTCTGTTCTATCTTTGCTTTTAGCGCTCATTTCATCTTCTAGATCTTCTCCGCGATAAGCATCAGGACGCCATGTTCTGTGTATTAGTCCTGCAATCTGTTGTTTGGTAGACCTAGATTTTATCCGGCAGGAATTCTTTAGGCAAAAGTCTTTAGCCTCCCAGAGCCATTCCCCTTTTTGATCACCGAAATCCTGCCGGATGCGTAGATTGTTTTCGATCTCGAATCTAATATAATTTGCTCTGTCTGATGCTTGATCCTCTGTTTGAGAACCGATAATCATGAAATGAGATATTTTAAACAGGGCGCGGCGAAGATAGTCGCCGATTGTCAAAATAACGCTTTTTCCAGTTTCTTTAGGACCAGCTAGAAAAACTGGTTCCCCTGAGACAACAGAATAATCCTGTAGTTCGTAATGATACTCAGAATATTCTCCAGGAACATAGTGAGGACAATACGTTTTTAAAAATTCCAGTACGCTGTCACGGCAGCGCCGTTTTCTTTCCTCTCGTGCAGCCGGCGAGTCATCGCTGAACGGCATCGCCTCGGCCATCATCAGGCCAAGAATCTTTTCGCGTTCCGCGTCGAACTGTTTAAGAGTGATTGGTCGCATTAATTACTGCCCGTGCGTTCCTTCTACTTGCCTGTTCTCACGATCTTTTGTTCTGGCATTAAGCATCTCCAGAGCTTGCTCCAAATGAACAATAGCCCCAGCATTATAGTCGCAGGCAAATTCAGTGCTCTGATAATATTCCAGTCTGTCAAGAGCGGCCGCTATAATATCCTCAACGAATGCGCCGTTCGGCTCACTTCTATTTTCACCTCTTCCCAAAGGACCATTTTGCCAGCTGATGGTGAATCCTTTTCCAGACGTCACCCCGCCTGCCGGCTTGTTGCTTTTGTCAAGCCAGTGCTGACTGAAAAAACCTTGCCTCATGTTATTCCTCCGTTTGTTGGCGGTTTAATTCACCGGGCAGCAGCCGCCAATCCGCCGCCCGGTTGTGAGGAGGTGCGCCATGCCGGACGCCCTCGCTTCCCTCTACTCGATCCCTGGAGCAACTACCACTTTTCGACGATTCGTTTTTCCTTGACGTAGCGAGCCTTGGAGATCTGCCAGCCGCCGACGATCAAGCCCACGACCCACAGAAAGACATCCGTCAGCTTGGCTGCATCCAACGGAAAATCCTGATAGGCGTCAACAATGATCCCGTACAGCACCGGCACCAGCACAGCGAGCAGCGCTTTCAGCACCGGCTTTAATCCGTTCAGGTCTAAACCCTTTGCAAAGGATCTCGGCTGGCCTTCGAATTCCAGCAATCGATTCTGCATCACGTACAGGCCTTTGCTCACCTGCCAGCCGCCGATGACCAAACCGACGACCCACAACACCAGGAGAATGAAATCGGGTTCGGCCAGCGGAAACGTCGGCACAAAGCCAACGATGACCGAGAACACCACCGGCAGCACGGCCGCCAGCACAGCGTACAACAGGTTTTTCCAATTCATAGCAACAACCTCCTCATTTGTGTTTTTGCCGCATCTCTCGAAAAAAGCCGTCGATGGCGTTCGAGATGGTTTCCAGTTGCGGCTCTGGCAATCCGAGTCTGCGCACGTACACGGCAAACTCGTTCATCACCCGCACCATGGACCGAAGAAAATCCTGGTCATAATGGTTGCGCAGTTTTACAATCTGTCCAAGCAGCTTGGCGATGCCGTCTGTCTTGCTGGCGAAATCGGCATCAGTCAATTTGACTAGGCCGATCTCTTTGCCGATCTCTTCCAGTTTCAGCTCAAGGGCCAACAGCGTGTTGCGAAACACGTTTTGGTCCATGATCTTTTTCGCTTCCCAGTTGTGCTTTTTGCGCCAGTCATACAGCACCTTGGCCGGCATATCCAGCTGAGTCGCTATCTCGTTTACCGTGAACCCTTTTTGCACGTACATCTCTTCGGCAATGCCGACCTTGTCCGTGTATTTTTTGTGCACGTACTCTTTCACTTGGCCCACATATAAACGATGTTCATGATCTGCACCAGCGCCAACAGACCCAGCAGCGCTTTGTAACCTACTCCCACCGTGGCCTTGTTAGAGTTCACGGTTATTTCCAGATCCCGCACGCGCCGATCGAGCGCGCTGGTATCTCCGGACATTCTATTGAACGCCAGGATGAGATTATCCAGCTTTTCTTCAATGCGCGCCAGGCGTTCATTCTGGCTGGGTGGTGTCATTTGGTTTCGCTTTCCCGTTCGCTTGGTGTTCCTTCACGTTCCCGTAAATCACCGCCGCAACACCGCCGGCAATGGCTATGATAGTAGCCGCAAGAGCTGCCAGATCGCTGCCGGACTTGATCCCGGTATACACCAGGAAAGCCGCACCTATGATGAACTCACTGCCAAGAATGATTTTACGCCAACCGGTCACTGTTCAATTTCCTCTTCTGGTTTTTCCGCTGCTCGAATTCTTTTCAGCGCGGTGTGATACCTGCTCTCCCATTTATCCTTTATATCGTCCCACAAACTGACATAACGGTTGCAGGTGGCGTGCCAGCGCCAGTTCTTGTCGCCGTACACCGGTGCGATATCGTCATAGATTTTGCGCAGGATCTCGCAGCCGATCAGAATATTCTTTTCGACCCTTTCCAGCTCCAGCGCGCCCACGCCCATGAACTCGGCGCGTTCCACCGGCACCGCCAGCAGGCCAACGCGGATCGCGCTGCGGGTGGTGCTGTTTACATGTCTGAATTCCGGATGCATGCCGCTGAGAGCAAATGCAAAAGCGCGGACCTTATCGCTTGGCAGTTCCAGATTGTCGCAGACTTGTTCGAACATCGGCTTGTATGAATCAATGTCCATCGAACAACCTCCTCACTTGGCAGACTAAATATATCCGTTAGCGATATATTTATCAAATCCTTACCGTTAGAATCGTCTGGATTAAAAACAAAAAAGCCAGGCTGTTTGGGCCTGGCTTATATAAAAAAGCCGGTATTGTTACCGGCCGTTTGTTACTAGATCGCGTCCTGCAGCCTTTGCAGGATAAATTCTCTCAGGCTTATGCCTGCTTTGTCTGCTGCGTCCTGGGCTGCTTTTTTTAATTCCGCCGGAAAGTCCTTGATCAGATAACTACCCGCTGAGTTTTGCTCGCGGAAAATCTTTCGCGCTTCCGCAAGCACGCTGATCCGGCTTTCCCCGGCTTCGCGCTTTTGCCGGACGATCTCCATGATCTCAACGTCACAGGTCTTGCAGAGCATGGCTCCTCCGACCTGGATAAACGCCTTCGGGGATCCGCAGGCGTCACAAAATCTAGTCATGCTATACCTCCTTTGTTATGCTATTGCCGCGTTGTATGCTGCTATTTTTTCGCTGTATTGTACCAGCGCGGCGTGTTGTTCGTCGGTGAGTTTATGGCAAACATTGTTGACGTAGTAATTCCAGTTGCCGGCCTTACCGTAGTATTTACCGTTCCATTTGCCAAAATTATTCGGATGAAATTCCGGGCGTTCAGGTTTCGGTCCGGCAGCTGCGATCTTTTCTTCTTTGGTCTTTTTTTCTTCGGCCAATACCCTCTGATGCTCCTGCGCTGCCTCTATATCAAGCAGACCGATATTATTTACGATCTTGGCGTCAAGCGCCTTTATCTCTGCGTCGATAGTATGCAGATCGTCAATCGGCAACATCTTAACCCAGGCCAGTTCCGGCTTTTCAGCCGACAAAAAATTGAGCACGCCGCCGCGGACTTGGCGAAATTGGTATCCAGCTGCCGCGATCTCTTCTTTGCGCGCCCGAGTTCCGCCGGTCAGTACGACCTCGACGGCCAGTTTGCCGTCGATCGTATCCATGCCGTTCATCTGTATTTTTGCGACGATGGGGCTGGCGTCTTCCTCGGCGCGCTTTTTGGCGCCCCAGCACTGGGGGCAATCTTGCGTCGCAAAGTACTCGACCTTACGTTCACGCTCCGAGGTCTTGCCGAACAACTCGCGGGTGCTGGTGTGTCCACAGCGGTGATCTATCGTATATTTTGCCATTGTCTTTTTCCCTTTTTTTGTTTTTGCTTGCTCTCAAGCACTGATATAATATATCATATATACAGTATATTGTCAAGTAAAATCGACCAAAAATATCAAATTATTTTAACTATGTAAGCGCATATAAATATTATAATGTTTTGGTAACGCAAAATTCCCTCGATAAAAACAAAAAGCCAGGCTGTTTGGGCCTGGCTTAAAATAAAAAACGACTGGATTTGGCTGATGTCATTTAAAAATCAAATATAAAATATAAGCAATGGCGATAGTAGCCGCCAAAGATAGTCGTATTATCTTTTGTTTTCTAGTCAACGGCGGAGGAGGTTGCCAACTATCTGTTTCCTTTTTTTCATCTTTCTGCGGAATAAAAAATCCACAGTAATGACACCTTACCGCTTCAGCGCGAATGACTTCCCAACAGCGTTCGCAGTATTTTAGCGATCCCTCCCGCAGTTTTCTTTTTTCTACCTCCCTTTCATTTATCGGATATATGGCTAAATAAATTGTTGCCAGCGGGCCAAAAAAGAAAGCCAGTGCTCCCCACCCGGTTTGATCATGGCCTTTCTTTTTTGAAATATCTATGACGAATAGAAAATTAATCGCCCATAGCACCAATCCAAAAAAAGCAAAGAAGCCGTCCATGTTCTCCTCCCTATTTTCCCTCCAGCTCGACGATGCCTTTTAGTATTTTCAGAACCGATTTTCGCTTGTCTTCAGGCAAGGCCATGAGCGCCACATTGATCTCTTTGATTTCATCCGGCAAGCCGCCGATTCTATATTCTTCTGATGGTTCATGCACGCTATTTGGCGAGTTTGCGTAACTTTTCATCATCTCACCGTTGCCGGTCAAAAGCCACCCAATATCGATTTCAGGGTAATTTATAGCTAAACCGATAATCATCCTGGCAGTCATTTGCGACTTTTCATTAACAACATCAGATAGATATCCCTGGCTAACCATTAGTTTATTAGCAAATTCAGTTTGATTAGCTTTAGCGTGCTTTTGGACTAAAGCTAATCGTTCCAAAATATCGGGAAAGATATATTTTTCTCTTGACATTTATGTCTTATTCGATTATATTGATTCTAGTTATACTTGTTAACAAAGGAGACACAACGATGAAAGAAAAACTCTCAAAAGAAGAGCTAGTCGCACTCAAGGTAAAGCTTCTTATTCTCGGAATCAAGTATCGCGTAATCGGAGGTGCCTTTGGAGTGTCGCGGGCTTATGTGTGCCAGATACTGAATGGTGTCGTGTTCGATGCGAGAATAATCGATCACATCAGGAAAATTCCCTTCCCAAAAGAGTACCGCAAAATCCTCAGCAAGATTCAAAAACTGAAAGAGGCTGCCTAGGCCGCATTTAAGCTATAATATAATCCATATAGCTTAAAAATCAACAATTAAATCTGTTTTTTGCTAGGATACGCGCGGATGTGGCTCACAATAGATACCGTGGCAAAACTGCTTAATGTGTCGCCAAGATTAGTATGCTACCGTCTGGCAGAGTTTGCTATAAAAAAGGAACCTGGGAAAAAAGGTAAATCAAAAACCTTTATCCATCTCTCCAGCCTTCCCGAAGAGTACCAGATCAAATATTTATCTTCATCCGCCAACCACAAAACAGAGAACATTGTCGGCTGGGAAAAGCTCTCCGACATGCAGCGCGAAACCGCGATCTCTCGCCATCAGGTCGTAAAGCAGGCGATCGAAATTCAGGAAACGAGCAAAACCGTCACCGATGACATCTCAGCCCTTGCTGAAAAATCAGGCATCAGCACCAAGACGCTCTACGACTGGGTGTCCTGGTACAGCAAAGGCAAGCTGGATACCTCCACCGGCGAGCAAATGATCGGCCTCATGGCCCTGGCTCCCCAGTACGGAAAAACGCGCGGCCGCTTTTTGAGCATGCCCAAAGAGATGCAGGACTTTGTCCGCGGTCAATGGCTGCAGCCCAACCGGCCATCCATCGAGCTGGTCTATCTCAACCTGCAGCAGTGGGCAAAGCAATCAGGCTTGGAAGCGCCATGCCGCAACACCGTGCACAGTTTTGTCCGCACTATTCCGGAGGCGGCCAACAAACTGTTGCGCGTCGGCAAGTTCGATTACAGCAGCGCCCACGAGCCGGTCATGCACCGCACCTCGCAGGAACTAGCTTTCAACGAAATATGGGTAGGCGATCACCGCGAGCACGACGTGTTTATTTATGTCAGCGAGCAAAACCGTCAGCAGGCCAAGCGCGTGTGGATGACCGCCTGGTGGGATCTCGCCAGCGCAAAACTTGTCGGCTGCACCTTCTCATTCGCTCCCAACAGCCGCACCATCGCCAATGCTCTCCGCAACGGCATCATCACCTATGGCGTCCCCAACATGGTATACATCGACAACGGCAAAGACTATCGCTCCCACCTGCTCAACGGCACCGCAAAAAACATAGGCCCAGTAGATTTTGACCACGAGGCAAAAGGCGTGCTGGCTGCGCTGAACATCGGCGTCACTCATGCCATTCCGCGCAACGCCCGCTCCAAACAGATCGAGCGCTGGTTCAGAATGTGGTCAGAACAGTTCGATACCCAGCTTCCGGGCTGGTGCGGCCGCAACAACAAAATCAGGCCGGAAAAACTTGCACAGGAGATCAAAGACGGCAAGCTTTTAACCATGTCCGAGTTTCGCGGCATGGCCGAGCAGTTTATCGAGAAACTGGACAACACCGCTTATGGCGACCGCGAAAAAACGCCGCAGCAATACGTGGAAGAAGCGCAGGTAGTCAAAGTCAACGTCGATGTCCTTAACGCCCTGCTCCTGGAGCGGGCCAAAATCAAAGTCACCAACTATGGCATCATGATGTTTGGCGGCCTCTGCTATCGCAACGATGAACTCATGCGCAACGTGCTGGTTGGGCAATACGTCCGCGCCCGTTACAATCCTGACGATCTGTCCAGCATAGTGGTCTGGACCATGGAAGGCCGCCTGATCGGCCGAGTGCCGCTGCAGACACCGGTCAGCGCCGGCGAGCTCAATGTCGAAGCCATGAAAGAAGTACAGAACTATCGCAAATCACAGCGCCAGATCATCAACGGCCTGGTGCCGGTCAATATGGATTTTCAGAACGACTTTCAAAAAGCACTTGAGGAGGTGATGAAACGCCGCGAGACTAGAGACCGTGATAAAATTATCGATGAAAAGCGCGGTCCGGAAACCAACATCCGCATGATCTTTGCCAACGACACCGCCAAACTGGTATCCGATGTCAGCAAGGCAAAAGAGCAAAAAAATGACCAGGAAGAAAATGTTGTACCGCTGTTTTTTAAAGACGCCGGCAATGCCGATTTCGTTACACCAAAGCCGGTGGAACCAAGAAACCCTCTAAGCGAAAGTGAGGAGTAATGCACTATCCAACCCTCGACCAGGTCAACCATGCCGAGCCTAACGAGTTGGCCTTTTGGTACCGATTTTTGCCGTCGCCATCAGGCCCTGACCAGGTCAGAATAATCAATGCCATCGTAGACCGCTTACGCCAAGCCGGCGGCATGACGCCCCAGCTGTCGAAAGCGATCGGATGGGAACCGCCAAGATAAGGAGCTTTGCCATGCCGCAAGTTGGAATGGTCCACCTCGAAAACTGTAACCGCTGCAAGCAGCACAAACTGCACGTAAAATTCGATCCTCTGTACCAGGTCTATTGCGAAATCTGTCTGACAGAAGCAACGGCCTCGGAAGATATCCACGAAGCCCTGCACGCATGGAACAAAATGCAAAAAGAACTCGCCATGCAGCTCGAACTGAATCTGAGCACCTGCGAGGATTTATGCCACGCCGCCTAGGAAACAACTGGAGCCAGGAAGAGCGCTGGTACCTGTTCGCCGGCAGCATCCCTTCGGTCAGTGAAACCATAGAGCCGGACGGCACCAGGTATTACCACCCCTGCCTGAACGGCGTCGCCATCCCGGATGAACGCGCCGGCAAAGGCTATCAGTCCAGGCAGCATGCATTAACCCGCGCCGTGCAGCTGCGGCACAGATACGAAAAACGAATCCAACAACTTGTCAGGGATCTGAAAAATGTCAAAAACCGATTACAAAAATAAATGTGATCGGATCATCAAAGCATCGCAAGCCGGCATCATAATTCTAACAGAATTTGAGCAAGCTATTATAGACAAGCAGCAGCGCGGAGACCGCCTAACCGCCAGTGACATGATCACGATCGAAGAACTAGTCGAAAAACTGGAGGAAGGACAATGAATCAGGAAGAGCTTCAAACCATCCGCAATAGCGCGCTGCGGTTCATCGCAGACAACGAGTGGTCAGATGCCCGTTTCGCCAATTCCATCGGCATCAGCGCCAGTGCGTTCAGCCAGTGGAAGCGCGACGCCTACCAGGGCGATGTCGAATCCATCGCGGCCGCCGTGTCCGATTTTCTCGAAGTGGAAGACAAGCGCCGGCAGACGCCGAGCGATTTCGAATTTTTTGAAACCAGCGTCGCCATCCAGATCCGGGACGCCATGCGCTTTGCCCAGACGCTGAAACGCATGGTCATCATTACCAGCCCTCCCGGAGACGGAAAAACAGAATCGCTTCGCCACTATGCCAACGCGCAAACCGTGTACCTGACGGCACGCTCCACCATGCATACCCTCAACATGCTCCAGGAGCTTGCCGAGCGCATCAAGGTCACGCAACGCAACAACGCCGATACAATACTTCGTCGGCTGATAGACGGATTCACCGAAAAGCCCCGCACCCTCATCATAGATGAAGCCCAGCACCTTAGAGTACGCTCCCTCGACGCCATCCGCGCGATCTGGGATGAAACCAGAATCCCAGTGATCCTCGCCGGCAACGACGAACTGATCGCAACCATGAAATCCGATCCGCGCCATGCACAGATCCTGTCACGCCTGCAGCACGTCAAAGTCCAACGCATCCAGTTCAAAGACGCCGTTGCTCTCATCAAGCAGCGCTTCCCGAACATGCCGGCCAGAGACATGCGCAAGATTTACGAGAGCTGTGCCAGCACCCGAGTCCTGGTCGATATCGTCTCTGCTCTTTTTCTCACGTGCCAGATGCAGAGCAAGGAACCGGATCAGTCGATCATCGAATCCATAATTCAGTTTCGTATTGCCGCTTGACCGCACAAGTACGTGTTCTCTGCCTAGAAAAGTGGAAGAAACGAGTTCGTTGCACAGCAGCGTGTGCCCTCTATTTTCCGGACACGCCAGAGCTGCGCGAGCTCATGCGTCCGCTGCTCAAAGCGATCCAGGAGCAATGTCCATGCAGAGACCATCTCGGCGGCAAGCCGGAATTTGATACCATTGAAAACTATAACCAGCGCCTCGCCGGCGCGCCAACACAAGGAGCGAATACATGGAAGCCTTTAACGAATGGGCCATCGTCGAACTCTTCGGCCACCAAAAAATAGCAGGACGCATCAGCGAGCAGCAGATCGGCGGCTGCAGCTTCGTCCGAGTCGATGTGCCTTCAATCAATGATCGTCCTGGTTTCACGAGGATGCTCGGAAACGGAGCTATTTACTCAATTACTGTCACCGATGAGGTTACCGCAAAACTTGTCGCCCAATACCTTGACCCTGTTCCAGTCGATAAATGGAGTGTACAAGAAATGATAAATCGTCGTTCACTTCCAGTCAAAAATTCCGAGATCGACGCATTACAAGATGAGGAGCAGGAAGAATGAGCGACGAAATGGCAAAAGCCGACGACGACAGTTTCTTTGCCTGTCTTGGTTGCGCATTGCCAGCAACCATAATCTCCGGTGTATTGGCAAGCGTGATCTATCTTTTCATAACCCTATTACTATTCATTTTTTGAGGAGATGTGCCATGAGTAAAACCAAACCATCAGCAAAGCCGGTGCTGACCAGCTGGACCGAAGCCGAGCAGGCCATAAAGCGCCTGGGCGAATTGCAGCGGATCAAAGCGGCCGCCGAAGCCAAAGCGCAGGAAGAGATCAACAAGATCAACGCCGGCCTGAACGAAAAAACCTCCGACGTCTGCATCGAGATCACCCAGCTCGAAAAGAACCTGGAGGACTTTGCCGGTTTCCACAAAGAGGAATTCGAAGGCGAATCCCGCTACAAGGATCTCACCTTCGGCCGCGTCGGCTATCGCAAATCCCCTGGCAAGCTGGTCACGCTCAAAGGCTGGACCTGGGACCGCGTCAAAGACAAACTGGACGAGCTTGGCCTGAAAAAGTGGATCGAGAAAAAGCCTTCCATAAAAAAAGACGTCATCCTGGCAGAGTTCAAGGGCAAAACGATCAACGCTGAAAAACTGGCGCTGTATGGCATGGCCGTGGACGAGTCGGACCAATTCTGGTACGAAACCTCCGAAGCCGAAGCCGGAGCCGCCGCTGTCCTGGACAGCAAGGCCGCATAACAACAGGCTCGCCGTATGGCGAGCCTATAACCTTGGAGACACACAATGTCTGGATCATATATGCTAGCGACCGGCACCATGGTTCATGGTGCAACCGCCTCTGTAGAGCGGCGGCAGCTGGCCATCTCTTTGTTGGGAACGCACACGGATAACCAGATCTGCGAAGTCACCGGATACCAGCTGCAGGCAGTGCAGCGCATGCGTCAGGCCGCCAGGGAGATGACCTATTTCAATACCGAAGTGAAACCGCTAAAAACCGAATCATCCAAAGACAGCAGCAAGCTGACCGGCACCTGGCCGTGCTCTTTGCGCAAAAAGGATTGGCACATGTGCCGTCATCACGACCATTGCTATCTTGGAAAATGTTGTGGAGTAAAAAAGGCATGAAAGACCAGCGCAGCCGCCTGATATCTCGCTGCTTTGCCATCAAGAACAAACTTGGCCTGAGCGACGAGGTCTTTGCCGATCTGAAAGTGCAGTTGACCGGGATGGACAGCATTAAAAAGATGGATAGCATCCGCCTGCGCGCATTCGTCGCCGGCCTGGATCGTCTGTCACCGCGCGAGCATGAAGAGCGGCCGGCGTCGCAGCGCCGGCTCTCTGCCGGCCAGCGCGGCAAGATCCTGCGTCTCGGTCTCGGCGTTTTGCACTGGACCGCTGACCAGGTTAACGGATTCCTGGAAAAGCAGACCGGCAAAAGCAATATAGACTGGTTATCGGCGCGCGAAGCCTGGAATGTCACGGAAGCGCTTTGTGCTATTATAGAAAGGCGAAAAGACAATGGACAAGAAGGATACTCATCCGCAACCAGACACAAATCAAGAGTTTCCCAAGCTGCCGAGCCTGGGGAGCACGTTCCAGTGTCCTAAATGTGGTCATAGCCGAAGCGCCATCAGTCGAAGCATCCCGTACCGCGACAAAAAGGTCAGGTTTCGTGTCTGCATGAGTTGCCGCTGCACGTTTCTCACCACCGAATCGGTAACCACCGTGCTATAAAAAAGGCCCACTTACGGGCCTTTTTTCTTTCCTGCAAACACTATTCTTTTTTATTGCACTTATATTTACTCCATTTCACTAAACATTTCACTTATCATAACAATATACCGTTATTTTATATATGTTTAGTCGTTTCACTTATTATTTCACTTAAAAAATCCTTCATACCGCTTTTATTTCACTAATAAGGCGATATACGCACATATCCATTGCCATATTTTTATTATCCTTAAACGCTTTAAATATAGCCCAGTTTTTCACGAACTACCTTGAGATAACTTGGCGTAAAAACAGGTTTTCGCGCAAGTTTTTCACGAACTACTTTGACATCGCACCGCACGCATGCCAATGAAAATGCACACCTTAACCCGCCACCACACTTCTCACCAACTACCTTGTACCCTATAACGCCCGGGCAAGGCGATTTGCAGACCGGCCGGCCGGATGATCTGGTGTGTGGGC
>CAZISM010000050.1:0-35016 GCA_964541895.1 uncultured Cytophagia bacterium
TATGGCTGGACCGGCTTTATCGATCACGCCGGCAATCGCATCGTCCTGCAAAAGAAAACTTTGGCTGCATGTGAAGTTATTCAGGACCTGACCAGGAGAAAACGTTAGGAAAAATTTTATCAAACCGGAATCAAAAACATAAATGACCCTGCTGCTTTTCCTGGCGACTTGGCGCGGGAATGCTTTCAGTCTTGAAGGCCATGGGCTCGCAACCCAGAGTCCTGGCAGAGCAGACCTCTCGTGCGGATGGAGCGGATTTATCGCAGCGTTGCCGGTGGGTTTACCATGATCGCCTGTCGCCAGGCGACGGCTTTGTATTACATTTTTATTCCAGGCGTTAAGACGCCATAAAAATCGGGCGTCGCTCTTCGACGCCCGATTGAAAGCTCAATCCCCACCTTTATTTCTCATCATTGTTTTTCTGATAATCTCTGCGCGCATCGTCCGCATCATCCAATTCAGGGCCGCGTTCTATCTTTCGCCAGTCGATGGTCTTGTGGTATTTTTTCATCGACAATTCCGCATCATAGATCCGCTCGTCGTGACGCTCCAGAGTGTACGGCGTATAATCCGGTTTATCGGTGAAAAAGTCCTGCAACAGCGACGCGGTCAAATCAAAATGGTTGACATACGGGACATTCAAAATATTATAAATCGTCTTTAGGATCGCGCCAAAGTTGGCATGGGTGTGCGACACATAACCGTGCTTGACATAGGGGCCGGCCATCATCAGAATCGAACGGTGGGCATCGATATGATCCACTCCACCCTGGGGATCGTCTTCGGTGATAATGACCAGCATATCTTTCCAGTATTTGGTCCGGGAGAGAAAATGCAGCACCCGGCCGACCGCGAGGTCGTTATCCACCATGTAGGATTGACGGTAGGGGTAGCCCTGCTCCGCATCGGGACCCGTACCATGATCGTTGGGCAGCATCATGGTGACCAGCTGCGGCATGTCATCATTGCTGTTTATCCACAGTTTGGTGAATTCCTTTTCAAACTGGTCCATGCGGTACTGATCGGGAATATTCATGTTGAAACCAGCGTAATTGTGGCTGGTTCGGTAGAACAGGGCCTTTTGCATGGGGATCATGACGCCGTGCGCGGCGCCGGTGTTGGTGTCATACCACTCTTCCCGTTCATGACCAGCCTCGTTGGCCTGGCCAAAATTATAAAAGTTGACTTTTTGCCGGTCGAGCGCCTCCCACAACCCGCCGATTTCCGCATAATCCTCCGGATCCACGCTGCCGATGGTCTTGGGAAACCGCCGGCCTTCGGCTTTGGAAAAAATCATCGGCGTTTTGGTGGTGGCGGCATTGGATTCCACCCACTCGTTTGGAATCACCCCGACCAGCCAGTGATGGCCGTGCACCGAGGCGTCGCTGTCGCAGTAGAAATTATCCGAACAGGCGAATTGCCGGGCCGCTTTGATGTGATTGGGTGAAATTCTCAGATCCGGAAACCGCTTTTGCATGGAATCCGGCAAGGTATAGGTGTTATGGATGCCGTACCTGGCCAGCGTGCTGTCACCGGCGCCGCCCTTTAACTGCCCGAACACCTCATCATAGGTTCTGTTTTCTTTGGTAATGTAAACGATGTGTTTGATCGGGCTCTGCCGCAGCCCCGGCAAGGGCGGCAGCGGATTTTTGCCGTCATCCTTAACCGTAGTTTCGATAAAGGTGTTATCGATACATTGTTTGGTGTATTGAGCCAGTTCGGCGTCGGTCGGCACCTTTACTTTCTGAAAGCTCCCCAACTGAATCTGACTGACGGAACTGCCCTGGACCGGCGCGACAAAACCGGCGCCGCCGTTCGGTCCGGCTCCCCAACCACGGCAGGTGATGATGTAAAGATAGGCGTCGTCATGGGACAACTCGACGCGCGTCGGTCCCCAACCCGACGGAATCAATCCTTTTGTCGTTCTACTCGGAATATCAATCACCGCCACCGCATTGAATCCCAGGAGCGCTACGTAGAGCGTCTTTTCATCTTTGCTCATGGTGATGCCAAACGGCAAATGGCCTCTCACTTTATCGATCCGCTTGTCCACCAGAATGGGAATGCGACCGACGATCTGTTGGGTGGTATAATCAATAATAGCGACGTTGTCGTTGCTGGCATTGGTTACATAGGCAAATTGTTTGCAGACGGCAATGGAATTTGGACTGGCCCCGCCGACCACCTCGGCATCCTCAACAGTTTCGCCGATCAGATAGCCGGTCTTGAACTTGTTGATGACCCTGTTTTTTTCCAGATCAATCGTAAACACGCTCATGGCATCCGGATGGTTCGGACTCCCCAAGCCCGGAATCTGCTTGCCCTCCACCAGCGTTCCTTCCCGCGATTCGTGCGTATTTTCACCATAAGGATGATGGGAAATCATCAAATGGCCGTAATTTTCCGGTGTGGCGCCGATAATCAGCGGATAGGAATACACACCGACATTGGCTACGAACGCCTGCTTATGGTCAAGACTCAGAGCCACACCGAATGGCTGGCGCCCGACTTTGATGGAAGCGGTAATTTTTTTGCTCGCCAAATCAATACGCACCAGCCTGAAATTGCCCCGGTCCAGCACCAGCAATTCGTTCTTATCCGGATTGAACATCAGATCCGATGTAAAGCTGTCCTGGTACTCTTCTCCGTTGATCTTGCCATTGAGCGAAATGGATGCCTTCAGGGCAAGCTTTTCAGTATCATAGATCACCACATCGCCTTTGTCGCCGCCGCTCAGGTACACATATCTGGAATCTGTTGCAAACGCGACACCCAGAAACGATCCTTTCGTCAGAGGCGACGGTATTTTTTTATCATAGCTGGGTATTCTCTGCGCGCTCAGGTCGGCGAGGTTTATGATGGTAATGACGCCGTCGTGCAGGGTCACGGCCTTTTGGCCGTCCGGGGAAACAGCCATCCCGTAGGGATCATTGGTAATCGGTATCGTCTCGCCGGCCATGCTCACATAGCGACCGCTGGGCAGCACGGTAACGCCGCTCTTGTCGATTTTACAGAACTGATCTTTGCCGGGAACCTGCAGCACCTGCACGTTTTTCACTGAACTGTTGCAGCCGATTAAAAAAAGGACCAGTATGGGCGATAGCAAATTCTTTACGTTCATCCTTCGTTCCTTACTCTTTATGAAAAAACGCTCTCATAAAAAGCAATTTAGCCAAACAGGCAGCGAAATACAAACACATTTTCAAAATCAGGTGTATCACCCGGCACATCCATATACGGTTACCAGACAAGCCTCAGCAGACCGGGCGGTCCGCCCTCCTTTTATCTTGCTTTTCTCTCCAGCTATAATTACTTTTTTCCCTACCCTGTCACGCAACTCTAGCCAAGGATTGTATGAAACGCTCTCTTGTTTTATCGTTGTTGGTCTTTTTTCTGGCCGAATATGGCGGCGCGATCGAGATTGAAGAGACACTCGCGTACCCGGATCAGCTCTGCAGCGTTGCTACGGGCGATTCGCTGCTGGCGGCCGCCGAATCCATTACCAATATGACCAAATCCGCCGATGGCAAAAGCCTGCGTTTGCTCGATAACGCATTGTCCGGACAAATCGTGTTCAAGCCGCAAACCGCGCTCACGCCCTTTGACGAGGGACTACCCTCCTGGAACGGCACCGCGCCGGGCGACAGCGGCGGCTTTCGCATTCTCATCCGTTTTCCCTATCAGTCCGCCTGGTCGCCGTGGCTGGAAGTCGGCTACTGGAAAGCCAATCTCTGGCCAGGCAGCAAACGAACCTCCTTTGCCGGCGGCCAGATCGATATCGATACCGCCCTGCTCGGCTATTATGCGACCCAATGGCAGTTCGCAGTGGAAATGAAACGCACCGCCGCGACGGTCACCTCGCCTTCGCTGAGCAAGCTCTCTTTTTTTTACAGCGACAGCCGCACCACACAAAACATAAATCATGCCGCGATCCTCAGCGACAGGCCGGCCGCCATCTTTATTCCAACCACCTTTCTTGCCCAGTACCGCATCTCCAGCGAGATCGGTGGCAGAATCTGTTCGCCGACCTCTGTGGCGATGATTTTGCTCAGCTACAAGATCAAAGTGGATCCGCTGCAGTTTGCCTGGGATACGCTGGACCCCTATTATGATATATTCGGCGTCTGGCCGCGCGTGGTGCAAAACGCCTCCGAATACGGCCTTGACGGCAGTGTGACCCGCTATCGCAGCTGGAGCCAGGCGCGCGAGGTTCTCGCCCAAGGCGGCCGCATCGCCATGTCCATCGGCTTGCCCCTGTACGAAGGCCACCTGGTCATGCTCGCCGGCTTTAACCAGAACGGCGATCCCATCGTCCATGACCCGGCCCGTTCCGGCGACGGCTATGCCAAGCTGTTCAACAAGAGCGACCTCTCCCGTTCCTGGTTCGACAAAGGCGGTGTAGCCTACACCTTTTTCCCGCCAGCCAGCAGCAGTGCGGTGCCGGCCCTTGCAACCGCGGACCGCATGCAACCGACGCACCTCCGGCTCTATGCCAACTATCCCAATCCGTTCAACGCCGCCACCACGTTTACGTATGAGCTGAACCAGGGCGGCACGGTGCAATTCACGATCTGCGATCTGACCGGCAGAGCCGTCATCACGCTGGTGGATCACTATCAATCAGCCGGAACGCACCGCCTGGTATGGGACGGCAAAAATTCCGCAGGACAACCGGCCGCGAGCGGATTCTATCTGTATCGGCTGATCTATGAAGGAGTTGAAACAGAAACGAAAAAACTTTTACTGGTGCGATAGGACTTGCAAATCATGGCAAAGCGCATTCCCCTCATCCATACCACCGATCTCTATCATCCGCCGCAGGATCCGGACGACCATATCGATTTGCTCACCGCCGTTGCCTTGCCGGAACTGGATCTCAAAGCGGTTATTCTGGACTGCACGCAGAAATTTCTTGATCCGGCGCCGGCCGGACGCGATATCCGCCGCGATCCGGGGCTGATTCCGGTGGCACAACTCGCTTATCTTCTCGGCAGAACCATTCCGGTCGCCTGCGCACCGCCGCAGCCGCTGCAGGACCTGCGCGACGATGCCGGCGACCGGCCGCCCAAGGAGCAGGCCGGCATAGATCTGATCCTGCAGACCCTGGCCGACAGCTCTGAACCGGTTCTCATCTCGGTCATGGGATCGGCCCGCGCCGTAACCGCCGCCTATAACCGCGCGCCGGAGCTGGTGCGCAAAAAAACCCGCGCCGTTTTATTGAATGCCGGCTCTACCAGCGCCAGCCACATCGAATGGAACGTGCAGCTGGATGCGGCTGCCTTTGAAGGCCTGTGGCATTCGGGGCTGCCCATTGAATGGTATCCCTGTTGTACCGAATCCGGCGCATTCAATCCGGAACACGAACGCGGCACCTTTTATCGCGTAAACCATGACCAGCTGCTGGAGGGACTGGCCGCTCCCATCCTCTCCTGGATTTATTATGCCTTTACCGCCAGCAGTCGCGGCGATATTCTGCACGCCTTGTCCGAGCCGGCAGCCGGCGCCGTTTGGGAACACGTGCGCAGCGGCCGCCGCAGTCTGTGGTCGACCGCCTCTCTGGTTATGGCCAGTGGCCGGGTGCCGGTCGCAACAGCAGAGGGATGGCGCTTTCTTCCCAGCCAGGAGGCCGCAGGCTATACCTCCTACCCCTGGTTTATGGATCCGGTCGCCATAACCGGGATTTCACAGCAAAAAATCGACTGGCAAGAAAACGCAACCGCGGGAACATATCGCCTGTTTCGCCGTAAACCAGGCGCAGGCTATGGCACGGCCATGGCCGAGGCGCTCAATGCCCTGCTGAAAACACTTGTGGTGTCATAACCTGCTCGGTCATGCATTTCCCATTTTGCTTGATTTTCGGCTGCTGATTGGCTAATTTGCAGCAAAAGCCTGTTCAGGGCCGTGGGCAGTGTGTCGTGTACGGATCCATTCCAACCTTTCCTGCAGCGATCACCCGATTCACTCTTGCCGCTTGTGTCCCATGCATCCGGAGGTTCGGCACCGTTACTAAGTTCGTATTGCTGAACAGCGATCAAATAAAAAGATGGAGTTACCATGATAAGACGATGCGGTCGGCCTTGGCGGATGATGATGTGTGCGCTCCTGCTTTGGGTCAACATGGTGCCTGCGGCAGAGCAGACATCTTTCAAACAATATGAAAAGTATGCCAAAAACAGCTTGCGCGCCTGGCGTGACTATCTCGACCGCACCCAGGTTCACGGCGTCCTGCAATCGGCAAACACCGCCACCTCGCTGGATGCGCCGTTTCCGTATGATCACCTGGTGAAACCAGGCGGCATCAAATTCGATTTCGGTCACGGCTCCGGCAACGAAGCCGCCCTGTTGTTCCGGACCTTTGAAGTAACCGGCGATTCGGCCTTTCTGGCCACAGGCCTGGACTTTTGCGAATTCCTGCTGCGCTCCCAGGAACAGGAGGGCTACTGGTGCATGACCTATATCGTGGATGCGGAAGGCACCATCATGACACCGACCATTCGCGACGTCTGCCGCATCCAGGACGGCCATCAGAGCATTCCGTTCTATCTCCTTCTTTATGCCTACAAGCTGACGCAGGACAAACGTTACTATGACGCGGCGGTCCGCTGCGCCGATGTGGTGCTGGAAACACAAAACGAAAACGGCAGCTGGCCCGATTTTTGGGATTTTTCCGTACCCTGGAACAAAGGCCCCTGGAGCACCAATCGCGGCGTGCGGGTCGGCGGCTCTTATAACGATATGGCCACCAGCGACCCCATGCGTATGATGCTGCTCATGTATCACATCACCCATGACAAAAAATACATCGATCGCATACCCCGTATCGGCCAGTGGCTGTTCACCACCCGACTGGGCGATGGCAATGTGACCGGTTGGTGCCAGCAATATGGTCCGGACGATCTGCCGGTGCTGGCGCGCAGTTTTGAACTGGCAGTCATTGAACCGCGCACCTATTCGCGCTTTATTGCGCCCATGTGCGCCTGGTTCTATGCCCTCACCGGCGAAAAACGCTATTACGATCTGGCCCGCCGCGGTTATGACTGGCTTAAAAAAGTGGAAACGAATGAGGGTTGGGCTTATCAATATCTGCCGGATGGCACACCTGTATTCAGTTTTCAGTGGCACCTCTATCGCTACGATCAGCCATCGTCCTGGCCGACGGACAACATCATGGGCGATCATCGCTGGGTAAAAAAATATTCGCGGGAAAAGGTGGATTTGACCATCGCTCGACAATTCCTCGACCTCGTCGGTACGGCCGGACTGGCCGGTCTGCGCCAGGCTATCAACGGCAGCAGTACCGTCACTTCTGATCAGGCAGATGCCAGCCGCCAGCAGGCGTTGCAGCGTCTCAACGATCCCGTACGGATCGAAAAAATTAAAGCGCTCTGGCAGCGCTCCACCAAACCGCGCCAGGATTATAACAGCATGGTGGAGAATCTGCAGTACATCTATGATATCCAGATTATAGAAAACAGGGTGAGCATCGAAACGCTTCTCAAACGGTCCCGCGGTTTTTCCCACCAGATCGTCCGCAACCCGACGGATGTTTTAGGGGATTGGACTCAATCCGTGTTCGAGGTAAAGAATTGGCTGGAGGTGCCCTGGTTTAAAAAATAGGCCTCACAGATCCAGGGACCGGTGAGGCCATGCAGCCTATTTGATCAACGTTATCCTGCGATTCTGCACAGCGCCCGGCGTTACCAGGTGCACGAAATAGGTGCCGCCGGCCAGATCGTGGGCATCGAAACGAAACTCGTGCCGACCTTCCATCAATGTTTGATTCACCAGCGTGGCTGTGTGACGCCCCAACAGATCATACACAGCCAGGGTGACCGGGCCCTGTTGATTCAGCTGGAATACAATCGTGGTGGACGGATTGAATGGATTGGGATAGCTGCTGAACAGCATATGTGTATCCGGCTGCAGGTCCTGTGACACGGCCGTGGTCACAGCTCCGATCTGCGGCTCCAGGTTGTTGTTGCGCGTCCGGTCGGCCAACTCCATGACCGCGGCCGCCACCCCGATATTGGTCACAATCCCGTTGGCGCCGCCGGGTTCCAGGGCCTGCCGAATGCTCACATGATCAAATACCACAAACCCATTGTTATCCACCGCCTGCGGCATGGCGCTCCCGGCCGCCTCTTCCACATAATAACGATCCGGATTCAAGCGCACGAAACGGGCGCCGCTGCTGCGAAAGCCTTCATACTGTATAAGCACATGCGGGTGATCGGGCGCCCCCTGAACATGGTCCGCGATATTGGCTTCCACCAGGAACATCAGCTGCGGATTTTTGCCAACAGCCTGACCGATCCAGTTTTCCGCATTGCGGTATAACCAGAAGGCATTGGTCTCGGCCAGCGTTGCCAGGTGATCCGGGGGCGCAGCCGGCAACAGATGGCTGTTCTCTGCTGCCTGGCGCACCCGCACCGAGTAATAGGCTTTGTCTTTATAATAGTACGGCGTGATGATAAAGTCTGTGCCTTTATCCACCACGTGATTGCTGTTGACATCGAAATAGAAACCGCCGGTAAAACTGATCTGGGGATTATTTTTGTCCTGGAGCAGCAGGCCGCTGTCATAAGCAAGACGGCTCATGTCCCAGGTTCCGGTGTCGGGATCGTACGCCGGATTGAGCGAAGGATTCATGCCGTTCATGGCGCCGCCGGCCTCCACGTTGGGCATGCCGTCGCCTACCGGCGATTCCCAGTTGACGATCCAGGCCAGATCCTTCAACTCGTCGCCAAATGCACCAGCGGCCGTGATGGTGGCGTTGCCGCCATTGGACCAGCCGCACAAGCCGACGTTGGTATACATCGGTTTGATTGTGCTGGAATAGTCCTGCAGATAATGCCCGGATTTGTCCGTGATTTTGCCCAGAGCGAAGCGGGTCACATCGCACAATGCGCGCACACAATTTTCGCCCCGGTCGTCAAACGTGCCGCCGCTCATGGCGCCAGGCCGGCCGCTGCCGGGAAAGTTGAATCGAACTTCAATGAAACCGCGCAACGGCCAGTTTTTATCAGCCGTGGATAGTCCATTGCCTTCCCAGCCGCCGGCTACATGAATGACCACCGGCGCACCGCTGTTGTTATAGCGCGATGCCTGCGGGAATACCACCTGGCAGTAAATGCCCGCGTCACCGCCGGCGGATGAAGGAATAAAGGTCTTGAGCGTATCGGACACGCTCATTGGCGCGTTGTAGAGATGGGGCTTGCTGTTGTATTGCGTTTTCCAGATGTCAATCAGTTCGACAAAGTTGACGATACGAACCTCGCCGCGCTGCTGCATGGCCAGTAACGGCTTGACCACACTGTCTTCATACGCGGTGATGGCGCCGCCTGAAAACGACTGTGCGACATAGATGGAAGCCGTAAGAATATTCTCCGGCGCAATGGTGCCGTTTTTGTACAGGTCCACCAGCTTTTGCACACCCTTTACGTCACCGGCATATTGGCCAACACACAGCACATTGCCGTTGGGATCATCGGTCCAGTATTCGTATTTGCTTTTGGGGCGCCAGACGCCGGACGGCTCCGGATCATAAGTGTGATTGGGTGTGCCCGAACCCATGAGGATGTCGCCTTTCCACGAGGCCCAGGGATACATTTCGCCGGCCAGCGGCAGGCGAAAACGCTCCCAATCCTGATATTTGCTGGAATAGGGATCGTAAATGTGGCCGCCGATCACATGGGTGGGCTTGACGCCGAGAGAATCCATGAGGTGAGCGACATCGGCATAGTTGTAGCCATAATTTTCGTGCGAGTGGGGATCGACCGAAATGCCGATATCCTCTTTCAGCCAGCGCACCAGGTTTTTGTTGTTGGTGGTGGCCATGAGATCCGCTGTTTCATAGCGCAACACACCCTCGAGGAATTTCCAGTCGCTCTGCCAGCAAAAGGCGATCTTGTTGCGCTGCACCATTCGGGCAAACTGGACCAGGCCGTTGCGCAGGCCGTTGTACTGCAGTTGCGTTTGCGGGATGGAAAAGTCGTTGAGGGCGCTGTCCTCATTATGCATGAACAGCATGACGTGGACAACGCCCTGGGACGGCTGCGCAGATACTGTTTGGTTGCCACAAAAAGCCGTGATGAGTAGAAAGAGTAGCAGTTTGGTACGCATGGTTATTCCTCCTTGTTTGCTTCAGATTTAGCAAAAAAGAGGCCAAACCGGGTCACAGCGCGCTTAACTTATTAATCTTTTATAACTTAAGAGGCTGGGTGATAGAAATAACATTACCAAAGTGTGCATTGAGGTACACAGGTGTACCTCACAGGAAACGAAATGTTACCAACAGTCGCCGCTGGAGGCGGCTCCGAAACGCCGGCACCTCGATGTACATCTGGCGTCTTTGCCGGCCGCGATCAGCTAACAGATTTTTCGGCGCGGCAAGTCAGCCATATCATGGCAGATTTCTCTTGTGGCGCGCCTCAAAATGACATGTTAATAGTGCATAGTTCAGGAACGGCATGTGCGAATTCTTTCTCTGCGTCTTGGCGGCTTGGCGTGGCAGGCTCTGGCTACCGTGCATCACATACCAACTAAACGAATCGTGCTGTCGCTCGTGGTCGCCGTTGGAGGCGGCTCCTGCGATGCCTGCAACAAATCTTTAGCCATGGTTCTTTAGAATAAAAAAAATTATCACAGCTTTACATATTTTATCACCGCCGATTCCCCTCGATTCAGCTTGACCGGCAGCGTCTTCATCTGTTCTCCCTGCAAAATTTTCTCTTCTCTGGTATCCAGATAGGTCACCTTGTACTTTGCATTCGCATCCATTGCGCGCAGCGCCAGTTCAGCCTGGGGATAAGGCGCATTGGGCCGGCGGAAGCACAAGACACAGCCCTCGCCCTTCTCCGGCCAGTCATATTGCAGGACCATCCACACCTGGTCGGTCAGGCTGAATTCTGTCAGCGGATAAAAATCCCGGGTCATGAGATAGCTATAGGAGGTGATGTCATCCCATACCGCTTTGACGTCATTAAACGGAACGGTCGCCAGTTCGTCTGGAGTGGGTGTTCCGATCGACAGCACCACCGAGGCGGTGGCCAGGCTGCGGTTTTTATATTTGTCAGAGGACAGGCCAAAACCGGTGGATTGAAACGGCAGATAGTATCCCAACCCATAGGTCATGTTTTGCGCAGACTCGTACAGGTCCGGCGCCGGCAGGCATTGATAATCGGAGCGCCACAGCGGCACCGACCGTTTGCACGTCTCATAGTCTATGCGGCGGCCGCCGCTGGCGCAATTATCGATCAGCAGGCCGGGCTTGCGCTGCAGCAGTTCATCCCAGAATGCGTAGACCCCTTCCACATAACGGATCTCGGTCATGCCGCTCCGGCCCGGTTCATCCGCCAGCTGCCAGCGCGGCCCCGGATCCATATTGAAATCGTTACGAAAGATATCCACGTCCCACTGGATCAAAAGGTTGCCGATCAGATCGGTCATGTAGCGACGCGCATCCGGATTACCAAGATTGTACAGTCCGACTTCCTTGTCGTGGTTGCGGATGAGCCAGTCCGGATGTTTTATGGCGATATCGCTGCCGGGCGACGCCACTTCCGGATCGAACCAGAGCAAAAACTTTAATCCCTTGCTGTGAGCGGCATCCGCCAGTACGCGCATGCCGCGGGGAAATTTTGTCTTGTCCGGAAACCAGTTGCCGCGGCCGGCGCCCCAATCGGCGCCTTCCGGGCCAGCATACCAGCCGGCGTCCAGCCAGTAGACCTGCGCGCCGGTGCCGGCGATTTTTTCAATATAATCCAGTTGGTTCTTTTCGTTCACCGTCTCCAGCGCCGAAGCGCCGCCGCTCATCGCCAGCACAACCGGCTCGCCGTTCTGCCAGCGGGGGGCTACGGCGTCGCGCATATAGCGGCGAAAAAGATTGTGGCCGCGCAACGGATCTGCACCTTCATAGTACAGCAGACACACGGACGGAGAGCTGATCTCTTCGCCCGGTTTTAAATAGAGGGAAACATGAGAAAAGCCGGCCTTCATATTCACCTGGTTGCTTTTGGGATATACGAACTCGGCATCCCAATCACCGGACCAGCCCAGTGCCGTCACCAGGCCGGTGTTGTGAAACTGCAAATTCCAGAACGGCAGATAGGACAGGCTGGAGCGACCGGCAAACGACTTCATGTGATAGCTCTGTTCCAGATCAAGCAGCGCACGAATCGGCATGAAATCGGTGTTGGCAAAGTCGCTGCCTTTGCTGCAATGAAGAACGGCCGGCATTTTCGGCGACTGGTTGGGATACATCCGGCTTGACTCCTCCACCTGCGCATCCAGTGACAGAATATGTTCCAGCACCGGACTGTTTTGCTGGCCGGTGTTTTTAAACCAGGTTCGCCACTCTACAACCGGATGGTCAAAAAATTCAACCACGTGGCAGCGCACCTGAAACGTGCCGTCCGGTTTATTCCACACCAGCTTGTGCATCACGCGATCGCCGGCGGCGCTGTCCGACGTGCTGCACGCCCAGGACGACAAAACATCGCGCGACGATTTTCCGCCGAGAACAAATGAAAAGGGAAGACGGTTCAGGATGGAGCCGCTGCCGGCGTACTCTTCCAGCCAGACTTTTTCGCCATTGGCATATTCAACACGGGCGTCACCCCAATCGACGTGGCATAAATTAGCCCTGCTGCCGGCCAGCTTTGCCATAAGATGAAATTCCGTAACACCGGCCAGCGCGACATTCACCTGAATCGGCGCATCGCTGATGCCGACAGCCGCGGATTCCCAAACGGTTTTTCCTCCGGCCTCTACGCTGAAAACAACTTTGTTGACCGCCCGGCCTCTGGTTTGTTCGTTGCGATCGAGTCCGGCCACAGCGGTAAAACGGAGCGCCGGTTTCGGCAGCTGCACCAGCAGATCGCTGACCGCATGCACGCCGATGCCATGCTCGTATATTTTATCAGCAAGGCAGATCGGTTTGTTGATATAGGATTTCTGAAAATTGACATGACCGTAGGTCTGTTCCACCTGCACGATATTGCCCGGCATCCTTTTAAGAGCAAAACTGTTTTGCATCACCGCTTTGGGGAATGCCAATTCATACGCTGAAGGCTGGTAGGGCGTTGCGTCCTGTTCAGCAGACCAGAGCGAGCCGATGAGCAGAAATAGCGAAAAGGAAATCCAACGTCGCATAATGACTCCAATCAATGCATCACTTGCACTTTTTGTGTTTGCCGAAAATCGTTCGGCGTATGTTTATAATACTATTCCCACATTTAAAAAGCAATAGATCCGGAATTTATTATAAGACGAATTTAACAGGATCTTGATAAAACCTTAACGCCCGGCTTACATAATTTGGCTATATTGGTTCATTATAGCGGCCGAGGCCATGTGCCATGGCCTGGCACTTCTTGTACCCTGCATTTTTGTATCCATTTTGCAAAAGTTGCGGTTAACGTTTCCTGCTATAATAATATATTAATAAATATTTTATAGCAATTCACATTTCCGCTGAAAAAAAATTCATCGCCAAACGAACCAGATTAATTGCAGACCGGCAGAATTCAATAATTCCCTTTGCTTATTTTGCCAATTTTTAATAAACTATAGCTCCACACATTTTTGGCCAGACCCCATAATAACCCGAGGAGGAGGAAACCCATGACCAAAAACAGGCTACACATCTTGTTTCTCTGCTTTTTATTGCTGCCCGCTCTGCTCTTTGCGCAAGGCGTTACCACGTCGGCGATAAACGGCACCGTGCTGGATTCGAAAGGCCAAGGACTGCCCGGCGCCAACGTGATGGCCGTTCACACCACCAGCGGCACCATTTTCGGCAGCACCACACGTATCGACGGCCGGTTTAACATCCCCGGTATGCGCGTAGGCGGACCGTACACCGTGACCGCCAGCTATGTCGGTTATACCACACAGAAGCAAGAAAACGTTTATCTGACTCTGGGTCAGGATTTAAAGATTTCGTTTGTGATGACCGAACAGGCCGTTGATATCGGCCAGGTGCAGATCACCGCCGAGCGCGATGCGCTCATGAGCGCCGCCCGCACCGGCGCGGCTACTTCGGTGGGCAAAGAAGTCATCCAGACCCTGCCCAGCATCACCGGCAGAATCGAAGACTTTGCCCGTTTGACCCCGCAATACAACCCGGCCAGCTATGGCTTTTCCTTCGCCGGCCAGGACAACCGTATGAACAACGTCACCGTGGACGGTTCCTATTTCAACAACTCGTTCGGTCTATCCGGCCAGCCCGGCGACCGTACCGGTGTAGCGCCCATTTCTCTGGAAGCCATCGAGCAACTGCAGATCAACGTGGCCCCCTATGACGTACGCCAGGGCAATTTCGTCGGCGCCGGCGTCAACACCGTGACCAAAAGCGGTACCAACGAATTTTCCGCCGCCATCTATGGCCAGAACCGCAACCAGGATCTGGTCGGCACCAAAGCCAAAGAACTCGAATACAAACCAGGCACCTTCAGCTACAACCGCTATGGCGCCCGCCTGAGCGGCCCCATCATCAAAAACAAACTGTTCTTCTTTGTCGACGTCGAAAGCGACGAGTTGACGACTCCGGGCACGACCTATATGGCCAACACCGGCGGCCAGACCGTTACCGGCAACACCACCCGCGTTCTGGAATCGGATCTGAAGACGCTGTCTTCTTTCCTGTCGGACAAGTTCGGCTATCAGACCGGCGGCTACCAGGGTTATGATTTTGCAACCCCGGCCAAACGCTACATCGCCAAACTGGACTGGGCCGTGAACTCGAAAAACAAAGTCAGCCTGCGCTACAATCATCTGGATTCCGACACCGACGTGCTGTTGTCCAACTCTTCGTCGCTGGGTATGGGCACCCGCCGTTCCAACACCACCGGTTTGAACTTTGAAAATTCAAACTACAAGATCAAGGAAAACATCCGATCGATCGTAGGGGAATGGAACGCGATGCTGGGCGCCAACAAAGCCAACAACCTCATCATCGGCTACACCACCAACGACGAAAGCCGTGACTCGCGCGGCACCTTCTTCCCGTTCGTGGACATCATGAAAGACGGTTCGGTGTACACCTCGTTCGGTTTCGAACCCTTTACGCCCAACAACGAGCTGCGCTACAAGACCTTCCAGGTACAGAACAATTTCACGCTCTATATGCAGAACCACAGCCTGACCTTCGGCGTCAGCGGCGAACGCTATCAGTCGGAGAACATTTTCTTCCCCGGTTCGCAGAGCATATACAGCTACAACTCGCTGGATGATTTTTACAAAGACGCCAACGACTATCTGACCAATCCCAATCGCACCGCCTCGCCGGTCACTCTGCGCCGCTTCCAGGTGCGCTGGTCCAACATCCCCGGCCAGACCAAACCGGTGCAGTGGCTAAAGGTGACCTATGTCGGCGCCTATGCCCAGGATGAATGGCAAGCCACGAAAAATCTGCGCATGACCGCCGGTTTGCGCGTTGATGTGCCTTTCTTTGACGAAACCGGCTATGCCAACAGCGTCGCCGATGCCATGTCCTTCAAGGACGAAGCCGGCAACACCGTGAAATATTCGACGGCCAAACTGCCGGATGCCAACCCGCTGTTCTCCCCGCGCCTGGGTATCAACTGGGACGTCAAGGGTGACCGCAGCACGCAGCTGCGCGGCGGCACCGGTATCTTTACCGGCAAACCGGCGTTCGTGTGGATCTCCAATCAGATCGGCAACACCGGTGTGCTCACTGGTTTTGAAGAGATGAACAACACCACCGCGCGTCCGTTCAACCCGGATCCAAATGCCTACAAACCGGCCAATGTCACCGGTGCGCCGGCGTCCAGTTTCGAACTGGCGCTGACCGATCCCAATTTCAAGTTCCCGCAGCTGTGGAGAACCAACATCGGTGTCGACCAGAAGCTGCCCTGGGGCCTGATCGGTTCGGCGGAATTCATGTACAGCCGCGACGTCAATGGCATGGCGTACATCAACGCCAACCTGGCATCGCCGAACACCAACTTTTCCGGTGCCGATAACCGTCCGCGCTGGACCACCAGCAACCGCATCAACAGCACCGTCGCCAACGCGGTGGTGTTGAAGAACCAGAATGAGGGCTATTCCTGGAACGCCACGGCCTCGTTGGAAAAACCGTTTGACAAGGGCGTGTACGCCAAAGTGGCCTATAACTATGGCGTTGCCAAAAATACGGTCGATCCCGGTTCCATCGCGTATGGCTCCTGGAACGGCAACCAGCACATCGGCGATCCGAACAATCCGACGCTGGGTTATGCCGCCACCTCGGCCGGCCCGCGCGTTCTCGGCACGGTCTCGTACCGTAAAGAGTACTTTAGCTTTGGCGCCACCACCCTTTCGCTCTATGGCGAAGGGTTCTCCCTTGGTCGCTTCAGCTACACCTACAGCGGCGATCTCAACGGCGACGGTGGTACCGCAAACGACCTGCTCTATATTCCCAAGGACAAGTCAGAAATGAATTTCATGCCCATCACCGGCAGCGCGCCCTTTACGGCTGATCAGCAGGCTGATGCATGGGATGCGTATATCGAACAGGATGCGTATTTAAGCAAACATCGCGGCGAATACGCGGTGCGCAACGGCGCTTCGATCCCCATGGTCTATCGCGTCGACTTGAGCATCAGCCAGGAACTGTTTGCCACGTTTTTCAAAAAACGCAACACTCTGCAATTCCGCATCGATTTCCTGAATTTCACCAACTTTCTCAACAAAAACTGGGGCGTAGCCCAGCGCTATATCAACGCCCAGCCGTTGATCGTCACCTCCACCGGTGGCGCCCAGGCGGACGCCCAGGGCCGAGCGCAATACAAACTGCGCGTCATCAACAATCAGTTGATGAGCAAAACCCTGGAACAGTCGCTGTCCATCAACGACGTCTACCGCATCCAGTTCGGTTTCCGCTACAACTTTAACTAGAGACACAGATTCTGAAAAAGGCCGTCCCCGCAGGGGGACGGCCTTTTTTCATTACAGGGGGCCGCGGTGCGAATTAATGCTTGACATTCTTGTGAAATCATGATACCTTTTGCTCCACTACCGCGTATAGTAATGCCACTTGCTAGAGGTGCATTTCAGCTGATGTCCCCGAACCTTTATTACAGCATCTATTCCTGGCCGACGTCGGACCTGATTCTGGTCGCGTCTGCCAACGGGCTTTGTCGCATCGAATTTGCCCGGCAAACGGATGAAAATAGATTTCTCGCCGAATTCTCCCTGAACTATCACATCAGCAAGGACGAGAAACCGTTTGCCGAAGTGCGCACCCAACTGGACTGCTATTTTAACGGCGACAATATCGACTGGCACATACCCCTGGATGTTCTCAGCGGCACCGACTTTCAGCGTCTGGTCTGGTCCTATCTACGCAACATTCCTTATGGCCATACGGTCACCTATGGCCAGATCGCCAAAGAGCTGGGCAAACCGGGCGCCAGTCGCGCCGTCGGCGCCGCCAATGGCGCCAATCCCATCCCCATCATCATCCCCTGCCATCGTGTGCTGGCCGGCGCCGGCAAACTGGGCGGGTATAGCGGCGGACTGGAGATCAAACAGGCGCTGTTGAGCCTGGAAGGTGTTTTGCTGTAATGGAGCGCTGCCGGATCCTGGCCTCCGGCTGGTGGAGCGAGTCCGACGTCAGTGTGATATGGTCAGATCGATTTTTTCACCTGCCGACGCAATGGCAAGCTGAGGCGGATGCCTTCTGGGACGGGCAGCAGAGCCGGGGATACTTTAACGGCAAAATGGCGCGCCTGGGCGGCTGGCGCGTGCAGGACCACCATCTCCATATCGAACTGGAGACGACGGATTATAAAACGCTGCTCTTCGGCAACCACTGCGCAGATATCCTTGCAGAAGGCTATGAGGCTGTGTTGTCCGGAGCCCTCGGGGTCAGCGCTCTCGTCCGCAGCAGCGACGGCCAACTTGTGTTGATGAAACGCAGCGCCCAGGTGGGAGAATATCCGCTGTGCTATGACCTGTTCGGCGGTCATATCGATGCCGGACTGCAATCCGGCCGGAACAGCCTGTTTCGCGCCATGGAACGGGAACTGGAGGAAGAACTGGGTCTGCCGGCCTCTCGCTATACGCTGCACTGCTTCGGTTTGCTGGAAACCTGCGATCGCCGCAAGCCGGAACTGCTGTTCGCGGCCCACAGCCGGCATACCGCTGCAGAGCTGGGCAGGCTTGCAGAGAACGCCCGTGATGCCCACGAGTTTGAACACATATTGATATTGGCTGATGATAAGCGTGCCATAAACGTATTTCTGCACGATCACGATACCATCAGTCCATCCGCTTACGGATGTTTATTTTTATATTCGCAGTTGAGAGTGACGCATGAAAGACAAGCACAAGCATTTTAAGGACAAGAAGCAGCGCCGGCCGGCCTCCGAGCCGCTGCCGGACCATTCCCGGAAATCTTTTGACTTTCCCAATGTCAACCGCGTCGTCATCGCCGGACAATTGCAGCAGGATCCGCCCCTGCGCTGGACCTCCCGCGGCGTGCCGGTGACCAACTTTGTCATCGCCACGCAACCGGAGACGGAAGAGCCGCAGCCGGAAGGGCTGCAGCGAACGCCTTGCTTTATCAGCATCGTGGTCTGGGCGCAACAGGCGGTACAGTGCAACAAATATCTTAAAAAGGGCAACAGCGTTCTCATCATCGGCGAGCTGCAATCCATGCCCAACAGCTCTCCGGACAAAGGGTTCTACCCCATCCAGGTCAACGCGCAATGGATTCAGTATCTTGAAAAAGGGTTGGTCTCGGCCATCGATCCCAGCTATGACCACCAGGGCGACGGCATATTGGAAATGGCGGAGAACACCAAGTCGGGAGAGATGATCTGAACTAGTACCCTAACACGCTCCCGGTCCCGCCACGGCGTTCGAGTTTGATGTCGCGCAGAGTCGGCGATTTTATACTGATGCGGAAATAGACCCGTTTGCTGATGCCGGAGGGCACCCAGTCGACCTGCGCTTCCCAGCAGTGCAGGTCGCGGTAAAACGCCAGGCGATGATACGAGATCTGCTGTTTTTCCAGGTCATAATGGGCGCTGTAATTCACCCGCCAGTTTTTGGTCAGGCTCATCTCGGCGCCGGAAATGTCCATGTAGTAGCGCCGCGTGGTTACGGCCGGATTGGTCTTGTCCAGCGAAAAATTGAACGTCATGTTCACCCGCCAGGGAATGCTGACGCCCTGAGTCATGCCTTCGTCATAAAAGCGGTTGCCGCGCCGCATCGAAGTTTCTTCCAGAACCGAGAGATCCTCCGGTCGCAATGCCTGCTCATCGTTCTCGACATCGGTCGGCTGTGGGCCCTGTTGCTTCTCGGCTGATGGCTTTTTTTCGCCCTTGCCTTCCAGCCGCAGGGAAAAATTCAGGTTCAGCGACGTGAACCGCATATAGTGCCACGGTTGCCAGGGACGATCTTCAAAGAGATACTGATTCACCCGGGAGGCCAGCTGCGAATCCCAATCGTAAAAGGTGTGGCCGGTCGAGGCGGACAGGCTGAAATTGCGCGCCGGATTGGCCTGCCAGTAGGTGCGCAGGTCGGACAAGCGGTACTGTTTGGCCTTGAAATTAAAGCCGGTGTTGAAATCCATGGTAAAGAGATCGAGCTTTTTCTCCTTGTCGCCGCTGCCGGTCTTCATCTGGAACAGGTTGCGCACGCTCAAACTGACGACCTGCGAGCCGCCGGAGGAGGTGCCGCTGAAACGATCCTTCTTGACTTTTTCGCCCTCGGCATTTTCCAGCTCCTGAAAATAGCCCCACATACTCTCGGAAAAATCCGGCGTATAGTTAAAGGACAACGACGGCGTGACGACATGGCGGATCAGTTGGATATCGCCAAAGCCCGGCGCAAAGACGCCATACATCTTGGTGGAGGCCGAGGTGCTGTAATTAAAGGTGTGGCGGGCAAAAAAGCCGTCTTCGTCCCTGCTTTCGATCTGCTGCGTATCTTCGTCGAGATAATAGCGTTTGCTGCGATCGAACCAGTCGTCTTCCAGGTTGAGGGACTGGTTGATGGACAGAAAACCGAAATATTTTTTCGGGCTGGAAAGGGAGAAATCGAGATTGTGCGTCACCTGCCGCTGTGTTTCCGTCTGCTTGTACGGTTCGACGCCGATCTGCTGCAAATATTCCCGGCGCGTGTTGTACAGACTGGAGCCGTAGGAAAAATAGAGCGAGTGGTACCATTTTTCCTCGCTGCGCCGGCCTTTGGCCTTGCGCGGATTGAAAATCTGCGTCTGGCTCTTGCGCAACGCCATCTGCGGGAACGTCGTGGTGGTGACATCGTCCTGCAGGTCCCTGACCTGGGTGGCGTTGACGCTCAGGCTGATCTTTTGCTGCGGCCAATAGCGGGAAAAGGTGGCGTTGGAACGCAACTCGCGCGTCAACCGCGAAGCCAGGCTGGTGGAAAGATCCTGGTAAAAACTCTTGTCGCTGACAAAATAGCCGCTGACGCTGAAGCGGGTGTTGGGATCGAACTCCTGGCTATGCTGGATGGTAAGATCCCATCGCCGCTCCTGCGTGGCATCGCCGAAATTCTTGCGCGTCAGCGAACCGTTGATGCTGCCGTTGAGTTTGTAGCGCACGGCATAATTCACGCCGGTGTCCATGAGCCAGCCGGAGCGTTCGAAAAAATCGACGGTGGCGCGCGCATCCCAGTAATTGCTGGCCGCCCAGTAGTAGCCGAGGCCGCGCAGGTAGCGACCCTCGCGGGTGCTTTCACCGTAACGCGGGATGATGAGGCCGGAGTGGCGTCCCGATTTGGTGGGAAAAAAGGCGAACGGAAGCGCCGCCACCGGGATCTTGCCGAGAAACATGAGGATCGGTTTGGCGATTACGCGATCGTTCACGATCATCTTGAGGCGGCGAGCGCTGAAATGAAAGTGCGGACTGGAATCCTGGTCACAGGTGGTGAACATCGAATGGGAAACGTTGAACGTCTTTTTCGCCACCATTTTGATCTGTTCGCCGACATAATGGCCGTCTTCCAGCTTGGTGCGGCCGCGCACCACCACGCCCTTGTCCGTTTTATAATTAAACACCATCCGTGTTCCCGTCATCTGCGATCCGCTCTCGATGAGCTCCGGTTCACCTTTCATGGTGATCACAGCCGTCGAGTCGGTCGCGCCCGGCTGTTTGACCCAGGCAGTATCGGGCACGCCCTCCGCAGTCAGCAGATTGGCGTCATAATCGATGGTAATCAATTCCGCTTTTAGAGTCATGTTTTTATATTGCACGACGGCGTTGCCGCGAAAGACGCTTTTGCGTTCGCGCACCAGATTGTCGATGATGCGGGCATCGTAGGCGATAGAGGTATCGATTTCGGAGCGTTTCAGCCGGCGCTGTTCAGAAGCCGCGCCGGTAGTGTCGGCAGCCGGCAGCTGCGCGATCGCCATGCTGCAGAACATGGCTAGTCCGAATAGGAATAATAGTAACCTGGTCATCTCATCACAAAATCTGGAATTCGTAAGCACGGCTATCGTTTTCGTTTGGGCCAGAGCATCTGCAAACGCTCCTTGATCTTTTTTTCAATGCCGTTCTCCGTTGGCCGGTAATAGACCTGGCGCGGCGCCTGCGGCGGCAGATAATCCTGTTCCACAAAACCGCCGACGTCGTGGGGATACTTGTACCCGTTGGCGTAACCTAAATCCTTCATCAACGGGGTCGGCGCATTGCGCAGATGCAGCGGAATCTGCTCCGGCGCCTGCCGGCGGATTTCGGACAACGCCTCGTCAATGGCCCGATAGGAAGCATTGCTCTTTGGCGCGCTGGCGAGATAGGTGGTGGCTTGCGCCAGCACTATGCGGCCTTCCGGCATGCCGATGTAATGCACGGCGGTGAAGGCCGAGGTCGCCACCATCAGCGCGTGCGGATCGGCGTTGCCGATATCTTCAGAGGCTAAAATAACCAAACGCCGGGCCACGAAGAGAGGATCCTCACCGCCATCCAGCATAACCGCCAGCCAATAGATGGCCGCATCCGGATCCGAACCGCGCACGCTTTTAATAAACGCGGAAATGGTGTCGTAATGATATTCGCCTTTTTTATCATACAGGTTGGCGCGGCGCTGCAGCGCTTCCTCCACCAGTTCACGGTAAATACGCCGCTCGCCGTTCGCCGCGGCCTCGCACAATTGCACGGCCAGCTCAAGCCCGTTTAACAGCACCCGCGCATCACCGCCCGCCAGTTTCAGTAAAATCTGTCGCGCATCTTCGTCCACAACGACCTGTTGACGACTGAGCACCTCATCCTGCGTCAGGGCCCGCTGCAGGATCTGGCCGAGTTCATCGCTGGAAAGAGATTCCAGCTTGTAGACCCGGCAACGTGACAGCAGCGCGGAAATGACTTCGAAACTTGGGTTTTCGGTGGTAGCGCCGATAAGCAGAATCGTGCCGTCTTCGACCGAATGGAGCAACGCATCCTGCTGCGCCTTGTTGAAACGGTGTATTTCATCGACAAAAAGAATGGTGCGCGTGCCGAGCCGGCGGTTTTTCTCAGCCTCGGCAATGACTTTGCGCATATCAGCCACCCCGGATGTCACCGCGCTGATGGCATGGTAGTTGGACTGGGTGGCATGGGCGATCAAGCGCGCCAGCGTGGTTTTGCCGGTTCCCGGCGGCCCCCAGAACAGCATGGACACCAGCGCATCCGTCTCTATGGCGCGCCGCAAGATCTTGCCCGGGCCCAGCAGATGGCGCTGACCCACCACCTCATCCAGCTTTAGCGGCCGCATCCGGTCCGCCAGAGGCCGCGCAGTGGCGTCAGGCAATTGTTCTTCAAACATTTGCATTGAAAAATGTAGTAAAATATAGCTCCATTTGCAAGGTGATTAGCAAAATCATAATTTACTGTAACTTTTTTCGGAAATATCGTATATTATAAGACTGTTCTACCGAACGGTAGGTAACATGGAAAAGGAATCTTGATGACGGAAAAAAAGCAGTGCTCTCCGGAATGCGATACTAAAAATCATATATTTATGGAAGCTGCCCGACTTTTTGCCGAAAAGGGATACCATGCGGTCTCTATGCGCGAAATATCCGAGAGGTCAGATGTATCCAAACCTATGATTTATTATTATTTCGGCAGTAAAGAAGGTATTTACAAGGCGTTGCTGGACACAGGCCTGCAGCATAGTCAAAAAAATATAATGGAAGTTTCGACGGCTACCCTCTCCACCAGGGAAAAATTGATCGAATTTATCAACAAACGATTCAACGCCTGCATCGAGTATCCGGAATACAGCAAATTTTTTATCAGCCTGTTCGTTTCCTCCGAACGATTTCCCTTTATGGAACAGTTCAAGGCTGAAACACAAAAACAGGAACAGATCATCAAACAGGTGATCGAAACGGGGATCAGCCGAGGCGAATTCAGGTCCGACCTGGACGCCCAACTGGCGCTGGAGGTGATCGGTGGTGCGGTTATGCACTTTATCTGGCACCACTTTTTAGGCCTGGAACCCAAAGTGTCTCGCCATTTGGCGGAAAAAATTGTCGACCTGGTCCTGGTCGGCATGAACCGAACTTGACCGCAACATCGCGGCTGCTATTCTCTTAAACTCTTACAGGAAACAGAGGCAGAATTGGAGGTAAGAATGATGAAACGAGCGATCATGCTGCTGGTCCTGACCATCAGCATGTGCAGTGTGGCCCAGGAGAAAATAAATCTGACGCTGCAGCAGTCTGTGGCGATGGCGCTGGAAAAAAATCCCGAGCTGCAGGCGGCTCATAAAGAAGTAGCCAAGGCCAAAGCCTCCGTTTGGGAAGCACGCGCCAATATATTGCCGACCGTGAACGCTTCGGCCAATTTCCAAAAAGCCTGGAACATTCAGGAAACCACTATTCCCAATTTCATCAAATTGATGATGGGGCCCGGGGTTTCCATGATTCCGGCGCTGGCCGATATGCCCGATTATGTGCGCATCTCGTTCGGCCTGGAAAACACCTTTACCTACGGCGCCAACCTGCAACAACCGCTGTTTCTCGGCGGCGCCGGTTGGGCCGGTGTGCAGATGGCCGGCGCCGGCAAACGGGCGGCTGAACAGAACTATGAATCCAAAAAACAGAATCTGATTTATAACACCTCAGCCGCATTCTACGGCTGTATTCTCGCCAAGCAGCTGGTGCAGGTTCAGGAAGAGGCGCTGGCCCAGGCACAGGCGAATCTGGATATCGTCATCAAGAAACATGATGTGGGCATGGCCTCCGGATTCGACAAGATGCGCGCCGAAGTTGAAGTAGCCAATTTGAAACCGGACGTGATCTCGGCCCGCAACAACAGGCAGCTGGCCCTGACGCACCTGCGCAATGTGATCGGCCTGGAACGGAACGTCGAGCTGGACGTCAGCGGCGAACTGGCCTATGAAAACGATGACTATGCCGACATGACCCTGGCGGAATTTCAAAAACGGGCGCTGCAATCCCGTCCGGAAATGAAAGCACTGTCGGAACAGGTCTATATCAGCCGCAAAGGGATCACCGTTGCCCGCAGCGCGTTTATGCCCAAACTGTTTTTCAGCACAGACTATTCGTTCCTGGCCATGCGCAACGATTACCAGTTCCGCCAGGACGATTTCAGCAAAGGCTTTACCTCTGCGGTCAGCCTGCAGATCCCGCTGTTCCATGGTCTGAAAAACACCAAGGGATTCCAGAAAGCGCGGCTGGATTACAACATCATGCTGGATACGGAAAAACAGGTGCGCGACGGCGTCGTCGCGGAAGCGGAAATGACGTTCAACAAATTTCAGGAAGCGCGACAGAAATATCAGGCCGCCCGGGAATCCATCTCGCTGGCCCAGGAAGCGTTGCGTCTGGCCAACCTCATGTACGAAGAGGGGGCCAGCACCCAACTCGACGTGCTCAGCGCCCAGTTGGCCAGGAACCGGGCTCAATTGAATTATATTTCTTCGCTGTACGAATATCAGATGGCGCGCTATGCCGTGCGCAAAGCGACCGGCGCGCTCACCAGTGTATTATAATATGGCAGGACGGATCAAAATGACAGGAGAACCTATGTTGAAACGATGGGTCTATGGCCTGCTGGCCGTGGCAGTTCTGGTTGTCGGATGTTCACAAAAATCCACAGAAGAACAGGTGGTCAAAGTGCCGGTGGAAGTGCAAACGATCAAAACCGGTAATCTGGTGCAAAACCTGACCTACAACGGCGATATCAATGCCGAATTTGAAGTCAAAGTGTTTTCGAAAATTCCCGACCGTATCGAGTCGTTCAATGTCGATATGGGTTCCCATGTCAGCCAGGGCCAGCCGATCGCACGCATCGTCGCCACTACGATCGAGCAGGCCGTGCGACAGGCAGAAGCAGGGTTGGCTGCAGCCCGGGCGCAGGAAGCCAACGTCAAGGTAGAGTTTGAACGGGCGCAGCGGCTGCAAAAAGAAAACGCCATCAGCAAGCAGCAATATGACCTGGTGGTGACCCAGTATGAAGCGGCCAAAGCCGGACTCGAAACGGCGGAAGCGGCCTTGCGCAGCGCCAAATCCACACTGGCCGATGCCACCGTGACCGCTCCGATCACCGGCCTCATCGGCAAGCGCTTTTATGAAGCCGGCGATATGGCCAGCCCGGCCATGCCGCTGGTGACGGTGGTGCAGATGAACCGCGTTAAAATTCTTTTCGACGCGACCGAAACCGACCTGGGCAAAATCAAAGTCGGCCAGACCGCTGCCGTGGTAGTGCGCAGCTTTCCGGAAGAGACCTTTAACGGCCGCATCAGCAAAATCAGCCCGGTGCTGGACCCCTTCTCCCGACTGGCGCAGGTGGAGGTGATCATGGATAATCCCGGCCATCGCCTCAAACCGGGCATGTTCGCGCAGGTGACGGTGACCACCGGTGTGCTCGAAAACGCCATCCTCGTGCCCCGTTTTTCCGTCATCGAGAGCACCACGCTGGAAAAAGTCAACGGCGATGACCAGCCCATCACCAACTATTATGTGTATGTGGTCCAGGACGGCAAATCCATACAACGCAAAATCAAACCGTTGTATATAAATCACACACAATTGGCTGTTGCGGAAGGCGTTGCCGCCGGAGAACAGCTCATTGTCGCCGGCCAGAAGAATGTACGTGACGGTTCCGTCATCGATATCGTTCAAAAGTAGGAGTCCCGTTTATGAATATGACCCAAACCGCCATCAAGCGGGGCGTGACCTTTGCCATGATCTATCTGATCGCCGTAGGGTTCGGGCTGTTCTCATTGCTCCGACTCAATCTCGATCTGTATCCGGAGATGAACTTTCCCTACATCTCGGTCATCACCCAATACACCGGCGTCGGCCCCTATGACGTCGAAACCGTGCTGACCCGACCGATCGAAGAAACCGTGGCATCGGTGAAAAACGTCAAAAAGGTGACCTCTGCCTCCAGGCAGGGGCTTTCCGTCACCATGCTCGAGTTCAACTGGGGCACGGACATGGACCAGGCTGAAACCGACGTGCGCCGCAACCTGGATTTTGTCCGCGACTATCTGCCGCCGGACGCCTCCGAGCCCCTGGTGTTCAAATTCGATCCCTCCATGCAACCGATTCTCTACCTGGCCGTCTCCTCCACCATTCACGGTCAGGCGGAATTGCGCCGCATTTCGGAAGAGTATCTGGAACCGCGCATCGAGCGCATTCCGGGCGTGGCGTCCGTCTATACCTCCGGCGGGCTGAAACGGGAGATCAAGGTGATCGCCGATCCGCTGGCTATGAAAGCGCACAATATTGCCATTCAGCAGATACAGGCGGCACTGCAGGGCGCCAACCTGCAGATTCCTTCCGGCTATATCGAAAACGACCGCGAAGAGTTCAGCATTGAAACCGCCGGCCAGTTCACCAGCCTGGAGCAGATCGCCAACACCAGTGTAGCGGTGTATAACGGCTCTATTATCCGCATTCGCGATGTGGCCTCGGTTCAGGACGGCTTTGCCGATCTGCGTCAGGAAGTGTGGAACAACGGCAAGCCGGCCACCTTTGTGTTTATCCAGAAATCGTCAGACGCCAACACGGTCAACGTATGCCGTTCCATTCGCAATCAGCTGCCCAGAATCGAGCAGGAACTGCCGCGCGGTGTAAACGTCGAGGTGGCCATCGACCTCTCCGATTTCATCGTCAACTCGATGTCGAATTTGAGCAGCACGGCCTGGCAGGCGGTGTTGCTGACATTTCTGGTGCTTTTATTTTTCCTGCGCAACCTGCGCAGCTCCATTATCGTGGCCGTTTCCATCCCGGTCTCGGTCATCGTGACCTTTGCGGTGATGGATCAGGCCGGCATCACCCTGAATATCATCTCCATGGCCGGCTTGGCTCTGGCCATCGGCATGCTGGTGGATAATTCCATCGTCGTGCTGGAAAATATTTTCCGCCATCACGACGAGCTGAAAGAAAATCTGGTTGAGTCAGCCGACAAGGGAGCGCGGGAAGTGTCCATGGCCATCACCGCCTCCACCTTGACGACGCTGGTGGTGTTCCTGCCGGTTCTGTTTGTTCCAGGCCTGGCCGGACAGCTGTTCCGCGATATGGTGGTGACCATCTGCTTTTCTCTCACCATCTCGCTCATTGTGGCGTTGACGCTGATTCCGCTGTTGGCCTCCCGCTTTCTGCGAATTTCGAGAAGTCTGAAAGAAAACGGCCTCGCCATGCGCAGCAAAAACCGTATTGCCGGCTGGCTGGATCGTCTCTACGCCGTTTACCGGGTTTTTCTGGACTGGGCTCTGGAGCGCCGCAAAACGGTCCTGTTTACGACCGCGCTGCTGTTCATCGTGTCCGCTGTCTCGCTGTTTCTGACCGGCGGCGAATTTTTCCCGAAATCGGATGTGGGCTATATGTCGCTCACCATCGAACGGTCGCCCGGCACCAGCATGGAGGCCATGGAAAAAAGCATGCGCCAGCTCACGGACATCATCATCAAGGATGTGCCGGAAGCGGATAACATCTATGGCAATTTCGGCCAGGGCGAAGGGGTTATGGCTCTGTTCTCCTCACGCTCTTCCGCCCAGGGCGATATGACCCTGCGCCTCAAACCGCGCTCGCAGCGCGACCGCAACATGTTCGCCATCCAGGATGCGCTGCGTACACAACTCTCCCGGATTCCGGATATGGAGGTGAAATTCCAGGACCGCGGCGAAGCCATGTTCAGCCAGGCGGACATTGTCCTTAATATCTTTGGCCATGACCTGAAAGTGTCGGAAGGCATTGCCAATGAAGTGATCAAACGGCTGAAAGAGGTCAAGGGCGTAGCCGAATTTTCCACCAATATCGATAAACCGTCGCCGGAGCTCAAGATCAACCTCGACCGGCAGCGGATCGCCGACCTCGGCCTCAGCGCCGCCCAGGTGGGCAACACGGTCAGCACCTGCGTCTTGGGTGCCGTGGTGACCCGCTATCGCGATCAGGGCGACGAATATGACATCCGCTTGCAATTGGACAAGTCCAATCGCAACAGCAAGGAGGATCTGGAAAACCTGCTGGTTATGACGCCGACCGGCAAGCAGATTCCTCTGCGGGCGATCTCGACCATCGATTACGATAAAACACCGCAAGAGATCAACCGCGAAGATCAGGAACGCATCGTCACCATCAACATCAGCATCGCCGGCCGCGATCTGCAGAGCGTCACCAACGACGTGCGCGCCATCATCGCCTCGGTGCCGACGCCGGGGGATTATCGCATCGAGATCAGCGGCGCGGCCCAGGATATGATCGAATCCTTTATGTATCTCGGCATCGCCTTCATGGTCGCCATGCTCCTGACCTACATGGTGATGGCCTCGCAGTTTGAATCTCTGGTGGACCCGTTCATCATCATGTTCACCATCCCCCTCTCGGTCATCGGTGTGGCTGTCGCACTCCACCTCACCGGCACCGATATGAATGTGATGGCGCTCATCGGCATCGTCATGCTGGTGGGTATCGTCGTCAACAACGGCATCGTGCTGGTGGACGTGATCAATCACTTCCGCAGCCAGGGCATGGAGCTGTTCGACGCCATTCGTGAGGGTGGTCGCGTCAGGCTGCGGCCGGTGTTGATGACCGCGCTGACAACCGTAGCCGGTATGTTGCCGCTGGCCCTGGGATTGGGCGATAGCGGTGAAACCTGGGCGCCAATGGCGCGTGCCGTCATGGGCGGTTTGACCGTCGCCACGGTTCTCACCCTGGTTATTGTACCGATTATCTATTCCTATATGGAACAGCTGTCCGCCTGGCTCAAGAAAAAACGCAAACAGCGTGAAGCCAAGCGTCTGGCCAAAGGCAAAATAGTAGAACAGTTCTGAGGTATGGCTCCAGACCCCGGATGTTGCCGCATCTCTTGCGGCAACTCCGGGTGTCTTTCTTCGTAAATTGAGGGAGCACCACGGGCATCGCCAAACCGTTTCGTTGCTAATCACAAGGATTCACCAATCCCGCCTTGCCGGCTTCCTGTTCCAACCTTGCGCTAACCGGAGAGATGATTTTTCCCGGCCTGCTTTTCCGCACACACTTTTCCCTTGTAATTATCCCCGTATTGTTTTATGTTCTGGAATATCAACCAAAACCGAAACGGAACATGGCAAAGAAGATAAAGCTACATCAAAAAATTTTTATCGGTATGATAGCCGGGATGGCAGCCGGTCTGATCGTACAGTACTCTGGTCTGCCCAAAGAGACCATCAGCCTGATGGTTAAATTCGTCAAACCGGTGGGCGATATTTTTCTGCGCATGATTTTTATGATGGTCATCCCCCTTATACTCTCTGCGCTCGCTCTGGGCGTTGCGGATCTGGGCGATCTGCGGCGCATCGGCAAAATCGGTTTGCGCACCCTGTGGTACACCCTGATCGTATCCGCCATCTCGGTGATGATCGGCATTTCCCTGGTCTCCCTGTTCAAGCCGGGAGAGTCCATTTCCCCTCAAGATCGCTCCATGCTGATCGAGCGGTTCAGCGGCAACACCACCACCCTGCAGAAAGCAGCCGCTGACGTCAAGAGCCGCTCTATCACCGATGTCATCACCGCCATTGTGCCGAAAAATCCGGTCGAAGACATGGCGCGCGCGTTTGATCCCACCTATGGCGGCGGTGGAATTCTCGCCATCATGTTTCTCGCCCTCATGGTCGGCCTGGCGCTGTCGGTCAGCGATGCCGGCAAAGTACAGGGCTTTAAAGCCATGCTGGAGGGGCTGTACGAAATCACCATGAAGGTCATTGCCATGGGCATGAGGCTGGCGCCCTATGGCGTCGCCGCCCTGCTCTTTTCCCTCACCGCCACCATGGGCTTTTCCATTCTTCTCATCCTCTCGCGCTTTGTGCTCATCGTGCTGGCAGGCCTGGCCATCCATCAGTTCATAACCTATTCGCTGCTGCTGAAATACCTCGGCAAAATGAGCCCGGCCTTCTTTTTTCGCAACATTCGCGAAGTCATGCTTATGGCCTTTTCCACCAGCTCCAGCAATGCCACCCTGCCCACCTCCATCCGCGTGACGGTGGACAATCTCAAAATACCGCGTGACATCACCCAGTTCGTCCTGACCCTGGGCAGCACGGCCAACCAAAACGGCACCGCGCTGTACGAAGGCATCACGGTGCTTTTTCTCGCCCAGTGCTTCGGCGTACATCTGGAATTATCCCAGCAGATCTTTGTGGTGCTGCTCTCCATTCTGGCCGGTGTCGGCACCGCCGGCGTACCCAGCGGTTCGTTGCCGATCATCATGATCATCCTCGTCACCATCGGCGTGCCGGGCGAAGCCATCGGCATCATCTATGGCGTGGATCGAATCCTCGATATGTGCCGCACGGTGCTCAATGTGACCGGCGATATCACCGTGGCCGTGTATGTCAGTCGCTATGAAAAATCGTTGAAAGGGGTCTGATGGCTCGCCTGCGTCGTATTATTTATCTCCTCGTCGGCCTCGTCAGCGTGATCCTCGGCATTGTCGGAATTTTTCTGCCCCTGTTGCCCACTACGCCTTTCCTGCTGTTGGCCATGTTCTGTTTTTTGCGCAGCTCTCCCCGCTGTTATCGCTGGTTGATGGAGAACCGCTGGCTCGGCATATACATTAAAAATTACCTGGCCGGTCACGGCATTCCCCGGCGGGAAAAGATATTGATTCTGGCCCTGTTGTGGAGCACCATCGTGCTCTCCGCCTGCACGATAGTGAACAGCTGGTGGCTGCGGCTGCTTCTGGCGGCGATAGCCGTCGGCGTCACCTGGCACATTGTCCGCATGAAAACCATGGCAAAGAAACCGAGGCCGGGATCAAAAACCAAAGCCCTGCAACAGACGAAATAGCGCCTTGTCCCTTTAAGGATATTACCTCAATGCAATCAAGATCTGACTATATGGATGGAATGGAGCGGAAAGAATGAAAGATCAGCTGTTTGCCAAGAAACCCCTCTCTCTGTTGCTGGAAGAATTAAAGGGCGAAAACCGCCTGCGCCGGGTGTTGGGGCCGGTGCATCTGACCAGCCTGGGCGTCGGCGCCATCATCGGCACCGGTATTTTTGTCCTCACCGGCGTGGCTGCACACGACAAAGCCGGGCCGGCGCTGATCCTCTCTTTTGTCATTGCCGGCCTGGCCTGTATTTTTGCCGCGCTCTGCTATGCTGAATTTGCCTCCATGGTGCCGGTGGCCGGCTCGGCCTATACCTATGCCTACGCCACCCTCGGAGAGCTGTTCGCCTGGATTATCGGTTGGGATCTGGTGCTGGAATATACCGTGGCCTCCTCGGCCGTGGCCCACGGCTGGTCCGCTCACTTTCAGGATTTTGTCAAGAGCTTCGGGGTGCAGCTCCCCCATGCCTGGACCAACCCGCCGTTTGACTTTGAGCCGGCGACAGGACAGTTCATTGCCACCGGCGCCTATCTCGACGTCATTTCGGTGATCATTACGGCGATCATCACCGTTGTGCTGGTCAAAGGGATCAAAGAGAGCGCCAGTTTTAATTCCGGCATGGTTATCGTAAAGCTGGCGATCGTGCTGTTTGTGATCGTTGTCGGCGCCTTCTATTTCGATCCGCAAAACCTGAAACCGTTCGCCCCGTATGGATACAGCGGCTTGAGCTTTTTCGGCCACACCATCCTGGGACAAAGCGGGCCCGGCGGCGAGCCGCTGGGGGTTCTGGCCGGCGCGGCCATCATCTTTTTCGCCTATATCGGCTTTGATTCGGTATCGACCCATGCTGAAGAGGCGCGCCGCCCCAACCGCGACGTCCCCATCGGCATCGTCGCCTCTCTCATCATCTGCACCGTGCTCTATATTGCCGTGGCCCTGGTGCTCTCCGGCATGGTGCGCTATGACCAGATCGACATCCATGCGCCCGTTGCCAATGCCTTCAAACAACGGGGATTGGCCTATTCGCAGCGGCTGATCGACATCGGGGCGTTGACCGGCATCACCTCTGTTTTGCTGGTGATGATGCTGAGCCAGCCGCGGGTTCTTCTGGCCATGGCCCGCGACGGGCTGGTGTCAAACCGCTTTTTCGGCGCCATTCATGACAAATTCCGTACGCCCTGGAAATCGACCATCCTCACCGGCATCATGGTGGCTGCGCTTTCTTCGCTGGTGCCCCTGCGCATCCTCGCTGATCTCACCAACATCGGCACACTGCTGGCGTTCGTCATCGTCTGTATGGCGGTGCTGGTCATGCGCAGAACGCACCCGCAGGCGGATCGTCCCTTCCGCGTTCCCTGGGTGCCGCTGGTTCCGGTTCTGGGCGTGCTCTTTTGCCTGATGCTGATGTTCTCGCTGCCCTCGGAAAACTGGATGCGACTGTTCGTCTGGTTGCTGGCGGGCTTTGTGATCTATTTCGCTTACGGCCGACGCCATAGTACCCTGGCCAAATTGCGCGCCGAGGGAAAAGTGCGGGATTGATAAAAAGGCGTCTTGACATTACCCGCCCACACTAAAACCTGCGCAGCCATGAAACCAAAAAAAAACCTTATGGCCTTGACTGAAAAACAAGGCCATAAGGTTTTGCTGTTTGCAGAATTTTCGAACGTAATTATTCGCGGTCGACGGGCCAAACAATATCTTTTCCTGGCCGCACTCTACACATAAAGCAGAAGCGGTGGCTCCATGGGCCTCCTGGCGCGATACTGTTCTATCGCGCCGAGAGGTCTATCCGAACGACCTATTTCAATATGCGGGAAAGATGGTCATAGCTATGGGCTACGGCCTCATCCGCCGGTCCCTGGCAGCGGTCCTGCTCGACAATGTACCACGCCACGCCGACCGCTTTGCCGGCCTTGACAATGCCGCGAATATCCATCCGGCCCATGCCCACCGGCGCAAAGGTGTGCGGCTCGGCTTTGGTCATGTCTTTCATATGCAGCAGCGCGCAGCGCTTGCCCAGCTTTTTGATCAGCGCGATGGGATCCAGATTGGCGTGCTGCACCCAATAGGTGTCAATTTCCATTTTTACCAGACCGGCATCCGTGCGTTCCAGCAGCATGTCATAGATCGTTTGACCGCCGACCGCCTTGAACTCGAAATCATGGTTATGATAACAGAGCTGCATGCCGGCCTTGTGGATTTTTTCACCCGCCTGATTCATGCCGTCGCAAAAGGTCTTGATGCCGTCTGCACCCTGCTCACGGAATTCACCCGGCATGGAGGGACATACGATATAGCGATTGCCGATGGCTTTGTTGAATTCGATGGTCTTGTCGACGTTCGCCTCGGTCAACGCCCCATAGCCTTCATGCGTGCCGGCACACTCCAGGCCCAGGTCCTGTAACAGCTGCTTTACCTGCGGCGCCGTCAAGTCGCCATAGCCGGCAAACTCTACCGCCGTATAACCGATCTTGGCCACCTTGGCCATGGTGCCTTTGAAATCGGTTTTGGCCAAATCGCGCAGGGTATACATCTGCACGGCCACGGGCAACTTTTTATCCTTGCTGTGCGCCAGACCGCTCAGGCCCATAGCCGCCGTCAACGCCACCCACTTGGAAAAATCTCGTCGAGATAGCTCTCTGTTCATCTCTGATCTCCCTGATTGAATGTACAGGCTCATTGTACTAAAAAACATCATAAAATAAAAGCAGTTTTTCCGGCTCGCAGCCGGCCGCGGCGCTGCCATCGCGGCAAAATGTGTGGCTTTTGTCCCCCTGGTTTGATAAATTGGTAACCGGATTCATACTATCAAAAAGGGATGAGACCTTATGGACGCCGTTGTCGTTGTCGGTCGCGAGGAAAAGGGTGATGTAAAAATCAGTTATACTCCCGCCGCCACAGAGTGGGACCTCTTCATCACCAGTTCGGTCCAGGAATTGTTCGGCCGCCACCTTTATGATTTCATCAGGCAAACTCTTGTCGACATGAACTTGCCGGCGGGTCGTGTTGAAGTCCATGACCGCGGCGCCCTGGATTTCGTCATCCAGGCGCGGTTGGAAACGCTGGGACAACACCTCTCCGGCCGGCCGTTGCCGGCGCCCCCTCTACAGCGGCCATCGCCGCAACGCAGCCGGTTGCGTCGCACCCGCCTCTATCTGCCCGGTAACAATCCCGACCTGATGATCAACGCCGGACTCTTTGGCAGCGACTGTCTCATCCTTGATCTGGAAGATTCCGTAGCCCCGGCGGAAAAATCGGCGGCCCGCCATCTGGTTCGCCGGGCTCTGGCCACCCTGGACTGGGGCCAATCGGAACTCATCGTGCGCATCAACAGTCTGTCGACCCCCTTCGGCCGGGAGGATCTGGAAGCGATCGTGGCCATGGCGCCGGACACCATCCTGATTCCCAAATGTGAAACCGAGCAGGATGTCCGCGACGTGGAAACGATTGTGGAGAAACTGGAGCGCAGCGCAGGAGTGCCGCACACCATCCAGTTCATGCCGCTCATCGAATCCAGTCGCGGCGTCATGCACAGCCTGGAAATCGCCCGGGCCAGCCGCCGCAACGTCGCCCTCTGTTTTGGTGCCGAGGATTTCACCGCCGACATCGGCGCTGAACGCACTGTGGAAGGCAAGGAGAGTTTTGTCGGCCGCAGCCTCATCCTCCTCGCCGCCAAAGCCAGCGGCCTGCAGGCGCTGGATACGGTATTTTCCAACGTTTC
>CAZISM010000050.1:35116-36262 GCA_964541895.1 uncultured Cytophagia bacterium
TGGTGCCCACCGAAGTGGACGGGCGCCCCCTGCAGCCCTTTCGCGGCGCCCATGCCGGTCAAGGGGGTGGAAAAAAATACGGCGGACGCGTGGCCGCCGCCGCAACCTACAACAACAAACTGCTGACAAGCCTTGACCAGGCTATTGAAGCCTGCGCCATCAGAGACGGAATGACCATCTCGTTCCATCACCATTTGCGCAACGGCGATTATCTCGTCAATCAGGTCATGTACAAGCTGGCAGAACGGGGCCTCAAAGATCTGGTGCTGGCGCCTTCTGCGCTTTTTCCAATCCATGAAAAACTGCTGCCGCTCATCGAATCCGGCACCATCTCACACATAGAAGGGTCCATGAACGGCCCCATCGGCCGCGCCTGTTCTTTGGGCAAGATGAAACGAACGGCGATCCTGCGGTCGCACGGCGGCCGCTATCGCGCCCTTCAGGACGGCGATCTCCATATTGATGTCGCCTTTATCGCCGCCCCCTGCGCCGACCGCCACGGCAATGCCAACGGCCTGGACGGTCCCAGCGCCTGCGGTCCGCTCGGCTTTGCCCTCGCCGATTCGTTATATGCCGACACCGTGGTGGTGGTCACCGATCACCTGGTGCCGTTTCCCTGCCATCCCTGGACTATCGAAGGCGGCCATGTCGATTATGTGGTGCAGGTCGATGCCATCGGCGATCCATCGCTCATCGTCTCCGGCACCACTGAAATCACCCGCAGCCCGACCCGCCTGCTCATTGCCGAGTACGCCGCCCAACTGGTGCGGGATTCCGGCATCATGCACGAAGACCATTTCTCCTTCCAGGCCGGAGCCGGCGGCGTGTCGCTGGCGTTTGTAAAGTACATGGCCGACCACATGCGCCAGGCCGGCGTTACCGCCGATTTCGTCCGCGGCGGCTCCACCCGCTACATGGTGGCTATGCTGCAGGAAGGGTTGACCCACTTTTTGCTGGACGGACAAAGCTTTGATCGCGACACGGTGTCGTCGCTGCGGGATAACCCGCGCCACATCGAAACCAATCCCTTTGTTTCATACAATTATCACAGCAAGGGCTGTTTTGCGCAGATGCTGAAAGTGTCGGTTCTGGGCGCCACCGAAGTGGATCTGGATTTCAACGTCAACGTCAACACCCATTCCGACG
>CAZISM010000051.1:0-18544 GCA_964541895.1 uncultured Cytophagia bacterium
TTCGGCAGCGTCCTGGGTTCGGTCATGCGGGTCTCCATAGGCGGTTCCTTCTGATTGCTGCATCGCACGTTGTAAAGAAATAAAAAAAGCCTGGCAGAGGTGAACCCTTTGCCAGGCTTTGCTGTGTAAAGAGGGCCGCTATTTCCGGCTCAGCTCCTCGAAATAAAAATTGGGATACATGACGTCATGCACTTTTTCCACGACGCGCTCTTTATCCAATTTGAATGAACCCGAGAGTCGAATATCCTTGCTCGACGCGCCAATGCGCACCTCATAGGTCCCGGCATCGGCGATCCATGCGCTGCGTCCGCTCCAGAACGAAGCCAGAGCATGGCTGTTCAGCTCCATGGCCAGCTGTTCAGACTCGCCCGGCTTGAGCAGGCCTGTTTTCGCATAGGCTTTCAATTCATGGGCCGGCTTTTCCACCTGCGCAGCCGGCGCGGCCAGATAGAGCTGCACGGTTTCTTTTCCAGCCACTTTGCCGATATTTTTAACTGTGACCTTGACCACCATTTTGTCGCCAAAGCTCGTGCTGCTCAACTGCAGATCGGAATAGGCAAAAGCGGTATACGAGAGGCCAAAGCCGAATTCGTACGCCGTCGGCACTTTAAAAGTGTCATAATAGCGATAGCCGACGTAAATGCCCTCTGTATAGAAAGAGTTGATTGGATGGTCCGCCGGCTCGCCGGGAAAGGAAGCGGCTGAAGGCACATCTTCATATTTGATCGGGAACGAATCGGGCAGTTTACCGGAAGGATTCACCGCTCCTTTCAGGATATCAGCGATGGCGTGGCCTCCCTCCTGTCCCGGCTGCCAGGCCAGCAGAATGGCGTCCGGATAGTCGCGCCAGCTCGCAGTCTCGCACACGCCGCCCACATTAAGGACCACGACCACTTTCTTGCCGGCCGCATGATACACATCGCAGACGTTGCGCACCAGCTCCACCTCGCCGGCTGAAAACGGCAGATAGCCGTTCTCATAGTTTTCGCCGCCGCTGCGACCCAATGCAACGATGGCCACGTCTGAATGCGTCACCTGTTTTTGAATGTCCGCTTTCGCCAGCGGCATCTCGTTGCTGAACGGAACCAGACGTTTTTTGAAATGACCGGGCGCCTTGCCGTCCGTGATGCCGTTATCGGCAAGCATTTTCGGATTGTTGAAATAATCCGGCACCAGGTTGTCCTTGATGATCTTTTCTATATAAGCGGTATAGCTCTTTTCCAGCTCTGGACGTATCTTGTAACCTGCCGCTTTGACGCCGTCGTTGACCGAGACCGCATAGGCGTTGCTGCGCACGCCGCCGCTGCCGGTGCCGGCTTCGATCAAATAGTAGGCGATCTTGCCGAACACGGCTACGGTTTTAACCTTGCGGAGAGGCAGGGCATTCTTCTCATTTTTGAGAAGAACCATGCCTTCTGCGGCTGCCGCGCGCGCCACCCGGGCATGTCCAGCCAGATCCGGCTTCATGGAAACCTTGTAGCCATTGAACTGCTGCGATTTCAGTTTGAGCTTCATGTTGTACACCAGGTTCTTCGCCAGCGTGCCCTCGTCCAGAGTGCGGTCCTTGAGCGCCCGGGTCAGTTCGTTCACCTCATTCATGTTGCCGCCCATGAGCATATTGTTGCCGGCGCGCACTTTGGCCACTGCACTGCCATAGCCGTCAAAATCGGTCATGAACAGGCCGGTAAAGCCCCATTCATCGCGCACGATATCGTTCAGCAGTTCCGGGGTCTCGGCCGTGTAATAGCCGTTCACCTTATTGTAGGAGGTCATGATCGCTTCCGGCCTGGCTTCGCGCACAGCGATTTCAAAGCCGCGCAGGTATATTTCCCGCAACGCCCGCTGGCTGATGACCGCGTTATAGATCCTTCGATTCGTTTCCTGATTGTTGCCTATAAAATGCTTCAGGCAGGCGCCGACGCCGTTGGATTGTACCCCCTTGGTCATCGCCGCTGCCATTTTGCCCGACAACAGCGGGTCCTCGGAATAGTATTCGAAATTGCGGCCGCATTTGGGATTGCGATGCAAATTCAGAGCCGGCATGAGAATGACATCGTAACCGTATTCCAGCACTTCCTGGCCCAGCGCCTGGCCCACCTTTTCCAGCAGCTGGTCGTTCCAGGTGGCCGCCAGACAGGTCGAGGTAGGGAATGCCGTAGTGTAGGTATATTCGGTCGAGCCGGCCGGACGGGCATCCCGATTCACGCCCGAAGGACCGTCGGTAAGCGCAGAAGACCAGATGCCCAGCTGCGGCAGCACCAGTTTGCTGTTCTGGTTGGCAATGATGATGCCGGTGCCCTGCTCGATCGTCTTGATATCCACACTGGGCAGGAATTTGCCGTCCCCGACAGTCATGCCGATCTTTTCCGCCGGCGTCATCGTATGGATGACATCCTCGATTTTATCCTTGCCCAGTTTCGGTTTTTCATTGGCGTATACTGTAACAAGAAGCAATAATAGCAGCTTGAGACTACAGAAGGCCAGAATGTTGCGCAACATAACCAAAGCTTTTTTCATAGGGTCTTTCCTCTGCTAATGAATGAACTAATCAGTATTGCACAAAGAGTTATTTTTTTTTGTGAAAAATGGTCAAAACATGCAAGGCTTTTTAAAAATATCCGACTTTTGGTTGAAAAATTCAAACTGCGAATGAACGCGAATAGACATGAAGGCCTTGATGAGCGTTTATCCGCGGCTATTCGCGGTTTATAATCCTCTTTAGCTTATGGGTTCCGGCTTATACGGGTTAGGTCAGAGTGTTACGAACTTATCGATTCTTCAGGGTAAAATCAAGCAGGAAATTGTGGACGTGGAGCATGTATAAACAGTAACTATGCCCTTGCAAACTTTTGTCCGTGGAGCCGGCTATTCCGTCACGACAACCGCACATCCGGAAACATTTTGCGCATCACAAACGGCAGCGGTCCCCGTTTCAGGGAAAATGACAACAACCGGATCAATGATCGCGGCGCGGAATAGAAAAATCTGGCCAGGTATTCCGAATACAGCAATTCTTTATGCATAACTTCGGTGAGCCGCTTTTCATAGCCGGCCAAACCATTTTTGGAAAAATCCATTTTTGCAAAAGCTGAGACGACCGCTTCAGCCGCCAGTTTGCCGGAGATCATGGCATTACAGATCCCGCCGCCGGTTAACGGATTGACCAGATGAGCTGCGTCGCCGACCAGCAGCGCACCATCAAAGGCCCGCGGATATCGGCGATCAAAGCCCAGATTCAGCAGCCTGGCCCTCATTTCGGTGATGCTGCTCTCCGTACCCATTCTCTGCCGTATGCCATCCGACTGCAGGAAGCGCATAAACTCGAGCTTGATATTTTTATCCTTGTTGCGTGGGTCGTCCAGCCTGTAGCCCAGGCCGATATTTACTGTTGAGTCACTGAGGGGGAATATCCAGGCATAGCCCGGCCAAAACGCTTTGTTGAAAAAAGCCTCGACCGTGTGGGGTTTAGCGGTAAAATTTTCTATATACGCCCGCATGGCGATGGCTCTGGCAGTGCGATGCACCCAGCCTGGATTCAGCCATGAAGCAATCCGGGAATTCGATCCGTCTGCCGCAAGGGTAGCGCGCCCATGAATCTCCAGATTCTGGTTCGCGCCGGTCGCATAAACGCCCGCAATGGTGTTGCCCTTGCGGATCACTCCAACGACATGCGCATGCAGAAAACGGACACCGTTTTCTATAGCCAGATTCAGCAAGGCATAATCAAAGGTATAGCGGGATATTATTACGCTGTTCGAGCCCACCGCTTCGCTGCTGAATCGTATCCGCTGCAGCGGATGTCCGAAATAGTGTATGTCTGCCATCTGCACCGGATAGAGATCATGGACTGCAAAGCGGTTCCAGAAATGGTCTTCCTGCAAAAACGTCAGGGCAAACGGCGCCACAAAATCACCGCAGGTTTTATGACGTGGAAACCGGCATTTGTCGACCACCACAACCCGCAGGCCGGCGCGAGCCAGGGAAAGAGCGGCCACGCTGCCGCCCGGGCCGCCGCCAACGACGACTGCATCATATGTTTCTGACATCAATACGGTTCCCGCAAGCCTGGATGTGTTATAGATTGCACGTCGTTTGTATTGAAAGGAGCAAAGAAAACCCGGACTTTATGACGCTGTCCGACATGAGAGGACGGTTATTTACTATCATAGCTTTGCAGAAAAAAAGGTGACACGACCATCTCTTCTCGCAACCGTAGGCCTAACATATCCAATCCGGACTTAAAAAACAAGAAGAAAGAACTTTTAGAGGGCTTTGGACGGAACACTGCGATAGTACGCTGGCCGCCTGCGGGAAAGATGGCATGGCAAGATGACCGGCCTGATCGCCCTGCCAGGGTTACGATGTGTCCTGAATATGGATTTTGAGGCAGGAATCCTTCGGCATTTTATGGACCGGATTATTCAATCCGAGCTTCCGCTAGCGTTATCCAGGTAGACGAGGTTCCGCCAGAGCCTACCGCAAATGTACAAGCCGGCTGTGGCAGCCCTACCGACGTACGCCAAAGCGTTGTGCCGCCGTTAGTGTCATAATCGCCAATGCCTGTATACACATCAGCAGCAAGGCCGGTGACAGCAATCCTGGTAAAATACCAGGTGCCTGCCGTCGGAAGTATTGATGCGTCGCCGGCAACACGCAGTCGTTGACAGGACGTCGTTGAACCGGCCATTTTCAGCAGATCGATAAACATATTGGCTGATTCGCCGATGGCCGTCCATTTTAAAAATATTTTCCGATTCGCAAGCGCTCCCGTGCTGGAGATCGATTGATATACCATCACGTTATTCCCGTATAATTTCAGCCCATCTTCCGTCTGCTCCAGCGGGGCGGCGGAAGCGGTGCTTTTGGCCAATCCTGAACTCCGAGACACGCATGTCCATTCAGAGAGATCCATGACTTGCGCGGCCGCTGCCCCAGAAAAGGTGATGCTGTCCAATTCGGCCAAATTTACGGCTATGATGGACTGGTCCGTCATCTGTATGCGCATGGATTGCGAAAAAGCCGTAACCGCGGCGAACAGCAGAGCGCTAAACAGAGTTACTTTTTTCATTTCATTTTCTCCCGGCTGTGCTATTTAACAAACGTCATTTTTCTGGACAGGACCGAATGGCCAAAGGTCACATAATACACATAAAGCCCGCTGGCAACAGAGCAGCCGGATTCGTTTTTGCCATCCCACGTGATTGCATACGATCCGCCGGCGCTGTAAGCATTGCTGTACGTCCTCACCAGATCACCCCTGATACTGAATATGCGTACCTGGACGTCTCCACCGTTCGGAATCTGGTATTGGATGGCTGTGCTGGGGTTAAACGGGTTAGGATAGTTCTGCAGCAGCTGAAAATTAGTTACCAGAGCGTTCACCTGCTCCTGGCCGCTGCGGCCGACGCTGCTGGCAAGATTGGAAAACGTGATTCGCTGAATATTCTGCACCGGAACAGAGGTTTTCTTGCCTTTGGACCAAATGTTCATGTAATAGGTCTGCGCATGGCCGGCAACGGCAGCAAACAGAACAATCAATATGATTCGTTTCATACTTTTCCCTTTATAGTATTTCCAACAGCTATTTATGAAAAATGGTCAAAAAATTAGAATGACACATTAGTTACTTTGCCGGAAATGATAACACTCTTCTTCAGGATACCACCGGAATAGACGCCGCCGACATACAGGCCATTGGTATAGGTGCCGGTAGAGCTGCCGCCGGTATAGATATTATAGGTTGATCCGCTTTTCAAGTCCGGTGAAGAAAAAACCACATAATAGACATTTCGCAGCGGCTTGTAGGTAACCAGGTTGTTGCCGTCGGCGTCCTGGATGTGGAGCAAGGTGGATGACCTCAACTGTGAGTTTGTGGTAGCCTTGATGGCATACTGTGCCGAACTGGTGCTGGTGGCTTCGATCATATTTCCCGAATTGGGACCGGTCACCAGCAAGAGACCGCCGGAAATGTTGAACGTGCCGTTATAATCCATGCCCACTTCGGGTTGCGAGCTGGGCCCATGAACAACCACCAACCCGCCGGACATCACGATGTTACCATTGCTGTCCAGCCCATCGCCCCTGGACGAGTTCACTTCGACATTGCCGCCTTTAAGGTAGAGATAGCTGCCGTCATTGAATTCGCCGCCGTTGCCTTTGGTGGCGTTAAAGCCGTCATCTGAAGAAACAATCGTGACGTTGCCGTCGTTCACGGTGATGAGGGGGCCCTCGATGCCTTCGGTCGAATTTGTTATGTTGAGCGTGCCGTTATTGATAGTAATCGAATGTGCAGATTTGATACCGTCATCAGCCGAGGCGATCGTAACAAGGCCGTTGTTAATGGTGACCGCGCCGTCGCAGCTGATAGCTTTGGCTTCCGCTGTATTGGCGTTCATGCCGCTGCCGGAAATAGTGATTTTGCCGCCGGTGGTTTTTATGTTGACATTCGGAGCTCCGCTCGCATCCCCTATCGTCAACATGCCGTCGGCATGAATGCCTTTACCGGCCGCGCCGGAACTGGAGGCGGTGATGGTTCCGCCTACGACGCTGATATGGCCATCACAGGTCACACAGGTTGCGTTATAAGCATCCGTCACGCCGCTGGCGGTTTTGTAGGTAGCGCCTGCGCCTGTGGTCGTAATACCAACCGTACCGCTGAGGATCTCCAGGTAATGATCAGCCGACATGCCTTTTCCGCCTCTGCCGGTACTGGTGATGGTGATATCACTGCCGTTGATATACAGAGCGCTGTCAGCCTTGATAGCCGTGCAGTAGGACGGATTAAAACCGGAGCCTTCGCTTTCCAGCACAGCATGGCCTGAGGTATTGATGACGATTTTCCCACCGAGCAAGGACATGTTTTTACCGGAATGCAGTCCTTTCGACTGATCGCCGCTGACGGTCATAGTGAGGGTTCCGCTTGAAATCACAATGGCATTGTCAGAGGTGATGGCATTCACATCAGCGCTCGCGTTTTTGGTGGTAATAGTCCCACCCGATATGTCGATGTTTCCCTCTTCTCCATCGATGGCATCGTCTGATGCGGTGATATGAATCGTCCCGTCTGTGATCACCACACCGTCATTGGCATGAAAGCCGTCCTTGGTTGCAGAGGCGACGGTAATGTGGCCGCCATCGATCTGAATATCGTCGTCGCTGCACAAGCCGTGATGATCCGGTCCCTTGCCGTTAATGATCAGCGAGCCGGCACCTCCGATAACCAGCGAGCTTTCGCAGAAGAAAGCCGCTTTCTGGTCTTCGGCAGTGCCGGTCGCGCTGACAAACGAATCTGAATAGGCAGCACCGTCCGTCAGGGTGCTGGTGGTTCCGTCCACCAGGATCACCGTGGCTTTCTTTTTTGACTGAATATTCACAGCCGGTCCGGCCGGATTGGTGATGCTGACGCCGTTGAGAAACAGGTTGAATTTTTTACCGCTGTAAAGCTTGAACGAGCCGTTGGAAGTGGAGCCGGTAAGTGAATAGTTTGCCGATGACATTTCATCGCCGGCGGTCACAACCACGTCGCTGTTGTTCACGGTTATGTCGACGCCGTTGAAAGCCAGCGGATTGATCACGGAGGTATAGTCCTCGCTATAGTGGATATAGACCGTATCCGATGCCTGCAGAAATGAAATGCTGTCAACATCAGACATGGCATAGCTGGCTGTTGTATTGCCAACGGCCATGTCGATCGTGGAGCCGTTATTGCCAAAACCTAAATGGCTGATCTTGTCGAGCCTGGCACCGACGCTGACGTGGTCGGTTTTATGAATGAGGATACTGCCCTGGGCAAACAGTATGGAACTCCAAGCCAGAATGCATGTAATGAGCGCATGTCTTTTCATAGTTTGTGGGTCTCTTAACTGGTTATCAGGTTGATCTGTTGTTCAGAACTCTTTTGCCGGTTTTCTGACATATTTGTGAGACATAGTTTTTATGGTCGTATTGCCATTTTGAGCTTTACTCATGATATCTTTGCACATATAGAATGTTTTTAATCGATTTAATGAAAACAGCTGTTCTGCGAAAAGAGAATTCCTATTAGAAATATATATTCTGCAGGCAAGTTGGACTATGCGCCGTGTTCCATTGCACAAATAGTGCCAGAAACCAAACTTGCAGCGCATAACAAGTCTGACGAGCAGCCTGAACCTGGCCGCTACTTTTATTAACACATGAAGACACAGTTACATCGTAATGGAGTAATTCAGTCAAAGTGGCTTTCTACGAATGGTATTGGATCTCTGCTTTTTTTCATACAAAGGGTGAAGCGATGGTTGCCCGGATCTGTTCATAAACCAAAAGTTCGTAGAGGATGCTTTTTGCATTCAATTATCAGCTAAAGCTCGATTATCTCATGTTTTATATTCTCTGCGTACTTGATGTTCTCGGCGGCGAAGAATTGAGGCTAATTGATTTTCGCTGAATTTCACCCTAAAAGAAGTTCAGTGTGCATAGCAAAGAATAGACAGCCGGGACGGATCACAACATATATGAAACTCTCAAGAAATACCCGAATCCCAGATAAAAATACATTGCGATTAAAATTGAGAATGTGTATGGTAAGGCAGCATTTGTCTCGAATAAATGGATGAATTCGGCGAGAGCGGCAGGAATCCCGGCTAGAATTTTACCAGATGGATGGGAGGCGATATGAAGCGATATCGTAACAAAACGCCCGAACAGGTCATGCGTATGGTGACCACCGAAATGATTGAGCGCGGCATCCGGCTCAGCCGCAGCAAAAATCGTCAAATCTACATCAGCAAATCATCTGCCGGCAAGGGCGTAGATATCGCAACACTGAATCCGGCCACGCAGCAGGGCCGGCAGAATCTCGAAGCGTTCTTCAGACCTGTAAAACATCATTATACCTTTTCAGGATTGGGCGATCCCGAAGAGGCCAATGCCATCAACTGGCGAGTCTTAAACTTACCGCTGGGCCGACGGATCTTGCTGGTGGGGCAGGTGGCCGTCTCATTTCTGCTGAAAGCATCTCCGTTTAAAAATAGCCTGTTTCGCTGCATGGGCGCCCATATCGGTCGCAATACCGAAATCATGCAGTTCGTCTGGCTGGATCATTTTCGTCCTGAACTCATCTTTATCGGTGACCGAACCCTGATGGGAGCTTTTTCACGGGTAACCGTTCATGCCTATGAAGGGTGTGGCCGCTTCCGCTATGGCCTGGTCGAGATCGGCTCGCACTGCACGCTTGGCGCCGGTACCGGCATGGGCGTCATCAAAATCGGCGATCGCGTCCGCACTCTGCCGGGGACCACGCTTTCGCCCTACCTGGTTCGGATCAAGCCTGGTTCCATTGTGGGGTGGAATCCACCCCGGGTCCAGGGAGCGGAACAGGCCGATGACATCGAGGCTGGGTAACAAGCGCTGCCTCATCGCAGCAGAGGGGCAGCCCGTCAGCCGGCGCTGCACCCGTTTTCCGGACAGAATCGAAACCGTCACTTGACGCAAATGAACCAGGGATAACTTCAAAGCGTATCGTAATGGCATCTGCGAATGCTTATGGGTCGATATGATCCGTCGTTGGCGCGGACCTGATCAGCTACCTGGCATAGTCGCGTAAGCGGCCTGATACTGAATAAAAAAAAAAGATCTCCACCGCCGTGTGCTCAAATTTCTTCCACCACATCAAATCCCGCCAGGCGTCCCATTTTTTTCACATCCGCAACCCAATTGCCGTAAAAGATCAGACGGTGCAGGCCGCCGGCATAATGGTGCAACATCTTGTCGGCATCAGCCACCTGAGTGGTCACTTTGGTGCGACAGCCGCGGTGCACATCCGGATTGTCGATTATTTTTCCGGTGCTGATCAGCATGGTTTTGGCATCAGCCAGTTTGGCCAGGGTGATTTCCTGGTCCAGGCGCATTTTCACCTGTACGGCCACTCCCTGGTTGTCCTCCATATGGGTGCGAATGAGGTAGGGCGCTTCCGGACCTTTCGGTCCGTCCATTTTCGTGGCGGCCACACAATGGGCATGGATAACGGTGTTGGTTTTGGTATCGATGACCGGATCCGTAACAAAGCCGGGTCTGCCGCTGAGGTACTGCAGCAGAACCTGGGTAACGGTCGAGGTCAAGTCGGCTTCGCAGACACCGATGCGGTCGCTGTTGTTGAGCATGGTCCAGGCTACACAGGGATAAGCCGGCAGATCCTTGCGCTTGAACCCACCCAGACAGTCGATGGTGATGACCTCAGAGTTATGCCTGGCCAGCAGCTCCTGGATGGCTAAATAGAGTTTCATGGAATCGATCACATCCTGCCGTTTTGGTTCGACCATGCGTTGGGCGCCGGCGATAAAGGCATCGGCCAGGCCGACCGCTGCTTTGACATCCGCTTTTTTATAGAGCGAGTTAAGCTCTGCGTAATCCATAAGTGAAATGGAAAGACCAAATTTATTTTCCAGATCCAGTATCGCCAAGCTTTTTTCAAGCGTGGGCCGCAGGCAGAGTATGTGCGAATGTCTGGTTCGCTGCAATGCGGCAAAGATGCGCAGAGCCGGAATCAGATCGTTAAAATCGCTGCTGGAGATGACCTCCACCCTTTTGCCCTTTTTCTGCATATCCGCCACGGTGGACCAGTCGTGGCCGCTGTAGGGTTGCGAGAACAGCACAGTCGGAATGCCCAGATCCACGATCGGGGGGAACATGGCGCCGCATCCGGAGGTGAGATTGAAAGCCAGAATGCCGTCGACCTCCTTGACGGTGGCAAGAAATTTCGGCATATCGTCTGCGGTGCGAACCAGCTCGCCGCCATTGAATTCGACCTTAAAATCGATCTGCTCTTGCAGGCGGGCCAGGTGGGCGTCGATCAATTTCATCTCCGCCTGCACATCGAGATCCGGACACGGCCAGGTGGGAACCGGCTTGGCCATATAGGCCACTTTGATACGAGTGGGTGCAGCAGGGGCGCTCGCCAAGGCGGCCGCTGTGTGGCCTAAAGAAGGCAGCGCCGCCAACGCGCCGGCGCCCAGGGCGGATGTAAAAAAATCCCGTCGCGAAATCCCAGTGTCTGTTTGCATGGTTCCTCCACAAGTGTGATGGCGTTTTTGCTCGAATTGCAGGAATTTGGACGATTGCCGAACGGCGGCAAACGATGAATGCACCGGATTAAAAGAAACGGAAAGCCGACCACAGCACCTTTTTGTCATCCTGACCATGGTGCATTTTACCCCCAGCCTGGCGGTATTTTAGTCCATCAGAATAAGAACATCAAGCAACAGCTCAGAACAGGTTGCAGGAAAAAACGGCGTGGCGACGAGAAAGGGTCCACCTCATTTTTGCCCGTAATGGGCTTTGAAATCCTGCCAGCGATAATAGGGCGCCATATCGGTAGATAATGGAATTTTTGCTTCCTGTTCGCAATGCAGTATTTTTACGATCACCTCCCCCGATTTACTGTTTCGGTAAAAAATAAGTTGCAGGTTGCTGCCCATGGGTGTGACCTTGAAATCACTCCATACCCTGTAGATCTGTTCAGGATCGGGGCTCTGGTCGTACAGTTCATTGATATTCATCAAAGCCAGCAGCGCCGTGAGGTAACTGTCGTGACCAAATCGCAAATCCGCCGATAGCTTGCCGTTCGTAACCGCATCGTCCGCACCATCCAGGATGTTCTTCAATAAACCTCTGGCACTTGCTCTGGCTTCCCGGTTGGTAAAATCCAGGTACCTCTTGATGTTCATGGTTTGCCACAGGGTAAAAATATCCTCTTGAGAAAAAATATCGAACAGCGTGACGTTCAAATGGTCTAAATCCTGAAGATCGCCTGCAACCTGAAAAATGTCAAAAATAAAAACAGCGGCATCTTTGACATGCTCCCGGGCATACAGGGTATCGGCAAACAGGGTGGAAAGGAAAAGCGGGGTATCGAAATGGTTGTTCATAAAAGTACGGCAAACGCGATACAGGGAATCGTTCCCGGCCGTTGGATATTCTGTATTCAGATAGGTATATTTGTTGCTGGCTTCTCTGGTTATCGTTATCTCTGGATTGAGCTCCTTCAGGCGCTCATTATTGGCCGCCATACTGAGTATGCAGCGTGGAACAACCGTCGACCGGCTATAGATCGTGCAGGCACGGCCATGTTTGGTGGAAAATATCTCAGGAAAGGAGCGGAACATGCGCTCGGCGATGCCTTTATGTTCAATAGCACCCAGGGCTGAGAGTTCACCATGGCGCTTGTCCGCGTCAGCCGCCAACTGCTTGAGCCTGTCGTATACACTGGCACCCAAAGCCGTCAGTTGGCCGGCCCGGGAAGCCTCCGTGAGCACGGCCAGCGGACGATCATAATATGTACCGGAACTGAGATATCGTGAGCCGTGCCGCCCATAATGGCTGATGTAAAATGGTTTATATCCCTTCGGCGCAGGAGTAGCCCGGGTTTTGACATATGAGTAGGCATGATAAATGCCGCCGGCCTGCTGAATATTGCTGAAAAATTCTTCTCTGGTCGTCTGTGTCTTTACCAGGACAGGAAACATCACGAGGACGGCAACCCATGTCGTGCATACTCTTTTCCTGTCGGGCCATTCAGTGTTGATCCTGCAGCCAGCCATGATTCCTCGTAATTTTGTTTCCAGTGCCCGTACGAACGTTCTCATTTTAATTAACCGTAGAGGGAATTTAGCCAGCAGGGCGCCGCAAAGCAAGCAAAATTTCCTTTGATATCTGATTTGCAAAAAGCTATATTCATTTAATTATTATTGCGATCGATCTCCGTCTCAAGAGCCTGTCTGAGTGGAGGTCGTGTCGGCAACAGGAGTGCATGAATCATGCAAAAAACAAAAATCCTGAAAGAGAATCAACGTAAAGAGCTGCTCAGTACGTTAAAGGCCCGTTTTGAAAAACACCGCCACCGCCATCAGGAGCTCGAATGGGATCAGGTGCGCGCCAGACTGGAAGCCGCTTCGGAAAAGCTGTGGTCCCTCCATGAAATGGAGAGAAGCGGCGGCGAACCGGATGTTGTCGAGTACGATCGCAAGACCGGCGAATACATTTTTTGCGATTGTTCCGCTGAAAGCCCGCAAGGCCGAAGAAGCGTCTGCTTTGACCGTGAAGCGCAGGAGGCACGTAAAGAACACAAGCCGGCGCATAACGCAGCCGACATGGCCGCTGCCATGGGCATAACACTCTTGTCAGAATCACAATATCGCGAATTGCAAAAGCTCGAAGCTTTTGATACGAAAACATCAAGTTGGGTGCAAACGCCTGCTGACATCAGAACACTCGGCGGCGCTCTTTTTTGCGATCGTCGCTATGATCATGTTTTTGTCTATCACAACGGCGCTGACTCGTATTACGCGGCCAGGGGATTTCGTGGTTCGCTGAGGGTCTGAGCGGTGCATGCAGGAGCGTCTTCACCAGCTTCCGGCGGGCTCTGTCCCTGACCATCCGGGTGCGGGTGACACAGTACACTTTACAGGGAGCGAGCCTGAGCCGTGGCAAGCGCCTGCCCTTCTCTTGTGCAGGAGAGGCCGCCCAAACGGCCAGGCCATCAAAGACCGTATGAAAACATTATCCGCACTTTTTGAGAATAATCGACAGTGGGCATTGCGCATTTCGCAATCCGACCCCCTTTTCTTCTCCCGACTGTCGCAACAACAGAATCCCGATTTCCTCTGGATCGGCTGTGCAGACAGCCGTGTGCCTGCCAATGAGATTATCGGACTGCTCCCCGGCGAGCTGTTTGTACATCGCAACGTTGCCAATCTGGTGATTCATACGGACCTGAATTGCCTTTCGGTGATTCAATACGCCGTGGATGTGTTACACATCAGCGACATCATCGTCTGCGGGCATTACGGTTGCGGCGGCGTAAGAGCGGCGCTGGAGGATAAGCCGCACGGATTGATCGACGCCTGGCTCACTCCGATTCGGGAATTGCAGCAGAGAAACAGCCAGGAACTCGCACACATTGAGACGTTTGAGGGCAAGGTCCACCGGCTGTGCGAATTAAATGTAATCGATCAGGTAAAGCGCGTCGGACATACCCCGTTCGTTCAAGAAGCATGGCGGCAAAAACGGCCGTTGAACATTCATGGATGGATCTATTCTATTTCGGATGGCTTGCTGCAGGATTTGAATGCCTGTATTTCATCCGCCGCAGAATTAAACGCCTTGAATGATCGCTGAGCCGGCCGGCCACAAAGGATTGGACAGGCAGCTGATCATTTCCCCTGACTCTGCCCTGGTGTGCAAAGGAACGGATTACCCGCGGCGTATGCCGCAGCCGGGTATCAGCCTGGTTGGAGATGAAAACAGTAGGAAAACTTTTTGGCAATACGATTGCCGATCCTCTTCCACCCTGCTCGCACATCCAGCGGGCTGCTCCGGGAGGATCGGCGAACCTGGTTCAGGCTTGCCACCTTCCTGCTCAGCATGATTCTGTACCTTTGCGTATATCTCAAACGTTTGCCCTCGCCACCTCTTCCAGAAACATAAAGGCCAGGCCCTGACCGTATGCAGTCGGTACCTGGGGTATGGCCAGGTAGTGGTCGCGATCCATCCCAACCGCGGTGCCGTGGGAGACGCCGCGCACGACGCCCTTTTCATCCACCTGGGCAGCCACAGCACCGGCCGCAGCAGCTATGGACTGTTTTGCGCGATCGATTAAATCCGCAGGCAAGAGCCCGAGCCGCAGCGCCGATGATAATCCGTAGCCGATGGCAGCTGAAGCCGAGGTTTCCAGGTATGAGGATGGATCGTCCAGGATGGTGTGCCAGAGCCCGGACCCATCCTGCAGCCGCAGCAACGCTTCCACCTGCGCCCGGTGCGTTTCTGCCACCATCCTGCGCGTGGCCGGCGAGGGATCGGCGATGCTGATGAATTCAGGACCTGCCGCGGTGAACCAGCCATTGCCCCGGGCCCAGCGGATAGCACCGAAATGGTCCCGCCGTACAAAGGACCAGCCATGGAACCATAGGCCGTCCCTGCCGTCAAACAGATGTTTGATGTGCAACAGGAACTGGTATTCCGCCTCTTCGCGATAGTCCCGACGCTCGCGAATCGCACCCATTTGGGCCAGAAAAAGCACGGTCATGTAAAGTGTATCCGCCCACAGCTCACCTTCGTTAACCAGGTGCGAGGTTATGTGCTGCAGGCCGTTCTCCCGGGTGCGCGGCATATCGTGCATAATCCATTCAGCCCAATCATCGCAAAATGAGAGCCAGGCTCTGTTCCCTGTTGCATGGGCCAGGCACGCCAGGGTAAGGAGCGGAGCCGAGGTGTTGACGTTGCGGACGGGCAAGCCCCGGGCGATCATGCGCTCGAACCAGTCGGTCATGAACCGCAGTGTGTCCGGATCGCCCCTGTCCTGCCATCTCTTGAACAGGGCATAGAGTGCGACCCCCTGCGGCCATTCCCATTTATCGATGGCAAAATGGTCATCGCAGTCGGCATCACCCGCCGTCTGCAACAGCCGGCCGATGATCATGGAGGTCAGGTCGTTGGTACTCATGGCGGTTCTCCGTTATGGTTTTTCGTATTTTTTCCGGCACAGGGCGGGCACGATGCCGCCGTAGCGCTCTGGTAACCGGTAAAATTAAAGAGCATAGTTTTGAAAAGCAAGAGATATGATATAGCGAGGGCACCATGACGAATGAATTCAAGCCGGAAAATCTAAGAGAGGAATACATCGCCCGTATGAATCGGGTTATCGATTATATCAATAATCATCTCGATGATGAAATGACCCTTGCAAAACTGGCCGAGATCGCCTGCTTCTCCCCATTTCACTTCCACCGCCTGTTCAGTGCCGTCGTAGGAGAAACTGTCAGCCAGTATATTCTGCGGCTGCGCATAGAAAAAGCCGCTGACCAGTTGATGTATCAGCGGCAAAAGTCCATCACCGCCATTGCCCTGGATTGCGGATTTTCCGGATCCGCGGTTTTTTCCAGGTCGTTTCGGGAGCAACGTGCCATGAGCCCGAGCGAGTGGCGTTCGCTTCACACCAAAAACCGCAAGGAATGCAAAACGGAGCGCAAACCCGGTCAACCGCTCCGCAAGGCCGGGAAAGCGACTTTTACTATTTCCATGTATTTTGATCCCGGCATTAACCAAACACTATGGAGGATTCAAATGCGGGAAACAAATCTGGAAGCAAAGGTGAAGGTGCAAAATCTGCAGGATATCACCGTGGCCTATGTGCGGCATGTGGGGCCGTACAAGGGAGATGCAGCCTTGTTCGACAAGCTGTTCACCAGGCTGTGCTCCTGGGCCGGAGCGAGAAATCTCATCAACATGGCGGAAACGCAGTTTTACTCGGTTTATCACGACAATCCGGAAGTGACCGACGCAGCCAAACTTCGTCTGAGCGTCTGCCTCTCCGTCCCTGCCGATACCGAGGTATCCGGCGAAATCGGCAAAATGATCCTCAAGGGCGGCCGCTATGCCATCGCCCGCTTTGAGATTGAACCGGACCAATTCCAGGCTGCCTGGGATACGGTCTATGGCGGCTGGCTGCCGGAGAGCGGTTTTCAGCCGGACGACGGGCCGACGTTTGAATGGTTTCACAGCACACCCAAGGAACATCCTCAGGGTAAATTTGTTGTCAGCATCTGTGTGCCGGTAAAACCGTTGTGATGCCCTGATAAAATACGATCGCCCGGGTTATGTTCTGGCTGTCCGGGAAGCAGCGATGTTCTGCATCGCCATGTATCCAGGCCTGCACGTTGTCGCTGCGGCAACCTCATGGACCAGTTGAACACCTTCCCGGGCGATCGACGTGCATACCCCCGCAGCTGACCCGGAACACTCGTGACGAGATAGAACTGTCCAAGAGCATCTTTGCTGTCAGAATTCGATCTCTACGCCGCCGACCGGGAAAAAGGCGTACTGATAGACATTTTCTTTTTTGCCGTCACTGCGGTAAAGCGTATAAAAAACATTTTTCGTATTGAACAGGTTCTGAATCGCAATATAAATGTTCAGGTTCCAGCTCTTGTGATAATAGCGGCTCAGCCACTGAAAATCGAAGCGATGGTAATCCGGATAGCGGCTGCTGTTGATATCCGGGGTGCTGATCCAGCCCCCGCGCGACCAGGCGATTTGCCCTTCACGGTGCTGCTCCCAGGTGACAAACTCTTGCGGCGTATAGGGTCGCCCCGTTTGATAGCGATACTTGAATCCCACCTCCATCTCGTCGGCGAGCGGCAAAACCATGGCTGGATATTTTATAAAGAACGGCGACTTGTCCAGCCAGCTCTTGGTACCACGGACCACTTTGCCGGCAATCACCGTAGCGATGACCGGATAGTCGAACTCTGAATTGTACCAATCGGTCAGCGCAGGTTGACGGAGATCCTTCTCCAGGCTTTTGGAAAACGAAAGACTGATCGTGCCATAATAATCATGTACCTGTTTTTGTTGCAGGAAAAACTCCAGGCCGCAGGCGCGGCGTTCACCGATGGCAAGATTGCGCTCTGACCGGAAGGTCCGGTCCGCCTGATGCACAAACTCTTCGCTGACAACGGTGCGATCATAGCGTTTGTAATAGAGCTCCGTGTTCAGTTTGAGACCTTCGCCAAGCACATGTTCCAGGCCGACGACCGCGTGGTCGGCATTCATATGATCGAGTCGGCGATTCAGGTTGCTGTTGTAGCGATCGCCGTACCAGGGGAAGGGTTGCGTCTGCGGATAGCGGCCGGCCGCCAGGGTCATAGTGGTCAATGCCGGTTGCAGTTTCCAGGCCAGGCTGAGCCGAGGCGACCATGCCCCTTTGCCCGAATAGGTAAAATGGTCATAACGGGCGCCGACCGTCAGATCCAGCCGTGACGCCACGGCCCAGGTGTCGCTGGCATAGAGATAGTACTTGTTCGCCTTGCCAAAGCCGATGCGGTTGTTAAACTGCGCCGCCGCTCTGACAATCGGACCGGCTTCGAAACGGCCGTCGCCATTGAGATCGTAACGGGAGGTATCAGAAGCGATATATTCGTTATTGACCCATTCCAGTGCGCTCTGCATTTGTCCGCCTATGTTCATGCGATGACGGGCATGGGGCTGGTAATAGAGTTCGTAGCGCGCGGCCAGGTAGCTTTCCTGAGATTTGTTCTGATAAAAGGGGTACGAAGTAAGAACGGTATAATCGACCACTTTGCCCATCGCATTGCGTTGCTGGCGGGTGAATTCGAGAGAGACATCGGTGTCATACTTGACCCCCGACGAATATACCGTAAAATTGGAATAGCCTTTTTTGCCCCAGAGGCTGCGCAGATTCATGCCGGCCACATATTGACGCACCACCGGCAGGATCGATTCTATGCTGGAGGAGTCTGTGACATTTTTCCGCAAATTATCTGTCTCTTTTAAATCGCCCACCAGATCAATGGTGCTGTATCCGTAAAGCCAGTTCAAGCTCAGCTTTTGCGTCGGCGAGAGGTCGTATACGATTTTGGCCTGGGTATCGTGATATTTGGGAATGGCGGTGAGCGAGATGGTGGAGATGCCGACCACCGCGTCAGCCACTTCGAGCATGCTTTTACGAACCGACAAGATCCAGGAGCCGCGACCACCGGCCACGCGGCCCTCG
>CAZISM010000051.1:18644-36046 GCA_964541895.1 uncultured Cytophagia bacterium
GCTTTTACGAACCGACAAGATCCAGGAGCCGCGACCACCGGCCACGCGGCCCTCGCCAAGAAAACCGGCACCGGCCATATCGAAGCCCGTGGTGCCGGAAAAGCGCTTGCTGCGCGTACCTTCGCGAACGGTGAGGTTCATCACCGAAGACGACTTGTCGCCGTACTGGGCCGGAAAACCGCCGGATGAAAACTGCACATCTTCTATCATGTCGGCGTTGATCATGTTGATCGGGCCGGCCGAATTGAACGAGTTGGAGTAATGGTTGATCGACGGCACTTCCATGTTGTCCACCACGGTCAGATTCTCAAAGGCCGCGCCGCCGCGAACGATCAGTTCATTGAGATTATCCGTCGAAGCCGCCACACCCGGCAGGCTCTGCGTGACGCGCTGCACGTCGCCGATGCCGCCCGGAGAACGGCGGATCTCGGCGCGATTAAGAGCGTTCGCACTCACCGGCGCCATTAATTGGCTGCGGCTGAAATAGTCGGCTTTCACCGTCACGTCACCGCTCTCGATCAGCTTTTCTTCCAGAGCGATGGCCACGGGCGAAGGTCGACCGGTGGTGACCACGACGTTGGTCAGAATCTGCGACGCATAATTGACAGTGGAAAAGCGCAAGCTGTATGTGCCTACCTCCAGGTTGCTTATTTCAAACCGACCTTCGACATTGCTGATGGCACCCCTGTTCGGCTGCTGTACCACCTGAATGTTGACACCCGGAACAGGCTCACGGGTAGCGCTGTCGATGATGCGGCCGGTGATGGAGCCGGTGTGAGTTTGTCCGAACAGGGCGGTGACGATCAAGAGCAGAATGAGAGAACAAGCTTTCACAGAACCTCCCAGGTAGTCATTGTGCAGAAATAGCCGGGATGAGCAGTTGGGTCCATAACGGCAGATACCCTTTTGTTGCGCCATCGCCGTCCACGTCTCCATCATCGTTTGTTTTTAATTATGCTTTCGAGAAAATTGACATACTCTTGAAACGCCTTGACGCCTTTGCGGGAAAGCTGAATGGTTGTTTTGGGTTTGTTGTTGACAAACTTTTTGGTAAGGATCACATAACCCGCCTCTTCCATCTTGTGCAAATGGGTGCTCAAATTGCCGTCGGTGAGACCGAGCGCCTCTTTGATATAGGTGAACTCGGCGATCTCAGCGGTGATGAGCAACGAAGCGATCCCCAGCCTGATTTTTGAACTGAGGATATCGTCGATGCTGTGATAATCCGGACTCTCCATGGCTGAATCCTCAACTGCGGTATTTAAGCCAGAGCGACGGTGCAACCTGCCCCAGCAGCATGGCCATCCCGAAAGCAAGATCCAGAAAACCGGCCGGCATGAAATAAAAGCTTATGCTGCAGATTAAAAACACAACGGCAGAAACATAAATGGGCTTTTCTCTGAATGCCACGGCGATGGCGGTATAGTTGATGGTCAGGATCAAGCTGACAATAAGATAGGTGACGTCCACCATCATCGCGTTCCCGGCCAGGAACGGCAGCACGCTTGCCAGCAAAAAGATGACATAGGAAGCGGTCCACAATCCGGCGAAAATCCGCGAGACGGTATTCAACACCTTTACTTTGCGCACATAGTTACGGGAATCGTAAAACGAATAGGCCATGGCCAGGGCAAAACAGATGAGCCATACCATCAGCTCATAGTCGTCCTGCTGCATGAATTTCAGCCCGGCGACGGTAAAGCAGCTCAGGGTGACCAGTATCCCCCAGACAATCATCTGACCTATATTTTTTTCCACCAGGTCGCTGCGGGTCTGGGCCATAAGCGTTTTGATGAACTCTACATTTTCAATAGCTTCGTTTTGATTCAGCATGCAGGCATCCTTTTTCAAAGTACTTTGTTTTACAAAGTAAAATAGTGCTTTTTACGCTCATTGTCAAGCGGTTATTTCCGTGGCCGCCGGCAAGCCTGTTCTTTAGCCGTATGCTGTTAACTGGTAGTATTCTTGAATTGGTGACCGGTCAGAGCACGATACATAACGTGTCTTCCGTGGTTATCCTGATCCAACAAAAGTCCTGGCAAGGATCGGATGCAACATGGGGGATATCGAATTGAATTATTCAGGGATTATGGAGGCGAACCTGGATCCCACGGCCGGCGAAGGACGCCGGCCGTGGGGATGACGAGACTACCTGGCTCTGCGCAATCCAGCAAGTCTTGCAAAGGCGCCCCGTCACCTGCCCGGGAACATGTAAACCACCAGATCGCCCGGATCCACTTCCGTGGCATTCGTAAACTCTTTGGCCGATATCACAGTGCCATTTTTCAGCACCCGTTTAACCGTATCGTCGGTATAAAGTATCAGTTTCATCGGCTTTTTAAAATCCCGGTTGACCACCACCAGGAAAGCATGGTCCCCGTTTTCAAGCACAGATACAATAGCACCCTCTCCCACCGTTTCCAATAGCTGAAAGGGAGCCGGAAGTTTGGCCAGCCGCCTGGTGGCGTTGGGGACATTCAAGCCGGTGTGCGCCACCGAGACCACTTTGGCGCCTAAAAAGACAGGGGCCAGATTTTGCATCTCCTGGCTTACGGTCTGCAAACGTTCGAACACGACCGTACGTCGGCCCTGTTCGTCCAGCGGCGCACCAAAACCCTTGAAACTCCAGAACTCGATGCCCTGGGCACCATAGGCGAGATTGGCAAACGTCTGCAGCCTCAGCTCCGACAGGGTCGGGATATCATGCACGAACGTCTTTTCCGGACGATAGGTGGCGTACAACTGGTAGAAATCATTCAACGACGGCTGCGGAGTATCGTCGGAATAGGCCAGATAGGATGTGGTTAACGTAAAAGCCCAAAATGGTCTGCCCTCTTTTTTGTACTTGTCGGCAAAGAACTCTAAATTTTCATACCAGCGCGGATGAATGGCGCCGTCCACGACCGGATAAAAATCAAAAGAGAGATAGGGCGCCGGAAACAGGCGGTCGAAGGTATCGATGTATTCTTTATAATCCCTGGTACCGAATTTGCTCTGATTGGAGTTAATATTCGGGTACAGATTTACAAAGCTGTAATGGTTGTCATCAGCTAATTTCAGGCGTCTGTTCCAGTCCGCGAGCTCCTGAAACTGTGCTTTACCCGGTTCATCAGCCAGGTAATATCCCTCCAGCGCAGGATGCTCTTTAAATCTGGCGGCCGTTTGTTCCGGCGCGGTTTTCAGTTCCGGACAGGAAATCATCAGTTTTACTCCCGCCTTTCCAGCGGCATCCAGGGCAACCGCCAGCGAGTCCGCATGCTGAAAAAAAGCGATATCAATATTGACGCCCACCTCTTTCAGTTTGCGGTAATTTTCTACTGAAATCTGGTGTTGCGAAATGCCTCCCCACGACATGACCGGAACGGTCCCTTTCGCGGTCAGTTTCTGCTGTGCATGAACCTGAACGAAAATGGCAAAGAAGATCATCCCCGCGAGTAATTTCTTATTCATCGCTATTCCTTTTCTTTGGTTGGAAACATGTACACAGCCATATCTCCCGGTTCAAGTTCTGTTCTGCCGGCATAACGGGAAGCGTTGACGACCGTACCGTCCTTTAATACTCTGTTCAGGCGTTTATCGCCAAGGATGATCAGAGGCATGGTTTTTTCCAGGTTGCGGTTTATCACGACGCAAAAACTGCTGGCTCCGTTCTCCAGGATCGACACCAGGGCGCCGGAACCCTCTGTTTCAAAAACTTTGATGGCCCATGGCAAGGCCGTCAAACGGGATGTGCCGCGCGGAATGACGACTCCGGTGTGGCTGACCGAGACCACTCTAGCTCCGGCGAACACCCAGGCCAGGTTTTTGATTTCCGCATTCACGGATTTTATCCGGTCATACACGTCAGTACGGCGACCGCTCAAGTCGATGGGAGCGCTTCGCAGGCCGGGCGACATCCAGTAGGACCAGTATTCCAACCCCTGCGCGCCATAGGCCAGATTGCTGAATTGTTGAATTCTAAGCGCCGGGATCGTGGGCAACGGATGAAGCTCATTGTAGGAACTGGCCAAAGCAAACGCCCAGAATGGTTTTCCCAGCTTGCGGGACTCGGCAGCAACGATTTCCAGCCCTTCATACCAAAACTCGTGCAATCCATCCGTAAGAACCGGATAAAAATCGTACGAGATAAAAGTGACCGGAACGATGGCGGCGAACGTACGCAGAAATTCAGCGTAGGATCTGCAACCCAACGCTTCTGTTTTTGCGGGATGAATGGCCGCAATCAGGTTCACGAAACAGAAATGTTTGGGGTCTGCTGCAGAGATTTTTTTGGCCCATTCACCCAGTTCGTCAAAATCCTTGCGCACCGGCTCGTCCCGCAAAAAGTAACCTGCCAGGGCGGGATGATCCTTGAAATAGGACACCGTTTTTTCACAATCGTTTTTTAATTCCGGACAGGAGGCCACCATTTTCAGGCCTGCCTTGTGAGCCAGATCCAGCGCTTTGCGCATGGACGTTATGTCCGGATAGGTGGCAAGCGAAATGGTGATACCCATCTCTTTCAGTTCGTTGAAACGATCCAGCGTGGTTTCTTCCAGCGGCATCCCGGTCCATGCCATGATCGGAAGCGATTTTGCGGATGTTGGCTTATCCTGTGAAAATACGGAACAGATGAAGCCGAAAGTAAAGATAATGGCCATCAAGATCTTTTTCATTTTTTCCTCATTCAGCTTTTTGGGCGATTATCGGGCTCGTCTTTGCCAGCCGTAGCATTCCATGTTCGAGACCTCCCCTTCAACTTAAAATGGAGGGACGTAATCTAGCCAGAACGATGCTCAGAAACAAGCAAATTATGCTTTTCCACACCGGTCTCCCTCGTTCGGCGGCAGGATGACGGCCGCTCAGTATGTCTCTGCAGGCGGAAAAACGGTTTTATATGCAACTTTTAGTCTGCGTTAGCATCTAATCACAAATTGAAACAAGGAGAGTGAGATGACTATTCTGTACATCGTTCTGGGCGTGATCGCGCTTTTTTTCCTGTTGCAGTTCTTTATGGCTTTTAAAATGCGCCTGCAAAAAGGCAAACCAGCGCCGGTCGTAAGCGGTGCCGCAGGCAAAGCGATTCAGCGTGGCGATAAAGTGCTGCTTTACTTCTTCAGCCCCAATTGCGGTGCCTGCCGTACCATGACGCCGGTGGTGCAAAAAATGGCAAAATCGCAAAAGAATGTTTATCCCGTCGATATATCCCGCGACCTCACCGTTGCACGCCAGTTCGGCGTCATGGGCACGCCCAGCACGGTGCTGGTGGAGACCGGCAAAATCAGCGAATTTCTGGTCGGTCCGCAACCTGAAGCTAAATTGCGCTCTCTGCTGGCCTGAGTCTGCGTTCGCCACCTTGCTGCCAGGCTCTGTTGAGCGATCGCCAAAAATCGCATTCCTGGCCGACAAAGATGATCAGCATACAGAACCTCGATGCAGCCACCGCTTCACTCTGCTTCAGCCTTCGTCCATTTGCCATCTGCCGCCCCTTGCGCACCGGCATCATGACGTCTGAACCTGTGAACTCTTCCGCTCCCCTTCTCATCGCCCCCTGTTCTTAAAAACGGCTTGATCCAGAATCTGCAAAGGGCTATCTTTATCCTGATTACGCATCGATTCATCCGCACTTAAACTTTTATAACTCTGAACAGCATGGCGATCAGCCGCACCATGGGCTCAGCATACGGTTTAGTACCAATGCCATTACGCCGCCGCATTTGCAGGAAGGAGTACCGGCGCATGTCACGAATCAAGTATTTGATCTTTACGGCAGCATGGGTGTTCACCTTTATCACACAGAGTGAGGCCGCAGACCATATCAGCCCTCTGGCCAACGACTATGTCAGCCTCTTTGAGTCACCGGATCCGCAGAATATCTTTGCCTACAGCCCCGGACTTGTTCGGCTCGATAATGGACGGCTGGTGGCGACGATCGATCTCGGCGGGCCTGGCGTGGCTGATATGGAGGGCGTGAAATGGCGACTGTCAGACAACGGCTGGTACTGGCAGGGCAGAATCTTTACCTCTGACGACAAAGGCCGCACCTGGACGCAACGGGCGGCGTTTCCCTTTATGCATGCCCGTCCGTTTACAGCGGGCAAGGCTCTATATGTACTGGGTCATGCCGGCGACCTGACAATCATCCGCTCCGATGACGCCGGCCAGACCTGGTCGAAACCGGCAAAACTCACCTATGGCCAACATTGGCATCAGGCGCCATGCAATGTCTTGACGGCTAATGGCTGTGTCTATCTGGTGATGGAGCGGCGCCTCACCTTTGACGTCAAAACATGGTACGTCGGTGAATTGGCGCCGGTGTTGCTGCGCGGCCGTATCAGCGATGATCTGAGCAAACGCGAAAACTGGACATTCGCCTCTGAACTCAGTTTTCGCGACGCTCTGCCACAGGCAGAGAGCGATCCGGCGATCGATTTTTTCGGCGTACCTTTCTTTAGTGCGCCCTACCCCGAAGGCTCTTATCCGGCGCCTCATCGCAATTGCTCGCCCATCGGCTGGCTGGAAGCCAATGTGGTCCAGTTCAACGATCCGACTCATTTCTGGTATGATCCAAACCATAAAACGTTTCACCTCTGGTGTCGCGCCCACACCGGCGGCAGCGGATATGCCTGTATGGCCAAGGTCGTCGAGCAGGGTGACCTGCCCGGTACCGGTTCGATGAAAACGATGCTGGAAAAAGCTCCCTCCGGAAAAACCATGCTCTATGTGCCCTGTCCGGGCGGACAGATGAAATTCCATGTGCTGTACGACCAGATTTCCCGACTCTACTGGCTTCTCTCAACCCAGGCCACAGACAGCATGACCCGTCCGGACAGCCTCTCTGCCGACCGCTATAACCTGCCCAACAATGAACGCCGCCGTCTGCAACTGCATTTTTCAAAGAACATGATCGACTGGTGTTTCGCCGGCCTGGTTGCGATCGGGCCGGTGGAAAAAGCTTCGCGACACTATGCTTCCATGGTTCTGGACGGCGAAGATCTGTTGGTGCTGAGCCGCTCAGGGAATGAACGGGCCAAGACACCACATGATACGAATATAATTACATTTCACCGCATCAAAGAGTTCAGAAAACTCGCTTACTGACAGATTTACCGTTCGCCAATTAGTATTGCATTTCTGGCTCACATTGGTTAAGTTTTCTGAAATTTGAATGTCGAAAGGAATGAATCTCGTATGGTTGAAATAGTATTCAGGAATGGTATCTACATCTGTCTAAAGCGGGGCAGCCTGATGCGTAAGGCCTTTTTGGCCCTGTTTCTTTTGCTTTGCACGCCCCGTTTATACGCGGCGACAGTCCTGGTCGACCAGGGCAAGCCGATGGCTGTAATTGTGCTGGCCACCTCTGCCAGCGAACAGGCCCGCGAAGCCGCCAGCCTGTTGCAGGAATATCTTTTCCGCATCAGCGGCGCGCGCCTGGATATTCTGGAAGAAACAGCGGCAATAACAGGAACACAGATACTGGTGGGCCGCAGCCGGCGAGCGGCCGAACTCGGAACAGATATATTGCCGCGCCTGACCAGCGCCATGAATGAAGAAGAGTATATTCTGCGTACCGTGGACAACACCCTGATTCTGGCCGGCAACGAACATCCCTTTTACCGCGGCACGGTCTATGCCGTCAATGACCTTCTCGAGCGGCTGGGTTGCCGCTGGTTTTTCCCTGGCGCATACGGCGAAGTGATTCCCAAATCGAAAACCATCACGGTGGCCGCGCTGGACGTCCACGAGCAGCCGGACTTTCGCTTCCGCAATATCTGGTATTCAGGCTGGATGCCGGCAACGGCGCAAGACGTGCGCGATTTTGCAACCTGGATGGATCGCAACCGCATGAACACATTGAGAGGCCTCAGCCTGCCTGGCGATGGCAGCATAACTCGCTTGGCGCCGTCGGATACCTATTATGCCAGCCACCCCCATATCTACGCTATAGAAAAAAAAGGTGAGCGTAGCAAAGAGATGCTCTGTCTCACCGAGCCGGATGCCGTAAAGATTGCTGCCGAAACCATCAAGGAGGAATTTCGCAGCCACCCGGAAATAATAACCTTTGGCTTTGCGCCGCCGGACGGTCACCCGCAATGTTTCTGCCCGCGCTGCGAAGCGGCTAATCCGAATTTCTCCGGGAAAGGGCTGGGGGAACCGAGCCTGAGCGACGTCTGGTTTCGTTTCGCCAATGCGGTGGCAACAGAGGTGTATAAGGATTTTCCCGACCGCTGGCTGCTGACCAATGGCTACGCCAATCGCGTCCGGCCCCCGCAAGGAATCGGTCCGTTGAGTCCGAATCTGGGCATTCAATCCGCTCTGCTGGATTGCTGCACCTTCCACCCCATCGATGACGCTAAATGCTGGCAGCGGCAGCTGTACAAGGATGTGCTCGACCGCTGGACCAGCGAACTGCGTTGCGTGTTCATCTATGATTACGATCCTGGCAAATCCATCGATGGCATGCCGTTTCCCATGCTGCACAATCTGCAGAACGATTTTCGTTACTTTAAGGATCGCGGGGTGTGGGGCTTTTGGACAGAAGGCCAGAACTGCTGGATGGTAACCCACCTTAATTATTATGTCAGGTCCAAATTGATGTGGCATGCCCGGGCGGACGTGAATGCCCTGGTACGCGATTATTGTGAAATTTTTTATGGGGCAGCAGCACGGCCTGTGGAGAAGTATATCTGGACACAGGAGCGGGCCGTGGGTGAATCGACCATCCATGAAACGTTCGGCCGATTGACGCCGTGGCGGACGATATATACTCCAACGGTCATGGCCAGGCTGGATCGTTATATGGCAGAAGCGGTGCGGAAAGCAGGGAACGGACCTGAGCGGCTGCATGTGCAGGTCCTTGAATGGGTGCATAAATATATACAGGCCTATCTGGCAATGGAAGAAGCGGCCGGCGAAGCGGATTTTGTCAATGCGGTACGCCATGCCGATGACATGCTGCGCCTGCGCACCGAACTGGGCAACATCAATCCATCCCTTATTCCTGTTACACCCGAATGGGCCAGCAAAGGCGACGGCGCCCTGGAATGGCACCGCCAGACCTATCAGGATCTGGCCGATCGCAGCAACGGCATGAACGGCCGTCTCATTACGGTCACACCACGGCGTTGGCAGTTCCGCAAAGACGTAGAAAAGATCGGCGTGTTCAAAGGCTGGTATGCGCCGGATGCAACCGGCCCATGGGATGAATTGGATGGCACGATGTATTGGGAAGCACAAGGCCTGCAGGATGAGAAAGGCTATGGGTACAGCGGACACGCCTGGTATCGTACCAGGTTTGAGGTGCCGGCTGCTGCCGCCGGCCTGCCGTTGCGGCTCACGATCGGCGGAATCTATAGCGTCAAGTTATGGGTGTGGGTCAATGGGCAATTGCTGGATCACCGCCAGCGGCAGAGCACCAAGAACGCGTTTGACCTGGAGGTCACCTCACATATTCGTCCGGGCCAATCCAATCATGTCGCTCTGCTTATCGAGACGCTGCCGCCGGATCGCAACGCGCGCGGCGGCTTGCATCGCCGTGTTTTTCTCTGGAGCCCCAGGGCCGATTGACCGCGACATACTTGTTTTTTTATCTTCAGTATCAGGTTTAATTATTTTACTCGAAGCAATGATGATTTGGGATAGCACTTTTGACAACAGGCAGGGAATTGGAATGAAAAAATTCGGACTGGAGCGTTATACCCTGGATTGTTTCTGGGACCAGGTGGTGATAAAGTACGGATCGCGGCCGTCGCTGGCGCTGGTCGGCGAAGAACCGATCACCTATCGTGAACTGGATCAGCGGATTAAAAGCGTCCAATCGCTTTTGGCCGCACTGGGAGTGCAAAAACAGGACAAAATCATAATTCTTGGCAGCTCCTCTCCCAACTGGGCCACGGCTTATATGGCCATTATGACCTCCGGCGCCGTCGCCGTGCCCATTCTTGAAGAGTTTCCCGAACAGGACATCGATCATATCATCAAGCATTCGGACGCGGCGGCCATTTTTATCAGCGAGCACCTGGCACAAAACCTGAACCTTCCTGTGCTGGCGCGGCTGCGCCATGTCATCAACTTGAACGATTTTTCCCTGCTCTCCAAACGCGAAAAAAACAAGCCATCGTTGTGGACGCAGCTGCAGCAACTGCCAGAGCTGTTGCGGGCGGGCGAAAAATCAAAATCGCCGGCGATCCGTCCGATCGAGGAGGAGGATCTGGCCGAGATCCTTTACACCTCCGGCACCACCGGCCATTCCAAAGGCGTCATGCTGACACACAAAAATCTGGTCAGCAATCTGTTTGAAGGCCCGGATCTGCTCAAGGTCATCGGTCCACACAGCTCCATATTGTCCATATTGCCCATGGCACACGCCTTCGGATCGACCTCGGCGTTTCTTTCCATCATCTATTGCGGAGCCAGCATCTATTACCTCAATAAACCGCCTTCACCGAAAGTATTGCTGGCCGCCATGCAACAGGTTCGCCCCACCATACTCGGCGCCGTGCCGCTGGTGTTTGAGAAAATCTATCACAAGCAGGTGGTACCGATCATCGCCGGCAGCCGCGCCATGCGCCTGCTCGCCAAAACCGCGGTAACAAAAAAAGTGCTCTACCGGATCATAGGCAGGAAAATCAAAGCCGTCCTTGGTGGTCGTCTCGATTGCGTCATCATCGGCGGTGCCAGTTTTTCTCCCGAAGTGGAGACGTTTATGCGGCAGGGCCGCATTCCCTATTGCTGCGGCTATGGTCTGAGCGAATGCTCGCCGCTGGTGACGTTTTCCTCCATGCCATCACAAAAGCCCGGTTCGCCCGGCCATGCCATCACCGACACCTCCATTAGAATAGCAGATGCGGATCCGAAATCCGGAATCGGCGAGATATGCATCAAAGGGCCGCAGGTGATGAAAGGATATTATAAGAACAAAGAAGCTACGGACAAGGTGTTCACAGCGGACGGCTGGTTCATCAGTGGTGACCGGGGCTATTTGGACAAGGACGGGTTTTTATTCATAACTGGCAGGTCCAAAAATGTCATCGTCGGTCCGTCCGGCGAAAACATCTATCCTGAAGTCGTGGAGGCCTTGCTGGCGGAATCCATTTTTGTGGAAGAAGCCCTCGTCTATCAGCTGGAGCACCAGCTGGTCGCGCGCATCTACCCGAATTATGCCTACATTGAAACGCTGAATCAGCAACAGGATGAGGATGTCATCGCTTCGGATGTGGCCACCATTCTGGAAATCGTGCGGCAGGATGTGAATGCCAAGCTGCCGGCGTTTTCGCGCCTCATTCGGGTCATCGAGCAAACCGCACCCTTCATCAAGACGCCCACCAACAAAATCAAACGGGCTGAATATGTGCCCGGGTATGCGGAATACAGGATGGTCTAGCGAACAGCAGCACATAGTGGATTTTGCACAGGAGCCGCGCCAGAATGGTGCAAGGCTCCTCGCCTCATAGGTGCAGGCGGACCCCATGACTGCATAAAAGCACCCGGGGGGCATGTCGCGCACTCATGCGGTGAAGGATATTATGACCGGGGCCATCCTGGCAAGAGCGGTCTTTATCGTTATCGTACGATCCGACGTCTTGATAGCCGCTTTCTGCCAGCGTCCGTCGTTCGCCAACAGGTGTACCCGAGCGGTGCACCATGGCGGGGCAACCTCGAGCGATAAAGATTCATAGGGATCCGAATTCAGGCTGATGATGGTCGCAATGGCCCGCCGTCCGGATGGAGCCCGGTTACACACACAGAACACATTGGGAATATCTTTTATATAAACCGGTAACGGCTCTCTGCCGAGCCACTCGATGGTGCGGCGAACCAGCTCCTTCTTTTTATAATTAAACAGGGCCGACGAACGGTTGCCGCTCAGTTTGAACGCCATAATCGCCACGCGTCCTCCCCATTTATTTTCGTAGCGAATCAGACCGGGGATGACCGGTTGCTCTCCGGCATCAAGAAAATCGGTGATCGTTTCCGCTCCTGGTTCAGGAGTCAGCTCGTAAAAGGAGCCACCCTCGCTGCCGGCGGGTGCGAAAATCAGATTGTACATTAATCTGCCGCGTAGAGCCGGATACTCATGGAGGTCGCGCAAGCCTTCATAGCAAAACGAAGCCGTCCGGCCCGGAGCAACCCGGGCTCCGAGCCATGCCCCCCACCCCCTCTGATACAAAACATACGCCGCTTCGCCGTCAAGGAACAGGCCGCCGTGCAACAGCTCCTCTATTTCCTGGTCAGTCAACGCAGCCGCCAGATTGCCGGAAACAAGCTTGACGGTCCCGTTGCTGGAGGTGCAGGGTATGCCAAAACGCCCCGCCACACGTACCCAGTCGTTAAAGGGAACCCCAGGATTTCCCCCTTTATAAGGATTGTGGACATGGCCGAAGGGCCGATGAATTATTTCACAGCCGCTGACCACCGTGTCTGTAACCGCCTCCTTGAGAGCGGCGAACCGCTTCACTTCGTCGCGAAACATGGCGAGATAGCCTGTCTCCTCAGCCGGATCGTCCAGATACTGTGTCGCATAAAACAGCGAATCATCAAAGCCGTAAGCAAAGGCCGTCGTCATCAGGCTCTTGATTTTGGCGGCCGACATGAAAAACCGGGTATGGGGATAGGTGTCGGATTCATGAAAAAATTCGAAATCATCAGGCAGATGCTGACGGCTGTAGAGCGCGTGAAACATGTTATCCGGAAGAGATACCGCATCGTCCGACGAATAACTGGAGCCATAGAGGCGAACAGCCGGCCGGGTGGTGCCGGCGAACGCCCGGGCGACGGCCTGAGCAAAATCGCCGTCAAAATCGCTCATCCCGGACTGACACAGGGAAACGCGCGTTGCGGAAGCCACTGCATCGATTTTCGTCCGAATCAAAAGGGCGAGTTCAACCAGTGAATCGCGGCTGAGTTCCGCCCACGCGCGGCGCAGGCGGATGCTCTCCGGAGTCACCTGTTTGAATATCTCCAGCAGCTCTTCGCGTGCGTAGCGCCGGTCCTGCCGTCTGGCAAACAGCGCCAGATGATGGGGGCAAAAACAGCCAAAACGCACCGAAGGGGGCTGCCAACTCAATTCATAGTCATCCTCGAACTGCACCATGAACGGACGGCCGACCTTGACAGCCAGAGCAACGTTGTCGCTGAACACCCGGCTGAATTCCGGACAGAGTGGACACGGCGTTTGCTCGGACACCGTGCCGTCGAGATCGGTGATATACTGAAACGATGGACTGAATCCGGAACGCAATGACGGCGCACACCACCACCCTACCTGAATGCCATAGGATGCGAGTTCGGTTTTGACTTTATGTACCAGCTCTCCGATCTCCTGGTACACGTGCGCAGAAGGAAAACCACTCAACCGGACCTCTTCCATGGGAGCCGTCAACAGGAAGCGGCGCAATCCGCTGTATTCGTTGATTTCGATCATCTGTTTCAGCATGTAAGAAAAGCGGTTGCTGTAAAAACGGAAGGGCACCATCGGATCGATCGTTTGCAAGCCCTGCGCCTGACCTTGGCCGGTATATGGCCGGCCCAACAGGCCGTCAGCCGACAGCACCGTCATGGCGGCGGCAGAATGTGCAAGAAATTCGCGTCGTTTCATGTCAACCCGCTATGTATGATAAAGCGGAATAGAGTTCCGCGGATTTGATCTCCCAGGTGTGGTGCTGCAGAAACACACGCTGCGCCTCCCGGCCCAGCCGTTCACGCGTTTCGGCAGAATCCAGCAGAGATATAACAGTCGCCTGCATTTCATCCGTCCGACCTGGCGTATACAGCGCGGCGGTGACATCGTGATGCAGGAGCTCGGCCACCTGGCCCAGCGCCGGTGCCACAATCGCTGTGCCCGCCGCCATGTACTCAAAAAGTTTCATGGGTGAAAAGTAAAACAGCTCCATATCAGGATAGGGCGCCAGAGCAACATCGAACAACTGCACATAGCGATGCACGATGGTGCGGTCTACGTTACCGACAAAGATCAAACGGGACTGCTCTGCATCGTCCAGTCGTTTTTTGAGTTCATTGGCCTGTGACCCTCCAGAGCCGACGAACAGAAAAACCGAGCGGTCATGTCGCGCAAGGACGGCGCGAATCAATCCGGCCAAATCGCCGATGCCGTGCCAATGGTGCATGGACCCGAGAAAACCGATGACGTGATGGGAATCTGCTATCCCCAACTGCCGCCGCAGAGCCATTCGGAGCTCCGGGGCGGTCTCCGGCACCGGGTCGGCGCCGTTGGTGATAACGCGGAATCGTCCCTCGGTCAGGCCATGGGTGCGCACAAAGTACTCTTTGGCCACGGTCGATTGGGTAAAGACAAGATCCGCATTTTTGAGCAGAAACTTTTCGCAAGCCAGCACAACCCATTTCCATAAATGCGGCCCGCCGTTATAATGAAGCCATTCATAGCTGTTGGCACCGTCCGCTTCCACGACCAGTGGAATGCCATAGTTGCGGGCGACGAACCAGGGAGAAATCCGCAGGGCATCCAGGCGGGTGATGACCAGATCGGGTGGGTCGGCCCGCAGCAGGCGTACTTCCCGGATATAATCCAGAACATTGTGCACCACCTCGCGCGGGGTAAAGAGCAACAGGCGGGCCACTGCCTTGGCGCGGTTGCGCCGGCCCGATCCGGCGGCTCCCGGCTCTTTAATCCCTTCACGCCGCCAGTGAAAAACGACGCTGCAACCGTGCTGTTCCAATCCGGAAAGCAGCTTGAGCGCTTTGACGGTAGAGCCGATGGAATAGCTCCACAGGCCGTTCATATAATTTAAATAGGCAATCTTCACTGCAGCCTCATTAGCAAAAGGGCCGTCTGCCCTGCCGGCACAGGTACGGTCACCAGGTAAGGTAATACCTTATATACAACCAAGAGAAAAGCATCGCGTAAGAGGGACCGAAACCAAATAGGCAACCCGCGCGCCGGTCAGGCCGCCTCGATTGCAGCCGGCCGTGCCTGCAACAAAAAAGCCTGTAACTCATATTCGAATTACAGGCTCTACGTTGGTCGGGGCGAGTGGATTCGAACCACCGACCCCTTGACCCCCAGTCAAGTGCGCTAACCGGACTGCGCTACGCCCCGAACAAACCATTTCCCATCAGGTGCTCTGCTCTTGCGTTCCCCGGTTTTCATCGAGGATATCAAGCAGATCCACAAGAGCCTGCTGCATCTCGCGCAACAGCTCCTCTTGCTTGATCTCTTTAAAGAACAGGCTCAACTGAGGTTCATCTGCATTCCGCAACTGCTTTAACCGCTGCCTGGCGCCTTCGATGGTGTATTTGTCATCATACAGGAGGCGCTTGATCATGAAAACCGTCCTGATATCGCTCTTGCGATATATCCGGTTTCCGGCGCTGTTTTTGGCAGGACGGAGCTCGGGAAACTCTGTTTCCCAAAATCTCAGGACATACGGCTTTATGCCGGTAATCTGGCTGACTTCGGCGATGGAGTAGTAAAGTCGCTTTATGGCTTTTTCTTCCATCCCTTTTTTTACCTGAGATTGAATCTCCCCTTCGTTCCCAAAAATTAATGATAATTGCGACAATAATCAAGCACTATTTTTTAGTGAGTTGCAGGCCATGCTTCACTAGAACGGTGCCATCTGAGCATACATCGATTCCTCTTTGCATAAATTTATAAAAATTTTCATGTTTCGCAAGTATTTTATGCGCAAAAGTGCGCCGGGTGTCAAAAATATATACACCCAGACGCGGAACAACAAATTCAGACGGCAGATTATTTCCGATACGCGACATGACCAATCCGCCGCTATATCCAGCTTTTACTGCAGCTTGCACAACACAAGCGTCGGTATTTCCAAAAGGATAAGAGATATATTTAACCCGGTTGTTGAGGCGGCGTTCTATCAGTGATTTGGATAGCAGTAACTCGCGAAAGCACGGCCACTTGCCGATTTTGCTTAGATCGTTATGAAACATGGCATGGGACTCGACCTGCCAACCTGTTTTAAGCAATTCTTCAATCTGTTTCCAGGTCAAATGCGGGAAGCGGATTCTGCCAAAGTTGACATCCCAGTCGTCATATTGTCCCACATATCCTGCGACCACAAAGACTGTAGCGGTGATGCCATAATGCCGCAGAATCGGCAAAGCATGGTCGTACACTGACGCAAACCCGTCATCAAAGGTCAACGTGAGTGTACGCGGTTGCGGCTGTGCCAGGTATTCGTCGAGCCCGCAGAAACGGCAGCCAAGCTGCAAGGCGGTTTCTATCTGGCGCTCGAACCGGGCCGGCGGAATGCGGGTGGCTGCGAGATCAAAATGGGGATCGATGTGATGGTATGCTAATATGGGCACGTGGCGCTCTGCGGCTAGGCCGTCCTGCCTTTGCGCATCGGCTTTTTGTCCGGCGCGATGAGCACTGTGCTGAACCGGGCCGGATCGAGGTATTTTTCGATCAGCAGGCCAAGATCACGACGCTGCAATTTTTCTATTTTACTCACCACGTGCGCCGCCGTCAGGTGAGAAGTGCAATATATCTCGTTTTCACCGATGCGACGCATGCGCGCACTGCTCCCCTCGAGGCCAAGGATCAAACCACCTTTGGTTTGGGTTTTGATCATATCCAGCTCTTCCTGGCGGACGCCCTGCCTGTAGAGGCGTTGCAGCTCTTTTTGCAGCAGTTCGATAGACTGCTGCACGCGGCCGGGTTCGCAGCCGATATACAATCCGAATATGCCTGTGGTGCTCAGCAGGTCGGTGAAACTGTACAGCGAATAGGCGAATCCATAGCGCTCGCGGATATTCTGGAACAGACGCGAACTCATACCGCCACCGAGTATGGCATCCAGGAGCAACAAACCGTATTTATCCTCAGATGAATAACTGCAGATGCGCGTGCCCATGGCGATATGCGCCTGTTGCAGCGTCGGAAACGAGTGGCGCTGAAAGAGCGCATAGCCTTCCGGAATAGCCGGGATTGCAGCGGCCGGCCCGGATGGCCGTGCGCCGTCGAAATGCTTTTCAACCAGACGGACAAATTTTTTATGTTCGACATGGCCGGCGGCTGATATGACCATTCTGGAAGGCGTATAGTGCCGTCCGGCATAGTGCACAAAATCCTTGCGTTGAAAAGAGCGGACATGCTCGACGGAACCATAAATAAAATGTCCCAGCGGATGATCCGGGTAGAGCTGCAGATAGAGATAATCTATGGCCATCTCTTCCGGATCTTCCAGGGCGTGATTAATCTCGGTCAGGATGACGTTCCGCTCCAGCTCGATATCTCCGGCAGCCAAACGGGGATTCTGCAACAGATCGGCCAGGGTAGCAACCGCCACTCCGGCATCCTCGTCGACGACATGCGCCGTGTATACGGACAGCTCCTTGCCGGTGCTGGCGTTCAGGGAGCCGCCCAGCGATTCAATGGACTGGGCGATCTGTTTGGCGGTTCTGGATTTGGTACCTTT
>CAZISM010000052.1:0-34998 GCA_964541895.1 uncultured Cytophagia bacterium
TATAGAGAGCCGGGAAATTCGCGTGCAGGTCATTGCTGGAAATTTGCGCCTCATAACTGGAACGGTGCGGCTGCGAATAAAAATACACTTTACGGTTCTGCAGCAGCATGGGCACCAGCACACGGTTCAGCAGCGAACTCAACAGCGGCTGCGATTGCTCCGGCGGCAGATCCTGAAACAGGACCGCCACGTCCCAGCGGGACAGATCCAGCCGCGACGAATCCGCCCATTTCGAACAGGCCAGCCACAGTGCTTTTTGCCCTCTTTTTTTCAACTCGGCATGATGGGCATGCGCCTGCTGCCGATAGGCGCCGAAAACGACCTCCAGGCCGGCACCTGCTGATGCTGTTTCCACTCCGTATTCTTGTAACACGTACACCCCTGGTTCTTGCATGATCGGTTACATGTAAAAAGGAAAGCCCGAAGCGAGTTCGGGCTTTTCCCTGTGAGGAGACGGTCGGGATTCAACTAGTAGAAGCAGAATCCGACTTGGGGGGAACTTTATATCTGCCAGCCGCCTGGCGCCACCGAGTGTATGAGCACATTATGTGTTTGATGCACTATTAAATTAGACTTTCAGCATACATTTGATCCTGGTCAATATAAGAATAAATGGTGAAATAACCAAATTTATTTTTCAATGTGGTCATTTCACCACATTTTTCACATTCAGGACAACCATCCCTGTTCCTTATACCATCGGGCGGTCTGCTGCAATCCTTCCGACAACGTGACCGCCGGAGCAAATCCCAGCTCTTTTTTCGCCTTTTCGTTGCTGCACAGCCAGCCGGGCTGTACCATTTCGTTCACTTTATCGCGGTTCAACAGGGCCGGCTTGCCGACGGCTCGCCCATACAGGGTGGTGATGCCGGAGATCAGGTATAAGAGAGCGATCGGCACATGTATCGTCCAGGCCTTTTTATTCAGGCCGCGGGCGATCATACCGCCTATGGTCGGCCAGTCATAGGCGCCGTCGCCGGACAGAAAATAGATCTGATCGCGGCTGTTGGCCCTGGCGGCGGCCAGTATCATGCCGTCGGTCAGGTCATCCACATGGACGATGCTTATTTTCTGCCTACCTTTGCCGAGAATGAGCAACAGCCCTCTGTTGACGTTCTGGAAATAGACAAAAATATCGCGATCGCGCGGTCCATACACCGACGGCGGCCGCACGATGGTGACCGGGAAGCGGCTGCCATACTCCAGCACGAGCCGTTCGGCGGCCTGTTTGCTTTCGCCGTACAGGGAGACCGGATGCGGTACGATCTCTTCGCTGACCGCGCAGTCGGCGATGCTCGGTCCGGCGGCAGCCTGGCTGGATACGAAAATGAATTTCTCCACCGTGCTCCGGGCGGCACAGGCCTGCAACAACTGTTCCGTGGCGAGCACGTTGCCGTTCCAGTAGCCCTGTCGATCCATGGCTTTGGTCACACCGGCCAGATGAAAGACCCACTGGATCCCCTGCAGCGCCTCCTGCAGGCCGGTGCCCTTTTCCAGGTCGGCGATGACCGTTGCGACCGGCATGGTTGCCAACCAGCGCAGGTTGCTGGTGCGGCGCACCAGACAGACCACCTCATGGCCTTGCGCCAGCAATTTTTCCACCAGGGCGCTGCCGATGAATCCGTTACTGCCGGTTACCAACACTTTCATGCTCTTGCTCTCCATATGATGCCAGCACCAAAATGTATCCTGCACTGATAAAATACGACAAAACATTCAATTTATCAATAGTTCTCCGTATTTGCCCCTGCCCGCGGTCGTGCCGGCATGGTCATTAAATCCTGACCTGGAGCGAATATAAGGCTTGACAAAATAGGAATAAATACCTAATTTTTACAAATTGGAGGAGTATATTACCCCGGGGAAGGTAAGGCTGCACTACTGTTTTCATCACTGGAGGCATCGTTTTGGCGGATTTATTTGACAAGTGTTCAAGAGGCACATCAGCCCGTGCACGCGAAGCTATCGAGCAGGGCTGGTATCCTTATTTCAAAGCTATCGATTCCGGCGCCGACACCGAGGTGTATATCAAGGGTCACAAGCTGATCATGATCGGTTCCAACAACTATTTGGGCTTGACCCAGGATCCTCGGGTTAAAAAAGCGGCCGTTGATGCCATTGAACGGTTCGGTTCCGGCTGCACCGGTTCCCGCTTTCTCAACGGCACCCTGGCGTTGCATGAAGAGCTGGAGACCCGGCTGGCAGAGTTTATGAAGACAGAGGCGGTGCTCATCTTTTCGACCGGTTTCACCACCAACCAGGGCACCATCTCTGCCCTGGTGGGGCGCAAAGATCTGGTGGTCGGCGATAACGAAAACCATGCCAGCATTGTCGACGGCACCCGGCTGGCTTTTGGCAAGGCGTTAAAGTATCGTCACAACGATATGAACGACCTGGATCGCGTTCTGTCGAACAACAAAAAAGCGGATCAGGGCGCGCTGATCGTGACCGATGGCGTATTCAGCATGGGCGGCGATATCGTCGATCTTCCCAACCTGGTGAAAACGGCCAAAAAGCACAGCGCCCGGGTCATGGTGGACGATGCCCATTCTCTGGGCGTGCTGGGCGCGCACGGCCGAGGAACGGCCGAGCACTTTGGTGTGGAGGATCAGGTGGACCTGATCATGGGCACCTTCAGCAAGTCCTTCGCCTCCATCGGCGGCTTTATCGCCGGTCCGGAAGACGTGGTGCACTATATCAAGCACACATCGCGCGCGCTCATATTCCAGGCCAGCCCGCCGCCGGCCGCCGTGGCCTCGGTTCTGGCCGCCCTGGACATCCTGATCAAAGAGCCGGAACGCCGGGAAAAACTGTGGCACAATGTGCGCAAAATGAAAGAGGGCTTTCAGCACCTTGGTTTCAACACCGGCAAAAGCGAAACGCCCATCATTCCAATCATCATCGGCGAAGATGAAAAGACCTTCGGGTTCTGGAAAATGCTCTATGAAAGCGGCGTGTTCGCCAATCCGGTCATCAGCCCCGCCGTACCGCCGGGCATGTCCCTTATCCGCACCAGCTATATGGCGACCCACACCGATGAAGAGTTGGACAAAGTTCTGGGCATTTTTGAAAAACTGGGCAAGCAGTTCGGCATCGTCTGATCCGTTCGCCCCTGTCAACGTACAAAGGCCACGACATGTCGTGGCCTTTGTCATTTCAGGATGGAAGGAATAAAAAAGCCGCCTCAGGGGCGGCTTGCATTCGCAGGGTTCGACAGCGGCTCAGTCCAGCCAGTACAGCATGCGGCCGCAGTTTTCGCAGGTAAATATCTGTTCGTCTTCCCGGCCCTTGATGCCCAGGGAGGTCGGCTGGCGCAAAAAGCAGCCCAGACAGATATCGTTTTTCACCGGCACGATGGCTCGTTTCAATTTGGCGCGCAGCCGTTCATAGCGGAAAAGCAGGGGTTTGCTGATGTTGGTGGCCAGTTCTTCGCGGGCTTTGCGCAGTTCGGAATAGCCGCTGACGGAAAAGCCGAGCTTTTCCACTTCGCTGGTCTCTTCTATCATCAGGTCGATATCCTGCAGCGAAACGAGCACTTCCAGATCTTTTTTTATCATCACTTGTCTCCGGTGACTAGGGACATAAAGCCGGCAAACGTGTCCACTTTAAGCAGTCTGTCGCGATTGCTCTTTTCGTTGAGCATCGTGACCAGGGCGCCGAGAATCGGCAGATAGGTATTGCCCTCGTCGTTGGGAGGTGCGATCACCATGAAAAAGAGATGCACCGGCTTGCCGTCAATGGCGTCGAAATTGATGCCGGCTTCCGACTTGCCGAAGGCGATCAGCACGGTGGACGCCGCCGTAGTGCGGCCGTGGGGAATCGCCACCCCCTTGCCGATGCCGGTGCTGCCGAGTTTTTCGCGCTGATGCAGCATCTCCAGCACGATGTCACGATTGCGGATATATTTTTCCTTGACGAACAGATCCAGCAGTTCGCTGATGGCCTGTTCCTTGTTCTTTGCCTGTAATTGAGGGATGAACAGATGCTCGGTAAAAAATTGGTCCAGTTCATTCCGTTGCATGGGTTACCTCCAAAACGCTTGGTGACGCCAGCGGTCACAGCGTTACATGTTCGTGCAGAAACGTGCTTTTTTCGGCCGTGGCCTGCTCCTGCTGAATGACTTCCCGAATCGCCGGCATGACGTACAGGGAATCCAGATTAAAAAGGCTGAGCTCGCGCGCGAGCACATGAATCTTGCGATGAACAGGGTCGTTTTTCTGCATGACGATCAGATTGTTCGTCCGGCACCGGCAGTAGCCGCCGTGGAAATCTCCCTTTTCATAGCGGATATCCAGGTTCAGCGCTTTGGCCAGAGTTTCGAGAGCCTGCAGGATCTCGACCTCTTTCATATCTACAAATACTTTTGCTTTTCGCTGTGTTTGAGCTTTTCGACTACCCATTTGACATCCTGTGATTGGTTCCGGCTGCAAATCAACAACGCATCGTCCGTATCCACCACGATCAGATCGCTCACCCCCACCAGCGCCACGACGCGTTCGCCGCACTCGACGTAGCAGTTGCGGGCATCCTTGTTGATCGGATCTCCGACCCAGACATTGCCGTTCTCGTCTTTGGGGGAACGGTTATACACCTCTTCCCAGCTGCCGACATCACTCCAGCCAAAATCACCTTCCAGCACCATCACCTGGCTGGCATGTTCCATGACGCCGTAATCGATCGACTCGCTGCGGATCTGCTTGTACACCCGCTCCAGCACCTTGTCGTAGGACGGCGTGCCGATGGCCGCTTGTATGTCGCGCAAGCCGATATACAACTCCGGCATTAGCTGTTCGATATAGTCGATGATGGTCTGACAGCGCCAGATAAAAATACCGCTGTTCCATAAAAATTCACCGCTGCTGAAAAACTGTTTCGCCACTTCCTGGGTCGGCTTTTCGGCAAACGCCCTCACCTTGAACGCCTGGCTGTGATCGAACGAGAAGGATTCACCGCGTTGAATATAGCCGTAGCCTGTGGCCGGGTAGCTCGGCTCGATGCCGATGGTGGCGAGCGCTTCCGGCTGTTGCTGGATCAGCGTGACCGCGTTCTGCAACGCCTTGATAAAACGGTCGGTCTTGCTGATGTGATGGTCCGCCGGCAGCACGATCATGATCGCATCGGCCGATCGATGCAGCAGGTGCAGCGCCGCCAGTCCGATACAGGGCGCCGTGTTTTTGCCGAAAGGCTCAGCCAGCAGATTCTCCGGTTTGAGCCAGGTCAGCTGCGCCTGCACCAGGTGCGATTGGCTCTTGGTAGAAACGATGCAAAGATGGTCCGTAGGCAACAACACCTGCAAACGCTCGCAGGTGGCCTGAATAAGCGACTCTTTGCCCAATAACGACAAAAACTGTTTGGGCAACGCTTTGCGGCTTTTCGGCCAGAACCGGCTGCCTACTCCACCGGCCATAACGACAGCATAGGTGTTGCTAAAATCGTTCATCAGCGCAAATGCGGTTCGAGTTTATTCAGCAGGTTGGCCTTGGAAGCGGCGCCCACGATCTGCTCGACGACCTGACCGTTCTTAAACAGCAACAGCGTCGGTATGCTGCGAATTCCATATTTGGTGGCGATGCCGCGGTTTTTGTCGACATCCACTTTGCACACTTTGATACTGCCCGCTTTTTCCACGGCGATTTCCTCAACTACCGGAGCTATCATTTTGCACGGACCGCACCACACCGCCCAAAAGTCCACCAACGTGGGGACATTCGCTTTTATCACTTCATTATCAAAAGTTGCTTCCGTTACTTCGACCGCAGAACCCATTAACAACTCCTTCTTTGACGATTGTATAACACACGTTTTTTTCCAATGTTAAAGTAATAATTTTTAAAGTTTGTTGCAATAAAAAACTTGACCGTATTTCAAACATTTTCACTGTTCCTGGCAGCCGGCGAGCCGGACAGGATTCGCGCCAGCGGCAGCGGCCCTATTCCAGGCTGAACAGGCCGTTGCACAACGGCCAGGCTTGTGCCGGCAAGATCCAGCGCTGCCCATAGCCGTGCCTGCGCCAACCGGCCTCTTGCCAGCTCCGTTCCTCATCAGCGCGCGCCCGAACGTACAGGTAACGGGCGGACGGATAGTGGCGCCGCAGGGCGGCGGCCAACCCATCGCACAGAGAGCGCGCGTTCAGTTCGGCTCGGTGCAGCAACACCGCAAGCCGGACAACACCCTCGCTTTCGTGGATAAACCGGCGGCGGTGCATAACCACGGCCAGGGCCGCAGGGACGCCGTCCACTTCCAGCAGATACCCTTCACCCCAGCCACGTGCACGCCACCACTCGATGAACACCATCAGCACCAGGCCGCCGGCGTCCGTCCGGCATATCTCGTCCGCGCCTTGACGAAAGCGAACTGCCTCGTCATCCGGACACAGCCAGGTGCCGGCGCCCCGGTCCGATGACGACAATTCTTTGAACAACGATACCGTATCCTCGACACGATGAAACTGCAACTGTTGGTAAAACGGAACCACCACGCCGGGATCCGCATCGCTGTCAAGCGCCACGGCCCTGCAACCGGATTGGGTCAGGCTCGCCACCACCTCTGCCACGAGAGTGCGGCCGATGCCGGCGCGGCGCTCTGGTGCGGACACCGCCAGCGGACCCAGCCACCCCAGCGAGCCCCATTTGTGGCCGAAGGCGACGCCGACCATGCGGTTGCCGCGCTCTGCGACGCGGGTCACCGCCTGCGGCTCGTCAACATATAAACGGATAAAATCACCCTGCAACAGGGAGGGCCACGTCGTGCGGCTGTAAGAAGCTCGCAGGAGCAACGCGCTGATGGATCCAATATCATCGGCTCGCGCCGGGCGAATGTGCAGATCTGATGGCATGATGATCCAGAGGCTACTTGAGCCAAGGTAGCGAAAAAACCACAAAACCGCAAGCGGGAAATCCACACAAAATAACTGGCCTTGACTCCGAGATCAGGAATTGTTAATTTATTCATGCAGCATGTAATCAACTTTAATTTAAGGAGCGGCTATGTTGATCTATTCGAAACGAACCGATCCCTTCACCGGCGAAGAGTACATTGAGGTGCCGCTTAAAGGAGAGTTCCTCTGCGAGCATCCCATGTACAACAAGGGCACCGCGTTCCCGGAGGACGAACGGGACCGGCTGAGCCTTTGCGGTCTCTTGCCTGACGGTGTGGCTAATCTCAGCCTGCAGAAACAGCGGACCTATGAAAGCTATTCCGTCAAATCCAGCGACCTGGAAAAATATATCTATATGCTCTCACTCCAGGATCGCAACGAAACCCTTTATTACGCGTTACTCCTCGATCACCTGGAAGAGATGTTGCCCATCGTTTATACGCCCACGGTCGGTAAGGCGTGCCAGCAGTTCAGCCATCTCTACCGCCGGCGACGCGGCCTGTACGTATCGGCGCGCAATATCCATCACATCGATTCCATTCTGGACAACGCCCCGTTCGCGAACGTCAGCCTGATTGTGGTCACGGACGGAGAGCGCATCCTCGGCCTTGGCGATCTGGGCTCCAACGGCATGGGCATCCCCATCGGCAAAATCAGTCTCTATGTGGCCGCAGCCGGCCTGCACCCCGCCTTTTGTCTGCCCATCCAGCTCGACGTCGGCACCAACAACGAAGAGCTGCTCAAGGATCCCCTTTATATCGGCCTGCGGCAGCAACGGCTATCCGGACAGGCGTATGACGATATCGTCGAACATTTTGTCAACGGCGTGCGTCGCAAATTCCCGCGCGCGCTGCTGCAGTGGGAAGATTTCGGCAAAGGCAATGCCTTTCGCCTCCTGCAAACCTATCGCGAACGGGTCTGTTCCTTCAACGACGACATTCAGGGCACCGGTTCGGTCGCCATGGCGGTGCTGCTTTCCGCGATGAAGGTAAAACAGGAAAAATTGTCGGATCAGCGGTTTGTCATGTTCGGACAAGGCCAGGCCGGCGTCGGCATTGCCCGCCAGATCGTCACCGGCCTCATCAAAGAAGGATTGAGCGAAAAAGAGGCCCTTGCGCGGATTTACGGAATCGACAAAGACGGGCTGTTGCTCGAAGGCATGAACGTCAGCGAAGAACAGCTTCCGTTTCTCCGCCACCGCTCTGAAACCGCTGCCTGGAACGTCAAGGACACGGGGCATATCACCCTGCTGGAGACCATCCGCCACGGCAAAGCTACGGTGCTGATCGGCGTGACCGGACAGTCCGGAGCCTTTACGGAAGAGGTGATCGCGGCCATAGCCGGCAATACCGCCCTGCCGCTGATCATGCCGCTCTCCAATCCGACCGCCAAGGCGGAATGCACACCCGAGACCATAGCCCGAGCCACCAACGGCCGCTATCTGGTCGGCACCGGCAGTCCGTTCAAGCCGGTGCAAATCAACGGTGAAGAACGAGCCGTTTCGCAGTGCAATAACCTCTACATCTTTCCCGGCGTCGGGCTCGGCGCTCTGATTTCCGGTACGCCCAAAGTGACCGATCGCATGTTCATGGCAGCCTCGGAAGCATTGAGCGAACTGGTCGGCGGGGAGGATCTCCGCAGTGGGAAACTGTTGCCGTCCATCGGCAAGATCCGCTATGTTTCGGCGCAAGTCGCCCTGGCTGTGGCCAAAGAGGCCCGGGCCTCAGGGCTCGGCATAAAAGGGGATGACGAAAAGCTGATGCGCATGATTCTCAATGCCATGTGGGAGCCCAAGTATCTCCCGCTGCGCTATGCAAAAACCGAATCGCTGCTCTAGCCTGAATGATTCAACGCGAGACGTAGAGGCCGCAGAGTCGGGTTGTCCGGTTGCCGTGGATTGCTTGCCGGCCATACAGGTCCGGTGAACCTGCCGGTTTTTCTCTGCGTTCTCCGCGTCTCGTGCGTTGAGCAAAATGCGTCGACATAATCAGGACCTTGATTCACCGCAGAACGCCGAGTGACGCTGAGGGTATAAAAACATGCTGTCAGCGCGCTCGGGCTGAAAATAGAATTTTTAAAAACATCGAACCGGGAATTACTCTTCTGGCTTTAAAGACACAACCCGGCGGCGTTTGTGCGCCTGGTGAGGTAACATTGCAATTAGAGAGCAGATAATGCAGGATTGGCAGGAAAAGATCAAAGCCCTGGAGCGAGACGGATTATCCGTACGCGTGGAAAAAGACGGTGCGACCCTTTTTCAATCCACTGAACCGATGCTGAAGCCGCTGCTGTCATGTTTACAGCAGCTTCGCCCGCAGATGGACGGCGCCACGGTGATCGACAAAATCGTAGGCCGGGCCGCTGCGTACCTCTGCGTCGTCGGCAAGGTCGCTGCGGTCATCACCCCGTTGGCCAGCGAATCGGCGCAAGCGGTGCTGTCGGCGCACGGGATCCCTCTGCACGCCGGGCGGATCACCGCCCAGATAAAAAACCGCGACAAGACCGGGCCCTGCCCGATGGAGCAGATGGCCGGCGGCTATCACGATGCCGAAGCGTTCTATGCCGCGCTGCTGCAGCGCATCCAGGCCGCCGCAAAGGGGCGCTAACCCTCCAGCTTCATTTTTTCAGCATTGAAGCCTATGCGCCGGCCCTTCTGCCAGGATGCAAAGCACATGATGGCCGCCACCGAATGGGCCAAGCCGGCCTGCACCGGCGCCATGGGGGTCTGTCGCGAGCGCAGGCATTCCAGCCAGTTGCGGATGTGGTTATCATCCTCGTTCGCCGGCTTGAGATCCCGGTCTGCGATGGAGACAGACTCGGACAAAGCCTCGCGGGTGCCGCCGGCGCCGCTGGCGGTCCATGCATCGCTGTCAAACGTGCCTCTGGTTCCATAAAATCGGATTTTCGGCAACGGGTAGCTGTTGCCGAACCGCGAGGTCAGTGTCAGCATCCATCCCTGGGGATACACCAGCGTGCTGTTCATGGTGTCCGGAATTTCACGACCGTCCGGCCACACATAGATGCCGCCATGGGCGACCGCCGATAGCGGCCAGGGATCGTTCATATACCACGTCGCCATATCGATATAATGCGTGGCCAGCAATCCCGGGGTGCCGTTGGTCATATCTTTATACAAATGCCAGCGACGGAACCGCAGCGGATTAAACGGCTCGCGGGGCAGATACATCAGAAAAGCCTCCCAATCCACATCCTGCTTTTTTACATCGCTGACATCCCTCGCCCAGTGCGCATAATTGTGATGATACTGCGTTTCCACGTGGCTGATCTTGCCGAGCACGCCGGACCGGATGAGCGGATGACCTTCCTTAAAGTGGTGATAGCTGCGCAACTGCGTACCGACCTGAACGACGCAACGGTGTTTCTCCGCCAGCTCCACGGCCTGCACGGCATGCTGCAGAGAGGTGGACATCTGTTTTTCAACATATACGTCCTTGTGCGCCCGCAGGCAATCGACGAGAATGGGGCCATGGCTGAAATCAGGCGTCGCAATCACGACGGCATCGATATCGTCGGCGGCCAGCAGCTCCTGGTAGCGCGAACAGGTGCGCGGTCGTTGGGCCTGGTGTTCGGCCAGTTGCGACAAGGCCTTTTGCAGGTTGAGCTGCCAGACGTCGCACAAGGCGGCTATTTCAATGTTGTGATCGGACTGTAGGCGCAGCAGACCGGCCATCAGATTACCGACGCCGCGGTTGCCGCAGCCGACGAGAGCGATGCGGATGCGATCGTTGGCACCGAGAACGCGATGGCGAAAGGAATGAACGGTCACCCAGGCGGCCGCCGTAGTGCGGCCGGCCACTTTGAGAAAATGTCGTCGATTGCAGGCGCGGGGTCGAGCCATAAGGGCATGTCTCCGGAATCGGGGGTTGTATGGTTTGATGAATTATTTGCCGTTGTCGGGCTTGGTGATGCCAAGCCGGGCCATTTTGTAGCGGATGGTCTGTTCGGAAATTTTCAGCCGGGCCGCTGTCCGCGATTGGTTCCAGTGACATCCGATCAGCGCCTTGCGGATAACCTGCTCTTCAAACTCGTCCACCAGCTCGGTCAGCGATTTGTTGACATTGGCCGCCTCAACGTCTTCCACCTGCATACGCCGGAACTCTTTCAGCAGCGGCTCCGGCAGCTGCAGGTGATCGATGACCAGGGCCTCCGCATCGGTCAGCGTCAGCAGGCGCTCGATGAAATTCTCCAATTCGCGCACATTGCCCGGCCAGGGCCGTTGTTGCATGAAACGAAGCAGAGGCGGACTGAACGTCTCCGCCTGCTTGTTCTGCTGAACGCTGAATCGCTGCAGAAAGTAATGGGCCAGAGCCGGAATATCTTCGCGGCGATCGTGCAGCGGCGGCACCTGAATCGGATAGACCAGCAGACGATAGTAAAGATCTTCACGAAACAGCCCCTTGCTCACCAGATCGCAGAGCGGGATGCGCGTCGCGGAAATGATGCGCACATCGGTCTTGCGCATCACGTTGCTGCCCACCGGCCGCACCTCCCCTTCCTGCAACACCCGCATGAGCTTGGCCTGCATCTCCAGTGATAAATCAGCGACTTCATCGAGGAACAAGGTGCCGCCGTGCGCCGCCTCCATCAACCCTTTGCGGTCCTGAATGGCGCCGGTGAAGGCGCCTTTGACATGGCCGAACAGTTCGCTCTCCAGCAATTGCGACGGAATAGCACCGCAATCTACCGCAATGAACGGCCGCGCCGCCCGCGTGCTGCACTGATGAATCGCGCGAGCCACACACTCTTTGCCGGTGCCGCTGAGCCCTTCCAGGAGCACGCGCACGTCGCTGTGACCGGCCGCCTCGATGGCATGCAGCAGGTCGAGAAATTTTTTGCTCTTGCCCAGCAAACCCATGCCGGCATATTTGGTCAACAGCACCGAGGGCGGCATCTGCGTTTGAAAAAACAGGGCCAGAGCCTGCACGTTGCGAAGATAGGGCGCGGCGATCATGCTCAGGTTTTCGAGAAAGGATAACTCTTCCTGACTGAACGCGTCGCCGTTCAACTTGTTAAAGACCAGCAAAGAGCCAATAAGGACGCCCTCCACCCGCACGGGAACGCCGAGCAGCGACCGTACGGCGATCCGTTCCAGTTTGAGCTTGTTAAAACGGGCATCCTGCTTCAAATCGGTGATGCAAAGCGATTGATTGTACTTTATGATCCAGCCGCTGATCAACGTCTGCAGCAGCTGGTACTCGCGCGGGGATTCGTTGTCACCTTCCCGGTGGATGGTTTTGATGGTCTGCATGCTGCGGGGATTGGCCATGAGAATGGCCGCCACCTCGGCTTCCAGCAGATGCGTGGTGTGCTGAGTGGTCAGTCGAAGAATTTCCTGATAATCGTTCTGCGTACTGAGCACCTGGGCCAGTTGCATCAAGCCGGCATACTCAGAGTGTGCATCCACGGCTATGCTCCGAGACGAATGGGTTGCCTGTCAAGAATGCTAATTCCATGCAAAGGAAAAATAAAGAAATTTTTGCACCGGTGACGCCGTCACCCTGTTGCTGAATGCTATCTGCATGCCGGAGCACACCACTTAATCCGACTCGATCGCCCCGTGCGTGCGACACGGCGATGGCCCGTGGCCAGGGAACCAGCCTCGCAGGGTCTGATCCCGAACGTCGCTCAAAATGCGAACACGTGCCCTTACTACATGATACAAAATAATACATGTTCCTGCAAGCAGAATATTATTCCACCCTTCCCCGGGCTTGGCTGAGACATAAAAAAAGCCGGACGACCCCCATGGGTGTGCCCGGCTTTTATTCCCCCGTTATCGGCTACAACATCGCAATCATGGCGTTGTGGCCGATCCGTTCTAGGTTTTCATAAAAACCTGTATACAGCTCGTTGTGCAGCGTGGTATAGAACGTGAGATACGCCTCATCATCATCCGGTGCGACAATTCTTTTAAACAGATACGGATCAGAGATGTACGCGATGATGATGGCCGCATGTATCCGTATGGATGGACAGGCATCCCTGTTCATGACCTTTTGCAATTCCCGGATCAGTTTGCTCAAATCCGCATCCTGATAGCCATAACGGATTTTCGCCGCCAGAGCCACTCCGCTCTCGCGCAGGCCGGCCTGTTCCGACTTGATGGCGGTGATACAACCTTGCATGACCACCTGCAGGTCCGATTTCGCAGGACTTTTCGCACCAACCAATCCAGCTATCAACATGGCACACCACATCAACCTGCCTGTGCTGGACATGGTACACCTCCCTTTCTGACTAGCGTGAGAAAACTCGCCTCCTCACTTATAACCTATCAAAAAGTGGACCAGGTTGTATTCAGAAAGGAAATTTTTATATTTTGTTTTTATTGTATTTATACGCGTAATATCCCATGGGGGCTGCGCCGGCAGGCGGAAAAGCTCGCAAAAAAACAGCGCTAAAACCGAACATTGATTATTTTGGAATTATACTCGCTAAAAACAATGCTCCCAAGGGCGGACACCGTCGCCAATAACATCCTCAATAGATTTCGTTGCATCGCTGTGCCCTTTTCTCATGCAGCGGCAGCAGGGGCCGCTGCAACCTCGAGGCGCTAAAAAGCGCCGTGCAGCCATTTGAACAGGTAGAAACAACCAGCCGCCACCAGAGCAGAGAACGGTATGGTCACCACCCACGATATGACAATACGACCGGCGATAGACCATTTCACTTTCGTCGCATTGGTGGTGGATCCCACGCCGACGATAGCCCCGGCGATGGTATGGGTGGTTGAAACCGGCACGCCCATATGCGTGGCCAGAAAAATGGTGACCGCGCCGGCGGTTTCCGCACAAAAGCCGTGCACCGGTTTGAGTTTGGTCAATCGCATCCCCATGGTCTTGACGATCCGCCAGCCGCCCATGGCCGTACCAATAGCCATCGCGGCCTGACAGGAGACGATGATCCACATGGTCCTGGGATCGAGCAGAGAGAGAGAGGTGTTCAAATCAAAGATGCCGGCCGCCACCAGCAGGGCAACGATGATACCCATGGTTTTTTGCGCATCGTTGCCGCCATGGCCCAGCGAATAGAGCGCAGCGGAAACCAGTTGTCCTTTGCGAAAAATGGTATCCACATCCGACGGCCGTTTTTTACGAAACAGCCAGTACACAGCGACCATGATGAGGAAACCGGCCGCCAGACCGAGGAGCGGAGCCAGGGGAATGAACTGCAACGTCGCCACCATTTTCTCCCAGCGAATGGAGGACACACCCTTGTGGGCGATGCCGGCGCCGGCAAAGCCGCCGATCAACGCATGCGATGAGCTGGTGGGCAATCCCCACCACCAGGTCAACAGATCCCAGACGATGGCGCCGATCAAGCCGGTCAGCACCACATAGACATAGGCCGGATCCCCGGCTTCGATACGGACGATTTTGGACACGGTGTCCGCCACCTTGGGCATAAAGATGAACATGGCGGCAAAGTTGAAAAACGCCGCCCATAATACGGCCACGCGCGGCGATAACACGCGTGTCGAGACTACAGTGGCGATGGAATTGGCGGCATCGTGAAAACCGTTGATAATGTCGAACAACAGGGCAATGCCGATGGTAATGACGATGATGGACCAGGGAAGCGTCATGCTCTACTCAATGCTATGGGTTCAGTGGCTCAGGAAGCGGAAATGACCACTCCTTCGATAATGTTGGCGACGTTTTCAAAGCGATCTACCGCCTTTTCCAGACGCTCAAAGATTTCCTTCCATTTGATGATCAGAATCGGTTGATCCTCCTGGAACAGACGGATCAGCGCCGAACGCAGAATGGCATCCCCTCTGTTTTCCAGCTCGTGGATGGCAATACAGTGCTGATTGATCTTATCAATATGTTTCAGATTGCGGATGCTGTGCAGCGCACCTTCAATTTCTTTTGCCGCACCTACCAGCACTTCCGCCATTTCGCGGGCCTCCTGCCGCATCTCCACGATACCGTACAGCTCAATACGGGAACAGGCGGCATCGATGGAATCGAGAACGTCGTCCAGCTGCTTGATCAGCTGCAGAATGTCGGTGCGCTCGATGGGCGTGATGAAGGTTTTGTGCAAAGCTTCAATGCATTCGTGGGTGATCTGGTCGGCCTCGTGTTCCAGCTTGTGTATCAGCTCCACCCGGCCGGCGATATTGTCGCCGATGGTAGCCAGATGGTAAAGCTCCTGACACACCTGGGCCGTGACCCGAATATGTCTGTCGAAATAATCGAAGAAACTATATTCCTTGGGCAAAATCCGTTTCAGCATAAAAGCTCCGCTCTGTTTAGATTCATCCGGCACATTTCCAATAAATTATTAATCTCTGGCCATAAATGCAAACAAAGAATACGGCAGCGCCTCCGGACGCTGCCGGCCGGCCAAACACAGTGTATTTATTGCAGTACGAGTGGTGTTTCGTGCAAAATGGCCAAAAAATATCGAGGTATCCGCCATTTGGCTCCCTTGATCAGCCGCCTACAGGGGCTGCACCCAGATATTGCGAAACTGCACCGGGTTATGATGATCCTGCAGCATCAGGGGGCCGCGGCCGGGTTCGTCACTTTTAATGGCGCCGCCGGTTAAGCCGGGCAACTCGAGGCGATCGTGGATGGTAATGCCGTTGTGCACTACGGTAATGACGGCATTTTTGATCTTTTTACCTTTGTGGTCCTGCTGCGCAGCCCGGAATTCGATGTCATAGGTCTGCCACTCGGTCGGCGGCAGGCAGGCGTTCACCCGCGGCGCCGCGACTTTATAAATGCCGCCGCATTCGTTGTCCTTGCCTTCGAGGCCAAAGCTGTCCAACACCTGCACTTCATAGCGTCCCAGCAGATACACGCCGCTGTTGCCACGACCCTGACCCTTGGCCTCCGGCATCAAAGGGGTGCGGAATTCGATGTGCAGCTTGTGATCGCCGAACGTCTGTCTGGTAAGAATGCTGCCCCTGGTCACCTCCAGGGCGCCGTCCGGCAGGATCTTCCAGGTGATCGGTTTGCCGTCGCTCTGTTGCCACGCTGCCGTGCTCTTGCCGTCATAAAGAACCAGGGCGCCTGCAGGCGCCGCGGCGCCCAGGCTGGGCGATGCAATATACTTTTTCTTCAGGCTGAACGTGCCCTCCGCTTCGTAGCCGGAAAAGGTCCCGGTAAACGTTTCTCCAGCAATCTCTCCGCGGACGTTGTAGGTCCCGCCCAGCTCATAGCCGACGTTGACCGAAGAGCCAAACACGGCCTTGCCGCCTTGCCATTTGCCTGCCATGGTCACCCGCGGTCCGGGTTGACCGTTGAGGACGATGCCGACCATCGCGGTGTAGGTCTGATTGCTGTCAGCGATGACCTGAGCGGTCAGCACCCCGGCATTGGCACCATCCACTGTCTGAAACGGCCCTTCCCAGTTGCCCTGCACGGCATTTTGAGCGTACAGGCTCGCCAGGCTAAACCCCATGATCAACAATACCACGACCATTTTTTTCATACACACTCCTCTGCAATGTTTTTTTGTATTGCGGGTTAATCTTTTGCAAACCGGCCCATACCTGTCGGACGTTTGCAATGTCCAGCAACCAGTTCCGGTTCAACCGAGTCAGGAAATGGAGGATATATCATCCGGCTGCGTGGTCATTGTACCGGCTCTACCTTCCAGGTAAACGCCCGTTCGTTGAAATAGATGTTGCGGCCGCCCCATTCTACCTCTCCACGCTGAAAGTCCACCACATCAGAACGAAATCCGATTTTAGGCGGATACAGTTCGGCATTGTGTTCGGCGTTGGCCACCATGCGAAACGCACTCATGTTGCCGAAATAAAAATCCCTGATTTCGTTGCGCTCCGCCTCTGTCAAGGTCGTGATGTCGTGCATGGCCCAACTGCCCTCATAGGGATCGCACGGCAGCCAGCCGTACGGCTCGACATAAAATTCCGCCCAGTCGTGAATGGTTTTCTCGCCGGGGAAAAACATCCAGCACCCCTGCCAGCGCGCCGGCACCCCGCTGATACGGCACAGGGTGATGAAGAGCAGCGCCTGAACGCCGCAATCCCCGTAGCGGTGCTGCAGGGCGTACATGCTCAAATTGTCAACCAGAGAGTATTCGATCATATAGCTGTAGCGCATGTGGGCACTCACCCAGTCGTAGATGCGCCGCGCTTTAATATAGCCATTTTTCTCGGCGCCGACAATCTCTGCCGCCAGGGCTTTGAGCTCGGGCGTAAACAGCACATGCGGCGGCTGCTCGGCAGTGTACTGCCGGTATTCCGCCCGCTCCGTTCGATACGGCCGCACCCGATCGGGCGCGACAGCGTTAAAAGTGGCCCAGGAGGTAAACTCGAACTGGACGCTGAACTCGACCGGCTTGCCGGACTCGGCGGTCTGTTCCAGATAGATGGAACGGATCGGACTCTGCGGTTCGTCGACGCCGATGACCGGCGGCACCGCTTCAATGATTTCCATATCGGTCTGAAAGGGATACGCGCGCGCATAGGGCAGCCAGCAGCGCACGGTTTCGCCGGCCGGTACTTTATCCGCTGCGATGGTCATAGTCATGGTGGCCCGAAAACGTTGCGGCAACACATACCGGTCCTTTGTGCGTCCGGACGCTTTCTTTATGCTGCGACAGTAGTCGAGCATGGCCGCTTCGAACACGCTTTCGTCCGTTTTCTCCAGGCGGCGCCGGCGCAGATCAGGATAACGATAAAACAGATTGCTGCAGCCGGCATAGTGGTAGCGGGTTTCACCCTCCACCAGGATATGGTCAAAGCGGCCCTCTTTTTCCCAGGCGGCAAACTCTGCCGCAGTCAGATTCGCAACCGACTCGTGCAGTTTTTTATATAATTCCTCACGGCTGAGCGGATAATCCAGCGGCAGTCGCAGCAGTCGTTCGGCCGCAAAAGCGACGCTCTGTTTATCCGCGGCCGCCAGCTGGGGATGGCCGGCGATAAAATCGTTCAGCAGCTTGACGGCTTGCTGCAAACGGCCCTGCTTCTCCAGTCCGGCCGCTTTCGTCAAGGGCAGGGACTGCGCGACGAGTTCTAAACTGCTCAGGCACAACAGGATAATCAATCGCCTCATGGCAAACTCCCTCCCTTTATGGTACGGACGAATCAGCGGTTCGCTTAAAATGGTAATACATCGGCACGCCGGTAATGATCAGCAGAGCCGCAGCAAGGACGCCGCCGGCGCTGTAGGCCAGAAAAGTTCCATAAACCAGAAAGAGCTGGGTGGCGATGGACAAAATCGCCATCAGCCGCCACGCCGGCGCTTTGAACGTCGGCTGATAATCCGGCCGTTTGCGCAATCGAAAAATGGCGGCATACACCAGACCGTTCTGCACAACATAGGACAGGGTGAAATAGCCGAGCAGAGTTTCCAGGCCGCCCAGCAGCACCAGCACCGCGGCCAGGCCGGACTGGATGAGCAGGGAATAATCCGGCGTGCGAAAACGGGGATGCACATGTGCGAACGGCTTGAAAAAGAGACCGTCTTTGGCCAGAGCGTATTCGATGCGCGGCTGCACCATGATGCAGGCGCTGGCCGCTCCCAGCATGGAGACAAAGGCGGCGAGGGCCAGGAACGCGGCCGCCATGTCCGCCATGACCGGCAGATACGCAAACGGGTTGGCAAACCCGCCGGTAACGGCCGCCAGTTCGCCATGGGGCATAATCCCGGAAACAGCCAATGAAATCAACGCATAGGCGATGGTGACAAACACGACCGAGCTGATCAGACTCCAGGGCAGCGTCCGCCCGGGCGACTTGATCTCGCCGGCCATATAGAGGATGTTGGGAAAACCGGCATACGACCACACGGTGGCGGCGACGCCGGCGCCGAGAACAGGAAGCAGACTCTGGTCCGCCGCTGCAGCGAGAGCAGGCGGCTGCAGGTGGTGCGGCTGAAAATAATAAAAACCCAGCACCACCAGCAACAGCAGCGGCAACAGCTTGACGACCGTCAAAACGATCTGAACATTGCCGCCGCCGCGCACATCACGATAATGGGGAATGGTCAAAAGCGCAATCAGCAACACGGCCAGCGACCGGTTCAGCCACGGTTGGGTGAAGGCCGGGCTGAACGTGGACAGCGCCGAGATGGCGGTAATGCAGATGATGGAAATCGAAGGCGTGTCGCTGGTGCAGAACACCGTCCATACATAGAGGAATCCCAGCAGCGGGCTGCCGGCCTTGTTGAGGTATAAATAACCAAAGCCCTGTTGCGGATAGGCCGTACCCATTTCCACCACGATCAGAATCTGCGGAATCCAGATGAGGCCGCCGATAAACCAGGCGAGCACCGCCATCCAGGGCGTTCCGGTTTCACGGGCAACCAGCGGCAGGGTGATAAAGATGCCTGAACCGATAACCGTACCGATGACGAGCGAGGTTACATGGGTCAGGGTCAATTTGCGGGTGAGTTCGATGGTCAACTGATCCAATCAGGATTCTCGGTGATCCACAGCAGGCAACGGTCCTCGCGGCCACGGTTGTGGTTCGGAGCGCCGTGTTGGTTGTAGGCCAAATAGTAAAAAAACGCGCCGCCAGATCGGTGGATCTGGCGGCGCCCTGTTTAAAAATCAAAACCCAGGGAAAACCGGTGCACGGCATTGAGGATGCCAAAGTCCAGATAGGCATAGTCGATGCGCAGCGTCGCCCGCGACATCATGCCGTAGGCCAGGCCGGCGCCCAGCGTCAAACCTTCCTCGCTGTCCTTCATAAAGAGCGATTTGTAGCCGGCGCGTAAAAAGATGTTGTTGTTCAGTCCGTATTCTACACCGGCGTTGACATATTCGACGTTATCGCTGGGATGCACGGCATCGACGGCGCAGGTCAGCCGATGGCGGGCACGATTGATCACATCCATGGCTGCACCGACGCGGAAAATCAACGGCATCGACCAGCGGTCGGTCTGCAGATGCGCAATGATTTTGTCGTTGTTGCCGGCTTTGGTGGAGCTGACGTCGTGCGTCACCTGGGTGTCAATGCCTTCCAGCTTCATCTTGCCGCCGAAATTGGAAATGCTCATGCCCAATCGCATATCCTTGAGCTGGGTGGTAAAGAGCACGCCCACGTCCAGGGCAAACGCTGACGAGGACATGTGCCACAGCTTTTGCTGCACGAATTTTCCGGTGAACCCGATAGAGAAACGGTCGGTCAGGCTGCGGCCGTAGGAACCGCTCAACGCCAGGTCGGAGGAACTGAAATATTCGCCCGTACCCTCCGGGTAAAAAACCGTGCGCACTTTCATCTCGTCCATGCTGAGCGAGGTGACGCTGAGGCCGATGGCATCGGAGGAAGAGAGCGGGATGGAGATGCCGGCGTAATCGAACGCCACATCGGCAATCCAGGTGGTGTGGTTAAGGGTAACCATGCTTTTCTTCAGCCTGGACAATCCGCCGGGATTCCAGTACAGGGCGGACGCATCATCCGCGTTGGCGACGAACGCACCGCCCATGCCCAACGCCCGGCTCCCCACCTCGATGGCAAGAAACGGAGCCGCACTGGTGCCCACTTTGGAGACGTTGGTTTCCAGCTGAGCGTGCAGGGGGCCGGCGATCAGGGAAGCAACAGCCGCGAAAATCAGGAATCGTTGTCTCATTATTCTGGCCTCCTCACTTTATCACGCCAAATTTACCGATCTTGCTGCCGATGCCCGGAGCATCGACGTGGAAAATATATATGCCATACGCGATGTCCATGCCGTCCTTGGACAACAGGTTCCACGATTCCGAACCGTCGTCGATCAGCGCGTCATGGTCGATGGTGTTCACCAGGTAACCACGGATGGTGAAAATCTTGATGGTGCACCGGGCCGGCAGGTGAATGAAATCTATTTTGCGCTCGCCGCGTCCGGATTTGAACACATGCTGCGGCTCCCACTCGGCCGTTACGACGTAGGGATTGGGCACCACAGCGATGCGATCCAGAGAAGAATCGGAACCTGCTTTTTTCTTGTCCACATAGGGCGCTTGTGCCGTGAATTCATAGACATCGTTGTTGACGAACGGTTTGCGGACGGCAAGGTTAAAGACATCGCCCGCCTGCGGCGCAATGCCCTTGGGAATCCGGCCGACGATGGTGGTATCCCGCTGGACCCGACGAACCCCCAGGCTGTCCACAAACGTGGTGACCTTGATGTCCAGGATCAGAGAATCCGGCGGCGTCCAGAACTTGACCTGCCAGGTGCCGCGCATTTTTCCGGCCACGTTCAATAACGGCACCACCGCATCCTGATCGGAGAGTTTGCCGAGAGGATCCACATCAAGGTAGACAAATTTAACCGAATCACCGGTAGTGGCGTTAAAAACCAGGAAATTGGCCGCCTTGCCGTTAAAGGATTTGGTCATCTGCTTGTCAAAAACGACCACATGATAATCGTAGGGGACCGGCGTTTTCACGCCGCCGGCCGCATACATGGAGATGGCGCCAGAATAGTTGCAGATCTGGCGTTTATCGTCAAAAGGCACTTTGTATTTTTCCGCCGCCAGCTGCAGGGTCTTGCCGTTGAACCAACCGGCGCGGCGTTCGCTGTCTTTCAGAGTATCCGGATCCAGCGGATGATCGTACACCAGAACGCGCAGGCCGTCAAAATAGGGATTGGTGTCCTGGCCGGCCATGGCCTCGCTCTGATAGACCGGATAATACTGGTACTGCACCTCATAGCTGACACCGCGCCGCATTTTGCCGGCAGCCAGCATGGTGATGGTGCCGACGCGGGCGTTCAACCTGTAATCCTGTTGAGCAGCAAAGATCTGCCCTGTGGCCGGATCTTTAACCTGGACCGAGGCGGGATCCAGATTGCCGCCGTTCAGCTGCACGGCCACGGTATCCGCCACAAAACGCTGCGTCAGAACCTGCTTGTCCAGAATGGAAAACACGGTATGCGGAGTGGCGCTTTTGGCATAGGTGGTATCGTCAAACACCACCTTGTATTGCGCCTGATCGCGGATCTTCATCGGATCGAGCGGATAGACTTCGATGCGCCCGGTGGCGTTGCCCTTGCTGTGCAGGATGGTCTGGTTTGCCAGCGAGGTGCTGAGCGGCGACGGCGCAATATAACCGGCGGCCGGTGCATTGGGCACCGCCATCGCCGTGTTCATATCCAGAGCCACCACTTTGCCCTGAATATCGGTGCGAATTCGTTTGCTGCAGATGGAGGGCGCGATCGGCAGCAGGTTGGGAATCGCAGAAACCTTGCGCTCGTAAAAATCGCTGTCATACCCCTGATCATAGGCGCAGACGGCGTAATAATAGGTTTGGCCGTTCTGAACCGTGGTGTCGGTCCAGGTATAGGTCAAGCCGGTATCATCGCCCATATTCAGCTGCAGGCCATCCAGACCCAATGGATGGGGACCTTTAAGGCTGTTCTTTTTGTCGAACTGGGCAATGGGCTTGTCAAAGGTTTTGTTGCCGTAGGCGTTGGTGATCACATAGCTTTCGGTGAATCCCGCGTCGGTGCTGCGAAAGATCATGTACCCTTCCAGGTCGTTGCCATAGATGGGATCCCGCGTCAGCTCCTCCGAACGCTTGTCCCAGTAGAGCGTGACGCGATGATCGCCGGGAACCGCGGTGAGCACGGGTTTCTCCGGCGGTTTGGCGAAATTGTAATCGGCGTCGTAAATTTTCTGCATGGTTTTCGAATTGCGCAACAGATCGTCGTAATCCTCGCCCAGCACCAGGGCGATGGCGAATTTGCGCTGGTTGTTGGGATCGCCCAGCGGCGGCAACTGAAAATAGGCCGTGGCATACAGAAAGGTCAGATCCACGGTCTGTTCAATGGCGTCGAAATTGCCGGGCACGGTTTGCGCCCAGACGTTCTCGTCGGTGTCCAGCAGGATACCGGGATAGGCGGCGGCCTTGAAACTGGTCAAACCCAATTGATCGGATTCGTGGTTGTCGCTCATCTCAAAGTTGGGCTCGGCCACGCCCAGCGCATAATTGGCATCGGGTTTGCCGTTGCCCTCGCTGCCGTCCTTGTCCGGACCGGGATATCCTACCATACCCGGAGCCAGGCCATCCAGGCCGACGTCGTCGAGAGTGACATTCCAGTCCTTATCGTCATCGATGCCATTGGCTTGCGACTCATCGATCATGCCGTCTTCGTCGTCATCTTTTTTGTTGAGCGGATCGCCGGGTGATTCGAGGTAGCGAAAACCGAAATAGGCGCATGGGCCGCCCCAGGAACCGCGATTGTCGTGATCCCATTGATAAACGATATCTTCGGTCTTGTTGAAAAACGCATCGTCGTCCTTCTGGTCGCCGTCATCGCCGATATCAGAGTCGCCGTACATGCCAAAGACGGTTCGATTGTAATTGGTAGTGCCGGTGTTGGTGACCCAGTAGGTCCAGATGATCAGATCTTCCGCCGCCGGATGCGCCCATTGATAGCCGCGCACCGCCAGCTCCACCCCCAGACCGCGCATGGTGGTGTCGGTGCTGGAGGGCCAGAATCTGAACTCATCGTTATAATAATCGTTCATCTTGAAAAAGGCTTCCTGGTCGGCACGCACATAGGCACCGTACTGACCGTTCCAATAGGGAATACCGGTCGCGGGATTGAACCAGGTCGGTTTGTCAGGCCAGCGCCAGGGCCAGCTGTCCGGTTTGCCGTCCTGATTCTTATCCAGCGCATCGCTGACCGCGATATATTTCTGGTCTTTATCGGCATAGCCGGACAAGGGCTCAAAGGCATAAAAGCCGCCCGTCGGCCGGTTATCGGCGACATTCGTGGACGAGGCCCCATCGCTGAATATGTGTCGTTTGATGTTGAGCCGGTCGACGACTTCCGCACCCACCACCGGAGTGAATTCGGCGAAATAGCTGTGGCCGTTCGCGCCCTTGGGGTAAATACCGGATTCGTAGCGGCGATTCTGCCAATCGCCGATGGCGCCGAAATTGTAAAACAGGGTAGAGATGCGATTGCCGTCGAGTATACCTTCTTTGCGATCTTCGTGGCCGGCTGTCTTTTTCAGTTTGACGCCATAATCGTCATAGCCGGGGGAACCTGCCATCACAGCCGCGCTGATTACACATATTATAAAGAACCACAGAGCTTTTTTCACAAGAACCTCCTAAATGTTCGGTCTCTATCTGCTCAATCGAAACACTGTTCGACTCATCCGTGGACTAGAAACCTACTGACAAACCTGCCTTGATTTCGCGAGGGGAGGAGTAATAATCCGGCCGACGCAAATATTCCGCCAGCGTGTTGGGGCCGCGCGATTCCGGCGTATAGGTCGGAATCAACGAGTAGGTCGCGCGACCGGTATCGCCGTAGACATAGTCTTCGTTACGACGATCCAACAGGTTGTAAACAACAAGATAAAGGCCGAAACGCAAGCCGCTCATATTGAACATTTTGTGGGCGCGCATGTCGATGTTGAACTGCGAAGGTTTGCGGCCGGCGTTTTCAAAGGCCGTGCGCGTGCCGCGGAATTCCGGCGTATAGGGCAGACCCGAGCCCAGCTGCGTTATAAAGCTGACATTCCAGTTGTTCGGGATGCCGATGTTGACGGATCCGTTCAAGGTATGGCGCTGATCCCAGTCCAGCGAGATCAGCTGCTTTTCCGGCTCGACATCGCTGGCGGTCAAATAGAACGTCGCTTCCGGATCAGAGGCGTTGCCTTCGGCGATCGAGTAGGTATAATCCAGTTTGGCGGAGAGCAGCGAAGAATAGCGTTTATCCAGCGTCAGCGTGATGCCGCGGACGTTGCCGTAATCGCGGTTGACATAAAGGGCGTAGCGGTCGCCGGCCGCATAAGTCTCGATGATCCTGGTGCCGAGCAGATTGCGCACATCCTTGTAAAAACCGGTGATGTTGATGCCCAAATCTTCCGTCAGCTGCTGCTGCAGGCCGATTTCGTAGCTGACGGTGCGCTGCGGCTCCAGATTGGCATTACCCATAGTGGAGCTCAGGCCGGCCGCCACTTCAAAATCGGGATTGGCATACAGGTAACTGTAGGCCGGAATCTGCAGAAAATGGCCGTAAGAGAAATGGATGACACCCCGTTCGGTGATGGGAAAGGCGATGCCGATGCGCGGGCTCAGTTGATATTTCGCTTTCCCCGGCTCGAACCAGTTCATCTGGCCGCCTTGAGCCAGCGGCTGGCGGCTGGACGGGGAGATAATAGCAGCGCGGCTTTTCAACTTGATGCGTTCGCCGCCGATCACGGCCGCCAGATAACCATCGGGAATGGTGCCGTCCATGGGTTTGCCGGTGTTGGGGTCGATATAGGTTTTGGCGCCGCTGACCGGATCCAAACGGTAGGGGATCTTGACCAGCATGGTGTCGGATCCCTGAACCGCCCAGGCCGACTCATATTTGTTCGGCACCCAGATGGAGGGATCGGACAGATCGGTGGCTACGTCGGCATTGGGCTCGAAATATTCAAAGCGCAATCCCAGGTTGACGATCATATCGCGCAACTCGATCTTGTCCTGGAGAAAACCGGAAAACTGGTGGGGTTTGCGCACATAGCGGTCGTGAGCCGCCAGCGCCACATCAGGAATTTTGGGCAGCCAGTTGGTGGACTGATCGATCTGCAGCGAATAGCTGTCGCCAAAGAGCTTGTTCCGCTCAAACTCGGCGCCCGCCTTGAGTTGATGAATTTTGCTGACCTGGCTGGTGATTTCGAATTTGCCGATATGGCTCATCGTATAGCGATAGGAATGTCCCAGGCTGACGCCGCCGGCATAAAACCGGTACCCGCTGCTGGCGTTCAAACGATCAGAGCTGACATAGCGCGAGTCAAGCGGATCCTCGAACACATACGATTTGCCGGCGTTGTAGAAATTGGAATAGCGAAAAGAGTAAAACGTTTTCGGGCTGAGCGTATGGGTCAGGGTAAATACGTTGTTATATCCCCAACCCCAGCTGGTGGGCCGGCCGTCCGGCGTATATTTCCATTTATGGCTGTAGCTCTGCCCCTCGGACCAGTCGGCCAGACCTCCCAGGGTCAGTTTCAGATTGCTGGTGAGATTGTAGGCCAGTTTCCATTGGCCGGAAAATTTACGATAAGGATTCATGGCGACCAGCCGGCCGTCGCCGGATTCCTGCAAGCGGGCTCCGGTATTATTAAAATCGTTGGAATCGGAGATGGCAAAGCGGTTCTGCCCGTAGAGATATCCCTCGCTGTCCAAGGCACGGCCGGAGACAAAAAAGGTCACCCGCTCTCTGCTGAACGGCAACGGTCCGCTGAAATTGGCGCGCAAATCCTTGTTGGACAGGGGATCGACTTTGTCGATATGGTCGTATAACTTTTTATCAGTGCTGAGATAATCACCACCGTATGCCACAACCTCGCCGGTATATTTTTTGCTGCCCTCTTTGGTCACGATATTGACGATGCCGGACATGGCCTGACCGTATTCGGCGTTAAAGGTACCGCTGACGAATTCCATCTCCTGGATCGCTTCGTTTTCGATGCTCAGCGCCATGCCGGAATTGTAGGGGTCGGTGACGCTGATGCCGTCGACCATATAGCGCACTTCGCCGGAGCGACCGCCGCGGATATGCAGTTCGCCGCCGCTGCCCTGCACGACGCCGGCCTGCAGAGTCAACACCTGCCCGAAATTTTCCACCGGCATGGCCTGGATGTCCTCGGTAGCGACCACCGCATGGCTCGAGGTCACATCCTTGCGCACCAGCGGCCGCTCAGCCACCACGGTAACGGTCTCGTTGATATCCACCACGGTCGAGCTAAGCTGAAAGTTGAGCGCTGTGGTCAGGTCGATCGTCACTTTGACGTTGGTCTGTCGCATGGACTGATACCCGATCATCTTGGCGGCCACCGTGTGAACCCCGGGCGGTACGTTCAATATGGCAAACTCGCCTTCCAGGTCCGTCACTGCGCCGATGAGGGTGCCCTCGATCATGACGTTCACACCCGGCAATCCCTGCCTGGTATTCTGATCCGTGACTTTACCGGATATCTTGCCGGTGGTACCGGCCCATGCCCAAACGGGGAGCAACAATAGGATGGCCCAGGCCATCACTCGTGTTCTTTTATGCATTCCGGCGACTCCTTGTGCAGTAAAGAGGTTGTTTAGAACTAGAATTCATTTTAAAATGAAGAGACCGCATTGCTCGGCAGCGGCCCGGCGCCTTGATGAACAGTCAGCGCCTTGGCCGGCAGCCATCCGCTGACAGATTCTTCGGCGCGGAAAACCATTCATAACATGTCAAGTTCCTTTGGTTGCTATAGTATCTCAGAATGACACGCCTTAAAAGGTCTTTCATTCTGAGGCCGGCGTTCTTTGCCGGCCGTAACATGTTCCTTTTGTTGCGCGCCTCTTAAATTGACATTCGTTCTATGCCTGTTGTCATTCTGAGGCCGGCGTTCTTTGCCGGCCGAAGAATCTGTGCGCCCATCGATTACGCGGCACTGCTAATCTGCAGCGGCCAGCCGCATCGATGAGCAAATAGATCCTCAGCCGGCGTCAGGACACAGACCGCTAAAATTCTATACCCAGCGACAGCCGCTGTGCGTTGGCCAGGCGGCCCCAGTCGGCATAGGCATAGTCCAGCTTGACGCCGAAATGGCCGGCCATCTGATAGCGCAACCCGCCGCCAAAGGTCAGGCCGTCTTCGGCATCCAAACCCCACGCCGATTGATAGCCGCCGCGCAGCGACACCATCTCGCGAAAACTGTATTCCATGCCGGCATTGACCCGCTCGCTGTTGTCATTGGGGTGCAGCGCATCCACCGCGACGGTCAAGCGGTGCAGCCGGGTTTTCAGCGGATCCATGGCCACACCGACGCGAAAGACCAGCGGCAAAGGCCAGCTCAAGGTCTCCAGGTTGGCGGGCAGGGTGGCGTTGCTGCCGCTGGCATCGGGATTGATATCGACAAACACCTTGGAATCCTTGCCCGCCATGCGCATCTTGCTGCCGAAATTGGCGATATTCATACCGATGCGCATGCCGTTGAAACCGGTGGTGAAGAGGGTGCCCACGTCAAAAGCGACCCCGTTGGCGTTCATGTGATAGATACCCTGATAGATATATTTTACATTCATGCCGATGGAAAATCGATCCGTCAGACTGCGGCCATAGGAAAGCGCGACGCACGCATCCGAGGCGCTGAAATATTCTCCGGTTCCTTCCGGTTCCTTTTCGGTTCGCACCAGCATCTCGCCCATGGAGAGGACGGTCAGGCTGACGCCGATGGTTCCGATCCCTCCCATCTGGACCACAACGCCGCCGAAATCATAATCGATATCGGCCAGCCACTCGGTATGCACCAGGATGGCTTCGTTGCCGCTCAACCGGCTGATGCCGGCCGGGTTCCAGTACAGGGCGGAGGCGTCGCCGGCCAGGGCCACATACGCTCCGCCCATGGCCGAAGCGCGGGCGCCGACACCGATCTTTAAAAACTGGGCCGCCGTGGTGCCGGTTTTGGAAACGGCGAACAGCGAAGAAAAGCCGCTCACGATGAACGCGATCAACATCAAATTTCGGACTGTGGACTTCATATATCTCTATTCCTTGAAAGGGGTCGCCGCAAAGCAAGACGCCACCAGCGCCGTTGCATCCTGTTATTTGATCACTGCAAACTTGCCGACAAACTCTCCGACGCCGGGGGCATCGACGTGATAGATGTACACACCATAGGCGATGTCCATGCGGTCCTTGTTCAACAGATCCCAACTCTTGGAACCGTCCTCGTTCAGGGACTGATGGTCAAGTGTAATCACATGATCGCCGGACACGGTAAAAATCCGTATGGTGCAGGTGGTCGGCAGATGAATGAAATAGATCATCCGGTTGCCCCGCCCGCCCGCTTGCGCACGCGGCTGCAGTTCGAACTCGGAAGCTGATACATACGGGTTCGGCACCACGGCGATACGACTGAGCTCGCTCTGAACCCGTTCCACCCGGGTCGTCGAGCGCTGGGTCTGAAACGTAAAGCGGTCGTATTTGTTGAACGGCTTGCGAATGGCTATGAAAAACTTGTCGCCTGCTTTGGGCGGCCGCGGCGTGATTTTGATCGTATCAATGGCGACACCACGGCGATAGACGATGGAATCCGGCGGAATGTCAAAACGAACCTGCCAGGTGCCTGTGACCTTGTTGTTCAAGCGGATGGTGGGCACCACTTTGTCCTGATCGCCGATGGTGGAATCGTTATTCACGTCAAAAAAGACAAAAGGCACGTAGATTTTTTCAGTGACGTTATAGACGCGGAATTTGGCCGCCTTGTTGTTTATCGATTTCTCCTGAAAGGTAGCGGCCAGCTCGATGAGATAGTCGGCCGCGTAGGGCACACCGCCGGACGGATACTTTTCCACCAGCGTTTTATAGTTGCTGTTGCCGACCGTAAAGCGGCTCCTGGCGTTGTCCGGCTTTAAGGTATCATCCTTGACAATGACCTTCAAGCCATGCTCGTATGGATTGCGATCGGTGCCGTCCAGGTAGGGACTGGCCGGAATCAGATAGCGGTTGTATTTGAACAGATAGGTGTCGGCCGGTTTGAGCACCGCCGTATCCAGCGCGGTGACACGGCCGCCGCTGTAATCGACGCTGAAATCCTTGTTCTCCAGAAAGGCGGTATTACGCGTATTGGTCACCGTGAGGGTGCCTTTGATGAGATAGCCGTTGTGCAGATTGACATCCACCACCCGCACCGACTCGACCGGAACCGGGACAGGGCGCAGGGTATCCCATTTCGTATACCGCCACCGCTTGCTGAATCGCAAAGTATCGACTTCGGTCAGATCGACATCGTACATATTAAAGACCATGCGCTTCTGGGTGGAATCCTCAAAACCGATGACATAGCGATGACCGTCGCGAATCTTGTCCGGATCCATCAGCGTCACCGTGACCTTGCCTGTGCCCGGGCCGTCTTCGTTGTGCGCGGGCTGCAGCGCGCCGAACAGCGAGGGCGGTTCATACCCCGCTGAAGGCGCCTGCGGGGTCACGATGGCGGTGTTGACGTCCGGAACGTATTGCCCTGAATTGGGCGGATCCTCAAAGAAAGATTTGGAACACTCGGAGGGAGCGATTTTGAGGCTGTCACCGCGATCATACGCCACCACCGCATAGAAATAGCGCTGGCCGTTGACAATGTTGGAGGTGTCGACATAGGAATGCACCAGGCCGGTATCGTCGCCCAGATAGTAATGCAGACCGGTGGTGGTCTCGACCCGGTGCGAGCCTTTGATGCCGTTCTTCAGGTCGAATTTGGCGATGGGTTTCCACATTTTCGGATTGCCGAGTGCGTCGGTGATGGTGAACGCCTCGAGAAAACCGGTATCTGTGCCCCGATAAATGGCATAACCTTCAAAATCCTTGCCATATATGGGATCGCGCGAATCTTCGGCGCTGCTGTCCCAATAGAGCGTTACCCTGCCGTCGCCGGCCACGGCCGTCAGATGCGGCTTGTTCGGTGCTTTAGCAAATCGGTAACCGGCGTCATAGATTTCCTGGATGGTGCGCGCGTTGCGATACAGATCCTGAATATCATAGCCGAAAAACAGGGCGATGGAAAAACGGCGGCTGTCACCGCGCACCATCTGAATGGGGCCGGAGGCGTACATGAAAACATTGTCTTTGGTCTGTTCGAACGTGGAATCGATAATGCCCGAAACCATTTTTCGCCAGACGTCTTCGTCCTGGGATGCCCAGACCGTGCCGTATTCGAAAACCGAAAAAGAGGTCAGGCCGATCTGGTCGGCTTCGTCGAGATCTTTTTCGTCAAAGTTGGGCTCGCCGTGCGTCGGCACCTTGTCGCCTTCGCCGCGATCCCAGACCTCGCTGCCGTCCTGAATCCCGTTGCCGTTGAGATCGCCGTTGACGCCATCGGCGCCCACGTCATCAAAGCGAACATCCCAGTCCCGGTCGTCATCGCGGTCGTTCTGCATGGATTCGTCGACCATGCCGTCTTCATCGTTGTCTTTGCGATCATAGGGTTCGCCCGGGCTTTCCAAAAATTTATAGCCCAGATAGCCGGGACGCCAGCTGTCCGGCGAACCGCGGAAATCATGGTCCCAGGCATACACCATATCCAGCTTGGTGTCATAAAAACCGTCGTCATCACTATAGTCATCGGTGCCGCCGATATGGGGATCGCCGTACATGCCGAGGTAGACCTTTTTCAGCGTATCTGCGCCGATATAGCGCACGTCGTATATGTAAAAGATGCAATCCTGGGCCAGGGTGTGCGCCCACTGATAGCCGCGCACGCGCACGTCCATGCCCAGTCCGCGCCGGTCCGGGTTGCGCACCGGATCAGGCCAGTAGAGGAACTCGCCGTTGGTGGAGTCGTCCATGACAAAAAAGCTTTCCTGGTCGGCGGTAATGACATCCACGCCATACTCTCCCCACCAGTGGCCATCGTATTTGCCGTCGCTGTTCTCCTGGACGCGCGCCCAGGCGGACGGCCAGGTTTTGGGCAGATGATTCATGGCGATGTAGGACTGACCGCTGTTGGCAAAGCCGGCCTGTGGCTCCCAACCCCACACCGCACCCTGGGTGGACCGGTCGCCGCCGACGTCCAGACCATCAGAAATGATATGGCGGCGCTGTTTGTTTTTATCGACAATTTCAGCGCCCACGAGAACGCCGAATTCATAGCCGTAATCACGATTGCTCATGCCTGCCGGCCAGACCAGGGAGCGGTTGTTGCCGGGCTGGCCGATGGAGCCATAATTATAGAAAACGGTGGAAATTCGATTGCCGTTGTGCGTTCCTTCCCGTCGTTCCTCATGACGTCCCAGCCCTTTCAGCAGGCGATCCCGTTTGGCGCGCCAGGCTTGCCATTCCGAGGCCGGCGCATTCTTGGCCGGAATCGAGTCTATCCATGGATCTTGCGCAGCGAGGCCGGATATCAGGGTTACTATAAAAAGTGCGATGATGTGACGGCGCATGGAAATTCCTTCTCATTTAGTATCAAGCAAAGACCAATCAATTCTGCGGCGCACTAAAAACCTAACGCCAATCCCAGCCGGATCTCACGCGGACTGCTGTAATAGGTGGGACGGCTGAGATAGTCCGACAGATAATGCCGGCCGAATTCACCGCCGTGATCCGCGGCATAGGTCGGCACCAGCGAATAGGTCGCCCGCCCGGTGTCGGAATTGACATAATCCTCATTCAAACGATCGAACAGATTGTAGATCTTGAGCAGCACGGCGGCTTTCATTTTGCCGATATAAAAATCCTTGTGCGCATTCAGGTCAAACGTGTACTGCATCGGCTTGCGTTCGCTGTTTTCGTAATCGGTGCGCACCCCCTGCAGGGCCGGCGTATACGGCAAACCGGAGCCCATTCGCCCCAACAGACTGACAGCCCAATTGCGCGGCTTGCTCAGGGTGACGTTAAAGTTGAGCGTGTGACGCTGGTCCCAGTCCACCGGCACGACAAAACGCTGGCTCTCCACCGGTGGATCGCTCTGCGCATCGACGAACGCCGCTTCCGGCGAGGAGGCGTTGGATTCGGAAAACTGGTAGGTGTAATCCAGCGACGCCGACAGCAGGCCGCGGCCGCGGCGTTTCTCGAACGAGAAGGTGACGCCCTGGACATTGCCGTAATCCTTGTTGCCATAGCGCGCGTAATAGTCGCCGCGCGAATAGAGCTCGTACAGCTGCGAGCCGAGCAGATCGTTGATGTCTTTGTAAAAGCAGATCGCTTCGATGCCGATGTCGTCCGCCAACTGCTGTTTCAACCCGATTTCATAGGTGATGGTGGATTGCGGATTCAGATCGGCATTGCCGAGGATGCTGTTGAACCGGCCGCTGATCACCTCAAACTCGGGATTGGAGTACAGATAGGCGAACGGCGGAATCTGGAAAAAATGTCCATAAGAAAAATAGATGGTGCCGCGATCGGTAATCGGATAGGCGATGCCCAGGCGCGGGCTCAGCTGCTCCTTGGCCTTGGCGTCCACCAGCGCCAAATCGCTCAAGCTCGTTCGGGCCGCGGATATCAGTTTCTTGTCGCGGTTATCCGCCGCCACTTTCCAGTTGGAGTCGAAATAATCATAGCGCAAACCGATATTAACGATCATCTCCTGAAGCTCGATCTTGTCCTGCAGGTAAGCGCTGAACTCGGTCGGTTTGCGATGATCGTAGCGATTGTTGGCCGTGCTGGTTTCCGGCGTATGGATGGTGGGCACCCAGTCATAGGTATCTCTGATGTCCACATAATAATACTGGGAAGAGAGATCGTGCCGGCGCAGTTCGGCGCCCAGCTTGAACTGATGGGTCTTGTTCCACTGGTTGGTGAGATCAAAGCGGGCCACATAGGTTTTGGACGTGGAAAGTCCGTAGCTTTTGTCCTGACCGCCGCCATAAAATTCACGGCCAGGAATCTGCGTCAGCATGTTGGGCAGATAGCGGCTGTCCTGCCAGCTCTTGTAGAGATACTCTTCATCGCTGCTGGCGTTGGCATTGGCCTTGATGGTATAAAAGGTAGAGCCGGAAAGCGAGTGGGTCCAGTCCAGCGTATGCGAATAGGCCTGGCCATAGTGGGTGCTGCGGCCGTCGGGATTGTATTTGAAGAGATGGTCATAGGACTGGTTCTTGACGTCGGAAAACAGAAAGCCGTAGCGAAGGATGAGATTGCCGGTAAATTTATAGGTCAATTTGCTCTGCAGCGCCACCTTGCGATAGGGATTCATGGCCACTGTGCTGTTGTCGCCGCTGTAGCCGCCGTCGCGTGTACCGTTCATGTTATAGTCGGTGAACGGCTCGCCGCTGTCCCACTGGCCATTGCCGTTGTCGTCGTCATACGGTTCGATGAAATTGAGACGCCCGCCATCCCAGGAGCCGTTGCCGTTCGTATCGGTGAGGGGCTCGCCGCTGTCCCAGCAGCCGTTGCCGTTGCTGTCTGTGAAGGGCTCGGCGTTATAGGGACTGTTGACCAGGTTCAACACCGCTGATGAATCCACATACATAACGTCGTTGGGCGAGTGCTCGCGCTTGCCGTACAGCCAGCCCTGGCTGTCAAAATAACGGCCGGAAACAAAAAAGGAGAGTTTTTTAGACAGACCCGGTACCGGACCGGAGAGAGACGCGTCGCCGTTGAACAGGCTGGCAGGATTGATCTTTTCGATGTTGAGAAACGTCGATTTGTGAGTGGAGACTTTGTCGCCGAGATAAAGCTCCAGATTGCCGCTGTATTTGTCGCCGCCGTCCTTGGTAACGATATTGACGATGCCGGACATGGCCTGGCCGTATTCGGCGTTAAAGGTTCCGCTCACCACCTGCAGCTCCTGAATGGCGGTGTTTTCCACCGACACCGACAGGCCGCCCCACATGGGATTGGACACCGCCACGCCGTCAATCATATAGCCGATTTCGCTGGCTCGGCCGCCGCGGATGTGCAGGGCACCGTTGGCGCCCTCGGTGATGCCGGCTTTGGTTTTCAGCACATCGGTAAAGGATTCCACCGGCATCTCTTTCATCTCTTCGGTGGTGATAATCGCACGGCCCGAGGTGACGTCCTTCTGCACAATCGGCCGCTCCGCCACCACCGTGATCTCTTTGCCGATGTCGAGGACGGTGCTGCTGAGCGAAAAATTGATGGTGGTGGTATGATCGGTTTGCACCAGCACATCGGTCTGCACCACGGTGTTGTACCCCATCATGGTGGCGCGCAGATTATAACGGCCGGGCGGCACGTTGATAATAAAGTAGGAGCCGTCCAGGTTGCTCGCCGCGCCCATGGCCGAGCCTTCGATGATGATGTTGACGCCGGGCAGCGTTTCCTGGCTGGCGGCATCTTTGACCACACCGGCAATTTTGCCCGTTGTGCCGGCACTCAGCCAGACGGGGATGAGCAACAACCATAGAGCGTTGTAGCGAACCATGAGAAACCTCATGAAAGTATGAAAGATGGGATTATGACCTTGTGATACATATATTTGCCGGCCGTCTCGCTGCACCGGCATCCTCTTTTTCCGAATCCATTAGCTGACAGATGCTTCGGCGCGAAAAATCAGCCATTACGCGACAGGCCCTCCTGTCGCGCGCCTCAGCATGACAAAAGTAAACCAGTTTGTCATTCTGAGGCCGCCGCTTTTAGCGGCCGAAGAATCTGTGCGCGCACAAGTCGCCCGGCACAATCGATCCTAAACGGCCAGGCGAGGATCCGCTGACAGATGCTTCGGCGCGAAAAATCAGCCATTACGCGACAGGCCCTCCTGTC
>CAZISM010000052.1:35098-35683 GCA_964541895.1 uncultured Cytophagia bacterium
CAGTTTGTCATTCTGAGGCCGCCGCTTTTAGCGGCCGAAGAATCTGTGCGCGCACCTCTTACGCTATACCATTGCTCTGGAGCAGCCAGACGCCACGACATTGTGACTGGCCGCCGTTTTTTGTCATGCGTCTTTCCAATCAAACCAATCAGCACTAAAGTCCTGCCATTGCGGATTCATTGATTCTATTAGAGCAATTTTTTTCTCGCGCAGCCACCCTTTTATCTGTTTTTCTCGCGCAATGGCATAGCTGATATCATCAGTAGATTCAAAATAAACCAGCTTAATAATATTGTATCTGCTCGTGAATCCGTCGTTACGCTTAAGTTTATGCTGGTATATCCTTCTTTCCAGGCTATTCGTAACACCGACATAAAGACGTTTATTGATACTCGCCATGATATACACATAGTATGTTTTCACTGGCGGATGGCTTTCAAAATAATTTTGTCATTCTGAGGCCCGCTGCTTTTGGCGGGCCGAAGAATCTGTGCGCGTCCGCATGGCGCGGGACGGTTGATCCAGAACGGCCGGGCGCCTCGATGTACATCCTACGCCTTTGCCGGCGACCATCAGCTGACAGAT
>CAZISM010000053.1:0-16552 GCA_964541895.1 uncultured Cytophagia bacterium
ACCATCGCCTCCATCGCCACCCTGACCGGTCTGTTGGGCACCACCCTCGGTATGATCCGCGCCTTCAAAGCGTTGGCCAAATCGGGTGCGCCGGATGCCATCGCCCTCTCCCTCGGTATTTCCGAAGCTCTGGTCAACACCGCCGGCGGTCTGTTCTGCGCCATCCTCGGTATCGTGTTCTACAACTATTTCGTGACCCGTATCGACAATTTCACCTACATGATCGACGAAGCGACGGTTTCGATGGTCACCACCCTGGCTGAAAAACAAGCGGGCATCAAATAACTGAAATCGAGGAAAACCATGGCACGAAAAAAGAAAGGTCGTATCAACATCTTTATCGACATGACGCCCATGGTGGACGTGGTGATGCTTCTGCTGACGTTTTTCATGCTCACCACCCATTTCAAACCACCCGCGGAAGCGGATGTGGCGCTGCCTACATCGACCTCGCAGTTCAAACTGCCCGAGTCGGACGTCATGACGGTCACGGTGACCAAGGACGGCGTAATGTACCTCGGCCTCGATTCCCAGCGTTTACGCGCCCGCATTTTCGGTGAAGAGAATTCGCTGAAATCGGGCATCGAAGTAGCGGATCGCGAGACCCTGGCCAACCTGCTGGTGCAGGCCCGTATGGCCAATCCCAAACTCCGCACCGTGATCAAGGGCGATAAAGATTCACCGTTCGGTCCTGTTGAGGACATTATGAACATCCTACAAAAAGTCAAGATCACGAGATTCAATCTCGTGACCGAATTGGAAAAAGAACCTGTTAAAGGGAGTTAGCAGTCATGGCTGGTGCTGATCTTGGAGCCCCAAAGAGTGCAGGAAAGGGCAAAAAGAAACACAAGCAAAAGAAGCGTTTGAACGTACGCATCGACATGACTCCGATGGTGGACGTCGTCATGCTGCTGATCACCTTCTTTATGCTGACCACGGTGTTCAATACACCGCAAACGATGGAAATCAATCTTCCGCCCGACGAAAAGACGGAAGTGGAAGTGGCCGAATCCAGCCTGCTGCAGATCCGCGTGCTGGCAGACGGCTCAATTTACTGGAACATGGGCATGGAGGGCGCACAAGCTGTGGCGTTCAAAGACCTGCATAAGCTGTTTGTGGAACGGCTGCAGGCCAATCCCAAGCTCATCTGCCTGGTCAAGCTGGAACGGGAAGGCACCTACAAGATGATGGTGGACATTATGGATGAATTGAACCTCGCCAACATCAGCCGTTTCAGTTTTGCCCCGTTCAAGGAATTCGATAAAAAATTCATCGCTAAAGCCTCTTAAGCCAAGGAGACGATACATGTCGCAAATAGCCATACCCGCATCCGGTTATGGTGCCATCGAGCTCAAAAAAGTGGCGCAAAAGTACGCCATGATCGCCCTGGCGATTGCCGCGGTTATTCATGGTATCATACTTGGCGCCTACTGGGCGTCCGAGTACCTCTCCAGAACTGAGGCGCCGCCGATGAGAACCATCCGGATGAAATATACCGAATTGGGACCGCCGCCCTCGATCCAGGGCAACGCGGCCGCCGTGGCGCCGTCGGTTTCGGTGGCGTCCGCCGCCGTCAAGCCCAGCGTCGGCATTCCGGTTCCGGTGCCTGACGCTGAAGTCAGCCCGGAACAGACCTTTGCTTCGCAGACCGAAATGAGCCAGGTTAGCGGTCCGGTCGGCGAAGGCGCGGGTGAAGGTGGTGGTGCGGTCATCGAACAGGATATCAATGTCGAGAACATTGAGGAAGAAGAAGCGCCGCCGCCGGATTTCGTTCCGTTTGAGAAAGAACCTGTCGTCGTCAAAAAGATCGAACCCACCTATCCCGAACTGGCGCGCAAAGCGGGCCTGGAAGGTACGGTGTGGGTAAAAATGTGGGTTGACAAGGAAGGCAAGGTCAAGGATGTGGTCATCCTGAAATCCTCGTCGGAAATTTTCAATCAGCCCGCCATCGATGCCGCCAAACAGTGGATCTTTACGCCGGCGTTGATGAAGACCGGTCCGGTCTCGGTCTGGATCTCTATGAATTTCAATTTCAAATTGAATTAACACCGTGTAATATGGATTCGCCGGATATTGGAAAAATATTTGGCTATGGTATCGCCATCATCAGCTTCAGTGCCGGTCTGCTTTTGCTGACCGGCCTGTTGCCGTTTGATGCGCCACCGGTCATGCGCAACAGCTTTGGCGTCGTCCTCGTGTTGATGGGCCTCTATCGTTTCGTCATCACCCATTTCAAGCCAAAGCCGTCGAGATGGAGAAGATTCACCAATGACGATCAAGATGAATAAATGGTATCTCGCGGTTGTCCTTCCCGCCTTGCTGCTGGGGCTGCACGGCTGCCCGAAAAAAGCCGATGTGGCGAAGGAATCACCGACCAGCGGCCATCTCCAGGTCTACACCGATGAAGCGCACGCCGATCTGGTGCAACAGGAAGCCGATGCCTTTTGCCGGGTTTACGAAAAGGCTCATATCACGGTCGTACGCGCCAACACGCGCAAATCGCTGGTGTTTCTCATCAACGACAGCGTGCGTATGGTCGTGGCCGATCGCCTGTTTAATCCGGAGGAGAGCAAAGTAGTCAAAGAGGCGAATCTGGATATACAGCAATTGCGTATTGCTCATGATGCCCTGGCCTGGCTGATACCGGCCGGCAACAGCCTGCCGGGCATCACGATGCAAGACCTTGAAAGCCTGCTGGCCGGCCGGACCAGCCGCTGGGAAGAGATCCCCGCGTCCGGCCGCACAGGCCCTGTCGAATGTATTCTAACCGATCGCAATTCCGGAACGTACGATCTGCTGGCCAATCGCTTTTTCAAGCTGGATCAACCGTTGGCCATTGCCACGACCGCCGCCACCTCGTCGGAAACCATTCAACTGGTTGCGGATCGTCCCAACGCCATCGGCGCTGTTGCTGTTGCGGCGCTCAAGTCCAGTCCGCTGGGCCGTAATCTGCCTGACAGCACCTCTGGACCTGTCAAAACCGTGGGTATTGCCGCGACCGACTCTACCGGCAAAAGCCGCAACTTTAGACCTTACCAGGCCTACATCTACACCGGTCAATACCCCATGCACTTTTCACTGTTCGCCACCTTTAATAAAAAATCATTGCTGGCGGCCGGCTTTGCTTCATTTATAGCCAGTGCACCAGGTCAGAAAATCGTTTTGAATTATGGACTTGTTCCGGCGACTATGCCCATTCGTCTCGTTCAGATAAACTAGGAGTGTTCTGCTCATGAAAAACATCATTACGATCTTGCTGATCCTTGCCCTGGGTTGTCTGCCCCTGGCAGCGCAAGACAGAGTGACGAAAGGAAAAGAGCTGCTGCTGCAGGGTAAAACCAACGAGGCTCTGGCCTCCTTTCGCAGAGCTGTGGACATCAATCCCCGGGATACCAACGCCATGACCTGGTTGGGCAAAGCGTACCTGGCGGCCAATAAACCGGATTCGGCCGATATCGTGGCGCAAAACCTCATCTCGGCCAGCAACAAACTGGCCGACGGCTACAGCATATCCGCCCAGGCCCTGTGCGCGCTGAAAAAACCGCAGGAGGCCTATACCATCTTGCGCAAAGGCCTCAAAGAGACCAAAAACAATCCCGACCTTCTCGTCCAGCTTGGCTTTGTCCATCTGGCCAACGACTCAACCAACCAGGCTGTGGTGGTTTTTTCCCAGGCCAAGGAGGCCAATGCCAACAATCCGCGCCTCTATGCCGGGTTGGGCGAAGCCTATATCAAAATGGGCACCGAAGCCATGGGCATGATGCAGCTGGAAAAGTCGCTGGAGCTGGATTCCACCCAGATCGACCTGCGCTACAAGCTCGCCAACATGTATCTGAAAGAACGGCGCTATGCCGAAGCCGGCAAAATGTATCAGAGCGTTCTGCGCATGCAACCGGACAATGAAGACGCCGCCCTGGAACTGGGCAAGCTGTACTATATCGCCAAGATGTGGCCCAACGCCGCCAAAGCGCTGGAACTGTACCTGAAAAACCATCCCAAGGACGCCGAAGTGTACCTGATGGAGGTGGAAGCCCTGGCCAACAGCCGCCAGCATGAGAACGCCCTGGCCGCCGCCAAACATGTCCTGGCCATGGAGCCCAAATCGGCCAAAGCCATGGTCATCGCCGCCCGCTCCCTCTACTTTCTGCGCAAGCATGAAGAGAGCAACCAATACTATCAGAAATACAGCCAGGTAGACACACTCACGACCGATGATCTCAAACGCATCGGCCGCAACCACCTCATTCTGAAAAACGACAGCCTGGCTACGCTGCATTGGGAACAGGTTCTGCAGAAAGAACCCAACCAGCCCGATCTCTATACCGATATGGCCAACAGCTATATGCGTATGAAAAAATGGGACAGAGCCGCGGACATGTATGCGAAAAAGCTGGCCAGCGATTCCACCTATGTGCCCGGCTATATCAACTATGCGCTGTGCAAGCAGCAGATCAAGGATTTCCCCTCCGCGCACAGCGCGCTGCGCAAAGCTCTGGCCATGCGCCCCAACTACATCCAGGGACACTATTACATGGCCGTGGTCCTGACCCAGATGGACTCGGTGAAGGCGGCGCGCGGCGAATTCGAAAACGTGATCACGCTGGCGGATTCGGTGAAGGACAAGTTTAAGAACGAAATCACCCGCGCCAACAAATACATCGCCACCTCTTATCTGCAGGACAAGAATTTCGACAAAGCCCTGCCGGCGCTGGAAAAGTATATCGAACTCGAGCCCAACGATATCGAATACCGCCTCTTCCTGGCGCAGACCTATTTTGCGAAAAACCGCAAAGAGGACGCCAAACGGGAGTTCCTGCGCGTACAAAAACAGGATCCTAAAAACAAGGAAGCCCAGAACGGTCTGGACCGCCTGGAAATGTACAATTAAACTCGCCACAAACCTCCTGAGCACGAATCATCGTGGCCGTCCGTGCCAACTGCCGGTGTACGACCTCACCGGTTCGGTTCAGGAGGTTTTTCTCGTTTAATCAACGCGCATCGTAAAATCCATCATAACGTTGTTACATCCTATTAACCAGAAAGGGTTGGCTATGAAAAAAAGCCTCATCCTCCTGCTCGGTGCTTTTGTGTTGGTGGCCGGTTGCGCCAAAAAAGTTGAAACCATCAAGATCAACGGCTGGGAAAAGTTTTCCGATCCCTTTACAAAAATTTCCTTCACCCATCCGGCCGGCTGGCACCTGGAACAGGAAGGCAGCAAATTTTCCTACTATTCCGCCATGGAAGTGGTCAATAAATTTCAACAATATGCGGTGGAAGGACCGGATGGCTGCCGTCTGATCGTCTCGATGCAAAAAGTGCTGCCCATGCCGACCCTGCAACAGGCGGCGGACAGCGTCAAGGCCGACCTGTCCAATATGGGCTTTGATCTGGGCGCTCCGGAATCCAAAACGCTGCGCGATTTGGCCGCAACCCAAATCAGCTACAGCGGCGCCCTGGATGCAAAAAACAAGGTGCAGGGCCTTTACCTGACCTCGGTCCGCGATTCGATGGTGTTTAACGTACGCTATGAAGGCTTTAACCAGGCCTTTGCCGCCTGCAAGTCGGCCATGGATTCCGTGGTCGCCAGCCTCACTCTGCCGGCGGTCAAAGCCAAAGACGTCGATCCTTCGATTCCGGACGCCACTATGGAAGTGTTCGAAAACAACTTTTTAAAGATTAATCGTCCGGCCAATTTCGACGCCAACACCCCGCAACCCAAAGCCCCGGCCGAGTTCACCCTCTCCCTGGTCGGCTATCGCAAAGACAGCGGCGTTCAGATCGATATCATCCCCGCCAAGGGCCTGACCCCGGAAAAAGTGGTGGAACAGAATGCCAAATTTTACAAGGAAACCTCACGCGGCACCGCCACCGTCGACGGCATGCAGGTGACCTATTTGAACTATTCCCTGGTCAGCGGCATCAGCAGCCGCGTCTACTTTGTGGTCAAAAATGACAAGATCTATCGTTGTATCATGAACTACCACACCCCCATGAAAGCCGTCTACCTGCCGGTTTTTGAAAATGTGATCGGCTCGCTGGCCGTAAAATAGTGCCGTATCTATAAAAAAAGGCCGCTCCGGGAGCGGCCTTTTTTTTTGCGCCTACAGCTCTGCGGTCACAACGACTGCAACCGCTGTAAAGCCTGCTGCAGACACTTTTCCGTCGCCTCACTGATGGCACGTACAATCGCGCCCGCTTCAGCACCCCGGATCGCGGCTTGGGCATGCACATCGCCCGCCCAGATCTCTTTGGCACTCACGCCCTCGTACACCTGCCAGCGCATGGCCACCAGGGCGATTCGGCCCTCCGGCGTTACCACTTCCTCGAACCGGCGAATGATCACACTGGCCGACCAGACCGCTGTGCCGGCTTCAGGCACCTCTTCGGTCACCTGCCGGAACAGCGCCGCTTGTCGGCAGTAATCCAGCACCTGCTGCCTGATCATATCCGTCGGCGGCAACGCCCAGCGACGATAGGGATCAAAATGGACCTCGACCTCCGAGGTGCGATAGAGCAGCCGATCCTGGCTGCGGATCGCATCGCCGGATACGGACTTTAACCAGAGCGTGATCTGTTTGCCCGTCGTCACTTTGGCCGGCGCCGGCACATCGATGATAAAATAGTGCGTTTGCGGCACCCGGCCGCATGCCAGCAGCAGAGCGGCTGCAGCCCATAGCTTTACTTTTAACATGTCAGCACTCTTTGCCAAAGTCAGCTTCGAACGCCTTTACCAGGTTCGCGCCCCAGTTATCCAGCGCTTTGAGCTTGCCGAAGAAAAAGCGCAACACCGGCGGTTCCTCGATAAAGGTGAGCCCTTTGATGAGGTTTCGATTCTTGTACAGCCAGGTGACCCGGTCAATGACATACTCGATCTGCGACAGCGTATAGATGCGGCGCGGCACAGCCAGTCGCGCCAGCTCGAGATCCGCCATCACTTCGTTGCCATCCCGATCCCGGTCTGTGGAAATGGTGCCGCGCTCCATGCTGCGCACGCCGGAGGCGATATAGATGGCGGCCGCCAGGGCGCCGGCCGGATACTGCTGCTGCGGAATGTGCGGCACGAACTTTTTGGCGTCCACATGACAGGCCAGGCCGCCCGGAGGCGTCACCACCGGCACACCGCGCTTGTCCAATTCCGTGACGAAATATTTGATGAACTCAACCGAGGCGCCGGCCACGTTATCGTCCGTCATTTCGCGAATGCCCACCGCCATGGCTTCCACCTCCTTGGTGGACATGCCGCCGTAGGTGAGAAAGCCTTCGTACACCGGCAGCCAGGGCAGCAGCATATCAAAATACTTTTTGTCGTTAGTGGCCAGCAAACCGCCGCGCACCGCACAGCTCTTGCGGCCGGAGAGGTACATGAGATCGGAGAGGGCCATCATTTCACGAATGATGTCGATAATGGCCGCGTTCTTGTATTCGGCTTCACGCTGTTTGATCAGATAGGCGTTTTCGGAAATCAGGCTGGCATCCAGGACAACAGGGATGCCATGCTGTGAAGCCACTTCCTTGACCTGCCGCAAGTTGGCCATGGAGAACGGCTGCCCGCCGATGAGGTTGGTGGTGGCTTCCATGCGTACAAACGAGACTTTGTCGGCGCCGTACTGTTTGATGACGGCTTTCAGTTTGTCGATGTCCATGTTGCCCTTGAAGGGTATCGTGCTTTTCGTTTCCAGCGCATAGTCATGGAACAGCTCCAGCACGGTGCCGCCCAGGATCTCGAAATGAGCGCGGGTGGTGGTGAAATGATAATTCATCGGCACCACATCCCCAGGCTTGACCAGAATTTTGGCAATCAGATGTTCGGCCGCCCGCCCCTGGTGCGCGGGCAGTACGTAATCGTAGCCGAACACCTCCTTGATCGCTTCCGTCAATTTATAGTAGGACTCGGAGCCGGCATAGGCATCATCGGCTACCATCATGGCCGCCAGTTGATTATCGCTCATAGCGTTGGTGCCGCTATCCGTAAGCATATCGAGAAAAATATACTTGGTGCGCAGCAAAAATGTATTGAATCCGCTGTCGATCATTGCCGCCAGTCGTTCCTGAGCAGGGATAAGATTGGTCTTTTGAATGATCTTGACCTTGTGCATTTCCATCGGAATTTCACGACCATCACTGAGCCTGATACCCATGTGCCTCTCCTGTTGTTTGAATATGCTTGTATTGGTTAATTGTGCACAAACCAGCCATATTCTTGTTAATTTAGCAGCTCAAGATAAAATAGCAACAACTATTTTCTGCAGCACCAAATCGGCAACGCACTCTCCAGTCCTGGCGGGCATGACGGCGGGAGGTGATGCTAAAAAAATACGGCTGGGGAACGGATCAGCGGATAAAGTGCATTTTTCGCAGATCGGCGAATTCATTGACCTGAAACGACAGCAGGTAAACGCCGCTGGGCAACAGCCCCCCCTCATCGTCGCGACCGTTCCAGAGCACAAAATGCTGGCCAGCGTTCATATCCCGCGACAGCAGCGAACGCACGCTCTGGCCGGCGATGTTCAGAACCTGCAAACGACAAAAGCCGCTCTCCTTCATACTGAAACGGATGCGGGTCTCGGCGTTAAAGGGATTGGGGTAATTCTGCTGCAACAGGTACTGGCCGGGAGCGCCGGCGGTGACACAAACCGGCCCGTGAAAACGCACCTGCCCGTCACGATCGATATCCGCCAGTTTGTAATAATAGGTGTCGGCCATGTCCGCGGTGGCATCAACATACAGGTACTCGTGCGCCTCCACGCTCACACCGGCCCCGGCAATGATCTCGCGTGAAATCAGCCGGTAGGGGCCCTCCTCGGCCGCGGCACGAAAAATCTGAAATCCCAGGTTACGATTCTCCGACTGCGTCGTCCAGTGCAGGGTGACGCCGTTTCGCAGCCGCTCCGCGCTGAACAGTGCCAGCTCCACCGGCAGGTCGACGGAGCCGAGGCTAAAGCTGGTCACGTCCCACTCTTGTAGATCGGCATGGGGCGCATCACCAGGATTCTCCGTGAACGAGGCCGCATCTGTCCGCTGCTCGATCAACACCACCGCCTGCGTTGTTTCGACTATGGACCATCGCAGCGTCACCAGCGTCTGCCAGTCACTGGTCAGATCCCAGCCAGGCGGTACGCCCGGCGGCGTGATGGCATCGCCGCTGTTGATGCCGTCGTCTATCACCAGCAGGCGATAAAATCCCGGCCGCTTGCTGACCAGCGTTCGATATCCCTGCGGGCTGCCGAAGGCCCAGCCTACAGCCGCTTCGTCCGGCACCGCCTCCAATTCAGGACCATACTGCACATCGCACGTCAACGCCGCCAGCGTGCGCGGTGACGTCCCGGTCGCTATGCGCGCCTGCACCTGCAGACGGAACTCGCCACCCGCCACGCCATCGTTACGCGTCACCACCGTGCGGAAATGCAACTCATCAGCCCGGGCGATGGTCGCGAGACGCACCAGCCCCAGCAAAGCTATGACTATACCAGACCAGATTTTCATCGTATCCCACCCACGGACGTCTATTGGATCAATTGCATCTTGCGAACCTGTTTCTGCTCGCCGGTCTGCAGAACGTAAAAATAGGTCCCGCTCTGCACCGGCCGCCCCATCTCGTCACGGCCGTTCCAGCGAGCGCTATGAGAACCCGCTTCCATGTTCCCCTGCGCCAGCACCTTCACACTCTGCCCGAGAAGGTTAAAGATGGCCAGGGATACAAACCCCGGCTGCGCCAGGCCGTATTCAATCACGGTTTCATTGTTGAACGGATTCGGATAATTCTGTTCCAGACCAAAGCCGGCAGGCTGGCCGCTCGCAACAACCCTGTAGGGGCCATGGGACTGACGATTGCCGGAATAGTCCACATCTTCCAGCTTGTAGTAATAGGCAACACCGGGCTGGACCTCGCCATCCTCAAACTCGTACGTGTGTGGATCCTGGGAGTTGCCGGCACCGGAAATCATACTCACGTTGATCTGACAATAATCGCCATCACTCTGCTCGCTGCGCCAGATATTAAAACCGATGTTGTCGGTCTCACTTTGCGTCAGCCAGTTCAGGCGGATGGCACCCGGCCTGGCCAGGCCGGAAAAATGGCTCAGTTCCACCGGATTGACGCCATTGGTCATTACCACCCTCTGCGCCTGACCCGCCAACGAATCCCGGTCACTGCATTGAATCGGCCGATAGTCGGTAAAAAGAACGTCCGACCAGGCTACCAGAATCACATGCACGATTTCATCGGCTGCCCGCTCGTTGGTTTTGGCTCTGATCTCCAACCGGACGCTTTCACCGGGGCGCATCACCGCCAGCTCCCAGCACAGCAGCGACCGACGGCCGGCAGACAAAACACGAACCGGTTCTGAACAGCTGATCACATCAAGCCCTGGCGGCAGCGTGTCCGTGACCGATACCTGCAGAGCGGGGCCGGCGCCGATGTTGCTCACCTGCACCGAATAGATCAGCACCGTATCGGGGCAGGCCACATCGCGGCCGTCATCGATATGAACCGACAGCTGCGGATGCGCTACGGTGGTATCGATCAGGAACGGCCTGGCGCAATAAAAGGTGTACTGGTTGCCGCCGCTCGTCGGAATGTACGCCTGCCACCATCCTGAGGTTGGCCGGGCGATCAGGTCCCCCCCGGGCGGCGGCAGCGTCGCTTCGCCGCTGTTCCACAGGCCGTTGGCGGAGGCGGTGGCTGGCAGATCATGGCCGTCCGGAGATCGATACAGGCAGGTGGAATCCTCATCCATATCAAAATTGGCCAACAGCAGTTCCTGGTCCTCCCGGGCGTAAAAATGGAACCGCGTCACAGCGGAAACGACGCTTTCCACAGAGGTGCGCAGGGCCGCCATATGGATCTCGTCGCCGGAGAGCGGCACGCCGTCCGGATCGTTCTGGCGAATACGCAACTGGTAGGTGTTCTCATCGTCCGTAAGGGTGGTCACCTCCAGCCGATAGATGCCGCTGCCATAGCTCTGCCGGTTGAAGGAAGCAAAGGGAATCCACTTTTGCGATGTGCTGAAGGTCGGATCAAAATGGCGTTGAGCGACTATGGCATCCGCTTGCGGAGCGTACAGAACAAACGTGGTCCGGTCCCAATGGGCGCCATGCCGTTCGTCGCGATCCGCGCCGAGGCCGAAACATTCGGGATCAAAAATATCCAGCTGCACCGTAAACAACGGATCCACGGTCGCCGGCAGATAAATTTCATACACATGCGGTTTACTGCCCGACAAAGGGCCGACGTTGCTCCAGCCATCGCCGGAGCTGATGTCACAAAACGGGCCGTTGGTCCGCAATTGGGTTTTGGCCGGTGTGGGCGGAAACACCCACTGGCCTTTGACCACGGACAAAACGCTGATAACAACTGCAACAATGACGCGACAACGAAACAAAAACATACCAACCTCCAAGAAACAAGATACCGGGCCAAGAGGCGTCTGTGCTGATACTATCGGATCAGATGCATTTTCCTTGTCTGCCTGAGCGTGCCGGATTGCAGCACAAACAGGTAGAGGCCGCTGGTCAGGGCATAGCCCTGATCATCGAGACCGTCCCACCTCGCCACATGCTCTCCAGTCTCCAGCGTCGTCGCTAAAACCGTGCGCACTTTTTGTCCCAGCACGCTATAGATCTCCAGGGTGACATACTGTTTGTCCGGCAGAACAAAGGGAATCTGGGTTTCCGCGTTGAACGGATTGGGATAGTTCTGCTGCAGGGAGAACACCTGCGGCGGTGCCACCGCCACCGTCAGCGGACCATGAAACTCCATACGGCCGGTATAATCCAGGTCAGCCAGTTTATAAAAGTAGGTTTCGCCGACCTGCACCTGCGCATCGCGATATTCATATTCACTGCGCGCCTGACTGGTGCCGCGACCGTCGATCAGTTTTGCGTTCAACTGCTCAAAGGGCCCCTCGGTACGGCTGCTGCGATAGAGATAAAAACCGGCATTCTCGGTTTCCGATTCCGTGATCCAGTTCAGCAGCACCGTGCCGTTGGCCGATTTGGCGGTAAAGGAGGACAACTCGACCGGCAGATCCACATCGATCGGCAACTCGTCGCAATTGTTGGCCGCATCCGGATCGTTGCTGGTGGTGCTGGCGCAGCAGCGGCTGTCATCCGCGCCGCCGCTCAGTGCCCGAACCGTGACCTCGGCCGTCCAGATCTGTCCGACCTCCAGTTCGGGCAGCAGCCAGCGCAACGGCCGCGCGCTCGAATCCTCAACCACCGGCATGGTGCTGACCAGCTGCGCCACCGCCGAGAGACCGTCCACCACGACCACGTTGTAGGCCTTGTCCGGCCCCTTGTTGATCAACTGAATGGCATACGAGTATGTTTCACCTACCAGAACACGGGTAACCATGGTGGAAATGGTCAACTCCAGGTCCGCGCCTCCGGTCTGTATATAGCCCGCGCTGATGTAACCCTGGTTGCCGCCATCGACAACGTTCAGGAGAGCTGATTGACCGGAAACAGGATCCGCATCCGAGTCGTACTCCACCAGCGTACCGGCATGCCGTTGTGTAAACGAATACCCTGCCACCTGCTCGAATTGAACCATATACTCACCGGGCGATACGATGAACATATAAGCCCCGTTGCTCTCGGTCAGGTATTGTACCGTTTCTCGAAACATTCCCGAACGTTCTTTTGCCAACAGACGTACGGTGATGCCTGAAAAACCGCGTTCACTGGCTTCACGAATGCCGTTCCGGTTTTGATCATGCCATGTCATGCCGCCAATGGACCCTTGTGCCCAGAGTTGCGCAACAGGCAGGCAGAACAGACTCAACAGCCACCCGATGCGCCTCAGGCCGTGCGGATAGAGACGATGATCTGACTTCATTTCTTTCTCCTGTTTCAACTGATTGGCCCTTCCGTTACCCACTGTCTGTGGCAGCCGGGCCTCATTACAGCTGGTCGGCCGAAGTGACCGATTCTTGTTACACCATGTAAATAATATAATTACAGTAAATAATAAATTTAGTAAAACGCTGTCACCCCCTTCCAGTTCAAAGAGCGTGCCAAAGGTGGCTCGTTCTGCCGGGTGAAGCGGAACCGAATCCGCCTTTTTGAATTCATAAATAAAAAGCGTACATTGGCGCAAGTATTTTCCTCCGGCGGTGTTTAATGGATGTCAGGGATCGGCCCGGCCATGATAGCGGCCGGCGCAGCCCCTGTCGGATGCAGACGCCTGGAAACGGTAGCGGCAAGATATGGAAGGCTATGAGTGCTGTAACGAAAGATAGGGACGAAACGGTCACCGACGAAGAGCTGGTTCGCCGATATCAGCAAGGGGATACGAACGCCTTTTCGCAGCTGGTCCGTCGTCATCAGCAACGGGTCATGCGGGTATGTGGGCGGTTGCTGCTCTCTTTCGCAGACGCTGAGGACGCCTGCCAGGAAATTCTGATCAAAGCGGCGGATCGATTGCCTTTGTTTCAGCCGTCAGCGAAATTCACCACCTGGCTCTATCGCATCGCCGTCAACCATTGCCTCAACGTCCTGCGCAGCCGGCGCCGGCGGCGATGGCTGTCTCCCTTTAGCCGGGAATCGGAAACCAGGCTGCTCGCCGTGCCGGCCGCTGAAGAGGATCCGCTGCAGCAGACGGAAAAGCGTGAACGCCGGCAAGAGGTGCGCGCCGCGATGGCGTCCCTGCCGGAAGAGCAGCGGCTGGCGGTCGTGCTGCATCGTTACGAAGGCCTCTCCTATGACGAGATCGCCCAGGTGTTGCAGATCTCGATTGCAGCGGTGGAATCGCGTCTGCACCGGGCCAAGCAGAATCTGCTGCGCCTGCTGCAACCCTACATGAACGAATAACAGATACAAAAAAAAAATAAACACCGGCGCAAGTTTTTTGCACGGCCGGTGTTCAATAGATGAGGAAACAAGATGGAATGCCAAGCCATACAAAAAAGGATCTCCGCTTACCTGGACGGTGAGCTGGATGCCGGATTACGAGATACCATTCAGGCCCACCTCAACGAGTGTGCCGGCTGCCGTCAAGCAGCTGCACAGTTGTCACAGGTGTACGCCCTGCTCGAAGAGGATGTGGCGCAACCGGCAAATCCATTTTTATGGACTCGCGTGCAGGCCCGGCTTTCCTCTCCACCTTCTGTTCGGCGTTCACGTCGTCTGCAGCGGCTGTTGACGCCGGTGACGGTGGCGCTCGCTCTTTTTGTCGGCATTGCTCTGGGACTGTCCATCGGCGAGCATGCCCTGAGCCCGCTTGCCACCGCCAGTGATGCGAGCGTGGAGAGCAGCCTGTGGTCCGATGCCAATTCGCTGGCGCTGCAATATGCCGACGCTTTTGGAATGGACAGCAGTGAAAACGGAGGCCGCCATGAATAAATGGAAAAACCTGCTGCTGCTGTTTTCAGTGACGCTCAACATCGCCGTCGTCGGCACCCTGCTCTACTTTTGGGGGCGGCCGGATCACCGGCCGCCTGCCGATCCGCCGGGCCCGGAGATGGAGAGATCGGCACCGTTTCCACCGGCATGGAAGAATCTGGAGCTCAGGGATCAACAACAGCATGAGCTGATGCGGCTGCGCAGACCGTTTCACAGACAGATGACGGAAATGCGACGCCATCTGGATATGGATCGACAGAAACTGCTGCAGCTGATGCTGGCACAACCCGCTGTACCGGATTCCATCGAGCACATGCTGAGCAAAATATCAGAACAGCAGATCCGGCTGGACCGGATGACCGTGGAACATCTGCTCGCCATCCGCCCTCACCTGGATGAAAGACAGTGGCGCTTTATGCTGAATCAATTGATCCGAGACCGGCGGGAAGCGCGAGAAAGACCTTTTAATCGACCGCGACGTTTTTAACACAATGGAGGTTACCATGAAACGCTTTATCATTTCCACCATACTTTTTGTCACCCTGCTGGCGCTGTCAAGCCTGTGGGCTCAACCAGGACCGGCCCGGGATAACGATTCGCCGATTCCGGCCGAGCTCAAACTGAACAAGGATCAACAGCAAAAGATCAAAGAGATGCAACGCAACCTGCATAAAGAGCTGATTCCCCTGCGCAGTCAACTGGAACTGAAAATGGTAGATCTGCGCGCCGAGACCGACAAGGATCAACCGGACCTGGCCAAAATCAATGCGCTGGTGGATGAGACCGGAAAAATCCGCAGCGACATGACCAAGAAAAGAATCGCCAACAGGGTCGCCATCGCCAAAGTGCTGACCCCGGAACAGCTGGAACAGTGGAAAGCGCATCGGGGGAACAAAATGGGCGACTTTTGGCCCGATCGATGCCGCCCCGGCATGCGCCAAGGCATGAAACATGGCATGCGGCATGACCTGCGCCAGGGCATGCGCCCCGGTTTGCGCCAGGGCCGCCCGCTGCCACCCTTGCCTGATGAACCGGAAGAAAAGTAACGCGGCTGTGACCGAGCCCTTGCGCAGGCAAGGGCTTTTGCCGTTCGTTGCCGGCTGTGCCGGGCTGGGAACATTTAACCGCCTCTACCGTATATGTAATTAGCAGGAGCTGTCAGGTTTCATATTATTGCGTTGCTTTTTGATATAGCGTTGTTTATATTATTTTAGGATAAGATTGTTTTTGAAGGAGGCGTTTCATATGAGCAGTAAAAACAGAGCATTACTCCTCGTGCTCATCGCGACGGTCCTGGGACTGCTGTTGCCCGGATGTTATACCCAGCTCAGTCGCCCGACGAGCAGGGTACAAGAGTATGACGACGAGTACGTCCAGGAAGAGACGTACGAAGAAGAAGCGCCACCGGATACGGTCGTTATACACAACCATTATGCCGATGTCGACGTTACCTGGCCGATGATGCCATTCACTATGAACTCCTGGTGGTACGAACCATATTATTACTACCGCTCTTACGACTGGTGGCGCTGGCATCACCGTTGGGACCCCTGGTGGGGCTATTCCTCCTACTATGGCGATCCCTATTATTGGCCCGGTTTTAGCTATTATGGCGGCTGGGGATATTTTGGCAGCTCCTGGTACTACTCCCCCTATTACTCCTACGGCTATTGGGATAACCCGTATTGGAACGGATGGAACGACTATGACGGGGTAGGCGTCTATGGCCGCCGATCCTTCGATCGCCGTAATCTGGTCAACCGTCATGTGGACCGCACCGCGGTCGTCGAACGCGGCGCTTCACCCAACTCACTGGTCGGTGGAAGCCGGGCTGTGGTCCCCCGTCGCGGTGATGGAACGGTGACGCGGACAACGCGCACGCGCGGCAGCGAATCCGGGTATTCCCCGCAGAGCGGCCAACGTACGCAGACCCGCCGGTCACCCGGAGATGTCGGACGTGCTCAGACCGATCGCCGCAGCAGCAGCAATCGCGAGACCGTTGGTCGGGAAACCACAAGCCGGCGCAGCAGCAGCGGCTCTTCGGAACAGGGCACGGTGCGCAGGCAGACGCCGGTGCGCAGAAGCAGCGATGAAGCCGTGCGCCGCTCCTCCAACTCGTCCGGTTCCTCCTCTTCCGGAACCCGAGTGCGTGATGTGCCGCGACGCTCTTCCTCGTCCGGCCATTCCTCGTCCGGTTCCAGTTCAGGTTCCA
>CAZISM010000053.1:16652-34850 GCA_964541895.1 uncultured Cytophagia bacterium
CCGCGACGCTCTTCCTCGTCCGGCCATTCCTCGTCCGGTTCCAGTTCAGGTTCCAACTCCGGCTCCGGCTCCGGCTCCGGCTCCGGCTCCGGCTCCAGCTCCAGCTCCAGCAGCGGACGTTCGCGCTCGAGCTCCGGTTCGTCAGGAGGTTCAGAATCGTACGGCCGCAGCAGCTCCTCCGGTTCCAGCAGCTCATCAGGCAGCAGCTCCTCCGGCTCCAGCGGCAGCAGCAGTGGCTCCCGCTCATCGGGAAGTTCGTCCAGCTCCGGTTCCAGCGGACGGCGCCGCTAAGCGTTCTAATTGCCAGACAGTGATATTCAGGAGAATACTATGCGCTCTGCTTTGAAATTGATAATTACGCTGTTGATCGCCACCCTTACCCAGACCGGCCGCGCACAGGAGCACGTGTTTTTTTGGGGCGAAGAACTGGGCGTCGGCGCCCGCGCCATGGCGCTCGGCGGCGCCTTTGTGGGCGTAGCCGATGACTATTCAGCCGTGTACTGGAATCCCGCCGGCATCGGGCAGATGCGCCGCATGGAACTGAACGTGGGATTCACCCACAACCAGGCCAAAAATACAGCCACGTTTTTAAACAACGACCTCCAGGGCGAAAACTCGGTTTCTCGTTTGAATTCACTGGGCTTCATTTTTCCGATTCCGACCTATCGCGGCAGCCTCGTGTTCGGATTCGGCTTTAACAAAGTCCGCGATTACGACAACGTCCTCGAAATCGAAGGGTTTAATCCCAATTACGCCGCTTTTCAGCAGATCGTGGTGCCGACCTATAGCGACTGGATCAGCGCGGTGAACGACTCGCTCTTTCAGCAGGAATCCGTTCTGGAGGAAGGCAGCCGCAACCAGTACACCCTGTCGGCCGCTGTCGAGCTGCAGGAAAATTTCATGGCCGGCGTTTCCATGAACATCATCCGCGGCCGCGACGACTATGGGGTGCACTTTGTGGAAAGCGATGTACGCAACCTCTATTCGGTGTTCAATGAAGCGCGCAAGGAAATGTCCGACCTGGATTACTGGGAGTACGATCGCAACATCGGCTCTGATTTTCGCGCCACCAATTTCAAACTCGGTCTGCTCTATCGCCTCGGCTCCAACCTGCGCCTCGGCGCCACCATGACCACCAATACCAGCTATACGGTCAAGGAGAACTGGGCGGAAAACTGGAAAGAGTATTATGACACCGCCTCGGAAGCCGCCCTCTACGACTATACCAGCAACTGGACCTATAAAATACGCGAACCGTATACGCTGGGCGTCGGCGCCTCCTATCGCCTGGCCAATCTGTTGATCTCCGGCCAGGTGGACTATAAAGACTGGACACAGGCGCGCTTTCTCTCCGAACCGCCGGTGGCCTCTGTGTCGGAAGCAGAGATCAATCGCATCATTCGCCGCGATCTGCAGGCGGTCACCAAACTTCGCCTGGGCGCAGAATTTCTCCTGCCGGTGGTGCAGGCCCGCCTGCGCGGCGGCTATTTTAAAGATCCGTCGCCGTATAAAAACGTCGAACTGCGGCCGGACAAAACCTTTTACTCGGGTGGAGTGGCCTTTATGCTCGACAAACAGATCATGCTGGACCTGACGATGGTCCGCGGCGCCTGGAAACAGCAAAGCTCGGACGATCTGACGTACAACAGCACGCTGGAGGACAAGTCCTTTCAAAAGCTGATCGCCACCCTTTCCGTTCGTTTCTGACCAGCGGTCCAGACACCGCCGAAAAAATACGGGCTGTATAGGCACCCCGCGGCCGGGATGGGCTTCGGGGTGTTTGTTATTCAAGACCTGCTCCGGATCTTGCCCAAAAGAGGCAACGTATGAAAACCACAAAGGGCTTGTGCGTTCTGCTTCTGTGCTCGATGTTGTGGCAATGCGCGTCATCGACCAAACGCATCAGACCGCCACGGGTGCAATCCGACCTCAAACTGGATTATCCCATCACAGCGCAAATCGACCGTATCGAAGGGGAAGTGGATATCGCCGTGTTTGTCAGTAACAGCGGCCAGGCCGAAGAGATCAAACTGCTCAGGTCATCCAGCCACCAGGTGCTGGATGATGCGGCCATCGCCTTTGCCCGCAAAGTGGTGTTTACGCCCGCCTATGTGGACGAAAGGCCGGTCAGCGCCTGGACACGGCTCGTTCTGCGCTACCGGCTCACCGAGGTGCCGTTTGATCGCGGCCGCTGGCTCAGCGACGTCCATGCGTATCTCAAGCAGGCGTCCCAGGAGTCAGACAGCGTAAAACGGGAAGCGATCTTGCGCCGCCTCTATACCAATTATGCCGGCTTGCATAATTACGGCAGCAATCGCAACGACCTCAGCGTCAATGATATCGCCGAGATCATTGTGGATCCGGCCACCAAGGAACGCTGGCGGCCTCTCTGGTCCCATTATGCGGTGCCGTTCGTTGTCCTGGACGATTTTCTGCTGCGCTTTCCAGACTCGGTGCTGGTACCGCGCGTCAGGGAAGACCTGATCAAAATGCTGCTGGATGTCCAGTTTCGCATCCGCATGGACAGCCTGAAATCCCAGAACAAGGCGCGACGAGGCTTGCCGCTCATTGATCTGATCGATGCCCGACTGCAGGAGCTGGGCTTTGTCACCGCACAACCTGCCAGCCAGACGGCTAAATAGCATGTCAGTGGAGTAGAGCTTTATAAAGTGAGGACTGTTTGACCAAGAACATTACCCGCCTCCTGCCCCGGAATTCCCTCCGGCAGGTAACCGTCGCTTCTCGCCACGACCACCAGCCTTATCCGGTCACAGCGACGGACGGCGTGGGCCGCAATCTTTGTCTGTTCGCGCTGCTGGTCGTGTTGATCGCCATCTGGGCCGGACAAGCCTGGACCCAAACCGCGCCGGCCACGGTCCACCTCGCCGGCAAGGTCACCGTGGCTGCCGGTGGAGCGCCTCTCGCCGGCGCCAAGGTCTATCTGGGCAATACCACCATTGGAACCGCGACCGACGCAGACGGATCGTTTATCCTGAAAAACGTGCCCCTCGGTTCCTATGAGCTGGTGGTAGCCTGCAACGGCTATGAATCACAATCGCGACAGATCACGCTCAAGGCCGGCGCAGACTATACACTCGATTTTGTCCTGCAGCCATTGAACGTGGCCGGCCTCCAGCCCGAAACTCTGAGCGACAAGCCGGATGAATGGGGAGAACACTATCAGCTCTTTCTCGATTATTTTATCGGCTCCGATGAAGAGATCGCGCCCCGCTGCCGAATGTTAAATCCGGAACGGCTGAACCTCTCCTTCGATCCGATCAGCAAAACCCTGATGGCTAATTCCGGCCGCCAGTATCTGATCATGGAAAACCGCTGGCTGGGCTATAGAGTGGAAATTCAACTGCAACAGTTCCGCTATCGAGGTTACGGCAACGGTTCGCAGCTGTTCGTGACACGCTTTGCCGAACTGACGGCGCAAAACGATCTTGAGAAAAAGCTGTGGACCCAGCACCGCCTCCTGGCCTATTACGGCTCGGTCCGGCATTTTCTCCGCGCCCTGACCACCACCACACTGGAACAGGAGGGTTTCTCCATCCGCAATGCCGACAAGACAGCCCGTCTTCATGGCGAAACAGTGGCAGAAGAGATGGTCGGCCGCGATCTGGTGGCGTACGACAGTCTCAATCAAAACTGGCTTTTTACATCGCGCCATAAAATCATCGCCGGCTACACCCCCAATGCCACGGCCAGACGGCAACTCAAGGGCTGTGACCCCAAATTGATGGCGTTGAAAATGAATCCGTTTTACCTGCAGATGGTCGGCCGGGACACGCTTCGCCTCAATTCGCTGGGCATCGTCGACAAGCCGATGCACCTGTCGGTGATGAACAATTGGAGTTATCTCTCCGTCGCATTTCGCCTGCCGCTCGATTATACCCCTGATGCGCCGACCGTGTTGGCCGACGAGCAGGCCGCCCGGGTGCATCGGCGCTATCCGGTCAAGGAGCCGCTCCAGCCGCTGGTGGAGTATCTGAGTGAATGTGCAGGCCATTTTGAAGATCGGCTTTTTTTCTCCACCCACAGCGACCGCCTCGGCGACCTCAACGATGCGCTCGGCGATCTCTGCAAAAGCGATCCCGGCGATCCCATGCTCCATTATCTGCAAGGGCTCTGCGAACGGGAGCTGGGCGTTAAAGCACCGACGCTGGCCCGCGTCCATAACTGGCCTTCAGCGGAAAAACATTTTAAAAAAGCGATCGAAATCGATTCCACGTTTCAGGACGCCTATTACCAATGGGCCCTGGTAAAAAAATATCGCGGCGACTATAGCGGCGCCGTGGATCTGGCGTTGCGACAGCAGCAGGTCAAGCGACAGGTGAAAAGCGCCGCCATCGGCCTCTATGCGCTTTATGACGTGCTCTTGCACCACCAGCCCTTTGCCGAGCTGGAAGCCTGGCTGAAAAAACGGACCTCGGATTATGATCGGTTCTTCCTGGCTGAGCTCTATCGCCGTCAGGGGCTGCTGGACAAGGCGGACTCTTTATTAAAGGCCCTTGAAAAACATCCGGGCGAGGTAGCGCTGCAGCCGATTCTGCTGGCTCGCGTGCGCCTGTACGTGCAAAAGGGCGAGCCGCAACAGGCTCAGCGCCTCTACGGGCAGGCGATCGAATCCGTGACCGACGACATCAGCGCCCGCTTTCTTCTCAACGAATTCTTCCCCATCGCCCATCGCACGGAATACCACCTGCTGTCGCAGGAACTGGACCCGGAAACTTTACGATACGCCCTGCGTCAGGTCTGGCTGGATCGGGATCCGGCACCGGCTTCGGCCTACAACCGCCGCCTGATCGAACACTATAACCGGCTCCTGTACGCCGACTCGTACTTTTATTATGACGAGCTGCGACATCGCTCTTTTCGTGATCTGAACGCCATGCAAATCGAGTACCCGCCCTGGTTCGTCATCAACGAACGGTTCTGCGATCGCGGCATGGTCTATATTCGCTTCGGTAAACCGGATGAAGAGGTGCGCCGGGACATCAGCGACAAAAACACCATGTCGTGGCTGTACGAGGCCAACGGCTATCGACCGAAAATGATCTACCATTTCATCAACGCCCGCAGTGCGCCGACCGGCTTCTGGGTCATGACCACCGGGTTCCATGAAAAAGCGATCCTGGAGGATCTGGTGCACTGGGACCGCGTCTATCAGCTGCAGGCCATGAAGGACAACGCCCAGGCGTTCGAGGAGATGCGGCAAAACAGCTTGCAGACCGTCGATTTTTCCTTTCGCAACGACAGCCACACCTTTTCAGCGGAAACCAAACCGCTGCCCCTGGCCTACGAGTGGCTGACGTTTCATGAATCGGACCAGCAGGACCTGCTCCAGGTCGCCTACAGCCTGCCGCTGGCAGAGGTGTTGCCCCTGTTGCAGGAGCCGGTTCGCAAGGTCGAAGTGGGCCTGGTGGTGCTGGATGAGGGACGGACGCAGGTGTACAAAAAAGTCGATTCCATCGCCGTCCGCGATCCCGCCCTGCTGGGACGATTTCACGGCCAGGCCATCGGCCAATTCGAGGTGCCGTTGCGGCGCAAGAACTATCACATCCGCCTGCACGCCATCACCGACGACGAACGGCTGGTCTTTACCTGGCAGAGCCCCGTCTCCTGTCGCGATACCCTGAAACACCGGCTTTCGTGCAGCCCGCTCAAACTGGCGTACAACATCGAACCGCGCACCGGCGCCGGCAGTCGCCATCGCAAAGACATCGACATCGTCCCCAATCCCGGCGGCCGTTACCACCCTTACGATCCCATGTTCGTCTATTATGAAATTTATAACCTGTCGCTGAACGCCAACGGCCGCTCCGACTATGCCATTGAATTTTCCATTCACCAGAAGAATAAAAAGAAAAATCTGCTCGACAAGATGGCCGACGCTTTCAAGGAGGGCAAACGGTCGGAAGTGGCGACCAAATATGGACGAGCCGGCAAACATATCAATGAATCCAATTACTATCTGCTGGATCTCAGCCAGCTGAAAACCGGGGAATACGATTTAATGCTTCGCATCAACGACCATCGTTCGGGAGAATCGGCCGAAGCACGAACCGGATTTGAAATCATCAAATAGCGCAAGATACGGGAGGTTGTGTGCGTGGAAAAATAACAGGCGTGGTATTGTGCATCGTATTAGGAGTCGGCAACGGCTGGGCGCAACGCCGCGGCGCGGTGCAGATGGGCGGATCGTTTTATTTTCAGTCCGGCTCCTCATCCGACCAAGAGTCCAACAGCCAGTTGAACTTGAACTGGCTGATCGAATCCTATTTCAGCCGCAACTATGCCTTGGAGCTGGAACCCGGCTTTCAGATCAGCTTTGTCGGCGATTCCATCAACGTCGGCAGTCTCATTCTGGCCGGCGTGAGCAAACGGCTGGTGGACCTGTCGCCGCCGCTGACGCGCGATGCCCGCTATCGCAAATATGAATTGGGCACCTCGGCCGCCGTTTTCGGCTCCATCGGCGCCGGTCTGTGGTTCACCAGCACCGCTGTGACCACGCGGCCGGCCACGAATTACTCCGGACCGGCCATGTATGCCAGTGTAGCCACGCAAACATTTCTCGGCAGCCTCACCAGCCTGCGCGTAAGCCTCAAATACGTGTACCTCTTTCCTTCCGGAGAACTCTATACCAGGTCGCGCAGCCTGTGGCAGATAGGCATTGGTTTTGCCGTTTTCGTCCATACATGAAATAGATATATTGACTTTTAGCCCTATAACTAGTAAATTGAGACGGATAAACGAAGGAATTGGGCATGAAGAGAGTGACGCTGTTGGCATTGTCTCTGTTTGTCATCGCCATCTCCAGCGGATGGGGACAAGTGGGGCGGCGGACGCTGTCTCAATCCGGTCACAAGTATCCGGCATCCTATTTTACCAAACCGACCAACCTGATCGATCTGCCGACCGCCAGCATCCTGCGCGGCGGCGACCTGAAGGCCAGCCTGCGCCTGTATGAAGAGGGCGGCATGCTGGCTCGTCTCTCCGTCGGTATCTCCAGGTATGTCATGTTTGGCGTCTCTTATGGCTGCGACCATCTCATCGGCGGCCAGGACGAACACTGGAACGAAATGCCGGGCGTGCATTTCTCTTACCGGGTTATCGATGAATCCCTGGTGATGCCAACCGTCGTCATTGGACTCGATACGCAGGGATATGGCAAATATTATACCCGCGACGATTATCCCGATTCCATCAGGGCTAAAATCAGCCCGACGCAATATCCTCTTGACCGCTATGCCAATAAATCCCGCGGCTTTTATATTGTCGCCTCCAAGGGCTACGAGTCGCTGTGGAAAGTAGGGTTGCACGCCGGCTTGAATTACAGCCTGGAGCGATCCGACAAAGACTCAGACCCGGACTTTTTTCTGGGCATGGATCTGCAGCTGAGCCGCGACCTGGCCGCCATCTTTGAATACGATTTCGCCTTGAACGATGACCGTTTTCGCGAAACCAACAGCCGTAAAGGCTATCTCAACGCCGGCGTGCGCTGGGCGTTTCAACCACAAATGTTCATCGAATTCGATCTGAAAAACATCCTCGCCGACAGCCAGGGCAGACGCGATTTTATCCGCATCCTGCGCATCGGCTATTATTCCACGGTTTTTGACAGGTAGCAGTTATGCGATATCTCGTTGTTAGTGCCGTTTTGATTTTTATCATTGCAGGATGCTATACCTCCCTGCGACACCCCTGGATTCCGGAAGATGCTGAAAATCCCACGGAAACAGCCGACGCCCAGACCGATCCCTCCTGCCTTTCATGCCATCGCTCCGGCTGGATGACGAGCGCCAGCATCCCGGTTCGTAAACTGGAGGATCACAGCTGGGTCTATTTCTATGAATCAGCCTGGTGGCAGGATGAGTACCGCGGTATGGCAGGTGCCGACGGCTATGCGGCCCCCGCGCCGGGCGACTTCAGACCTCGCTTCCCCAATACCTACGAAGGCTCCGGCGCCGGCACGGTCTCTTCACCAACCTACGGGACGCCGGCGTTGGGTAAAAAATCAGCCGATTCGGCCCCGGCCGAAGAGAGCAGTTCACAAAAAGATCCACGTCGTGATTTCGATCGCCGCAATGATACCAAAAAATCAGAAGGCGAATCACGAAATCAGCCTGAACGCAAACCCACACGCTGATGCTTTTTTTGCGCAAATTTCTCCCGTTCATCCTCTTTGCGACAGCCGTTATCCTCGTTTCGGTCATCCTCTTCGGCTATCGTTCCCTGCACAACGTGGCCAGCGAAAAACCAGGCCATCTCGTCGTCCCCGGCTTGAATCAGAGTGTAGAGATCAGACGCGATGAATGGGGGATTCCCCACATCCTGGCTCAGAATGAACAGGATCTCTTTTTTGCCGCCGGCTTTGCCTGCGCACAGGATCGCTTGTGGCAGCTGGATCTGCTGCGCCGGGCCGCCACCGGCCGGCTCTCCGAGATCATGGGCGAACCGACTCTGGCCCTGGACGAACTGGCCCGCACCATCGGCCTCGAACAGACCAGCCAGGCGCTTCTCTCCGGCCTGCCGGCTGACACACGCCTCCGCCTCAACGCCTATGTGGCCGGTATCAACGCCTTTATGCAGAGCAGCAAAAGCCTGCCGCTGGAATTCATCCTCCTCCATTATACACCCGAACCCTGGCGGCCCCAGGACACACTGGCGTTGCAGCGGCTGCTGGCCTGGTCCCTCAGCATGGGCTGGCATATCGACCCGGTCATGGGCGAAGTGGCCGGCCAGGTGGAGCCGCTCAAGCTGCAACGGCTGCTCCCCAATACCAGGATGAGCGCAGCCAGCGCTTCCTTCACCTCCACCCTGTTGACCGATAGCCAGGCCGCCTGGCAGCAGCTGTTCGGCGTCATCCCGCAAGGAATTGGCAGCAACGCCTGGGCGGTCACCGGCTCGCGAACGCAGAATCGCGCCCCTGTTCTGGCCAACGACACCCATCTGCCCTTTTCAACGCCGGCCGTGTTTTATCTCATGCATCTGTCCGCACCACGGCTCAATGTCATCGGCGCCGCCTTTCCCGGCTTGCCCGGCATCCTCATCGGCCGCAATGAAAAAATGGCCTGGGGGATCACCAACGGCATGATCGATGACGTCGATTTCTTTCAACTGAAAGCAGACAGCGCCGATCCCGGCAAGTTCATCTACAACGGCCAGGCGACCTCGTTTCAGAGCAGAAGCGAACGGATCAAAATAAAAGACAAACCTGATCGAATCCTCCGCGTCTTGACCACCCCCTACGGACCGGTCATGCCGGCAGACAGCTCCAGCCAGGCGCGCGTGTGCGTGCGCTGGACCGGCCACGATATGAGCGACGAACTGACCGCGTTCCATAACGTCATGACCGCCGCATCGTGGTATGAATTCCGCCAGGCCGTGCGCGGCTGCAAATGTCCGGGAGAAAATTTTGTCTATGCCGACCAGCAGGGCCATATCGGCTACCAACTGGCAGCCGCTGTCCCGGTGCGTAATTTTCCGGACCCGTGGAAGACTGTGCCGGACTCTCTCGTCAGCGCCCGCTGGCTCGGCGAAATCCCCTTCGAGTCGTTGCCGAGCCAATACGATCCGGCCGCCGGCAGGATCGTCAGCGCCAATCAGTGCATGGTCGATTCCGCCTACGGCTACTATATCTCTGAATATTGGGAGCCGGATTTTCGCTACCAGCGCATCCAGCAGCTACTGGACAGCATGGCCACGAGCGCGACAGCCACGCAAATGAAACTGCTGCAGAGGGATATCTATAATCCCCATGCCGCCTGGCTGGTGCCGCGGCTGCTGGCCACGCTGAACCGCCAACCGCTGCCGCCCGATTCACCGGAATGGTATGCCAGAGAATTGCTGCAATCCTGGGATTACCAACAGTCGGCGGAAAGCATTGCCTCCACACTGTATGAACAGATCTACAGAATGCTCTTTATCAGAACATTTGCCGACGAATGGGATGCCGATCTGTTTCGCCGCTTCATGACCATACCCAGGCTCAACGCCCGCCTGCTCGATCGCGTCCTCGCGCGCCAGGACTCTTCCTGGCTGGATGATCGCCGCACCCCGGATCCGGAAAACCGCAGCGATCTCTTTCTGGCCGCCTTTATCGCGGCCTGTGACAGCCTGAAAGCCAACCGCGGCCCGGACATCGGCCATTGGCAATGGGGCGATCTGCATACGGTGGTCGGCTTTCATCCCTTTATGGTTCATCCGGCCATCGGTCGCTTTTTTGCCATGCCGGAACGAGCGGCAGCAGGCGGTAATTACACGATCAACAACGCCACGTTTATGAATAACGGTTCATTCCGGTCCTTTGTCGGGCCCTGTTTTCGTCAGGTAGTGGATTTGTCCACCCTCGATTATCAGGTCGTTTTGTTCACCGGCCAAAGCGGCCATCCCTTCAGCCGGCATCATCAGAATATGTTTCAACTCTGGCAACAGGGCGAGCTCGTCACCCTCTCGCTGGATCCGGCCAGGCAAAACCGCAGCAACTGGACCCTGTTCAGACTATCCCCCAACGGCAGAAACCCTTAAATCACACTCAATTTTGTTATTGCTGTTTCATTTTGGGCCATTCTTGCCCATTTCCGGCGCCAGGCCGGCTTGGTGGGAACACTACGGTCCGGCTTGCAAACCAGTAGATTAAATATATGTTTTTTATATTCTAAGAAAAACTTTCGCAGGGATATTGCCCCTTTTCCCTTCTCAATTGCCCTTCTGGCATAACAGTTGCAATATTTATAAAAAATAGTATATTAGTTATAGGTGAAGGCTTTGCCGGCGAGACAGATGATCAATGTCCAATACGTTGGTCTGTTGCGCAAGCCTTCGCAAGCTAGCCACTCGGGTTTCAACAGGCAGGTAGTTGTGAACACACAATGCAGCAAAAAAAGTTTTTTGTCTTTAGCCAAACGAATTCTTGTACTATTATCTATCTCCTCGGCTCTGTTCGCGCAAGGTCGAATCGTCGGCTATGTCGTTGATGGCGCCACGAATCAGCCCATTGCCGGCGCCAATGTGCTTTTGGCAGACACCCGCCATGGCGCGGTCACCGATGAGAACGGTTATTTTAAGATCGACAACCTGCCGGCCGGCACCTATAATCTGGTGGCGACGATCCTCGGCTATCGCAAAATGATGGTGCAGGAGGTGGCTCTCACTGAAGCCGGCATTCGTGCCTTGCGTGTGCGTATGAACCGCGAGCCGATTGAAATGGGCGATGTCAAAGTCACCGCGAAAAAGACGGCGCCCAATTTTGAATATCAGGCCTCCATGGCCGGCCATGAAATGATCAATCCGCGTACCATCACCAAACGGCCGGGCGCCATGGAAGACGCCTATCGCGCCCTGCGCACGGTTCCGGGCGTGGTCAGTCGCAACGACATGAACACCCAGTTGTACATTCGCGGCAGCAGCCCGGATCAGAATCTGATTTTATACGACGGCCTCGAAGTGACCAATCCCAACCGCCTGATGGTGATGATGGGCGGCGGTGTGAGTCTGGTCAATCCCGACATATTGCAGGCCATGGAACTGGTGCCGGCCGGTTTTGAAGTGGACCACGGCAATAAAATGTCGGCCCTGGTGCAGATTGCCAATCGCGAAGGCAGCCGCAGTGATGTCAAGCTGAACCTCAACGCCACTCTGCTCAACAGCCGGGCCCTGGCAGAGGGACCTTTGGCCGGCGGCAGCGGTTCCTGGTTGATTGCGGTGCGCCGCAGTTTTTACGATCTGCTCGCCAATGCGGTGACCAACCAGCGCTATATTTTCCCCTTTTATTATGACGCGCACGCCAAACTGGCTTTTGATTTTTCCAGCCAGCACAAACTCTCCGCGTTTTATACGCATCTCGGCGAAGGCACCAAAATGCTCAACGTCGAAAGCGAGCAGCTGGATCTGCTCAACGCCGGCCGCGGTCATATCGCCGGGTTGCGCTGGACCTCCATGATTTCGCCCAAGGTGGTGGCGCACCTCTTTGCCGGATTTTATTTCGATCGCAACGACATCAACGTGCGTGACACCTATTTCTATCGCTATCAGGTGAACCTCAATTACAAACTGCAGCGGCACAGCCTGCGCAGCGACGTGTACTATTATCCGTCCAACTGGCTGCATTTCAAATTCGGCGGCGAAGTTGATCGTCACACCACCGATCTCATCTGGAACGTCAACTGGCGCAACATTGTCGAAACACCCGCGAGCATCGACTTTGACGCCCAGGGCCTGCATCAGGCCGGTTATGGCGAAATGCGGATCAAGCTGAAGAAATGGCTGGAGTGGACCAACGGCATTCGCCACGATCGCTCGACGCTGTACAAGAGCGAACACTGGAATCCCCGCAGCAAACTTTTGCTCACCGCTCTTAATCCGGTCAGCTTTTGGCTGAGCTACGGCCGCTTCAGTCAGTTTCCCGATTTTCTCACCATTATCGGCCGCGGCGAACCCATGGATTTGTCGCAGAACCTCGACCGCCTGGGCGCGGAACACGCCACCCACGCCATCATCGGCGGCCAGTGGCTGACCACGCCCTACAGCCGGTTTAAAATGGAAATCTATCGCAAGGATTTCACCAGCCTGCTGGTCAATCCCGAGGAGGGCACGTTCACGCCCAGCAACAATGGCACCGGGCTGTCACAGGGCATCGAAATTTCATTTGAAAAAAACCGCCAGCCGCAGGAACGGCTGGGCTTTTGGCTCAACTATACGCTGGCCAAAACCCAATACCGGCGCTCCGCATCCGGTCCGTGGATCTTTTTCGAGTACGATCAGACCCACCAGTGCAACGGCGGCGTCGACCTGCGCCTCAGCAAACGCTGGCATATGGAATGGGTCTACTATTACGGCAGCGGTTTTCCCTACACCCCGGTCTATGGCGTCGCCGAGGCCAGGACCCCCGCTTCGGCGTACGTGATCAAGGGAGAAAAGAACTCGGCGCGCTACCCGATCTACAGCCGGCTGGATGTGCGCCTGGTCTATGAGCGCGCCTGGGCCGGTCGCAAATGGAGCGCCTACCTCGACGTCATCAATGTGACCAACCGCCGCAACGTCTACATGATCGACTGGCGCCTGGACAACGACTCCTCCCTCGCCTACCTGAAGAAAAACGTCTATTACATGCTGCCGCTGCTGCCGAGTCTGGGGGTGAGCATTTCGTTGTAACGCTTTGGGTGAAGGCGTGCTGTTGACCGATCACTATTATCGCTATACTTCGCAAGTCGCCGATTACGGTTACTATATGCAAGACGGCCAGTGTCTCAGGCTGATGGATCATATCAGCATGGAGCAACAACTATATGAGCACGGCTATATGGCGTCACCGAAAGATAATCAACCCTGGCTTGTATAGCTCTTTCCAGTTAATCCTGTAATCCCGTCCAGCAAAATTTGCCTCTTTTCCCTTGCCTTTCATTCAACAATCCAGTAACATATAGCCAGCCAACAGCAAGGAGGGCTGTCGTGTCCAACCAACCGAATAGTGCGGTCAAAATTCTGCTGGGGATCGTTCTGTTTGCCGGAATGCGCGTTTCAGAAACGGAGCGATCATGAATATCCATGAACTGCTGTCAGGGTGGGATTTCGCCGTTATCGCCGTATATGCGGTCGTGCTGGTCGGCATCGGGCTCTGGGTCAGCCGCCATCTGAAAGACAGCGAAGACATTTTTCTCGGCGGGCGCTCGGTGCGTTGGTACAACATCGCCGCTTCTCTCTTTGGCACCAACGTCGGCCCCTCCTTCCTGATCGCCTCCACATCCGCGGCCTACGGCATGGGCATGGTCACCGCCAGCTTTGAGTGGCTGGCCTGGATCTGTCTGTTTCTGCTCTGCGCGATCTTTTTGCCGCACTATCTCGGCATGCGGGTGACGACGATGCCCGAGTTCGTAAAACGACGCTTCGGTGCCGCCTCTTACAATTTCCTCTCTTACTATGCGCTGTTCACGACGCTGATCCTGTGGATCGCCGGCGCGCTCTACCCCGGCGCGGTGCTGCTCTGCCAGATGCTGGCCTGGCCGCTCTGGGTATCGGCGGCTGTGCTGATGTTACTCTGCCTCGTCATCGCAGCGTCCGGCGGCCTGCTGGCGATCGCCATCACAGACACCTACCAGAGTATCCTTATCATCACCGGCGCGCTGGCTATGACGCTGATCGGCATGCACCACGTCGGCGGCATCAGCCGACTGCTCGAGGCCACGCCGCCGCACTATTGGGAGCTGTTTCGCCCGCTCTCGGACAGGGATTACCCCTGGTTGACGCTGGTCCTCGGCTACCCCGTTCTGGGCATCTGGTTCTGGTGCACGGACCAGACCATCGTGCAACGCGTCCTCGCTGCGCGCAGTTTCAGCCACTCGGTCGGCGGTTGCCTGGCCACAGGTTTCCTCAAGATCCTGCCGCCCTTTATTTTTATGCTGCCGGGCATCCTCTGTTACGTGCTGCATCCAGGCTTAAAGTCGCCCGATGAGGCATTCCTCACCATGGTCACCAACTATATGCCGGTTGGCATGAAAGGACTGATCTGTGTCGTGCTGATCGCCGCACTGGTCAGCACGGTTGACGCGGGCGTCAACTCCTTCAGCACGATCTTTACCCTCGACATTTGGGTGCGCCAGTTCCGGCCGCAGGCCTCAAAGCAGGAAATCCGGAAGCTGGGCCGGATCACGACGGGCGTGGTGTCTGTGCTCGCGGTCCTGTGCGCGATCGCCATGGGCGGGGCCGGCAAGGACATCTTTAGCCTCTTCCAATCCATCATCGGCTACTTTGCCCCGCCGATGGCAGCTGTTTTTCTCGTCGGCGTGCTCTGGAAGCGCGCCACCGGCCGCGCCGCTTTTCTCACTCTGGTCGGGGGCACCACACTTTGCCTGACGATCGGCGCGCTGGACTTTTACAACAAACCGCTGCTGCTGAACCTGTTCAACGTGGTCCTGCCGTGGCATGTTGAGGCCCCGCCCCATTTTCTCTATCTCTCGTTCGCGCTCTTTGTGCTCTGTCTGCTCAGCGTAGTCGCGCTGTCGCTGCTGACGCGCACCGCGCCGGAGGAAGAGGCCTTGTCGAGTCTAGGCGCCGCTTATGCAAAACTCGGCGCGCGGGTGCGCTGGCTCTTTGCCGGTTGGGCCGCATTAGCCGCCGTCATGGTCATGCTCTACATTGGCTTTGAGAAGCTGGCGGACCGGCCGGTTGTTGCGCCGCCGGCCGATGGTCAGCAGCAAAACCAGATGTTAAACCGCTAATTGACGCTAATGAACGCTAATGAATTACAATAGTGCAAACGCTTTTGTCGGCTCTTATTAGCGTCTATTCGCGTGTATTAGCGGTTCAACTTTTTTAAATCATTAATTGACACCTATGGATACCTGCGCAGGCAATGACCTCGACTGGCCTTTTTTAAACATGCATTAGCGGTTCAAAAAGAATCACAAGGAAATCAAAAATGACATCACGAGAAAGAATCCTGGCCGCCATCGACCTTGAACCGGTGGACCGTGTGCCGACAGACATCTGGGCCACAGACGAGGTGTGGAGTATGCTGCGATCACACTTTGGCTCCGAGGCACAGGCACGCGAAACGCTCCACATCGACGGCTTTACAGACGTGCGGCCCGCCTACATCGGACCGCCGCTTCCGGATACGCCCCAGGACGCAGGACTTGACTTTCGCGTGTTTTACGGCATCTGGGGCGCAAAGTTGCAGTGGATGGGCTACGACACCGGACGGTACCTCGAGCAGTCCACTGTGCCCCTGGTCGATGCCGTATCCATCGCCGACCTGGAAGCCTTTCGCTGGCCCAACCCCGACTGGTTCGACTATGCCGGGTTCCGCGAAGTGGCCAGGCGCGCGCACGAACAGCAGGCGGTGATGTGCGGCTACATGGCGCCGCTGTTCATCCATAACCTGCTCCGCGGCATGGAGCAGTCGCTGATGGACCCGCTCGCCGATCCGGACTTTACCCACGAACTGCTGCGACGGATCTGCGATTTCGAGTACGAGCGCCATCGCCGCGCTTTCGAGGCCGCCGGCGAGTTCATCGACATCGCCCAGGTCACCGACGATCTGGGCAGCCAGAACGGCCCCTTGTTCAGCATCGATATCTATCGCCGATTCTACAAACCGCACCACCAGCGATTTATAGCACTCTGTCGCGAGTTCAATATCAGAGTGTTCCATCACGACGACGGCGCCATGCGGACGTTTCTGCCTGACCTGGTGGACATGGGCATTGATGTCCTCAATCCTGTGCAAAGGACCTGCCCCGATATGGACCCGGCCGCTCTCAAGCGCGATTTTGGCAACCGCATCTGCTTCCACGGCGGCATCGAAAACCAGAGGATCCTCCCCTTTGGCACACCGGACGACGTCCGGGCTGAAGTGCGCCACTGCATCGATGCTATGGCGGACAACGGTACCGGATACATCCTCGCGCCCTGCCATAACATCCAGTCATTGACCCCTGTTGAGAACATTGTGGCCATGTATGACGAAGCCTGGAACTATGGCAAATGCTTGTAGGGCCTGAGCTATAAAAGCTGGCATCGCATGAAATAGAATATCCTAACCCGAACAAGCCGGAACCAGATGTCACCTTCGAGGTGTCCGACATTTTTTGACCATGTTGCGCGAAACCCCACTCGCAATACAATAAAACCGAAAGATACTGATATGAAACCCTTCAATCTGCTGTTGGCTGCAACAATCGCTCTTTTCACTTCAGGCTATCCCAAAGACCGCGCGGATATAAAAGTCAGAGGAGTTCAAAATCCGGTCATCAGCCTGAACGGCACCTGGAAGTTTTCCATGACTCCTCCGGAACACTTTTGGCAAAACAGCGTCGATTTCAGCGCCTGGCCCGACATCCGGGTGCCCGGCGAATGCCAGATGCAGGGATTTGCCATCCAGCACGACCGGTCGTATGTATACAAACATCGGTTTGATATCCCTGACGATTATAAGGCAAAGAAAATTTTCCTGAATTTTTATGGCGTGTACAGCTATGCAAAAATCTGGATCAACGGCGTGTTTGTGCGCGACCATTTTGGCGGATTCACCAAATGGAGCGCCGATATTTCCGACTATGTGACCCCGGGTGAAAAAGCGGTATTAACCGTGGAAATAGTGGACCGTATCGACGATATCTCCTTTGCCAGCGGTTATGCAAAACATCAGATTGGCGGCATTTTGCGCAATGTTGAACTGGCTGCCTTGCCAGTCCAGAACCTGAGGCAGCTTTTCTTGGAAACCGACTGGGACGACTCGTATGAAACAGCCTGCCTGAACGTACATTACGAACTCACGCAGAAATCGACGGCCAAGCTAAAAGTGGAAGTGTATTCGCCGGCACAGGTCAAGATCGCCAGCGCCGAACATGCAAGCGTTGGTCAAAACAACTCGTTCACGATCCCGGATCTGCATCCGGAAAAATGGGATGCCGAACATCCGGTTCTATATACGGTGGTCGCCACGCTGATCGATAACGGCATTGAAACCATGAAAAAATCCCGCAAAACAGGTTTTCGCGAGGTGTCGGTTCAGGGGAATGCGCTGCTGGTCAACGGCAAACCGGTGAAATTGCGCGGCGCCTGCCGGCACGACATGCACCCGTTGCTGGGAAGAATGACCACATCGGCCTGCGACCTGATGGATGTTCGGCTGGCCAAAGAGGCCAATATGAATTTTATCCGCACCTCGCATTACCCTCCTTCCGAAACATTTCTGGACTATTGCGATGAATATGGTATATATGTCGAAGACGAAACGGCGGTCTGCTTTGTCGGCTCGCACCGCACCAAGGCCTATCAGGCCAGCGGATCCACACAAAACGATTCCGCTTTTACGTCCAGATACCTTTCGCAACTCGAAGAGATGGTGCAAAACCACCGCAACCATCCCAGTGTCCTGATCTGGTCGATCGGCAATGAAAATGTTTTTGGCTCCAATTTTGCAAAGTCGTTCCACTGGGTGAAACAACACGATACCACCCGTCCGGTCATGTACAGCTACCCGGGACATGCGCCCGACAGCCTGAAAATATATGACATCATCAGCATGCACTATCCCGACTGGCGCGGCAACCTCAGCCAACTCGGCATCGAAACGAAAGGTTTTCATTCGAACAAAATGCCCATGATGTTCGACGAGTGGGCGCACGTAGCCTGTTACAACAACTATGAACTGAAAGACGACCCCAACGTGCGCAATTTCTGGGGACAAAG
>CAZISM010000054.1:0-28392 GCA_964541895.1 uncultured Cytophagia bacterium
ACCAGCTGCACCACGACCCCATATGTAAAATAACATCTATTGCACTACTGCTTCTGGTGGGCGATACTGGGATCGAACCAGTGACCTCCTGCTTGTAAGGCAGGCGCTCTAAACCGGCTGAGCTAATCGCCCCAGATAGATCTCGCGCTGGTTCGACGAGGCAGGAATGGGGCGGAACCGCCCTCCACCGCAGCTTCCAACCGCTATCGCCGGATTCGGTTATTGCGTTGAGGCCTGGCTGTCGCCCTTTTTGGCTTTCCAGAAAATTGCGTACGGCACCAGGACACAATAACCGATGATTAATACGATCGGTGCCAGAGTCAGCGACATGAATCCGTCCACCGGACCCTGGGCCATGAAGAAATAACCAATGACGATGACCACGACGGCCACGCCAAACAACTTGTAATTGGTGGCGGTCAGGTCCAGGATAGCCGCCATTTTGCGGCCAGGTTTGCGAGTGGTTTTTTCGCGCTTTTCTTTCATAGCAGATTAATTTAGTCAAAATTATTGTCTTAGTCAAGCGATTTTTCTTCGCTTGCTTTTCTATTTTGGGGTTTGTATTTTCGGGACCAGACAGTTATCCAACGCCGGCCGGTCCGGTTTGTTCCGGACCGAAACATCGGCCTCTTGCGTTGCTCATCACCGTTCCGATATCATGAGAACCAACGAAAGGCTGTTTTATGACAGATCTCAATCGGCGTGATTTCGTAAAATTGAGCGCAGCCTCTGTGGTGGCAGCCGGCGCCGTGACAGCCATGCCGGCTAATACGCCCATCATCATCTGCAGCCGCGGCGACGACTGGGGCCGCAAAGTGCTGGAGCCGGGTTGGCAGGTTTGGGATGAAAAGAAAAGCATGCTGGATGCGGTGGAAGCCGCCGCCAATGTGGTGGAGATGGATCCGGAAGATATGACCGTAGGCTATGGCGGTTATCCCAACGAAGAGGGCGTGGTGGAGCTGGATGCGTCGATCATGTGCGGTCCAACGCACAAGTGCGGCGCCGTCGGCGCCATGCGCGAGATCGTCAAGGCCTGCTCGGTGGCGCGACTGGTGATGGAGCGGACCAACCATTGCATGCTGGTGGGCGAGGGCGCCACCCGCTTTGCCTTAGCCCATGGCTTTAAGCGCGAAAATCTGCTTACCGACAAGGCCAGGGAGGCCTGGCTTAAATGGAAAGAGGATTTGAACAAGAACGATTTCTGGGGCGCGCCGGAAAACCGGCCAACCGGCACCATCAATGTGCTGGGCGTCGACGATACAGGCGATGTCTTTGGCATTACCACCACGTCCGGATTGGCCTATAAAATTCCGGGACGCCTGGGCGATTCGCCCATCATCGGTGCTGGATTGTATTTGGATAATAAAGTAGGCGCGGCCGGAGCCACCGGACGTGGGGAAGAGGTGATTCGCACCTGCGGCAGTTATCTGGTGGTGGAAAAAATGCGCTCCGGCCTGACCCCGCAAGAGGCGTGCGAATATGGCTGCAAACGGATCCTGGAGGTGAACGGCGGCAAGGTGAGCTTTAATGTCAAATTTGTGGCGGTGAATAGCAAAGGCCAAGTAGGCTGTGCGCAATTGCAGGATCGGAAAAAAACCGAGTGCTCGTATATAACGGCTGCGGGATTCAAGGCGATAGCGCCGGTGGTCGTACAATAATCGCGGATGCAGAGTACTAAACCTGATCGTTGAAAATGCGGAGCTGGGCGCGAATATGCCAATCCGCCCATGCCGCACACGCGGAGCTGGAGCTCCGCGCTCCCAATAAACTAATGAAAGAGGAAACGTGGAAACAGGTTACAAAAGACTGACTGAAACGGTCAAGTGCGCGGGTTGAGCGTCGAAACTGGCGCCAAGTGAATTGGCCGCAGCTTTGGATAAGCTGCCTCGCATTAACGATCCCCGTGTTCTCGTCGGCTTTAACACCTCCGACGACGCGGGAGTGGTACGCCTTACCGACAGTCTGGCGTTGGTGCAGACCGTCGATTTTTTTACTCCTATTGTGGATGATCCCTATTGCTATGGCCAGATCGCCGCAGCGAATGCGCTGTCGGATGTGTATGCCATGGGCGGCAAGCCGTACTGCGCCCTCAATATCGTGGGCTTTCCCAAGGATCTGTTTCCCCTGGATGTGTTGGCTGCCATTCTTGCCGGCGGACAGGACAAGGCTACCGAAGCCGGCGTGGTCATTGTCGGCGGACACACCATCAGCGACAACGAACTGAAATACGGTATGGCCGTGACCGGCCTCATCCATCCGGATCATATTCTGCTCAACGCCGGCGCCAAAATCGGCGATCTGCTCTATCTGACCAAACCCATCGGCACCGGCACCATCACCACTCAGCTCAAGGCCGGCAAAGGTGACAGGGAGATGGTTGAAAAAGCGTGCCTGGTTATGGCACAGCTGAACAAGGTCGCTGCAGAGGTCTGCCTTAAAGTCGGTGTGCACGCCTGCACCGACGTCACCGGCTTTGGCTTGCTGGGTCATGGACTGGAAATGGCACAAGCCAGCAAGGTTGCCTTTGAATTATGGTACGAGCAGATTCCTGTTTTTCCTGGCACTTTGGAAAGCGTGCAACAGGGTTTTGTCCCTGGCGGAACCAGAGCCAACCGCCTGCATGTGGAGCCCAATGTACGCTATGCCGAGCATTTGGGCGATGATGAGCAGTTTATTTTGAACGATCCCCAGACCAGCGGCGGCTTGCTGTTTTCCGTGCCTTCTGCGAAACAGGCCATTGTGGAAGAGGCGCTGGAACAGGCCGGTTTGCTGAATGCCTGTATCGGCAAAGTGATCGAATATGACGGGACCCATATTCGGGTGATGTAACAAAAAATAAAATCTGTTCAAGGCGTCGGACATTTCGCAGCTGTCCGGCGTTTTTTTTTGAGCAGGTCTGTCATCGCGAGTGCGGTGTGACGGGACACCCGGAGATGCCGCAAAGAGACGCGGCAACATCCGGGGTCCCTGCCATGAGAACCGCGGGTTTTCCCACAGAGGCCGATTCTCGTGTTTGTAGTGCGCCGGGAAGTGGCACTATCCAGAATCCCTGGAAACTCTCCTTGACCTCTCTGTCAAAAGATACTACCTTTTCTTGTATTCCCCCTGTCACAAATTTCCGTTTCAAGAGTTCTTATAATAAACAGCAACGCGAACGCGAGCCGGCTATGGATTTTGACGATCTGTACCACACCTATTTTCCAGCCATTCATCGGTTCTGCTACCGCATGATCTATGATGCAGACGAGGCCAGGGACCTGTGTCAGGATGCCTTTGTTCGCCTGCATCAGCGATTGCAGTACGACGAGCCGGTCGATAACGTCCGTGCCTGGTTGTATCGCGTCGCTGGACGGCTCTGTCTAAACCATGTGCAGAAAAAAACGAGGCGCGCGCTGTTCCATAAACAGCTGGATAACCATCCCCAATCCGATAGAGATGAAGAACGGCTGCTGCAGCGTGTGGACATGGATTCGGTTCATCGAGCGCTGCAGAATTTAAAAGAGAGCGAACGGTTGCTCATCAACATGTACTATGACGGCCTGTCCTATAACGAGATGGCCGCTGCCATCAACGTAAAACCGACCAACGTGGGCAGCATGCTCGCCCGAACCATACAGAAACTGGCTAAACTTTTGCGAGAGGATCATGAAACGACAATGTCCTGATCTGGGCCTCCTTTTCAGCTTCCTGGACCACGAACTGGCTGACAGCCGCTTTCGGCAGATTGAGGCCCATGTAGCGGGGTGCCATGACTGTCAGGAGCGGCTGCAAGCTCTGAAATCCGACAGGGAGCTCGTGCAGGCCGGACTTGCACTTCTGGCTCCGGTCCAGACTGCTGTGCCGCCGTGGCCGGTACGATCGCACCGGCTTCGTCCGGCCGCGCTAACACCCCTGGAGCAGCTGCTGGCGATAGTGAAAAACAATCTCAGGCCGGCGCTGGCCATACTGGGCATGTTGCTGGTGGCGTTTATTATCAGAGAAAAGATAACCACCAAACCAGATGCCGGCCGTTTTGGCAGCGGGCCGTATGCTATGGATTCGCTTTCGGTTCGGCATACGCCGCATGATTCGAGCGTGTATGCACAGTGGCTCAAGTCGGTGGATGACACGACGCTCATCAAGCTCATGCTGAAAAGCAAAGGCGATGCCACAGTCGTGCATCTATAAAGGAGAACAATCATGATCAGAATGGTGCTGAGTCTGGCTCTTTTATTTTTCGGCTGCCAATCCAGGATCGACGTGGCGGCTGTCATGGAAAAGGGCAAGGCTGCTTTCAAGGCGGCCAAGTATGAAGAGGCCATTGTTCAATTTGAAAAGGCCGTACGCGCGCAGCCGGATAACCAGGAAGCGCACTATTTTTTAGGATATGCCTACAGTCGTACGGCCTGTGCTCACGGCGGAATGATTTTAGAGCTGGACGAGGGCAAATCCATGAAAGCGGTCGAGCATCTGGCGGCAGCCGTTCGCATCGATCCGCAATACCGCGGCGAGCTGGTGGTGCTGGATCCTTATGCCAAGCTTACGTCCGAGTGGGGAATGGTGGCCATGTATTATGCGTACAGAGACAGCGTGGACACAGCGGTTGCCAGAATGAAAAAGGGCCGGGAAAACGGCGCCTTCAGCGATGCGCTCCTGGAATACAATCGTAACATGCTGAACTCTTGCGAGCAGGATGCGATCCTGTTCACCAACGGCGATATGGATACCTTTCCGGTGTTTTACCTGCAGGCGGTGGAGCTTTGCCGGCGCGATGTAACGGTGATCAACCTGTCGCTGTTGAATACGGCCTGGTACATAAAAAAAATGAGGAACGGCAATCCGTTCGGCTTTTTTGGCATACCGGTGCAACTGAGTGATGCGGCTGTCGATGCGCTCAAGCCCGAGTTGTTTGAGCAGCAGGAGATGAACCTTGCTTTTGTCGATGCAAACCAGCAACCACATCGCTACATCTGGACCATGATCCCGACAGTGGAAAAGCGGGCCATTCGCGTGCAGGACCAGATGGTGCTGCATATCATCGAGCAGAACAAAGGGGTGCGGCCGCTCTATTTTGCCGCCACGGTGTATGAAGATAACCTGATCGGACTGAATAAATATCTGAGCTGTGAAGGTCTGGCGCTGCGGTTACAGGACAAAGCTGATGAAAGGCAGAGCCAGGAACGTCTGGCCCGCCATTTGAATTCGTTTACGTTTGCCTCTATCGTCAAAGGATTGTGCGATCTGCAGCCGAGCGCCTGCGGTCTGGTGCAGAATTATCGTGCTGTGTACTTGAAACTGGCGCAAGAGTTGGCCAGACAGGGGAATCGTGATCGCGCCAGGCAGCTTTTGGATGATATTCAAAAGGCGTTGCCGACGGATGCTGTGCCGCATTATGACAAGCAGCTGGAGGGAGAGATGGTCAAGTGCCAGAAAGAGTGGGGAGTGTAGGAAATTGCTTAGAGCGTTGGATTGCTTATATATTTAGATCCTGGTGTATCTCGGGCAAATGCCCGATCCATGGTTCTGCCCGGGGGAACATCCCCCGGGCGATCAGGCTTTTAGGTTCACACGATTACACTTCTTCATAGCACGAACGGCCGGCGGCGCACTCTTCCGGGGAGGCGATGTTGCTGTCCGGGCCGATGGGCGTGCCGGTTTTCAAACAGGTGAATTGCGCCGTGAGGGCAAACTCTTCAGCAGGCACCTGCTTGAGCAGATCGGGGATCTGCGTGGCTTTGCTGCTGAAGGTGCGACAGGATGAGTGGATCTTTGGTTTCATGGGGTGCTCTCTTTGTTATTCTTCTTGTTTCAGGATTCGCGGAGCTGGAGCTCCGCGATCTAAATTTTCCGGAGCGTGTGTGTGCCGGACCACCCAGCCACCCCGGCGGAGCTGGAGCTCCGCGATCCAAAAAAACAAACCACGCTGAAGCGGGGACTCGGCGCTAGCGGGGCTGCGCCATCAGCTCGCGCAGGGCGCGCTGAAGCAGATTTTTCGCCAGAATGATTTTATAGCCGTTTCGATCCAGCGCCATGGCCTCTTCCATTTCGGCGTTGGCGGCTTTTGCCAGCAGCTCTTCGGTTACCGGTTGGCCTTCCAGCAGCTGTTCCGCTTTTCGTGCCCGCCATGGTATCGGCGCCACACCGCCGAAAACGATGCGCAGATCGCGCACCGTCGTAAGGCCCACCTGCGCAGCCACGGCTACACTGACCATGGCAAAGTCAAAGGATTGCCGTTCGCGGAATTTGATATAATGTGAGCGCCGCTGCGGCTGTTTCGGCACCAGGATACGGGTGACAATCTCTTGCGGCGCCAGCACGTTTTCGTGATGAACTTCTTTGGAGGGCAGCACGAAAAAATTCTCCAGAGCCAGTCGGTTTTCACCTTTGGGATGGCGGATTATCACGCCGGCGTTCAGGGCCAGCAGCATCGGCGCCAGGTCCGAAGGATGCACGATGAAACAGGGATCGCCGCCCAGAATGGCGTGATACTTGTTGTCGCCGTTGACCGCATAACAGACATCGCCGCCTTTGCGCAGACAGGGAAAGAGGCGGTTGCGATAGTACCAGCAGCGCGGCCGCTGACAGAGATTGCCGCCGACGGTGCCCATGTTGCGCAACTGCAGGGTGGCGACGGATAGCGCCGCTTCCCGCAAGCCGGTGATGGCCTGCACCGCCGGATGCGCGGCCAGCTCCGTCAGGGTGGTCACGGCGCCGATGTCGATCTCTTTTTTATTTTCTTTGATGCCGGATAATTCCGTCAGGGCGTTCAGGTAAATGACCTGCTCCGGCGCCAGCAAACCCTCTTTCATGCGCGCCAGCGCATCGGTGCCGCCGGCGTAGGGCAGGGTGATGCCTTCCTGACTCGCCAGCAGGTTGGGCAACGTGGCCGCTTTTTTCGGCTGCACAAAGGTAAAGTTTTTCATCTCTCAGCCCTCCTGCCTGGCCAAAGCGGTGAGAATTTTATCCGGCGTGATCGGCAGTTCGCGAATGCGCGCGCCGCAGGCGTTGGCCACGGCGTTGGCAATGGCGGCAAGGCCCGGAATGGCCGGCGGCTCGCCCAGACCGATGACACCGCGATGGGATTCGTCGATGAGGGTGACATCGAATTCCGGCATTTCCCAGGCGCCGGGGATCTTGTAATTCTCCATGTTGGGATTGACCATCAGGCCGGTGTCAACGTTCATGATGCGGTTTTCCAGCATGGCGTAGCCGATCTCGCCGATGATGGCGCCGTTGACCTGATTTTTCGCTGTCAGCATGTTCAGCACCAGCCCGCAATCCTGCACCGCCACCATGCGTTTGATGCGGACACGCCCGGTTTCGGTGTCCACCTCCACCTCTGCGAATTGACAGCCGGCGGTGCCGACGTCGGACAATCCTTCCGCCCAGTTGTGCTGCTCCTGAATCGGTGCGGCCAGCAGGGCGCATGCTTTCTTCCAGGTCAGTTTTTTGCTGCGGTCGGTTCTGGAATGAATGCTTTTATCCTCGCAGATGAGATCGTCGGCGCTGACCTGCCAGGCTGCCGCAACCTGTTCCAGCAGCCGGGCTTTGGCTTTTTCGGCCGCCAGCTTGATCGGCGGACTGATGGAGGGTGCGGTCACCGAGCCGCCGCTGGCAGGTGCAAAGGGAAAATCACTTTCGCCGATGAGCGGTTTAACATCCGCCAGGTCCAGGCCCAGTTCTTCTGCTACCAGCGCCGTTACGACAGTGCGGGTGCCAACGCCGATGTCCTGTGTCCCGATTCTGACATCCACGGCACCGTCCGGGTAGATGGAGACGATGGCAGCGGTCTCTTTGACGCCGCCGCCGCCCCAGCGGCCGCTGCCCATGCCGATGCCGCGCTTGACCGGACCGCTGTCGCTGTTGTCCGGCCGGCGGTCCGGCCAGCCGATTTTTTCAGCGCCCAGCAGATACTCTTTTTGTCGCGTAGGGTTGGGATCGTTTTTCTGTCGCAGCTGCAGCGGATCCATATTCAGCGTTTTCGCCAGCTCATCCATGATGGAATCCATCGCAAACGAAGCCTGGGGATGGCCGGGTGCGCGCATGGGCGCGCCGGGTCCGGCGTTGATGTGGACGTCGTGATGAATGGTCTGGTAATTGGGAATCTTGTAAATGTACGGCTGCGGGACGCCGGCGCCGGTGCCGATACCGGCGGTGCCGAAAGATTCCATCTGAAAGGCAACCAGGGTGCCGTCTTTTTTAGCGCCGATTTTGATTTTTTGGGTGCTGGAGGGGCGATTGCCGGTACCCAGCAGCTCTTCTTCACGATCCAGCATCAGCTTTACCGGCGCCCCGGCCTTTTGCGCCAGCCGCGCAGCGATAAAGTTATAGCTCTTGGGTCCGAACTTGCTGCCAAAACCGCCGCCCATGTGATGGGTGATGACGTGGATTTTGTTTTCCGGAATGTTCAGCCCTTTGGCCATGCCGCTGCGGGTGCCGTGCACGCCCTGGGTGGAATCCCAGACATAGAGCTCGTCGCCCTCCCATTTGACCACGCAGCCGTGCGTCTCCAGGGTGCAATGCACCTGCACCGGCAAGTGGTAGGTGCGCTCGATGACGACGTCCGCTTCGGCAAAGCCGGCGATGATATCGCCTTCGGAGCGCTGTTGCGGTTTGCCCAGATTGGTTTCGCGATGGCTGAACACCCGTGCGGCGCCCTCTTTTTTCGCCTCTTCGGCGGTGACGACAAACGGCAGCACGTCGTACTCGACCTTGAAAAGCGCCAGCACGTCGTTGGCCAGATCTTCGCTGGTGGCGGCCACGGCCGCCACTTCGTCGCCGACGAACAGTACTTCGTCCTTCAGGTCCGTGAGCACCGCCTTGACGCCGGCCACGGCCAGCACCTGGCTGGCGTCGATGCTTTTAATTTTGGCATGGGGATGAGGGCTGCGCAGGATGCGGGCATGGAGCATGCCCGGCAGTTGAATGTCATAGGTATAGCGGGCGCGACCGGTGACCTTTTCTGCGCCATCCACCCGGGTGTAGGATTTGCCCAGGAATTTCATGTCAGAGAGCTTTTTCCAGGCTGCCATGATCAGCCTCCTTTGCGCATGGATTTGGCCGCGTCCTGAACAGCGGCGAAAACGTGCGGATAGGTGCCGCAGCGGCAGAGGTTACCGGAGACGCCGTCTTTGATTTCATCCAGGGTGGGATCGGGATTTTCCCGCAGCAGGGAAACGCAGGAGACCACGAATCCGGAGGTGCAGAAACCGCATTGCAGGGCGTCGTGGCTGATGAACGCTTTTTGTACCGGATGGAGCTCGCGGGCGTCGGCAAACCCTTCGACGGTTTCAATAACGCCGCCCTGGGCAGAGATGGCGAGCAGGCTGCAGGCCAGCACGGTCCTGCCATTGAGAATGATGGTGCAGGCGCCGCATTCGCCGCGATTGCAGACCCGCTTGCTGCCGGTCAAGCCCAAATGGTCACGGATGGCATCCAGCAGGGTCAGGCGCGGTTCGACGGTGACGGATACTTTTTTGCCGTTAAGGGTGAACTGCAGGGGAACGGCTTGCGGCCCCTGGGTCAGGGCGCCTTCCGCCTGAGCCGCGGCGTCGCGGGATGAGAGGGTGGCGGACACGGCAGTGGCGCCGGCGATGCCGCCGCCCAGGCCTTTGAGAAAGCCTCGACGGGATACGCCCGTCTTTTGCTGCTTGTTACTCATGCGCTTCTCCCGTTTTGGTGGAATTGATAATGGTACGAAAGGAAGCATACAGGCGCACAGGATCGAATGCGGGTCCTTCGCTTAAAATATAGCAGGTCAACTCTGCAATGTCAATGATTTTTTATTGATTCTTAATTGAAAATTATTTATTATTTAGTCTATTACTATACTCCGGGTTTTCGGTGAGGAAGGGTTGCCTTGAACAAGCTGATGTTACTTTCCCTTTGGGGCGGCATAGTGGCCCTCGATACCACAGCGGCTCTTCAGATTCTGATTTCTCACCCCCTGGTCTCCTGCTCTGTGGTCGGCTTTATTCTGGGCCAGGTTAAAATCGGTTTTCTGATCGGTGTGGTATTGGAACTGGTGTGGCTGAACGAACTGCCCATCGGCGCGGCGCCTTTTTCGGAAGGGAACATCGGCGCCACGGTGGCGGCGGCGGCGGCCATTCTGGTAATCGGACAGACGCAGCGGATGGAAGTGACGATTCCGCTGGCCTGCGTCCTCGGCATCGGCGTCAGCATGCTGGGCGGCTACGGCGTGATCCTGGTGCGCAGGATCAACAACGCCCTCTATACCCGGCTGATCGAATCGGCGGTGATCACGCCGGGCCTGATTGTGCGCACCCATTTCCTGGGCATGGTCATCATGTTTCTCGGCGGTTTTCTGCTGACAGCGGCAACAACCGCTCTGGCCTATGGCGTGCTGCTGTGGATCGTGCCGCTGATCCCGGTGAGTTGGGATGTGCGCTTGTGGCCGATCCTGGGAGCGTTTCTCGGCGTAGGCTGCGCCGTGTTGCTCTATATGTTTGTTACGAAAAAGAACTGGTGGTTGCTCATTGTCGGCGCGGCGCTGGGCGCGCTCTTTCTTCTTGAATAAGGACGATGCCATGCGACGCGTTTCGTTGATCGACATGTACTGGCGCTGCTTCTGTATCCAGGGATCTTGGAGCTACAAGGCCATGATCGGGCTGGGCTTTTGCTTTTGCGCGCTGCCGATCCTGAGGGCGATGCAAAAGAGTGACGAAGAACGTCGGCAGTTTTTGCTGCGGCATCTGGAATTTTTCAACAGCCACCCCTTCTTCGTCAGTTGGAGTCTGGGCGCCGTCGCCAAACTGGAAGAGGAGGCGGTGCGCAAGAGCTGGCCGGATGTGGCCCCCATTTCTGTTTTCAAGCAGCGTATGATGGGGCCGCTTGGCGCCATCGGCGACCGCCTGTTCTGGAGCGGATTAAAACCGGCGGTGGCGGCGCTGTCGGTCTGGCTGGCCCTGGAGATCGGCTGGATCGCTCTGCCGGTGCTGCTCATCCTCTACAACGCGCCGGTGTTCTATTTCCGCGGCCTCGGTTTGAGCCTGAGCTACAAAAAAGGATTTGACGTGGTGCAGTATTTCTCCATGCGCCGCTTTCAACCCTGGATCGATGTCTGCGCCGGCCTGGGAGCGCTGTTCACCGGCATGTGCCTGATGGCCGCGGCGCACTGGACATTGGCAAAGAACTTTAAATTCCTTATGGCGTTTGTTATATCACTACCACTCGCCCTGGTGTTGCTGCATCTGAAACGGTCCATCAACCTGATTATGGTCCTCTGTATGGCCATGGCGATTTTGTGCGGCATTGTGTTTTAACAAAGACGACGAGTCACAATGATCAATAAAAAGGTAGTCATCAAGAACAAGTTGGGTATTCACGCCAGACCGGCAGGGCAATTGGTCCGAGAAGCCTCCAGGTTCAAAAGCATGGTGTATATCGGCCGCAACGGCAACGAGGTCAACGGCAAGAGTATTATGGGTGTGCTGATGCTGGCCGCCGCCTGCGGCACCACGCTGGAACTGCGCATCGACGGCGAAGATGAGTATGCCGCCATGGCCGCTCTGGTCGATCTGATTGAAGTTAAAAAATTCGACGAAGAGTAACGACATGAATCCAGTACGCCGTGACCAGAAAGAATTTGCACTCAACGGTGTGGCGGTCTCGCCCGGCATCGTGATCGGCAAGGCGTTCGTACTGTACGGCGATGCCGTCAAGGTGGAGCCGAAAGGATTGCGCAGCGATGCGGTCCAGGACGAGATCGAAAAATTTCTCACCGCCCTCGAACGGACGCGGGAAGAGCTGCAGGGTTTCAGAAATCTGGCGGCGCAACGGCTGGGTGAAAAAGACGCCGCGATTTTCGAAGTGCATCAGATGCTGCTGCAGGACGAGGCGGTGCGCGACGAGATCATCACCCGCATCCGTGAGGAAAAGAAAAACGCCGATCACATCGTCGCCGAGACCATCGCCAAATACGAAGCCGTTTTCGATGGCGCGACGGACGAGTACTTTCGTGCCCGCGCCGCCGATCTGCGCGATATCAAATGGCGCGTCATTCGCCATATCCAGGGCGAGGAGGCCTTTAAACCGGAAAGCATCACCGAGCCGGTGATCCTGATCGCCCGCGATCTCACGCCGTCGGATACCATCAAACTGGATCGCAGCAAGGTGCTCGGCTTTGCCACCGAATTGGGCAGCCGCACCTCGCATGCGGCTATCCTGGCTCGGTCGCTCAAAGTGCCCTCGGTGGTGGGACTGGTCGACGCCTGCCAGACTTCCAGCAGCGGCACCATGGTCATCCTGGACGGCAACGCCGGCGTTCTGATCCTGAACCCCGGCAGCGAGACCCTCAACCGCTATCGCAAGCTCCAGCGCGAGTACAGCCGCTTTGAAAACAATCTTTCGCGCATTCGCCTGCTGCCGGCCCGCACCAAGGACGGCAAAGAGATCGAGCTCTCCGCCAATATCGAGTTTTTTGACGAAATCAAGAGCGTGCAGGAAGCGGGCGCGCGCGGGGTGGGACTCTACCGCACCGAATACCTATATCTCATGGGCGAGGGCCTGCCGACCGAAGAAGCGCAGACCGAAGAGTACAGTCGCATCATCAAAGCGCTGAAAGGCAATCCGCTGACCGTGCGCACCTTTGATATCGGCGGCGATAAGGCACAAAAATATTTTTCCATACCCCACGAAGCCAATCCGTTTTTGGGCTTTCGGGGCGTACGCCTGTACCAGCGCAACGAGGAGGTGTTCCTGACCCAGGTGCGGGCGGTGTTGCGGGCCAGTGTGCACGGGCCGGTGCGCATCATGTTTCCCATGATCGCCGCCGTCGAAGAGTTGCGCAACTGCAAAGCCATCGTCGACCACGCCAGGAAACAGCTGACAAAGGAGGGGGTGCCCTTTTTTCCCGATATCCCCATCGGCGCCATGATCGAAGTGCCCTCAGCCGCCATCACCACGGATCTGATCGCCCGGGAATGCGATTTCCTCAGCATCGGCACCAACGACCTGATTCAGTATACCCTGGCTGTGGACCGCGGCAACAAATCCGTCGCCTACCTCTACCGGAATTTTGACCCGGCGATCCTGCGGTTTTTGCGCAACATCATCCGCCAGGGCCACGAAGAGGGCGTTTGGGTGGGCATGTGCGGCGAAATGGCCAGCGATCCCCTGGCCACCATGATGCTGATCGGCCTTGGTCTGGACGAGTTCAGCGTCAGCCCGGTATCGCTGCTGGTGATCAAGGAGATCATTCGCCAGGTCGATTTTGATGAATGCGAGAACCTCGCCACCGCCGCCATGACGCACGATACGCCACAAGCAGTTGAAAATTATATTCTTGGTATAATGAACAAACGGTTCAAGCATCTCATGTTCAGCGATAGCGGGCTTTCCTGAGCAAATGCCGGAACAGGTGTACAGGTCAGCTGATTATCTCCTCACTTCAAGGCTCCAGAGAAACATGCCGGACAGTACGTCAACCTTCTGCACAAACGCGATATAGCATGTATGTTATGCCAATGCAGACCCTGGTTTGCGCAAATATGAATCGCTTTACGATGTTTAATATATAAGTAACAAACTAACATTACTTTTATTTATCTATTCAAGGAGAAACGAATGTCGGAGAGGCTGTTTACTTCGGAATCGGTAACAGAGGGGCATCCGGATAAATTGGCGGATCAGATTTCTGATGCCGTGCTGGATGCGGTCTATAAAGACGACCCCAAGGGCCGTGTCGCCTGTGAAACCTATGTCACAACCGGACTCTGTTTGGTCGGTGGCGAAATTACGACCAATACCTATGTCGATATTTCTGGTATCGCTCGCCAGACCATCAAGGACATCGGCTATACCAATGCCGAATTCGGCTATGATTACCAGACCTGTTCGGTCATCACCACCATCGATCAGCAGTCTCCGGACATCGCCATGGGCGTGGACCGGGAAGGCGCCGGCGATCAGGGCATGATGTTCGGTTTTGCCATCGATGAGACGGCCGAACTGATGCCTATGCCCATCGTCCTGGCCCATAAGCTGACCCGTCGCCTCGCCCAGGTGCGCAAGGAAGGGGTCATCCCCTATCTGCGTCCGGACGGCAAGTCCCAGGTCACCATCAAATACATCGACGATAAGCCGGTCTTTGTCGAGACCGTGGTCATTTCCACCCAGCACGATCCGGATGTGAGCAACGCCCAGATTCGTGAAGACATCATCAACAAGGTCATTATGCCGGAAGTGCCGGCCAACATGATCCCCAAAGAGGGCATCACCTTTCACGTCAATCCGACCGGCCGTTTTGTCATCGGCGGACCGCAAGGTGACACCGGTCTGACCGGCCGCAAGATCATCGTCGATACCTACGGCGGTTTTGCCCGTCATGGCGGCGGCGCCTTTTCGGGCAAAGATCCGACCAAGGTCGATCGTTCCGCCTGTTATGCCGCCCGTTACATTGCCAAGAACATCGTCGCCGCCGGCCTGGCTCAGCGCTGCGAAATTCAGCTGGCCTATGCCATCGGCGTGGCCGAACCGGTATCGATCTATGTCGATTCCTACGGCACCGGCAAAATGGCGGACGAAGAGATCGTCAAACTGGTGCGCAAGAATTTCAATCTGACTCCGCGCGGCATCATCGAGATGCTGGATCTGCGTCGTCCGATCTATCGCGATACCGCTTCCTACGGCCATTTCGGCCGCCTGGACAAGGATTTCCCGTGGGAACGCACGGATCGTGTGCAAGACCTGCAGCGTGGCTAATGTTGGGTCAAGTAAATGTCGGACACCTTTAAGGTCCGACATTCAGTGCCGGCTATCCGGTCAGGATTTTTGCAAACGCCGGGCTTTTGTGTCCGTCATCACGACGGATGATAAAGTTCGGCAGTAATTTTGTACTCAAACGGAGGTTCTGTGAAATACGACATCAAAGATATCAACCTTGCCGAAATGGGCAAAAAGCGCATCGAATGGGCTGAGCGGGATATGCCGGTGCTGGCGCTGGTGAAAGAGCGTTTCCGTAAGGAAAAGCCGCTGCAGGGCCGGAAAATGTCCGCCTGTCTGCACGTCACCGCTGAAACCGCCAACCTGGCGCGCACGCTGAAAGAAGGCGGCGCGGATCTCGTGCTGTGCGCTTCCAATCCTTTGTCCACGCAGGATGATGTGTCGGCCGCTCTGGTGAAAGAATACGGCATTCCCGTGTACGCCATCAAAGGCGAAGACGAGAAAACCTATTACGAACACATTCGCGCCGCCATCGAACACAATCCCGCGGTCACCATGGACGACGGTGCGGATCTGGTTTCCAACATTCACAACGATTACCCGGAAGTGGTCAAGAACGTGGTCGCCAGCATGGAAGAGACGACCACCGGCGTGATTCGTCTGCGCGCCATGGCCAAAGACGGCGCCTTGAAATTTCCGGTCATTGCCGTGAACGACGCCATGACCAAGAATCTGTTCGATAACCGTTACGGCACCGGCCAGTCCACCGTGGACGGCATCATCCGCGCCACGGACGTGCTGTTGGCCGGCAAGAACGTGGTGGTGGCCGGTTTCGGCTGGTGCGGCAAAGGCTTTGCCATGCGCTGCAAAGGCATGGGCGCCAATGTGATCGTGGCCGAGGTGGATCCCATCCGCGCCCTGGAAGCGGCGATGGACGGCTATCGCGTCATGCCCATGCAGGAAGCGGCCAAAATCGGCGATGTGTTCTGCACGCTGACCGGCGACCTCCATGTCATTCGCCCGGAACACATGGCGGTGATGAAGGACGGCGCCCTTGTCGCCAACTCGGGTCACTTTAACGTCGAGATCGACATCCCGGGCCTGAAGAAACTGGCCAAATCCGCGCGCGAAGGCGTGCGCAACTTTGTCGACGAATACACCCTGCCGAACGGCAACCGCATTTATCTGCTGGCCGACGGCCGTTTGATCAACCTGGCCGCGGCCGAAGGTCATCCGGCGTCGGTGATGGACATGAGTTTTGCTACCCAGGCCCTGGCCACGGAATGGGCGATCAAAAATGCGGACAAGCTCGATGTGCGCGTGCATGACGTGCCGGCGGAAATTGAAGATTGGGTGTCGCGCCTGAAACTGAAAAGCATGGACATCCAGATCGATGAACTCACCGAGGAACAGAAGCAATATCTGGCCTCCTGGGAAATGGGAACATGATCAAGCACAAACTGCTGACAAGGTCGGGGCTTTTGAGCCTCGGCCTTGTGCTGTGTTTCAGTTGCAGCAAAAAAGAAGAGGTCCGGGACGTCAAAGCCCTGGAAGGAACCGGCCAGTCAGCGGCGGTCGATTACACCGTTAAACTGCAGGAGCTGGTCTCTTTGCAGGAGCGCATCCTCGCAGCTCCGGAGGATGTGGACCTGCGCCGGCTGCTGTTATCCGCCGGTGTTGATTCGGTTCACAAAAAGTACTATGCGGCCGGCCTGGGCAGACCGCCGCTGCAGGCGACCAGCTCGGCCATGGCCGCGCAGGCCGCGGAACGGGCGGCTTATATCGACGGTTGCCGGTGGCTGACCTACATCAGGGCGTGGCAGCAGGAGCTGCAGACGCCCTTTGGATCCATCCAGGGGCAGATCCCGCCGAGCCGGCTGGTGCACAAAAAAGTTCAGGGAGAGCAGGTGCAGGCGCTGGTGGAAGCGGATTGGTAGCGTGCAATCGGCTCATGTGTTTTTCTACAGAGGTGTTGTGGTATGAAGGTGTGGCGGGTTTTACCGGTTCTTCTTTTTGTCCAACTGTGCGCTCAAGCGGCTGTTCCGCACAGCAATCCCCGCGCTCTGGCCATGGCCGGCGCTTATGCCGGCATCGGGCTGGGCGTAGAGGCGCCTCTGGCCAATCCTGCCAATTTGTCTTTGCCCACCAGCACGACGTGGAGTTTTGCGCTGTTCAATCTTGCCGGCTGGGCACAAAACAACAGTTATAATCTGGCTCATTACAATCGCTATACCGGCGCCTATCTCGATGTCGCGGCCAAGCAGGATATTTTAAACCTCGTGCCGAACGCCGGGGTGGACCTGCGGGCCCGTCTGGAGCTGCAACCGTTTGCTGTGGCCTATGGGCCGTTCGCCTTTTCGGTTCTGCTGCAGGCCGGCGCCCGCGGCTGGGTGGACAAAGAGGTGGTCTCGCTGCTGCTGTTCGGCAACAAAGTGAATTATCGCTATGCCTTGCAGCCGGCCGACCTGGACGCCATGGCGCTGACCAGCTATATGCTCTCGTACGCGTTTGCGCTGCCGACGCCGACCGACGCCATTCAGCACTGGGGTGCGGGCGTCAATCTGAAATATCTCAGAGGGCACTATTCGGCCCACATGGAGAGGTCGTTGATCCACAGCGAGACGCTGATTGGTTCCGCCTCGGCCGACGGCAGCTCCCGCTTGATGACGGCGGAAGGGGGCAATGGTTTTGGACTGGACATCGGCCTGACCGCCACGTTTTTCAAGCGCTGGCGCACTTCGCTGGTGCTGGAAAACGCAGCCGCCCAGATCGTCTGGAACAAAGATCCCCGGATCGTCGACGCTGATTTTGTTATGAACAGCACCAACATCGATCGCATCCTGAGCGATGATCTGGATATCGAGGACGTTATCGTGTCCCACGACACCACCCTGTCTGCGCCGGCCTATATGACGACGGTGCCGATGACCGTTCGGTTCGGTATAACGCGCGGGTTCAGGAAAATTTATCTGGCCGCCGAGATGGCGCACAGTGTGCGAACCTCGGCGTTCACCACCTCAAAGAGTCGCTTCGCCCTGGGCGCCGAGTTTCAGCCGGGCAACATAGTCCGATTTCGCACCGGCGTGCGCCTTGGCGGCGACAGCGCCGCCTCCTGGTCCGGCGGCATCGGTTTTCTCCTTGGCCTGGCGCGCTGGGATATGGCGGTTCAAACCATCGGCGGCGTGGCGCCTAAAGACTGGAAAGGCCTGGGGCTGGCGACTGGGTTTTGTGTCTGGTATTAAAAGAGGTGCGAACGTAACCATGAAAGAGCACAGAAATGTTTTTTCGGCAAAACGGGTCGCGGAGCGACCTGGTGAAGGTAGCCAGGTGTTTAAACGCCTGGAACGATCAACAAAAAAAATGCGTCGCGTAGCGACGCACGAAAAGCGACAGCGAATAAAGATGTTGCCGCCCCTATAGCACCACCCTCGTCAAACCGATTTTTTCTTCCGTATCCTGCGCCTCTTTTTGCCACTGTTTGCGCACTTTATCATACACGGCCCGTTGCGCCGCCTGACCCTGGCTGGAGACCAGTTTTTTATCCGCGTGCTGCTGCAGCAATGGGTTGGTGGCAGCGGTGATGATGCCATACACCTCCGGCCGGCGTTCCAGGCAGAGGCGCGCCCGCATATCCGCCACCCCGGTGATGAGAGTGCCGAATCCGAAATCCGGCTGGGTCCAGCCCTGATGCGGATCGATGTACCCGGTCAGCACGGTGTTCAAATCATAGCCGCCGTCAGCCACCACCTGGCCGATGGGATTGATGATGCAGCTTCGTCCCGGCGCATGGATGCTGCCGTTTTTGGCGACAGCGAGCCACAGGGTGTGATCTGCAGCCCGCACCTTGACCGTGCTGGTGCCCAGATCCTCGGTCCAGCCAAAACCGCTGGTGGGATGAAAGATGATCTCTGCGCCCTGCAGGGCCAGGCAGGAGGTGATTTCCGGAAAAATGATATCATAGCAGATCTCGATGCCGATTTTGCCGATATCGGTATCAAAGACCGGAAATTCAGTGCCGGGCCGGCACACCCAGGTTTCCGGTGCAGGCAATTGCACTTTGCGGTAGCGCCCCTGAATGCGGCCCTGGCGGTCGATCAGCACCGCGGTGTTGTAACAGCCGTGGGCGTCTTTTTCAAAAAAGCAGGCGATGATCATCATGCTGAATTTTTTGGCGATGGCGCCGAGCTCGTCGGTCAACGGTCCCGGGATGGTCTGGCAGTGGTCGGTAAAGCGTTTGGGGTGATCCAGATCCATCATACAGGGATAGAGCCCGGTGATGTCTTCGGTGGTGCAGGCCAGGTCCGATTTCCGCTCGCCGGCCTGTTGCAGCAGAGTGCAAATGGTGTCGATGTTTTGCTGAATGGTGCGTTTCAGATCCAGCGTGTTAAACTGCGGGTGAAACGGATTGGCCGTGGCGGGTCCGGAGGCGTATTGCGATTGCAGCAGGCTGATGACGGCTTTGTTTTGCCGTTTTTTTTCTGCCGCCTCGCTTTTGGGCATCGAGGCGCTGCCGGCCAGAACAGCGGTGGCGGCAGAACCCAGAAAGGATCGACGATTCATAGTCTTGCTCCTGATAAATACACCGAAAGGGATAGAGGGGGTTTTCTGATCCGGACAGCCGGCGATAATGGCTGGACACCCGATCCGGCTGCCATCGAAACACAAAGGCCCGGAGCCATGGCCCCGGGCCTGATTGTTACTTGCCCAGATAAGAGAATTTCTTTACGAACTCTTCGGCCGTCATATTGCCGCCTTTGGCCAGAGTTTCGATAAAGGCAGCGTCGGAAAAGTCCCGCTGCTCCAGGCGTACCATGTAGCTGCGGGCCACCTGGTAGGATTCGCTGTCGACGTCGACGAAGCGCACGGCTGTTTTTTTCGTCTTGGGATCGATGATATCCCTGAAATAGAGCGGAATCAGTCTGCCGTTGTCCACGCACATCATGGCGTTTTCCTGGTGTTCCGGCGCTTTGCTCAACAGGTAACGGATGGCGTTATAGCCCAGATCGCGGGTGTACTCCTGATCATAGGGGATGGGATCGGCGCAGCGCAGGACGTAGCCGATGTTGATATCCACCAGCTGCCGTTTTTCGCCGCGTTCGGCAAAGCGCTGTTCGATGCGGGCTTTGGTGATTTTGCCAAGGTCGATTTCGGAAATCAGCAGGTTGCCAAAGTTGTCGTATTTGAAATCCGCACCCGGTATCTTTTTCAGCTCTTCCGGATCCAGCCGTTCGGCTACGCCTTCGGCGATGACCACCACGCCGTGGTTGTGGCCCATGGCGCGACGTTTGAGTATGGCGCCTTCGATGACATCACACACCTGTTCCAGGGAGATGGTGCCGTGCTCGCCGAACTCTTCGGAGATGATGGCCAGGGTGGCGCCGGCCGATTTGGCGATGCCGAGGCCGAGGTGGCCGGCGTGACGGCCCATGGCCACTACCACGTACCAGCGATCCGTGGTGCGGGCGTCTTCCATGAGGTTTTTCACCAGCGTGGCGCCGAGGTTGCGGGCGGTTTCATAGCCAAAGGTCGGCAGATCGTGCGGCAGAGGCAGATCGTTGTCGATGGTTTTGGGCACATGCGCGAATTTGATTTTGCCGCCGGCGGCGCGGGAAATTTCGATGGCGCCGTAAGCGGTATCGTCACCGCCGATGGTCACCATGTAGCTGATGCCGAGCGACTGCAGATGTTTGACCGCGTTTTCCACGCCATTGGGGATTTTGGCCGGATTGGTGCGGGAGGTGTAAAGGATGCTGCCGCCGTCGAAATGAATGCGGGAGACGTCGCTGATGCGCATCTCGCGAACGTGTTCCTGAAAATCGCTTTCGCTGTCCCGCACCAGCCATTTGTAGCCGTGTTGAATACCGTAAACGGTAAGGTTGTTTCGCCGCGCTTCAATGGTCGCCGCGGCGATTACGCCGTTAATACCCGGTGCCGGTCCGCCGCCAACCAGGATACCGACATTTCCGGTCATCGTGTTATTTTTCATTATCTCTTCTCCTCGATATGTATAGTTCATGATGATACAGCGTGTGCGTGGCAGCGGGCAGAGGCCGGCCGCGCTCTATTTTTCGTTGTCGTTGCCCGAGCGGTAGCAGCCGAGCACCTTGATAAACGTTGTGATCTCTTCGAGATGGCGAATGGCGTTGCGGCACACGGCCATGCCCATGTGGCCGGCGAAATCCAGGTAGAATATATATTCCCACGGCTTGTTGCGTGTGGGACGGGATTCGATTTTGCACAGATCGATGTCGCGCAGGGCAAAGACACTCAGGCTCTTAAAGAGCGAGCCGGGAATGTTTTTCATGGCAAACACCACCGAGGTCTTGTTGGGCGCTTCCAGGCTGTCCGGCTGCCGCGAGATGATGAGAAAACGGGTATAGTTTTCTGCGACATCCTGGATGCGTTCGGCCAGGATGTTCATGCCGTGGTCTTCGGCGGCCCAGCGGCTGGCGATGGCGGCGGCATCGCGCATCTGCATCTCCTTGATCATTTTGACGCTGCCGGCAGTGTCGTAACTCGGTATGGCTTCGGCCTGAGCCAGTCCGCTGATAAAACTGCGGCACTGTTCCAGCGCCTGCGGGTGGGAATATATTTTTTTGACATCGGTTATGGCGACGCCGGTATTGGCGATCAGCGTCTGGTCGATTCTGAGAAACACCTCGCCGACAATGTGCAGGGGCCGTTCGAGAAGCAGGTCGTAATTGCGATGGATGCTGCCGGTGAGAGAATTTTCCACCGGGATGAGGCCATAGCGGGCAAAGCCCTTCTCCACCGCGGCAAAGACGTCGTCAAAGGTGCGATTGGGGAAACAACGGCAGGCGTTTTTGAAAAACGTGTTGGCCGCGATTTCGCTGAAGGCATAGTGGTCGCCCTGAAAGGCCACCGTAGGGGTGTGCTGGTGTTGTTCTGACATGGGTTCCATATAAAAAGTATGAAATTCAAAAATAAGAATTTTCCTGACTAAAAGCAAGTTTTACGTCAGGGAGGCGGAGCGGCAGCGACGCATCACGGCTGGGGAGGGGCCGTTCTGACATCCTGCCGGCGGAAGGCCAGCGTCGCCCGTTGAACATGGGTGGCCATGATGTGGGCGATGGCGTACAGCGGCCAGGCAAAAAAAGCGCCGGCATAACCGACAAACACCAGCCCGGCGATGAAACAGGCGAGCACCACGCCGGCCGGGTGATGATGGCGGGTGCATGCCAACGGCCGGCCGAACAGGAGATACTTTCCCAGCCAGATCACGGCAAAGGCGATGATCAAGCCGAGAAACTGGAGCAGCGCCGCATGCTGCCAGGGCAGAAAAAACACCACCAGGCCGGCGCCCCACAGCAGGCCGATTTTGGGGGTTACCGCACCCAGCCCGAACAGCAGCGCCAGCTCAAACGCATGCGGGATGTCCAGCAGGGTCAGTGCGATCAGCCAGCCGGTGGCGGCATACAGGGAGAGCAGAATTTCCATGGCGATATAGCGGGATAAACGATCCGGCATTTCATAAAAGAGCCAGACCGCTGCTTCAAAGGAGCGGAACGCCCGCGGATGCAGAATCGCTTTCCTGAGCAGGCGACTGGTGACGAACAGAACTGCGGCCAGCACAAACGCCAGCGCCATCTGCCGGTGATCGATGACGATCAGGCGCCGCATGTGATCGGTGAACTGCAGCAGCGTGTGCTGAATGCGCTGAATGTTCGTTTTCAGGATATAGGCGGCGTCGGCCGTGGCCGGCCAGTCGGCTGCAGCGCCGGGCTGACGAAGCAGATCCAGGCTGTTGTCCGAAGGCAGCAAGACGATGATGACGGCGATCAGCAGGTACAGCCAACCGGCCCATCTGCCGTGTCGAATCACGTGGGTGGCGGCGAACAGCAGGCCGGTCAAGCCGATGGTCAGCCCCAACACCGGCAGGTACCTGTTGAAATACATCCGCACCAGGAACGACAGCGCGGTCAGCATGCCATAGAAGAGCAGCATCCACGCCATTCGTTCGCGGTTGAATTTATCCAGTTTGACGTCGAACGGCATAAGGGGAGATCACTTAGATAAGAATTCGCGCCTGGGTCAGGCGATCGCTGAGCGCGTGGTACTCTTCCCGGGCTTTAATCCATTCCCGATACAGTTCGCTCTGCAGCTGTTGCAGCACCTTGACGGCCAGCTGCGGATTATGCTTACGCAGAGTTTGATACTCCTGCCGCACCAGTGCGACGGTCTGGCACGGTTCACAAGTCAGCGCCGTTTCCGCATGCCGGCCGTCCTCCTCCCGGAACAGGGCGTGGCCGAAAAACTGCCCCGGCAGCACCAGGCGCAGCCGGTCGGCAGGGTGGTTTTCTTTCTCGCGGACCAGCTCCACCGAACCTGTGAGCAACAGATAGCCGCTGACCGCGATCGATCCCTGCTGGTACGCGGAATGGCCGGCGGGCATTTCCAGCAAATAGAGATGGCGGAAGAGCCGTTGCAGTTCTTTGGGTGTAAGCTTTAGGAAAAACGGCAATTGCAAACAGTGGTCCGGCATGGAATCCAGATTCATAGGCGCTTTCTACAGGGTTATACCGTTTGAATTTAACCAATGGGCTGCTGGATGTCAAGCAAATAATCGATTTTATGACCGGCGCTATTGCGACAAGGCGCGTTTTCTATTGATTTTGTCGCCATTTCATCGTACTTTGATACAAATTGTTCAACGAGTTTTTATTTACACCCGAATTGTAACGATGGGGATGCGCAACATAAAATTTTCATGCTATGCGCTGACGGTCAGCGGCGCGCTTTTATTTTCAGGATGGTTACCTGCTGTTCAGGCTGCAGAGGCGGATCCGGTGACGGATCAGAAAAAAGAACTGGCTACGATCCGGCAGCAGGTGAGCCAATACGAAAAAGAGCTGCAAAAGCGTAAACGCGATGAAGCAGCGGCGCTCAATTTTTTAGCCGATCTCAATAAAGAGATCGATCTCACCCAGCGCTATGTGCGCACCATGTCAACCGACTTGTCCCGTCTGGAACGGCAGCTCGGCGAACGCGAGGGCGATATCCGGACGCTGGTTTCGGAAGAGGAGACGTTGCGGCAATTGATCCGCAATCGGGTGGTGCAATATTACAAGCACCACCGCCTGCAGGATCTGGAGGTGCTCTTTAGTGTCCGTTCCTGGCAGCAACTGCGAGCCTGGGTGAAATATGAGCGTTTGATAGCCGACAATGACCGTCGCAATCTGCAGGCTTTGCAGGAGCGGGAACGGGCGCTGCAGCGTCAGCGAAATTTGTGGCGGCTGGAGCTGTCGGAAAAGGAGCGCAAGGTTCGTGACAAACGCCAGGAGGAGGCCAATCTCCAGGCCAGCATCGTCAAACGACAGCAGTTTTTAAACGACATTCGTCGCGACAAATCGCTGCTGGCGAAGCGATTGCAGGAGATCAAGCAATCGGAGAAGCAGATCAGCGCCCTTATCGCAGCGGCGGAAAAAGCCCGTCTGGCCCACCAGACCGCAGCGGCGCCGAAACCGTCAGGCGGTGAGGTGGTGCCTGCGCCCGCCATGTCCGGCCGGTTCGACGGTTTTAAAGGCCGTCTGCCCTGGCCGGCGCGTGGCGCCGTCATCAGCCATTTTGGCCGGGAGCGCCATCCCGAACTCAACACCGTAACGGAAAATCTCGGCATTGAAATCAAGGCCAGGCTGGGGGCGCCGGTGATGAGCGTCGGCGACGGCGTCGTGCAGACCATCACCTGGCAGCGCGGTCGCGGCAACATCATCATCATTAGTCATGACGACGGTTATTATACGGTATACACTCACCTGCAGGATATTCAGGTCGAAGAGCAGCAATCGATAAAACAGGGACAGACGATCGGCACGGTCGGCGATTCCGGCTCGCTGCACGGTCCCATACTTCATTTTCAGATCTGGAAAAATACGGTCAATCTCAATCCAGAGGATTGGCTGGCATGAGTTTCCGTTCGATTCTCGGCCAGGACCGCGCCAAAGGCATCCTGATGCGGGCGTTGCAACATCGGCGCATCCATCATGCCTATCTGTTCAGCGGCCCGGAAGGCGTCGGCAAAGAGGCGATGGCCATCGAGTTTGCCAAAGCGCTCTATTGCCTGGCCGAGGCTGATCCACCTTGCGATCAGTGCGCCAACTGCCACCGCGTCGCTCATTTCAATCATCCGGATTTTCTCTATTTGTTCCCCATGCCCAAGTCGGTTACGGTGGAAGAGGAGCGGGAGATTCTGGACGGGCTGGCCAAAGAGCCGTACCTGCGCAAACAACCGTGGGCGAATCCCACCATCAGCATCGACCGCATTCGCGAACTGCGCCGCATCAGCGTGCTCAAGCCGCTCGAAACGCACCGGGTGGTGATCATCACGGAAGTCGATAAAATGACGCCGGAAGCGGCCAATGCGTTGCTGAAAATTCTGGAAGAGCCGCCGGCCAACATGTACCTGCTGCTCACCACCAGCCGGCCGCAAGCGGTGCTGCCGACCATCCAGTCACGCTGCCAGGAGGTGCGATTCAGCATGCTCACGGACCACGACCTGGAAGAGGCGTTGCGGACACGGCAAAACGTCGCGGCCGAATCGGCGCGGATGATCGCCCGCATCGCCCAGGGCGATTATGGCCGCGCGCTCGAGTTGCTGGAAGACGAGGTCGAGGAGCGCCGCAGCAACGTGGTCGAACTCTTGCGCGTGGCGCTGCGCGATCCGCTGGCGCAGATCGAATATATCGAACAGACCCTGGCGCGCTATGACAAGAGAATGGTCAAGGATCTGCTCGGCCTGCTGCTGATCTGGTTCCGCGATGTTCTGATCTGGCGGTCCGGCGCCGGCCAGGGCCGGACCGTGGAAGAGCAGGTGGTGAATGCGGACCGGCTTGACGTGCTGATGAAATTCGCCAATGCATTTCAAAGCATCGATTTTGATCCCATCTTTCAGGAGGTGGAGCGATCCATCGAGTTGATCGATCGCAACGTTCAATTAAATTTGATCCTGATGGTTCTGCTTACCCGCCTGCAAAGGCACCTAGTGGTCAAAGGTTGATATATGTTGATTGAAATACTGTTCAAAGGGGCACGCAAAGAGATATACAAGAATCCGCAGCAATTTCCCTTCAAGATCGGCGATTACGCCATCGTGGAAGCGGAAAAGGGCGAGGATCTCGGCATCGTCAACCAGATCGGCTCGATGCTGGAACGTAAAAAGACGGAAGGCGAGCTGCGCAACATCATCCGCAAGCCGACGCAGCGCGATCTCGACCTCTATCACGGCAACAGGCACAAAGAGATGGAAGCGTACAAGACCTGTCGCATCAAGATCGTGGATCACAACCTGGACATGAAGCTGGTGGACGTGGAGTATCAATTCGACGGCAACAAAATTACTTTTTACTTTACAGCGGAAAAACGGGTAGATTTTCGCGAGCTGGTCAAGGATTTGGCCACCGTCTACAAGGTGCGCATCGAACTGCGCCAGATCGGCGTACGCGACGAGGCCAAGCGCATCGGCGGCTACGGCAGCTGCGGCCGCAATTTGTGCTGTTCCACTTTTTTAAAAGAGTTCGAGCCGATCACCACACAGTGTGCCAAGGAACAGAATCTGCCGCTGAATCCGCAAAAACTTTCCGGCTTGTGCGGACGCCTGCTCTGCTGCCTGATGTACGAACGGGATTTTTACCGGCAGCAGATGGACAAGCTGCCGCCCATCGGCAGCCGCTACAAAACGCCGACCGGATTGGCCACCATCGTGGCCGTTGATGTGTTCAACGAACGGGTGACGGTCAATTATTCGCCGGAAAAGCAGGAAACCATTCCTTATCAGGATCTCGATCAGTACGAACGACTGGAAGAACCGACTCTCGAAGAGTGAATCCACACGACCTATATGGATCCGATATCAAAAGAAACTATTCGCCAGGCGATTGAAGGGGATCAGCACGCCTACGCCGAGATCGTCGATCGGTACCGGCCGCAGATCTATACCCTCATCATTCGTATGGTCAAGACGCGGGAAGAAGCCGAAGACCTGACCCAGGAGACCTTCATCAAGGCGTTCCACTCCTTGCCGTCCTTTAATGCCGAGTATGCTTTTTCCACCTGGCTGTACAAGATTGCAGTGAACAACTGCATCGATTATTTCCGCAAGAAACGTCTCAAGACCACCTCGATCGATACGCCCATCGTGGCCAAGGACGGTGAGTTGCCGCGCGAATTCCCGGACGACCAGACGCAGGGCCCGGATTCGGGGCTGATGGATCAGGAACGCAAGAGCCAGATCCAGTCCGCCATCGACAATCTGCCCGAAAAGTATCGCGATGCCATCGTGTTGCGTCATGTGCACGACAAATCCTATGAAGAGATCGCAGAAGAGTTGAACGTGCCGATCGGCACCGTCAAGGTGCGCATCTTTAGAGCCCGGGAAATGCTCAAGAAAAAGCTGCGCGATCAGCGTCGATTTATCTATTAAGAGATCCGCAAACGGGGTTGGGCCGATCTGTCGGTCGATAGACGTTTTGCGGTTTTTTTTATGGTCTGGAATAACCCGGACACCTGTGCGGTGCCTTGCTGTTTTTGATCCGTTTGCGCGAACATCAACTCGTAATACCATACTGTGAGGTGTGATATGTCAAATGCCCGTCTGGCCGTAACCGCATCTGAAGTGCAACGCTGCCTCGATCTGTTTGAGCCCTACCTGCATAACCAGCTGTTGCCCTTTTGGCTGGATAATTCAATCGACAGGGAGTTCGGCGGTTTTCTGAGTTATTTCGATCGCGACGGCAAGCCGACCGGTAAAACCGACAAGACGCTGATCTGCCAGCTGCGCATGATCTATACCATGTCGCACAGCCACCGCAACGGCCTGGGCGGAGGGCAGTGCCTGAGTGCCGCCCAGCAGGGAGTGGATTTTGTCACCAAACATTTCTGGGACCGCAGCCATGGCGGCTGGTACTGGATTTCGGATCAAAGCGGCCGCATCATCAAGGACAGCAAAATCATGTACGGTCAGAGCTTTGGGGTCTATGCCCTGGCCGAGTACGGCCTGGCCTCCGGCGATCCGCGCGGCCGCGAGTACGCTGAAATGACCTTTGACGTGATCCAGCGCAGCGCCGCCGACTGCCAGTATGGCGGCTACTGGGAGATGTTCCATCGCGACTGGTCGCTCAAAGCGGGCGGCGTGTACGGCGGCGACCGTAAAACCCTGGACGTCCATATGCACCTCATGGAGGCTTATACCACGCTCTATGAATTGACCGGCACGCCTTCGCACCGCCGCAAACTGGAACAGGTCATCGATCTGCTGGTGTACAAAATGATGCATCCCCAATTCGGCACCGGCATCGCCCAGTTCGATGCGCAACTGAACCCGCTCCGCGCCATCCTGTTCCAGGATGTCTGGGGCTCGGACCGCGCCGCCGAAGAAGAGGCCCGTCCGCTCAACAACACCAATTACGGCCACAATATCGAGTTCTGCTGGTTACTGAAACTGGCGCTGGATACTCTGAAAAGCGACATGGCCCCCTATCTGGACGTGATCCGCAAAAATGTGGACCAGGCCCATGAATACGGCGTGGACTGGGAATATGGCGGCATCTTTGTCGAAGGCCCCAACGACGGCCCGGCGCTGCAGACGCTGAAAGAGTTCTGGCAGCAGGCGGAAGCGCTCACCGGATTTCTCGACGCTGTGCTGATTTTCGAGGAACGGAAATACTGGGATGCTTTTGTCAATATCTTTGATTTTGTCTGGAACAAGAATATAAACCA
>CAZISM010000054.1:28492-33248 GCA_964541895.1 uncultured Cytophagia bacterium
TATCAGGGCGCCAGGGCGAATTTCGTGCGCGATGAGCTAAAGGTCGAGATTCCGGCTTTTGTGCATCACGTTTCAGAATTCCTGCAGGTTGGGCAAAAGGGAGGATTTATCCTGGAGAGCCTGCGCGAGTGGTGGCACGACCAGGATCAGGACAAGCCGCCGCGGCTGCTTTCCCTGCTCTACTGCAAACCCTGACTGGATCAGTATTCGCGCACACAGATATTACGCAGCGCCGCTGTCGTTTTCCATGACGTGAATCCAAAGGGCTTGGAAAGCGTCACCTCCCGCCGGATGCTCAATGTGTGATCGGTCGTTTCAAAATCGATGTAGCGCTTGCCGTCGATATAGGCCTGTATGGCATCAGGGGTCACGCGCAGCTCGATGTGATACCAGCGTTGGTTTTCAAACGTCTCCCACGTCGAGGTCTGATTGTCAGAGGCATCCTGGCCGTCGATGCTGGAAAGGCCGATGATGCTGCCGCCCCAGCCGCCGATGATGAGCGTACACGGCGACTCGTTCACCGGAAAGGTCACGCCGCAGAAAAAGTCGCTGCCGTCCACGCGCATCGCATCCAGCGACACCGTATAGTTCATTTTCGGGAACGGCGCGGTATAGGTGACGCCGGTGCAGCCTTCTCCCACGCCCAGGATCAAGCTGCTGTCTTTGACTGTGACCATCCCCTCGCCGCCGAAGGAAGGCACGATCCAGTGGGTCAGGGAAACGCCGTCAAAGAGCGGCCGGCAGGGGGGAAGCGCCGGTTTGGATTTCACCTGGCCGATGGTTGCAGAAACAAGTACGAGCAGCAACAGCTGCATTTTGATTTTCATAATACCCTCTCCATCAGATCTGCACCGGATCCTGCACGTTTTGCTGCCAGCGCAAGATCATCCCTCTCAGTTCTTTAATTTTCTTTCCGTTCCTGTTTTGGTCATAGATATTGGTGGTCTCATGGGGATCCCTGTTCAGGTCAAAGAGCTGATGGTTATCCCGCTCGCTGAGACACATTTTCCAGCCGTCCTGGGTGATGACCGTGCGGATGGCAGAGTCGTGCACCCGTTTTGCCTCCTCTTTGAGGTTCGCTGATGTCGTGGACGGCACTTCACCCTCGGCGCCGTTCCATTGAATGAAAACCGGTTGTTGTGCCGTCTGCCCTTTTTTGAGCATCGGCAGCAGGCTCTGGCCCGGCAGGTCGCTGCTTTTTTCCGCCAGCAGATCCAGCAGGGTCGGCACCAGGTCGATATGGCTGTAACGTCCCTTGAGCAGGCGCTGCTTTTTGCCCAGGGCCGGCACGCGCATGAGCCAGGGAATGCGAACCGACTCTTCGTACATGACGGTTTTGGCCAACAGCTGGTGACTGGCCATCATATCGCCATGATCGCTGGTAAAGACCACGATGGTGTTGTCGGCCAGGTGCAGTCGTTCCAGCTCTGCCAGGATGCCGCCGACGCTGCGATCCACCTGCGTGACCAGGCCGTAATAGTTGGCCATGATCCGCCGCCAGCCTTTTTCAGTGGTGAGATCGACGCCGCCAAAGCCTTTGCTGATATAATTCTGCCGCAGCAGGCGGTAGCGCAGCGGTTCATTCTCTTCCAGCGGATCGAGGAAATTTTTAGGCAACGGCAGGGCCTCGGGGTCGTAGAGATCGTTGAGAGGGCCGCTGAAGGGCATATGCGGTTCGAGAAAATTGACACAGAGCATAAACGGTTCGTTGCGGTGCTGTTGCAGGAATTGAACGGCGCGCTGTTCGAGAAATTTCGGTTTGGCCTGTTCGATGGGCAGGCGGCTGGCGAACCCGCGCGTATAATAGCCTTCGCCATCGTCGCCGGCATAACCCAGATCGTGCAGATACTGCCAATAGTCGCTGCGCCGGTTTTTGTCCCGTTGCGCTCCATAATATTTGCGATAGCCGTCTTCGATGCTGATCCATTCTGTAAAGCCGTGCTGGCTGAAAATTTCATCGCCCAGATGCCACTTGCCCATATAGCCGGTGCGGTACTCCGGATCGGCCAGCAGCTCGGGCAGGCAGCCGACGTGATCGGGCAACGGCACGTTGTTGCGGGTGCAGGTGTGTTGATGGGGCCAGAGACCGGTCATGGCTGTGGCCCGCGACGGCGTGCACACGGGTTGACTGATATAGCCGTTTTCAAACACCAGGCTTTCGCTGGCGAGCCGGTTCAGATTCGGTGTTTGAATCCAGTGATTGCCATAGGCGGCCATGGTGTCCGCCCGCTGTTCGTCGGTCCAGAGGAAGAGCAGGTTGGGTTTTTCGGTGCGCCGATGCTGAAGAATGTAGGGCGCAGCCATACAGGTGGCGCCGGTTTTGAGAAATTCGCGACGCTTCATACATACTCCAATATTTTATTCCAGATGGTTTCCCGCACCGGGATGCCCAGTTTCATGTTTTCTGCGCGAATGGCCAGGGTGTGTTCGCCGGGATAGCGAACGGGTTCGCCGGCGTAGCGGGGAACCGACTGATGCAGATCGGCGATGACATCATCCAACAGCTGGTCCAGGAATGCAATGTCACCGGTCTGCCGGATATCGAATGCCATAAACACCTGCGACAGACGGCACTCTTCCGGCTGGCGGCCGATGTCATGCACCGTCAGCCCGCCGGACAGGGCAGCGGCCAGCACATCGAGCATGATGGAGAGGCCGGCGCCTTTCCAGTAACCGATGGGCAAGACCTGCCAGTTTTTTTCAATGACAGCCGGATCCCGGGTCAGGTTGCCGTGGTCGTCAAAGCCGCCGGCTACCGGCAGCGTTTGTCCCTGCAGGCGATAGGCTTCCAGTTTGCCGAAAGAAAACTGGGACATGGCTGTATCCACCACCAGGGCCCCGTTGGCGCGCGGGACCGCGATCACCAGCGGATTGTTGCCTATTTTGGGATTTTTGCCGCCCCAGGCCGGCATATTGGGTTGCGTGTTGGTCCAGCAGATGGCGGCCATGCCGGCGTCGACGGCTTGCCAGCCGCAGTTGCCGGCTCTCATCCAGTGGTTGGTGTTGGCCAGGGCGACGCAACCGAGGGTGTGAACACTGGCCAGCTCCATGGCGCGGTTCATGCAGGCCCAGGCGTTGAGGTTGCCCGGTCCCATTCGGCCGTCCCACTGTTCCAGCGCGCCCAGCTGTTTTTTAAGCACCGGTTCGGCCTGGATATCGATCAGCCCTTTTTGAATGTAATCCATAAAGCGGGGGAAGCGATTCAAGCCGTGCGAATAGACACCGTCGCGACTGGCGTTAACAAACAGGTGCGCGCACACACCGGCGCGTTCCGGGGTGAATCCTGTCTTGAGCAATACTCGTTTCAGTTCTGCGACCATTGCAGTAAAGGGGATGCGCAACATGATGACCACCTGCCGTGAGTAGAGTTGTTGCTTCAATATTAAAATCCTCCGGTCAAAAAGCAAACAAAATCTGCTTGATAAACCATTTGACAAATAGCCGGAAATCCGTTACATTTATCAACTCTTCAGAAAGGGACAGGATTGGAACGCAAGGTAACCCTGTTATCGGTTTTGCGCCGGGCGGCGCCGTTCATGAGCCTCATTCTCATGGCTCTGGTGCTCAGCATTCTTTCGCCCTATTTTTTGAGCGTCGATAATCTGCTCGCCATCGGTTTACAGATGTCGGTGGTCGCCATCATGGCGGTCGGCCAGATGATGGTTATCATTTCTTCCGGCATCGACCTGTCGGTCGGTTCCCTGCTGGGATTGTGCGGTATTGTAGCGACGATGATGTTGTCCAGTGGCATGGGCCTGATCCCGGCGATCGTGGTGGGCTTGTTGTTGGGTACGGTTCTGGGTTTGCTGGCCGGCGGACTGATCGCGTACGGGCATCTGCCGCCGTTCATCGCCACCCTGGGCATCATGGGCATTGCCCGCGGTGCGGCGCTGTTGTTGACCGGCGGGGTGCCGGTGTTTGGACTGCCGCCCTCTTTTGGTTTTCTCGGCGGCGGCCGTTTTTTTAATCTGATACCCATGCCGGTTCTGTTGACGGTTGTGCTGGCGTTCGTGGGTCATTTTATTTTAACCCGCCTGGCCTTTGGCCGGCATATTTTTGCCATCGGCAGCAACGAAACCGGCGCCCGCCTCTCCGGTGTGGATGTGCCCAGGATGCTGCTGAAAATTTATGCGCTCAACGGACTGCTCTGCGCCGTCGCCGGCATCGTCCTGGCATCGCGGCTGAGTTCCGGACAACCGACGGCGGGCACGGGGTACGAACTGGATGTCATCGCCGCCTGTGTCATCGGCGGCGCCAGCTTGACCGGAGGCGAGGGCACCATCCTCGGCGCCATGATCGGCGCCATGATCATGGGCGTGCTGCGAAACGGCTGCAATCTGTTGAACATTTCGCCGTTCTGGCAGCAGATCGCCATCGGCACCATTATTATCGTGGCTGTGTTTTCCGATCAGTATCGAAAACATAAACTGGCCAGATCTGTTTGAGGTTTAAAAGTCTGGAGATGTGTATGAAATGGTTCAGGTTTCTATTGCTTTGTGCTCTTGCGTTTGCGTTCAGCTGCAGCACGCCCAAAAGCGATACCCTGCAGATTCTGGTTTCGCCGAAAGGATTGACGCAGAATTTCTGGCTCAAGGTCAAAGCCGGCGCGGAAGCAGCCGGCCGGGATCTGGGCGTTGAGGTCATCTGGAAAGGGCCGCAGAGCGAGCTGGATATCGCCGGCCAGATCGGCATGGTGGAAGATTATATCAACAAAAAGGTGGACGGCATTGTCCTTGCCGCCTGCGATACCCGCGGT
>CAZISM010000055.1:0-33034 GCA_964541895.1 uncultured Cytophagia bacterium
TGAATGCCGTGCGATGATCTGCGCATTTTCCTTTTCCGCCACCATGTGCCAGCGGGCGGTCTTGGCCTGATCGTGCATGCGGGAATCCGCTGTCGGCGGACCCGGCAGACGGCGACTGCGACCGGTCCGCCACAGCCGGATGAACAGATCCAGATCCATACAAAAACCAAAAGAGGGATCCACGCCGCCGCAGCGCTCGTACGCCTCCCGGCGCCAGAAACAGCCCATCTGCGGCGCACCCTGAGATGCAAAGGCACGGGAAAACAGCGAAACCGGCCGCGCGACAAACATGCGGTGCTGAAAGTTTCCCTCTGCATCGATAAAGCGAACATCGCTGTTTACAAAATTGACATGAGGGTGGTTGCGGAAATAGTATCCGACCCGCATCAGCGTGTGGGGCAGCAGACGATCGTCCGAGTTGAGCCAGGCCAGAATATCGCCGCTGCAGCGGCGGAATCCTTCCGCCAGTGCCGCAGCCTGACCACCGTCCGGACCGGATTGAAAATAGGCAAAATGGGACTGGTATTTGCGCAGGATCTCTAACGTTCCGTCGCTGCTGCCGCCGTCCATGACAATGTATTCCAGATTGGGATATCCCTGAGCCAGCACCGAGCGGACAGCCTCTTCAATATAGGCCGACTGATTATAACTGGGTGTAACGATGCTGATGCGCGGCCACGGCCCGTCCTCCGCCGTCGCGGCTTCGTCATAGGCCGGAACCCAGGGCCAGCCTGTTTTTTCGCGAGGGGGCGAAGGCAGGGCGGGCCTTGCCGATGATGATTGGCTCGAAATGATAAAAGAGTCGGGATTCATAGTTGTTGGATTACCAGTTATTTGTCAGGCACGATGTTCAAACACTGTCGGGCCGCAAGTCCGACATGTAGTTCCGGTTAGTCCGGGTTATGCGATTCCCATCGTTCTTTTCCTGTTTCGATTCAGACGTCCGGCAAGCGATTGAGTCAATAATCGCAGCACGGAAGCCAGAGTTGATACACACTGAAAGCGGCCGAAAAGATGGTGTTCGAACAGCAGAGCGGCCAGGACTGCGATCACACCGGCCGCGGCATTGATGATCAGGCCTGCCAGGGCATGGCCCGGCAACAGGTGCCGAACCAGTTCTGCGCCGCTGAACCAGATCGCGATCAGCAGTACCGGAGAAGCAAACGGGCGAAACAAAGCAGCCAGGGAATAGCGATCGCCGGCCCGCAACACCCAGTAGATCAGGCCCAGTGTGGTCACGCTTAACCACAGTTGCGACAGGCTGACGCCCATGATGCCCATGGAGGGCGCCAGCAGCAGAGAGGTGGAAAAAACCAGAATGCCGTTGGCAAATTCATACACCGCATTCGGCAACGCTCGCCCCTCCGCCCAGCTCAGGCGATATACGGTGATGCTCTGGGCCAGAAAAAAACCCTGCAGACACGCCAGCAGAAAGGGCGTGATCGAGGCGGCGGCGAAATCCGCAGAGATCAAATGGGCGAGCAACGGTTTGGCATAGACTATCATGCCGCCATAGAGGATGGCGCTGACCAGGGCCATCACCCAACGCAGCCGGTCTTCGATGCGGACGATGACGTCTCCATGGCGTTCCCGTTGCACGGAAAACATGGGAAAGATGAATTCACTCTGTCCGGCCAGCAGCGTATGCACCTGCATGATGATACGCTGGCCGATGACATAAAACGGCAGAACGGCGCTGCCCATTAAGGATGTGAGAATGATTTTATCCAGACCGTTCTTCAGCAGCTTGGAGAGGTTGCCCCAGTAGGTCCAGATGCTGAATCGGAGCATCTCGCGCATTTCCGATCGCGACCAGGCCGGCCACACCTGCCGGCCGAGCAGGGTTCGCGTCAGATGCATATTCACCACCAGGTTTAACAGGGCCAATCCTGCCAGCAACAGCGAAGCGGCCGTCATCGTGGGAAAGAAGGTGAGCACCAGCAATCCCAAACCGCCGCTGAGCAGGCCGAAAGCAGTGCGCTGATACGCGGTGATATCAAAACGTTGCAAGGCTGGAAACACCTGGCGATAAGAATCATGCGCCTGTCGCAGCGCAAATGCCAGACTGGCCAGGAGGGCGGCCCAGCGTGCATCCTCATAATAGGCCGGGTTGAGCCGGCTCCAGCGAAAGATCATGTCAAAAAAGAGCGGGATGGCCAGGAGAACGATGAGGCCGATAATCAGGTTAACCACCAGCATGGCAGCAAGAGTTTTCCGGACACCGCCTGTTTCATTGCGGCCAAAGTGAATGGCCATGCGCCGCATGCCGGCTTCGCTGATGCCGAGACATCCCATGGTGGCGGTGGAGGCCACCAGCGTCTCCAGCAGCATGAGAAATCCTGCGCGCTCGACACCGAGAATTCGAATGCGATAGCCGGCAAAGACGATAGCCAGTAAAAAGGCGAAGAATGTGCCGCCGCTGGAATAGAAGGAATTACGTACCACTTTTTTAAGCAACGGCTCAGACATACAGCGCACTTTCCTGCTTGATGATTCTTTTGCGTGGACTGATGCGGATGGTATGTTTATAAATTTTTACCAGCTCGTCGCACATGTCTGTAATGGCAAAATGGCGGCGGATGTGTTCTCTGGCTGCCTGACCCATTTGCAGACGCAGTGCTGCATTGCCGGCGAGACGGACCATGGCGCGATAGAGCGCCTCCGGATTATCTTCCGGAATGATAAAACCGGTGCGTCCATCGAGCACGGCCTCCGGCTGGCCGTCCCGGCCGGTGGTGATGCTGGGAATGCCCAACGCGCCGGCTTCCTTCAACACAAACGGCATCGCCTCCCATTTGGATGGCAGGCAGTTGATGTTGGCCTGCAAGTACCAGGGTTGCACGCCATGCACCTCTCCCACCAGGCGTACGTTGCGCAGCTGATGAGCATCTATATAGTCTGCGATTTGCGTTCGCAGTTCGCCTTGACCTACCAGAGTCAACGCCGCCGCCGGACATTCAGCTTGCAGCCTGTGAAACGCCTGTAAGGTCATTAACGGGCCTTTTTGCATGGTCAGTTTGCCCACCTGGATGATGTGCGGTGGACCCAGCATGATATCGCGGTCAACCTGCTGCTCCGGGATACGAATGCCGCAGGGCAGGGAATACAGTTTGTCCCGGTTCATGGGGCCAAAGACCATGCGCGCTCGATCATAAGCGGCCTGATAACAGACAATATGCCCGTCAAAATATCTCTTGCGCGACCAGTCTTTGAACATGCGTACCAGAGCGTGCGGCCGCAATCCATAACCGAGCAAGCGGCGCATCGTCAATCGAGCCACCATGCAATGATAATGGGCGACTACGGGAACAGCCGCTGTCCGGCCGATGACCGCATAGTTCAAATGGGTCAGCGGCGCCCAGCCATTGTAGTCCAGGATATCCACCTCCAGTTCACGCAAACGTCTATTGAACTGAGGAACGGTCATGGAGCGAGGAATGGAGCAAAGACGGACCTCGGCCGGAAGATCGGCTTCTCCGGCTCGTTCACCGGATTCAGGCAGGAGCAGATACACCGTGTGCCGGCGCCGTGCCAGTTCGCCGGCTGTGAGTTTGACAAACTCTGGTGTGCCGGTAAGGCTCAAATCGTTGACATAGAATGCGATATTCATGGTTCAGATCCTGACCCGGACAAGCCGGAATGAAATTTCGGCCACCTCGAAGGTGTCCGATATTTTTTTAACCATTTTGCGCGAACAGCCACTCGTAATGCACTCATGATTCTGTACGAGGGATGCTGGGTTGTCATTCTCATGCTGGAGCCCGCATAAACAAGCGAAAGCCGGTTTCGGCGCTTTTCATGGCGCGCCGGCCCGGTCAGGCCACGTCAGCTCTGTCCGCCATGGAATGAACAAAGTGCTCCGGGTTCTTGCCAAAGCCCGGTTTGGCAGCGCGATTGAAAAACACGCCGATGGGTTTTGTTTTAACCAGCGCAAGCGAATGCATAAAAGAGTTAAACTCTTTGCGGCGGGCGTTATGCAGATCGCACACCACGATGAGCCCGTCCATGGCCGTGATGTGGTGCAATCCCTCCGGATGCTGCAGAACGGCCGGCATATCCACAAAGATGAAATCAAAACGCCGGCGGAGTTCGTGCAGCACCGCTTCGAAGCGAAAGCTGTCGAACCACCAGGGCGTATCCGGGCGAATACGGCCCGCGGTCATATACCACAAGTTGGTCATGCCGCTGTACTGCACCGCTTCCATCGGGGTATAGGCCCGGTTGAGCACTTCAGCCAGGCCGATCCGGTCCTGGCTTTTCAATCGCCGCGTAAAGTCCTCGTTGCTGAAATCGGAATCGATGAGCAGTGTTTTCTTGCCGTCCCGGGCCAGGGCCATGGCGTATTGAAAGGCAACGCCGCTGCGGCCGTCTCCGGTGCGTGGACTGACCAGACCGATGACCCGCTGGTTCGGCTGAGCAGAGTAGTAGAGCACGAGACCGCTCATCTTGAAGACGTCATGCAGCGTTTTCTGCACCTCCCCGGCCGCCTCGGGTTTTTTACGGAAACGCGGCTGCGACAGCACGGGCAGGGCGCCGAGAAAGGGCAGCGGGTGCTGCAGCATGAAATCTTCCGCATGGTAGAACCGATCCTGGCTGGATTCGGCCGCTTTCATCAGACCCAAACCGACAAACAGGGAGGCGAACAGCGACAGAACCAGGTTGCGGGCAAACGGCTTTTGCAGCGGCAGCGGGGCGGGCTTGGCCTCTTCCAGCAGGCTGATGCGATTGACCTGGACGTTCTCCTTGATCTGCAGTTCGTTGATCTGATTCTGCAGGCTGGAGAGCAGCCGTTCCAACGCCTCCTTTTTCCTCTGCAGCGTGTTCAGCGCCGACAGGTCCTCCGAGGGCATGGCGTAGCTCTGGATGATCCGTTCCAGAGCTTTGGTTTTACATATGAGCGCGGTCTTTTCGCCCTCTTTTTCGATCAGCGTCGTAAGAATGCCCTGTTCCAGTCGATTCCCCGCCTGCAGGCGATCCCGTAACTCGTTTTTCGAATTATTGGCGATTAACACTTTGACATTGTCGATACTCTCACGGATGGCATTGATGCGCGGATGTGCTTCACCGTAGGTGGTGAGTTCGTTGGCCAGATCCATTTCCAGATTGATCAGCCGCACCTGCAGTGGTTCGTCATAGCTGTGATCGATCGCCAGACTTGGATCCTGGCCGCTCAACTGAGTCCGCAGCTGTTCGACGTTAGCCGATACCGATTCCAGATCCACCCGTGCCGTCGCCAGCAGCTGTTCGTAGGTGTGCACGTTCTGCAGGGTGGTTTCAACGTTGTTCAGCGACACATCGAAATGACGCCGTTTGAAAAACGCATAGATGTCCTGGTTGATGTTTTCCAGTTCCAGTTGCAGCGATTTTTCCTGCGAGGCCAGATTCGAGGATGAAAAGCTGTAGCTTTTGGCGTACAACTGATTGTCATAATCGTTCAGGGCGAAACAGATGGCATTGGCGATGCGGGCCGCCAGTGCCGGGTTCGGTGCTTTGGCGGAAACAGCCATGATCGCCTCTTCGCCGCGCTCGATCTCTACGGAAATGAGGTTTTTCAGATCCAGCGACGACAGATCGATCTGCAGTCGGTCCGCCACCCGATTGGCGATTTCGTCCGACTGGATGATGCGCGCCCAGGTGTAAATCGGCAGGTCGTCCTTGAGAGCCGGTTCCTTGTCCACCAGGGTGATCTGTTCCAGGTTTTTGTGCACGAGGAGTTTGGAGGTGGCGCTGTACAACTCTGGTTGCTGCCGCGTATACCAATAGGCGGTCGCCAAACCGGCCATGGAGACGAACGCCAGAATCCAGCTGTAGCGGCGCAAAAAACGGCTATGCCGCCGCACCATCATGCCGAGCGGATCGCTGTGGGCGGTAAAGAGTTTGCTCTTTAGAGACGGTATCTCTTCATACTGGCCTTGCAGAATGTCCGAAGTCGCCGAATGTTCGAATGGATGTTCCAGTGATTTTTGCCCGACCTGGAATGACGGCGGCAACTCTGCGGAATCGGTCGGTGGTGCTTTCGCGTGCTCCTGTTGTATGAGGAGATTGGTCACGGAAAACCGCCAGGCAGGGTGTTGGTCTTGGCCTTCGATCAAGTCGACTCTTCCTTATATGAACGTTCCGGATGACTTGTTTGCTGTATGCGGACAGCCGGTCGTGGTTGCCCTAACTGCACCCACAGCAGGAGCTGGCGGTGCGCAGGCCCAGAGTATTTCCAAACAAGAATACAATTTGCATGCCAAACGGTGTTGTACGGGCCTGGAAAAGCAAAGCACAATTTCAATAAAAACAATTCAAAAAAGCCGTGCTGACGAGCGGGCGGTGACTGAAAGCGGCAACTGTATACCGTGCGGGTCAACGCGGCGGTGTTACTGCCCCGTTCGATTCCGACAGCGTTTAAAAAACAGGGGCGAGCGTATACAAACTCTGCTCACCCCTGTTTCCTTTTTGCGGCTCGATGTTACTGCTTTATGCCGCTGCCTTTAATACGCATGCTGATAGGTTCTCGAACTGAATATGGTAAGGAACAGTATTTTTACATCGAGCCAGAAACTCCAGTTCTCCAGGTAATAGATATCATGCACGATCCGGTTTGGTATGGAGGTGTCCCCCCGCAATCCGTTCACCTGGGCCCATCCGGTTATGCCGGATTTGACGAGGTGCCTGACCTTGTAATTGGGTATCTTTTCCTGGAACTGATTGACATAAAAAGCCCGCTCCGGCCTTGGCCCCACCAGGCTCATTTCACCGCGCAACACGTTGAACAGTTGTGGCAACTCGTCCAGGCTTGTTTTACGCAGCAAGCGGCCTATGAGCGTGACCCGATCGTCGTTGGCGCTGGTCCAGACCGTATCCGATTTGGATGTATTCTGAACGCGCATGGTGCGGAATTTATACATGGTAAAGCCGTAATTGTTGATGCCGATGCGCTCCTGCTGGAAAAAGATCGGCCCTTGCGAAGTCAGCTTTATGAGCGCCGCAATCACCGTCATCACCGGTGACAGCAGGATCAGGCCGAGCGAAGCGAATACGATGTCGAACGCCCGTTTGACGAAACGGTTGCGCAACAGATTCAGGGGTTCCGGCCGTACGGCCAGCAACGGCACTTCGCCGACGTGATAGAGCTCGACATGGCCCTGCATGAAATAGATGAAATCCGGGATGACTTTGACGCGGATGCCTTCCGATTCGCAAATGCTGACCAGCTCGACGATTTTTTCCTCGTGTTTCATGGACATGGCGATGATCACTTCATCCACGAGGTAGGATCGCAGCAGGGCCCGCAATCTCGACAGCGAACCCAGATAGTACGCGTCCGGAATATGCGGCTTTTTCTCGTCCGCCAGAATTCCGTACAGACGGTATCCGATATTGCGCCAGTCGAGAATGTTGCTGATTATTTCGTTGGTGATTTTGCCGTTGCCGACCAGCAATACCGATTTTTGCTGATAGCCGTATTTAACCAGATGCTTGATCAGCAGCAGAACGGTGGCGCGGTACAGCACCAGCACAATAAATGAAATGACCAGCGAATCCGCCAGCGGCCGGTACTGCAGCGGCTGCAGCACATAGCTGCCGGCGCCGAATATGATCACGGCAAATACCGAAAAGGCGATGAACAGTTGCTTCAAATGCTCCATCAGATTCGTTTTGGCGCATAAATGAAGCAGTTGCGTCGATGCCGTTATGAGAAACCAGGTGCCCATGATCAGCAGCAGTATGCTGACGATGGTCCGTATATAAAACACATTCTGTGCCTCCGACATCACCAACCAGTGAAATCCCCCCAGAATGATTCCAAGGTCAAAGATGAACAGGGAAGCTGATTGATAGGATGCTCTCATCTTTCCGATCCTCTTTGCTTGCCGGCCTGCAGATTAATTATTCCACAGGTGTTGAGCTACTTTTTTGTTGTCCTGATACCAATCGGCGTAACTGAATCCGCGCGTTTTGGCCCAGGTGATAAAATAAGGATAGCCGAGATTGATGCCTTCGTTTTCCAGTGGATGGTGCCATTCGTTCGGAATGATCAGGGCCCACGGCTTGTTGTCTTCGCTCAGATAGGTTTTGCTGTAGCCCGGATAGTCGGTGTCATCATCTTCGCTGCCGAACAGGTTGACGTCGGCAAGGTCCGTCGGCAGGCGATTGGGCAGATGGATTTCCAGCCCGCGCTGGCCGTATCGGAAAATGAACGGGTTGTACGGCGGTTCGCCTAAAAGCGTCGGATCGATAGTGGACGACAACGTCAATTTGACTCGTATCTGATGGCCGGTCACCGGGGTGACGCCCTCTTCCGTATTGGCGAATCGTGCTCCGGTGTTGAAAGAGATGTGGTCCTGTGCTTTGTTGAATATTTTGATCACCGTCTCGCCCGCATGACCGGCTTCGATGACATCCGCGGTGGCCACGGGCGTGCCGTTGACTGTCTTTTCAATGGAAGCGACGGACAAGGTGGTTGCCAGCTGTACTGCCAGGCCGTTCTCATAGCCTGCGCCCATGGCAATGGGTTGAAAGTCCAGTTGAATATCCTTGAGCTTGTTGCTCTTGTCGGTGACCAGGGTATAGCTGAACTGCACGACCAGGTCGTTAAAATCGTAATCACCACGGGTAGGCCAGTAATCTTCAAACGCGAGTTTCGACGTGGCGCCCGAAGCTGGATAATTAATTATAAATGCGCGAGTTGGATCAGTCGGAAACTTGTCGTAGGTGTTGGTGATGCCGTCGCCATCGTCATCACCTGGAATCGTTTCCGTCGGATTGAGCCGAATAAAATCGTCGGTGACGATCGCGGTGATAGGATCGACAACAATTTTGAACATGACGTCGTTGAAATCGTGATCGCAGTTGCCATCCCGGCGCAAGTCTTCCATGCCCATCACCATGGATTGTGAGGCTTCGTCATACAGAATCGCGCAATGTTGCTTCAGATAGTCATGGTTTTCCGGATTCATGTAATCAAGGGTATAGTAGACGCCTTGTCCGCTCGTGACCTCTTTGCGCGTCTTGTGCCAGCCGTTGGCGGCAATAAAGAAGCCCAGCACCGTTCCGGGATTGAACACACCCAGGTGCACTTTATCACCGGAGTATAATCCGCCACCGGAGTTTAAATACGATGCATTGGGGAAAATGATTTTCATGTCTGTAAAATCCGCGGTGCTCTGCGGCTGTGAATTCGGCGTGTAGGTGAAATACCCCAGTGAATTGGTATATCCTGCGCCTTCGTGAATAAAGACGACATAGACATTGCAGGTTTGGCTGATGTAAAAATTATTCATCGCCGTGCTGCTGATGTATTCCGGGTGCGATTGCGTCAAACGGATTTTTTCCGGAAAGGCATTGTTGACGCGATCCAAAAAGGCGCTGGAGAGTGTTTCCCTCTGTTCCATGACTGACGGAACGCCGTTGGTGTTGTAGGTGCTCAGGTACCGATATTGAGCGAATGAAATCCCCGCTAAAACCAGCATCAAGAAAATTACGAAACGTTCTTTCATCGTTATACCTCTCTCGTCCTGTATGTTAATCTTTGATCGATACGTTAAGGGACGTTCCTGTTACCGGCACCGTCCATTCGTCGTTTACCAGTCCGATCCGGCTGGCACGAATAATGATGTTGCCGCTGACTTTGGGCAGAGTGAGCCGGCCGGCGTACCGTCCAAATTCATTGGTCACGGCGGTCATGATCTGCCTGTTCTCTTCGGTGTAGACTTCAAACACCTGATGTTTGAGCAGCCGATCGAAATTGTCGTAAAACTGCACCGACATCTCAACCTGGTGATAGTTGTCGTAGGAAAAGCCGTCCGGCATCACCATGTTCGACAGCGTTTCCTGCTGCTTTTCCTCCTCGGTTTTAGAGCTGTTGATTTTTTCCGGATGTTTGCAGGCCAGCGCCAGAATCAAAAGCATAATGAACGGGCCAGACCAGATAATGCGGGTGTTTCTCATGACACTGTCTCCTTTTTGTTAGACATTCTTTTTTTACAGGTGTTGCGTTTTGGTTATCGTTTTCTCCTTTCCGTTTTTAGCCAACCTTTTTATTATCAAGCTTGATTAGTTAGCGATGGTTGCTGCTGTCCTGCTGAGCTCTGCTGCGCTCAATTTCATTTTTGCAACTCGCATGCCAAATTTTAAAAATTCGCCAATCCTGGTCAGAACAGCGAAAAGGCTTCAGGCTGGTTATGTCTCTATAACATGACAATGGCCGTTGGCACATTGTTTGCCTGACTGTCAGAACAATAAAGCCGGAAACCAGGATAAACAACAAGGAATCAGCTCCCTACACCCGGCGATGAGCGTACATAATTGTGTACCTATGGACACACTTTCAGGGAAAACTGGGGCGTGGGGTACACTAGATGTGGAGAAAACAGAATAATGCTTCATCGCAAATCTGCTTCGATGGGGAAGGAGAAGGCGTGTCACATTTCATTTCGGTTTCTACCTCTGGTCCTGGGATTCGTTGCCTGGTCGCTGGGGGCGTGGGCTGATGCCGGCTATTCCCAGAGCAAGGGCGGCCTGGTCCGCATAGAAACGACGGTGCCGTCCACTCCGATGACGGTTTGTGCCGATGCGGATACGTTTTCGGTCCGCATTGAAAACAGCGCCACCTCGATGCTGCAGGATATCCATATTCAGATAACGCTTCCTGCCGGCATCTTTTATGTTACAGGCAGCGCCAGAGGTATTGCAGCGGACGAAACCATCGACCCGAACAGGCCTGTCTTCAGCCTCTCCAATCTTTCTCCCCAGGCGGGTACAACAGCCTATTTTCTCGCCACAGCCGGCTGCGAAGCCATGATCCGGCAGGGGCAGGGGCAATCGCTGCAGAATATTACCCGCGTGTATTACGTCCTCTCCGGCAAAAATTACTATGATGAACAGACGGCATCGCATCCATATAACTGCATCAATCCCAGCCTTTCCATTCACAATCGCATGAACGGCATTGCCCCGCCGCTGACCGTCCGGGTCGGGGAAATGTTTCGGCATACGATCACCGTGCTCAACGGCGATTTCGGCGCGGTGCATGAATGGGAACTGGCGCACGAGTTCGGCGCTGACCTGCAGGTGGTGCGCATTGAATCCGGGCCTCTCCCCAACGAAAGCTTGCCCATGTCCGGCGGCCGGCTTACCTGGCATGTGCAATCGCAGGATATGCCCAACGGCGCATTGGCCCAGAACGACTCGATGTCCATCACCCTGGTCACACGGATCATCGGTTGCGATCCGCAGCTGCTGCAGACCGTGCAAACCGTGCAATGGGGCTGCCGGTCGGCTCCGTGTCAAACCGCACAATCACGCTGTGGCGTGGTTCTTAGCGCCGGTGTACCCTATTTGAAAGTCACTTATGAACGAACGCCGGATTACTACACCCTGGACGGCGGCGAATTAACCTACACCTATACCCTGGCCAACACCGGTGACGGGGTGGCGGCGAATATTGAACCGGTCTGGCAGGATTTCTGGTATGCCCCTGTTCTGGCCGGCACGATCGAGGTAGGCCGTCAAGCCGTATCGCCGACCCGGTCCACCATCTATTCGCGCTGCATCGCCGGTGCCCCGCCCGATCGCAGTCAATACTTTCATGGGGTAAACCTTAATATCTCGCAACTGCTGTTGACCGCCGATCCGGACGGGGCCGGCAGCGGCCTGGAGGATATAGACGGCGATGGTAATTATGCGGAGCTGGCTCCGGGCCAGTCGTTTACGATCACGTTCAGGCGACGATGGCTGATGCCGTGCGATTGTCCGGCGCCTGGCACCCTTTGGGCAGAAAACGGCAAAATGAGCATTTCTTATACCAACGTCTGTAATCAGGTCGTCACCGCCAATCAAAAATTATTCAGCCACAGCACCGCCTCGTTTGTAAATATCAGCGCTTTGAACACGTTTATTCCGCCGACCGATTTTGTCCAGGATCAGGTGCAGGATATCGAGGGCCGGGTGCAGTTCAGCGCCGGCCCGAGTCTGCGGAAAATATGCCCGGACGCGGTAGTGAAGCTTTTGTTCACTCTACCTGCCGGATTACAGTATGTTCCCGGCTCATTCCGGACCGCCCCAGGTTCGAAAACCGTATTGCCGCTGCTTTATGAGTCGCAGAATGGCAATCTCATCACCATCGGCCTGGATGGCTGCCGCGACGATTATAAAGATATTGCCCTTTCTTACCTGTTTCAGGTGCGAACCGTCTGTGATCAAGTGAGCAGTACCGGTCAGGTCTCGTTGTCTGCAATCTATGCCATCGAAAACCAAACCACCCGTTTCATAAATGTGGCGTGCCTGAATTCGGAGAGCTATGTACATTGCTCGGGCGGCGCGTGCCCCTATCCGCGACTGCTGGGCATGCAGGTACAGCGTTTGACGCGCGGATTCAAGGACAGCAATGACGATCACACCGCTGATGACGACAGCCCGGCCGATCCGCTTGCCATCAGCCATCGCTATGGCATCGCCGGCGATCGCTTCCTGATTTCCTGCCGGACCCTGATTCACACCGGGCAGGCGTTCCCCAGCTGGGACCATCTTTACCTGGAATTGGCGTCGTCCCATGACTCTACTCTGTTATATCAATCCGGCACCTGGACCCTGGTTAAAGGCAATGGTGCGGCGAACTGGAGCGGCGTGTTGGCTGCACCGGAAACGCCGTCCTCCTCTCCGGGAAAACGCTGGCTGTGGTGCCTGGGTGCCGGCCGGGCGAACCCGCTTCCCGAGGGCGTCGTCCTGGAAGAGGGCGATTCCGTTTTTGTGCAATTGACGATGAAGATGGGCACGGTGACGCAGGATTATCCGCAGGAAACATTGCTGCGTTCCTACGCCTTTGCCCTGGTGGAGCAGAACAGATACGGTTGTGACTCCTGGGGAGCCAGGCTGTTTGGCTTGAAAACCGGCACCAGAGTCAATGTAAACCTTGAAAAATCTGTCAGCGGCTGTAGGCCGCTCCTGCTGCAAGGAGATCTGCAGAGCTATTATTTCAGCTATACCAATCCGGATGAATTTTTTCCCAACGAGGTCAGGCGGCTTTTTCGCTATGACGCCCTGCAGTTCGTCATGCCGCCCGGTATGAGTTATATAGCCGGATCAGCGAGCCGTTTTCTGGGCGGAGAACCAACAGAGTCCATGACTGCCCATGGTCGCATGCTGGTCTGGCCCCAATTGAACATGCAGGAGCTTAAAGAGATCGACGAGTATGTGACCGGTAATTTTGAATTCAGCCTGGCGCCGGATTGCCAGGATAATACGATGGTGGGGCCGGCGGCTGTCGCTGCCCCGGAAACTCGCGTCGTCATCACCCAGAATCCGGACCAGGAGCCCACGGCTCGCCTCGAGTATGCGCTCGGTGCGTACAATATACAGGATGTGCAGGCGCATCTTCAGATACAGGCCTTGCCGCAGACATTGTATGCCACGGCGGCCACGGCGGAATGGCGCGTGCAGGTGGAAAACCGTACCTCCGTGTCAGCACCTTACACCTGGTTGCACATTCTTAATCCCTCCGGGCTGCTGCAACTGCAGTCGGTAAAGGATGTCGCCAGCGAGACGGCGCTGCCGCTTGTCCATGATCCTGATCGGGGTGGTGTGTTCGTGCATTTGGGCGATCTCGCCGGCGCCCAGATGCGTGCCTTGCGAATTAGCGTGGCCTGCGGTAATTGTGCTCAGGATTCGCTGCTGTTGTCCGCGTCCTGGAGCTGCAAAGGCTATCCATCCGCATGGAACACCGTCGCCTGTACGCCGGTGGGGTTGCCGATTTATCTCAAATCAGTCCCATCGGCGGTATCTCTTCGCCTGGACAATTTCAATGGCTCCATACCACTCTGTTCCGATGAGACCATAGAGCTCTCTTTCGTAAATCCGCAGGCGTCAACAGTGTATCAACCCAAGTTATTTTTCACGTTGCCGGCGGGCATGGAATATATACCCGGCTCGACCCGCCTGGTCTATCCGGCCGGGAGTGCGGCCGTACCTCTGTCGGATCCGGTCCTGCAGAGCAGCGACGGTCCGGCGGTGTGGGATCTGAGCGCGATCGCCGGCCTCTCCAGTCTGCCGCCGTCGACCGACAAACCCAGGAATGAAGGCAGGCTCCTGTTTAGCTTTACTACCAACTGCCAGTTCATTTCCGGCAGTGTCATCCCGTACGGTATAGACGGTGTCAGCCCCTGCGGCACAACGATCCGGGATTATCAATTCAGCCCGCAGGTGACCATACAGGGGGCAGAGCCAACGGTTAAAACCTCGATTGCCGTGGATGGCGCGCCTGAATTTGCGGTGTGTGATGATCCACATCGTTTTACTGTGCTGTTGATCAATGACGGGCCGATCGGCACCCAGGTGCCTTTCAACATTCAACTGGATCTTCCGGCCGGATTTGACTATGTCGAAAACAGCATGCGAACTCTGGCAGCGGCGTTCAAGAGCCTGGAACCACAGGTCATGGCAGGCGGCCGGACATGGATGTGGAACGATATTTTGATAAAAGGCGGCGAGACGGTCGAATTCAGCTTTGAGATTGCCGGTGTGCCATCCTCTGGTGCGGCTGACAGCGCGGGCAATATGATCATTCGAACAATGGAGATCAGGCCGGTTACCTGCATTGCCACAGGTGCGGTCTGCCTGATCCCGGTGATCAACGGCCAGGCCGGCCGTGAGTTGCAGAAGCAGCGCTCCCCGCACGCAGAGTTAGAAACGAGTGTACAGACCACATCAACGTGCCGCCATTTTCTGCTGCAAACGGAAATGTCCCTTGCACCGGATTCACCGGATATCCCGGCTGGAACGACGATACTGCTGCAATGGTTTCATGACCGGGACGGAGATGGCAGTTACTCTGCGGGAGATGTCAGGCTCGACAGTACAGTGTACCAGGGCGGCTTGGCTCAGGGTGAAAAAATCACACGGCAGCGAGCAATTCTACTGGTAGCGGCGCCTTCCTTCCCCATGCATATGGTCACTCTGGCTACGCTGGTGAATGGTACCTGCAGCTCGAACATCGGCACGGTCGCTACCATCCTGCCGGAATGTGTGCAATCTGCGGCAAGCCTTGGCGATAAAGTGTGGTACGATCTCAATTATAACGGCATTCAGGACCGGGCCGAACCGGGAGTGGCCAATGTTACAGTATACCTGCTCTCGGACAGCCTGGCCGTGGTCGCCACCACACAGACTGACGAGGCGGGTGAATATCTTTTTACGGATGTGCCGCCGGACACCTATTATGTGCAGGTGGTGCCGCCTGCCGGCATGCTTACTACACGCTCAAAGGCATCGCCGGATGAGGAAGCAGATTCGGATGTCGATCGCGAAAACAACCGTACGAAGGCTATCGTGCTGCTGCAAAACATGATCCGGCGGGATTGCGATGCCGGCCTGATTGCCAGCGCAGAGTATCAGGATTATGGCGATGCACCCGACACCTATCAGACCTTGAAAAGCTCTCAGGGAGCGGTGCATGACATCGGCGACATCTGGCTCGGCAGTCTGATCGACGGTGAAGTCGATGCTAATGTGATCGACCGGGATGATCAGAGCGGATTGTCTGATGAAGACGGTGTTCTCTTTTTGGGCAGCGGACCGGCCGGCGGTCCTTTCAAGCTTCCCTATCTGCCCAACAGCATCGGCGCCGTGCAGATCACCGTGAGCGGCCGCATCACCCCCGAGCATCCGGCGTACGTGCACGCATGGATCGACTGGAACGGCAAAGGTACCTGGAGCGATCCGGCGGACCATATCATCGCCGCTTATCGCGTTCAAGCCGCCGGCGTCGTCATCGTGGAATTTCCGGTTCCCGGCCATGTAGAGTTCAAGGATGCCTGGGCGCGGTTCCGCGTCGACGATCAGGATGTGCAGAGCAGCAGCGGGCACGCCCTGAACGGCGAGGTGGAAGATTATATGCTGGAAAAATGGACGCCGGTCGAGCTTGCGGATTTCAGCGCCACGGCGGAAGCGGACGGCATACGTCTGCGCTGGAGCACGAGCAGTGAAACGGATAACCTCGGCTTTTTTATTTACCGCTCCGAACATGCCGAGACTGACTTTGCAGCGATGAACCTTCAAATCATCCAGGCTCTGGGCCATTCGAACACGCTGCAAACCTATTCCTATCTGGACAGGACCTCAGAGCCAGGCAAGAACTATTACTATCGATTGCATGATGTCTCGTTCAGCGGCCGTCAAACCGTGCTGGCTACCACCCGGGTGAACGCGGCAAGCGTGCCGACGAATTTTTCCCTGGCGCCCAATTTTCCAAATCCGTTCAATCCCGGCACCAGGATAAAGTTCTCCGTACCGCAGACGTGTATGGTGCGCCTGGTGGTGTCCAATATTTCCGGACAGATCATTCGACATCTGCTGCAAGAGGTCCGGACGGCCGGCGACCATGCTGTATATTGGGACGGCAAAGACGACAAGGGCGCACACGTGGCCGCGGGGATTTATCTGTATCAGATGACAGCAGGCTCGCACACATTCATGGGAAAAATGACCTATGCGAAATAAAACGACAGACAGCTGTATTCGCTCTCGCCGACGAATGGTCGAGGCTACGCCTTGCAAGCGACCGTTGGTATTGTTGATCATCGCAGGCCTTTTGGCCGGCAGCGGGCTGCTGCCGGCGCAGGAAGCCGGCAGCGAAAGGAAGGATCCGGAATACCTGCTGAAAAAGGGTGACAAAATCGCCGTGGTGGTTATGGAACATCCTGAATTCACCCGGGAGATACAGATCATGCCGGACGGTACGATCGAATATCCGCTGCTGGGAAATATTTATGTCATTGGATTGATGCCGGCTGAACTGGCGAAATTGATCAAAGACAATATCGGGCCGTTCGTGGCCAAGCCGGTGGTGACCGTCTATGTGACACAAATTCACGGCCAAACCATCAACATCATCGGCTATGTGAACAAACCGGGCTCGTTCCAGATTTTTGAGCCGATCGATATGCTCTCCGCCCTGTCGCTGGCGGGCGGTATAAAGAACGGCGAAAAGATTAAAATCCTGACCCTGATTCGCAAAGACGGTCAGGTGTTCCGTTTCACCATGGATGATCTGCTGGCCGGTCAACAGGATACCGAATATGGCATCGACCTGATGATGGAGGTCGGCGATACTCTCATCGCTGTCTCTCCCCGCTCTATCAACTGGGGCTTTATCAGTTCCCTGCTCTCCCTGATGGCATTGGGTGTGCAGATATTGATCTATTCGGACAGAACTTCCTGAACGGGACCAGGGCATCCATGTATCTAAAGATGAAAACAGTTCAAGCGATCGTATGGGCGTTTTTGGGATCACTGCCGGGTGTTGCTATCTCCGATCCACCGGGAGAGCATGCCCGCACGGAGCGGCCGGCCGCTGTGCAAGGTGATGATCTGCATCCTCCGTTTATTCTTTCCCGTTCACCGGAAAAAAACGCCACCGCCGTGGCGTTGAATGCAGCGGTCGAGGCGATCATCATCGATGCCGGCAGCGGTGTGGATTCAGCCTCGGTCAGGGTCAGCGTCAACGGCACTGACATTACCTCGCGCCTGCAATGGAAAGGGTATGCGGATCAGAACGGTGCCGGCTATGTCGTGCGCTATCGATCAACCGGCTATTTCAGTTTTGGTGAAACCGTGACCGTGAGCCTTACCGCGGCGGATCGCGCGGTCCGCCCGAACCTCATGACGGAGCAGTACGTCTTTAGCTGTCTGGAGGACAAGGCGCCGCCTGTGCTGGTGTACCGATCTCCCGCTCAATATGCTTTTGCCAACACTCCGATTGTACTGGCGCTGCATGATGCCCAATCGGGGGTGGATGCGGCCACCGTCCACCTGGCCGTGAACGGCGCCAAAGTCAACGGCCTGACGTTCGACGTAGTGGACACTCTATTGATTGCAACCTGGGTGCCGTCGCCCTGGCTTAAACTGAACAGCGTGGTGAGCGTAGACTATTCGGCAACTGATTTTTTTGGCAACAGCGGACAGGGCCACTTTACATTTTGGGTGGATCCGGATTACAGGGCCCCGGTTATCACTGTGGAGCCGCCGGCAAACCGTACTGGTACCCTGATTGTGACCGATTCCATCCGGGTCGCCATCACCGATATCGGACTGGGCATCGCATCCGGCTCGTTACGCTTCGAAATCGATGGGCAGAATCTGTTACTTCGCTGTTCGCTTGCACCGTTGTCGGCCACCGGCCGCACCGACTCTTCAGGATACCGGTTAACATTTCCTGTAACCGATATTCCCCCGGGCAAGTCGATGACGTGCAGGCTGTATGCGCAGGACGCAGCCATACCGTCCAACCGGCTGGATACGACGTTCGTTGCGCAGATGGCGATTCGTCCCGAATCGGTTTCCATTGTGCCGCCGCTCATTACTCCCAACGGAGACGGGATAAACGACCGCATGCAGATATTTGCCGACGTGGGCGGGACTCTGGAACGGATCCGTATCTACAGCCTTGATAACGAACTGGTGCGGGAACTGGATCCGAGGCCCGATAATCAAAATGCGATGGCCGAATGGGATGGCCGTGATCGCAACCACCGCATCGTCGCCAATGGAGTCTATATCGTGCAGCTGTGCACCGAAGCCAAGAGTTATCAATGTACCATTACAGTAGCACGATAAAGGCGTTGTTACGCCTATTGGCCATGGTCCTGCTGGCAGGTGTGACCATGGTAGAGGCGGCGTTTGAGGCGCGGCCGGGCATACGCGCCGCAGCGATGGGGTACGCGCACACGGCTGCCGTTTCAGATGCCTGTGCCGTTTACTGGAATCCAGCCCTGCTGGCCGGATTGTCCGACATAGAGGTGGCCGGGCAGTACAACAAATGGATGTATAGCCTGTTGAATAACGATCTGGAACAGCAGTTTATATCTCTGGCTTTGCCGGCAGGAAAATGGGGCACGCTGGGAGTGAACTATGGCGCCTTTAACAGCCTGCAATACTATGAACAGCGCTATGGCCTGCACTATGGTGTTGCCTTTTTTCGCCAGCGGCTCTATGGTGGCTTTGGCATTGAGGGATTGGAGTTGGGATATCGCCTGGATCCATATTCGGTGTCTGATCCCTTTTTTGCAGCCTATGGTCAATTTGCCAGGCGATTGAACACCAATTTTGGTTTAGCGCTGGATGTACACCGACACCTCCGGCTGGCTGTGACGGCGCACCATCTGAATCGTCCCAACCTCGCCCTGCAGACCGATCAATCGGCGCCGTTGCCGCTGTCAGTAGCCCTGGGCGTATCGGCGCATTGGGCAGCTCTGCAGCTGGCAACGGATTTGGTGTGGAGCGAGGATCGGGCCAGGCCGGCACTCCGCGCCGGTGGCGAGTGGCAGGTTGCCGACCCGTTGAGAGTTCAACTGGGGTATGGGGATCGATTTCTCAGCGGCGGCCTGAGTGTGACGGCGTTGTTTTATCAATGGGAACGCCAGGCATTTGAGGAGGTTTTTTCGCGCCAGGTTACAACCACCAGGACGGTGCAGGTCATACTGGAATATGCGTTCCGATATCCCGTCGGCGGCCTGGAGAGCGATTTCGGCAACCAGTACATCGGATTTCGCATCACCTGCGGCAAGGTCAGAAGCAAAGAACGGGTGAAAACAGAGCGTCGCAACGACGCCCTGTTACCGGTCACCTCTAAACGAATCAGACGGGTCAACACCCGATTCGATGATGATCGTATTGAGACCAGCCCAAGGGAGCGGCTCAGCTTTCCAAAGGCTGATTCATCTTTCGAGAGCTTCCGGCAAAGCCGGGAGCAGCAGAAGCAGCGAATGGATGAGCACCCTGCTGTCGAGGGGTCGGATCTGGAGGCTCTTCTGGAGCCTCTCAGGACCTTGTTCAAGGACAATGTGGCGGAAGCAGAAAAATATTTACGCAAGGTCGTGGTGGAACGGCCCGAGGTCGCCAATGGCCATTTATATCTGGCGGCGGTGCTGCTTGCGTCGGGACACTATAAAGAGGCCGGCGAATCATTTGAAAAAGCGTTGTCCATAGATGCGTCCGTCGACAGATATAAAAAATATTTTGCACCGTTTACTGCAAAATAGCTGTCGCAGCACAGATTAAATTACGTTAGTTGTTGAGAGGAGCGGGGCCGGCAGGTCTATTCGGGGTATACCTGCGGCCGAAAGGAGAATACTATGAGGGAAGAACAGAGCCATCTGTCGTTTGCTCGTCCCCGTAAACCCGTGTTGCCGCCGGAGCAACTGACCGGTGAACGCCAGGCGGCGCTGAATCGCAGGCCATCAGCCACTGGTCTGGGCCATCCGGCGTCAGACGGCCGGGAAAAACCGTCTGAAATAGTTACAAAACAGGAGAAACACGGCAAGTCGGTCGATGGAAAAATGGCCGAATTCAAAGACTTCCGGCCGGCGGGAGGACCTTCTCGGGCCGCTTCCGGATCCGCGTTTGAAAGCTGTCCGGATGTCCGTTTTTTCTATCCGAGTTATCAGCATATTGAAGGTCTGAACCGCCTCCGCTATGCCTTGACCCGGAACATGAACTATATGTGCCTGCTCACCGGAGAATTCGGTTCAGGAAAAACGTTTCTGGCCCGGCTGTTTCTGGATGAACTCTGGCAGGACCGCAACGTGCATTCGGCATATGTTGTGGCCGGCCATCCCATTGACCAGGAAGCCATGCTGAAAAGCATTATTTCGCAAATTTCTTTTATCCCGGAGCCTTTTCTGCATGGCGACCATGTACGCCTGCAGGACATGCTGAAGGAATTCCTTCAGCGAACCCGTGCGATCGGCAAGGAAAAACTGGTGCTGGTTGTGGATGAGGTCGAACAGCTGAGTTCCCCGGATCTGCTTTTTCTGCAGAACATCACGCAGTCGCGAGGCGCTGCCATTATTCCACTTCTCTGCATCCTTGTCGGCCACAGGAATCTGGAGCGCAAACTGGCAGAATGGCCGCAACTGCAATCGCGGATCGGGTTTCGATTTTGTCTCACCGATTTTTCCCGGGCAGACACGCAGGCGTACATTATGCACCGGCTGGCCGTGGCCCATGAATCCATCGCCTTTGGCAACGAGATCTATGATGTCATCTATTCCGCCACAGGCGGTAATCCGCGACGCCTTGATTTGCTTTGCCGGGTGTTGGTGGATGTTCAGCGGCTGCAACCGGCGCGCCGGATGACCGCCGCACAGGTCACACAGATTGCGGCAGACCTGGAGTCGCTGAGCCTGCCGTCACCCGCCGATCAGGAAGCAGCTGAACAAACCCCGTTCAAAAGATGGGAAGTATAGCCATCCGGCCAGGCCGCAGCACAGGGTGGGATGATACCGGTGAATCAAAGGCTGGTGAAGGAGAAAAGGGGGCGGTCACAGCGAAAGGAGTAAGAATGAGCTTTTTTAACCAGACGATCAAGAAAACTCTGTCCGCGTTCGGCTACGAACTGCACAAAAGCTCGGAGCCGCAGGTGCGTTTCAGGAATTTCGAGAACCTCGCGACAGCGTACGAAGTCAGCTTGCATGACGGCCGCGCGCCGCTGCCGGCAAATCCAATGCGTGCTGCATTGATGGCGCGCCTTCTTGGCACGCCGCCCGCCGAGGCCTACCATATCGTTCAAGCCCTGGCGCAAACCCGGCATCTGGCCGGGGATGTGTGCGAGTTTGGCGTCGCCCAGGGTGAGACGTCGGCGCTGATTGCCAGCGAAATCGCCGCCGATACGTCCCGCCGATTTCACCTTTTTGACTCTTTTCAGGGACTGTCCAGACCTTCGCCTAAAGATGGACTGAAAGATGACATCTATGCGCTGGGTCGTATGGATTCCTATTTCGGCGCCATGTCCTACCCGGAGAAACTGGTGCGCCTGCGCCTGCGCTCCGTGGGTTTTCCTCGTGCGCGCTATGACATTCACCAAGGGTTTATTGACGACGTATTGCGCTGCGATCAAAATCTTCCCCGCCGGGTCTCTTTCGCGTATGTGGACTTTGACCTGTACGAACCCATAAGAACCACGCTGGCCTATCTGCATACGGTGACCGCGGCCGGCGCGGTCATCATCGTGGACGATTATGACTATTTTTCAACCGGTGTAAAAATGGCGGTGGACGAATTTTTGCAGGAGCTGGACGGCTATACCTGCCGATACGACTGCAAAATTCCTGCTGTCCGGTTCGGCCATTTTGCCGTTCTGACCCGCACCCTGTAACGGCACTCCTCCTGCCTGAAAGAATCTGCATCTGCACGTGTGAGGAGCGGCTCCGCAGCCGCTCCTCTCCGGCATATTTGCTATTGTGCGCACTCGGAAAAATACTTACATTCTTATCAAGCAAACGTCACTCCTTCTGACATGGTATCTATCTGCTCCCGGAGTTGCTGAATGGCTCTGCTCAATGCTGCGATTATCGGTTGCGGCGATATGGGGCGCATGCATGCTCAATGCCTGCAGCAAATCGACGGGGTGAATCCGTATGCCTTTTGCGATACGGATCTTTCCCGCGCACAATCGCTGCAACGGCAATACGGCGGCCGTTATGCCGCTGCCGACCCTGAAAAGGTCATCCGCGACGACCAGGTCGACGTGGTCTATATCGCTACCCATACCGCCAGCCATGCGCATCTGTGTGCCATGGCTGCCAGGGCCGGCAAACACCTGCTGATCGAAAAGCCCGTCGCGCTCACCGCCATGGAGGCCTGGCGCATGGACGAGGTCGTTCAACAGAACGGCATCAAAGCCATGGTGGGGATGAAATTCCGTTTTTACACCATGGCACAAAAAATTCGCCGGATGATCCCTTCTCCCTATACGATCTCTGTGCAGGTGACGGATGATCCGTGGCCCGCCGATTTTTGGGCCAACGATCCTCTCCTCGGCGGCGGCCATGTTATCTCCCAGGGTGTGCACGGAACCGACCTGCTCCACTTTCTCGCCGGCTCCGAGCCGCAGTCGGTTTTTGCAGCCGGCGCCAATTATCACCAACCAACCCGTGTGATGGATCACCTCAGCGCCGTGTTCCGCTTCGCCAATAATACGGCCGGCGCCTTTTTGGCGACCGATAGCGGCCGGCCGCCCGGCATTGGCAAATTCCTGGTCCAGGTCTTTGGCAAAGAGGGCAGCGCCGTGCTGGCTGACCGGCTCACACGATTGTCCTTCCGTGATCCTCAAACAGGCCGACAGATCGAGTACAACGGCGATGAAGATGGCTTTATGGAGGAAAACCGCGCATTCGTACGCTGGCTGCACGGGGAGACCGTGGCCGTGCCATCCGTGCGCGATGGCTGTATTGCGCAAGCCATGATCGATACGGCCATTCGCTCCGCCCATGAGGGCGTCGCCCTGCCGATCAACCTGTTTCCTGATAAAGGCCGGCTGGATGGAGTGCGGCAATGAATCCATTGCTTGAGCCACTAAATCAGGAGCGCGCGGCATGACCCAGCAACAGCTGCATCAGAATTGGGAAGAGCTGCTGCGGCAAGAGGTGCTGCGCTACCCGGAGCGATCCGGCCGTCTCTGGCACCGTTCCTATGGCTCATCGGAAGAGTATGCAAACTCGGTGGCGTCCAATCGCCAACAATGGGCCGCACTGCTCCAACCTCCGGCAGGAACCGAGCCGAGAGGAGATCTCCGCATCGAATCGGTGAACGAACGGGAAAAAAATATCTCCTTTTCGCTGCATCCCCTGTTGACCCTTGAGGCTCTCTATATGGAGCCTGCGGCCCCGTTTTCACCGCCGTTCCCGCTCGTCCTCTTTCAGCATGGCATCGGCGGCACGGCCGATATGGTTATGGGACGAAACGACACCGTGCCGGCCGGCTATCATGCGGTCGGCCGTGTGCTGGCCCGGCAGGGCTTTGCCGTTCTGGCGCCCATGGCTGTTAACGCCTTTCAGGCCCGTGGTCGTATCAATCGCCTGGCCCTGCTGCTGGGCAGCCATATCTGGGCGCTGGAGGTTCAGGCCATTCGATCGCTGCTGCACAAAGCGGTGCCCTGCCTGGCCGTTGATCCGCAGCGCATAGCCATGTGGGGACTCAGCATGGGCGGCGCTTACACCCTCTATACCATGCCCCTGGAACCGATGTTCAGGGCGGGCATCGTTTCCGCCTGGTTCAATCATCGCTGCCATAAAATGGCAGTGGAGGATGCCCGCTACACCTGTTTTTTATCCGTGGATGAGGAACATGCCTTTCTGCCCGGATTATTGACCGGGTTCTCGGATCAGGATCTGGTTTCGCTGATCTGTCCACGACCACTGCTCATCCAAACCGGCGAGTCCGATACCATTGCCTGGCCGCCCATGGTGGAGGAAGAGTTGCTGGCGGCCAAACGGCACTATGAGCTGTTGGATTGTTCCGACCACCTCCAGTGGGATCGATTTCAGGGCGGCCATGAGGTCCGACTGGAGACCGCCATGGCTTTTCTCAAAAAATGGTTATCATGACGATCCTGCCATGCGCCGTCCATTTCGTTAATGAGGATTTTCAATGAAACGATTAACTGCATTTTTTCGCCTGGGTGGTTTGACACTATTCTCAATTCTGTCCATCCATTGCGGCGGCAACGATCGCCCTGCCAAAGCGGTTGTCACCGTCAATGTGCCGGCCAACATCAACATGCTGCAAACCCTGCGACAGCAGCTGGCTGAATTCGAAGAGCAGAATGGGGTGGAGGTAAAGCTCATTCCGTTTTCCGGCCAGGAAAAGCTTTATGCCATGATGGCCGCCGGTGAGCCGCTGGATATTTTTTACACCAACGCCGTAGTGCGGGATCAGCTGGCGGCCGAAGGCCGCTTGCTGAACCTGCACGAGGTGGCGGGCCAGGATCCTTTTTTGCAGGAGATTCGACCCACGTTCATCAGCGCCGGCACCTCCATCGACGGCGGCTGGTATCAGTTCTGCGACTGGACCTTCACCTGCGGTCTCTATTATAAAAAGGCTCTGTTCGATGAACAGGGGCTGGCCTATCCGGATTCAAGCTGGACCTGGGATGATATGGTGCGCATGGCCAGGGCGCTCACGGCCGACGTCGATCAGGATGGCAAGATCGACCGCTATGGCGTTTTCATCGCCAGCCATTTTATCTCGGCACTGGAGACCATGAACGGCGCCGTGTATCCGCCGCAGGCGCTCTTCTTTTCGCTGCCGGCCGAATCCCGTCAGGCCTACCAACAGTACCTGGACCTGATCTATAAAGAACGCGTCATGCCGGAACTGGCCTATGTGCAGGCTCAGGGCATGCAGGTGTCGCAAATGGTCAACACCGGCAGAGTGGCGATGGTGATGGAAGCGGTGCCCAATCTTGATTTTATGGTATCTCTCACAGTCCCCTGGGACGTCGCGCCGCTGCCCCGTATGGGAACGCAGCCGCCGAAATATTTTCGGTCAGCCTCGGGCGGACTGTCCATCAGCGCCTCTTGCCGATATCCGGATAAAGCCTGGGCGCTGCTCAAGTGGCTGGTCACCAGTTCGCCATACAATACACCCAATCCGGTTTTAAAAAACATCGATTTCGTCAGCGGCTGGGAGCGAAAACATCCCATGCTGGCAGGCAGCCATTTCGGCCAGGTCTGGCGGTTGAGCGAGCAGCATGACGGCGGCGACAGCCGCGATTTTGTGCGCTATTTTTCCTGGAGCAGTAACACCATACTCGAACAACTCACGCCCAAACTGGACCTGCTTTTTGCCGGGCAAATCTCCGTCGATGACCTGGCCCAATCGACCGCTGCCATCAACCGCCTGGTGGAAATTGAACTGGACAAGCTGGTGCGGAATCCCAACATCCAGCCTGCCTTTAAAGCGCATATAGCTGAAACATGGCAGAACAGGCCGGTTGTCCCGGGCCGATAGCCGGATAAAGAGAGATGACCGTATCATCCATAGTGACCATCGAATTGACCGTCGAAGCGGATGCAACGTCCTGGCAGGGCGCCTGGCCGCCGCTGCCGGCCGCAGCTTACGGAATGCACGTCGAGTTCGATGCCTCGCGTTATCCCCTGGAACGACATCTATGCTACATGCGCCGCCGTGAGCCGGCCGTTGATTCGGCGCTGCGGAAATTTGTCGATATGGAATTTGCTCCGGAACCACCCGGTATTCCTGTGGGACCCTGGCCGGGTTGGCGCGGCATCCCGGACATGCCGGTCGTCGAACTCGTCGCTGAAACTCGCAGCTATAAGGCCAGCCCCAATTTCTGGGGCGATGAATTTGATAGCCGCTGCTGCCGCTATTTCGTCACGGCAGAAATGGCGGATGTAGCCGTCGTTCGTTTGCAATGGTCGGATCGCCGACTGCGGCCCATCCGTCTGCACATCTATCCCTCTGCTAAAAAACCGGCTGGCCGCCAACCGGTGCACCTGGCCAGGACGCTGCGCGACCGCCATCCCCGCCTGCTGTTCACGGACGATTTCCGGCAGCACCTGCGCGATGACCCCGCCCGCGCCGGCCTGCGACAGCATCTGGAACAATGGCAGGAGCAGGCGCATCTGCCGTTCGAGGTCACTACGGAAAGCAAAACCCTTGACGGTCCCGAACGGCTGCACGATATGGATCGGCTGATCCTTGCCGCTTTTATGGCGTGGCTGAGCGAAGAAGCGCCGCGCATTAACCGCGCGGTTGTCGAGCTGCGCCGTTTCCTCGCCGTTGTCGCCGATCCTGGCTATGAACCCATGAACATCGACACCCAGGCCGGTGAATGCCTTTTTACTCTATGTCTGGCCTTTGACTGGCTGTTTCCCTCTCTTTCGCCGACAGAGCGCAGCGAGTTTCAGGACGCGCTCTTTAGCGCGGCGGATCGCGTCTGGCGCCATTTGGGATTTGATCGACAGGATTATGCGCAGGCACATTTTCTCGGTTGCAGCCACGGACTGCTGGCGTTTTCTTTTTTATTCTGGAACGAGCACCCGCAGGCGCAGGCCTGGGCCGCCTATCTGCATGCGGCTTTCCGCCAGGTGGTTCGCATGCTGCCCGACGATGGTTTTTTTCCGCACGGCATCAACCTGTGGATTTACGAACACACCTTCCTGATTCGTTACCTCGAACTGTTCCGGCACTGCGCCGGCATTGACTTTTGGTCCGTCACCACCTACTGGCAGAACGCTTCCTGCTTTCGCCGCTGGTCGCTCAGCCCGGACCGGTTGCACGGCATCACCTTCGGCGATCCGCAATACCGCGTCAGCGGGGATGCCTGGATTCACTACGCTATCGCCGCCCGCACCGGTTCCGCTGCCGCGCAAGACCTGGCGGGTTTGCTGTCCGATCTTGCGACCGAGGGCGTTGATTTCAGAAGCGTGCCGCCGCGCCGACGGGTCTGGGAATATATTTTTTTTAATGGCGAAATCCCGCAGAATCCTGTTGTGCCGGAAGCGGCGTTCTGCGAGGACGGCGGTCAACTTTTTTATCGCCGGCAAGGTGCGGCCCGGGAACTGCTCTTCACCTGTCGTGCCGGCGCGCCCCTGGGCCGGCAGCGCTATGCGGCGGGAGAATGGAGCGGCTATGGCCACAGCGATCCCGGCAACGGCAGTTTTCTGCTCATGGTGAATCGCGACTTTGTAGTGTGCGGACCTGGCCCGGTTTATCGCCGGGATACGCTCCTGCACAACACCATGACCTTTAACGGCCGCGGCCAGATCGGGGACCGCCTGCCGTGGGCTCCCGAATTCATTCCTCAACAACACATGGCGCAGGTTACCCGTGTGGACCATGCCGCTAACCTGTGCCGCATCGAAATGGATCTGACCCGAGCCTATCTGCCGCATCTGCGGGTGCTGCAGTACAGACGCTGCTTCTATCTGCTGCAGGGCGATGTGCTGGTCATCCACGACCGCGTGCGCGTGCAGGAAGAGTGTGAAATGCAATGGAACCTTCATACGCGGGCCGGTGTCCGCACCGTATCTGAAACACCGCATCCACAGCTGCGACTGGAAACCGCAGAGACCGCCTGGCAACTGCTCTGTCTGGCGCCGGCACCGGTATCGATCCGCACCGGATTGAGTGAATTCGTGCCTGCCTACCCCAACAGCGGCGAAGCGGACCGATTTATACAATTTTATGGCATGGGTCAGCAAAAAGATTATATTATAGTGATAGCCCCTGTCGGCGCAGAGCTGCAATGGCCCCGGACCGGCGAGGGTCATGACAGGATAGCCCATTTTTCGCTGACGATCGCCGGCGCAACGGTAGTGCTGTGGTGACCGGCATTGTCATTTTGAGCGATCACAACACTGCCAACAAAGTAACCCCGGGTGTCGCGTTCTTTGTGACCCTGGTGTTCCGCAAACAGATCTGCCCATGAAGAAGCACAAGCGGGACGCCAGATGCCGCCAACAGCCGCGGCAACATCCGGGGTCCTGTGCACAGGTAAAATCGGCATTTGCCTGTTATAAATCACTGCCGGCCCAAATTACATCATGAGGTGACCGTGACGGATATTCGCGCTCGTCTGCTGCAAGACGCCAGAAAGGAAGCAGAGCGTCATTACGACGCCGCAACCTGCACCTGCATCATCCCCCGGGAGACCGCCTGGTACGCCATCACCCTGCTGGAAAGCAAGCAAGCGGCGGATGTGGAATTGGCCAACAAAATTCTCAGCCGGCTGGTCATTGCCGACGGCACCCATTCGCCCTGCACGCTCTATGTGATGTTGAAACGATATCAGCACCTGCTCAGCGAAGAGGCGGCAAAAAATGTCATGACCAATCTGTACAACAACCTCGCGCTGGCGGCGTCGGTGCGCTATTCGGACGGCAATGTCAACCATCCTCTGGCCGCCTATGTGTATCTGCTGTGCGGAGGGGAGCTCTTCAACGAACCGGCGTATCGAAACCTGGGCAAACAGCTGTTAAAATCGTTTCAAAGAAATATCGCCTGGCGCCGCCATCGCCAGCATCGCCAGGCCGAGATGGCCGAGTACAACAGTCCCACCTATACGGCATTGACCCTGTGGTTTCTGGCCATAGCCGCCGAATGTGTTAAAGATCGTGAAGCGCAGGCTCTGGCCCTGTTGCTGGAAGAGGGGTTATGGATCAACGTCGCCATGCACTGGCATGAACCCAGCCAGCAGTGGGCTGGTCCGTTTTCGCGCGCCTATGGCGAGGATTCCTTTGGCGGCTACTCGGCGCTGCACTGCACCATGGCCTGCGCCCTCCAGCATCCGATTTTTATGGAACCACAGCTGGCGGACCGTTTTGCTCATCCCTCTGCGCTGATCCAGAACAGCTTGCCGGCGATTCTGGTTTTTCACCCGCCGGAGCACGTGGCCCAACTGGCCTGGGAAAAGCCGCTGCCCTACTATTTTCGCATGAGCACCTATTGCGAACAGTATCATGAGAACGGCGTGGTCACAGTGAATGGAAAAACGGCGCCGGCGTTCGATGATGAGGTTTATCCCGGAGGGTGGGGCGACCTCACCACCTATATGGCCAGAGAGTATTGTCTGGGCACGGCCAGCAGGCCGTATGTCAACGCCGGCCAGAGCGACTCGTTTACGCTTCGGTATCGCCGGGCGGCGGCGATAAAAAGCCTGGCGGATTTTCGCAGTCTGTACACCCGGCTCGTTTTTAACGGCGCCGTCGTCGGGCAGGACAATTTTTGCCACAGCACGGGATTTGAAGTCAAGAAAGACTATTTATATGAAGAAGGACGTGCCTTTACCTGTCAACATAGAAATATGGCCCTGGTCTGTTATGCTCCGAAAAGAACCGGGCATCGCCAGATCAGGGAAATCCGCCTCGATCTCATCTTTTCCTATGCAGCGCCCTTTGATCATTTTATCGTCGACGGCGAGCCGGTGAGTTCGCTGCCAATAGAGTTCCGGTCGGTGCAGAACATCATCATCGTCGATTATCGCACCTGCATCGCCCTGCTGCCGCTGCCGTTGTCTCTGCTGCCATCCTTCACCGGCAGAATACGGATCTGGCGAAAGGACGACCACATGATGATTTCGCTGTACAATTACAGCGGCGATGCCATCAACCTGGAACGGGAAGAGTTGAGCCTGATCCGCAACGGCTTTGCCTGCCTGGTGGAAAGCAGGGAGCGATTCGATCGCTGGCAGGATTTTGCCGCCAGGGTCGACACGCTCCGCGTCGAGGAATTTGTCTCAGCCGCCGGTGTGCGCGATATCCGGTTTCAAAACGGTGACGATGCCCTCTGCTTTCGCCTCAACCCGACCAGCGAGCATGTGTTGCAGCGGCAGTGGAACGGCAAGGATCTGACCGTCCAACACCTGGAAGTGGAAGGAAATGTCGATGCCGGACCGCTGTTGTTTCCTGCCAGTTTTTATGAAAAAGGAACCAGCGCCGCGTGAGACCGTTGGCAAATCTGCTGCGTTATGCGGACGGCAACGTCTGGATCTCGGACGATCGCATATCCGCCTTGCTCTCCCATCAGAGCGGCGGCGTCGAACAGATTGATTTTCATGGCCTGCAGCCGGTCAGTCGCAATGCCAGGCTGCTGCACCATGCAAACGCGGCAGTGCGGTTTTACATCGATGTGCTGCAGGACGGCGTCTGCAGGACATTGAGCTCGACGTGGGAGAATATCGAGGTGAGCCCGGCAGCGATCACGCAGAGGTGGTCGTTGGCTCCAGCCAGGCTCGAGCTCAAGGTCGTGCTTTCGCGCAACACTCTGCTCGCGTGTTGTACCTCTCAGGCTGCCGCCGCATCGGTCGGCGATATGAAAATCCAACTGCGCATCGTCTGGAACGCCGCTTCGCAAACCTGCGCCGTGCACGGCCGGCGCACCTGGGACCAAATACGGGAAAAAGGGCCGCTGTTGTTGCTGCGGGCCAATGACCGCATTATGTTGCAGGAATGGTTGCGCCGCCGCGGCGATTATCAGGGCGATTTTCTCATTCCCGAGGCCTGGCGCCGTTTGCTCTACAGCCGCCGCTGTGTATCCGGCACGGCCCGGTTTGAAGATCTGCGGCCCGAGTATCGCGACTCTGATATGCTGTTGTATGACGCCGACACCTGGATTCAGCTGGGTGGCCCCGGATTTGACCTGCATGCCCTTGCTGATCAGGAATACCAATTTAAAAGCGGTTTTTTTTCAGCGTGTCCGCACTGGTGCTCGCCGCCCTTTGCCATCCGTTTTTTTACGGCAGAACCGCTGCCCGATGATAAGCCGGAGGCGTCGCCGGCGGTGCAGATATTCGCCGCTCAGGAACAGCGCTACGCCGAACGTCTGCGCGAATCCCCTCGTCTTGAACTGGCGGACTATCCGGCGGTCTGCGAATTTTTTCAACAATTGCCTTCAATGGTCGAATCGGCGCGCGTGACCGATTACGGCATGACCCGCGCCTGCCCCGGCACCTATTACTGGATCTGGGCCTGGGATAATCTGGTGACGACCATGAGCCAGCTTCGCTGGGGTGATGTCGGCCAGGCCGGACGAGTTCTTGATTTTGTCCGCCTTCACCGTGATCTCGACGGCAGCATCCCCGGCCGCTGGACCCGTCATCTGGAACCGATGGACAGCCGTGGATACGGCGCCATGGATTTTCTGTATTCCGAATTGACCATGGCCGTATACGGCGAAACGATGGACCGGCAGATTCTTCGCGCTCATTATACCACCCTGTGCCACGCCTTTCGCACTCTGGCGGAACGCACCCATGCCAGCGGTTTTTTCCCCACCATCGGCATGTATCCGGATCTGCCGCGCAAAATGGGCCGTGACGAATCCTATTATGTGGCCATCGACAGCGGCGCCTGGTACGCACAGTGCAGAAATATGGCGCACATAGCCTGGCTGCTGCATGATGAGCCGACGGCCCGCATGGCGGAAGCGTATGCCGACAGGGCGGAAGCCGGTTTTCTGAAAACGTTCTGGGACCAGGAAGCCGGTTTTTTATGCGATTCGGTACAGCCGGACACCGGAGAAAAGAATAGAACGTTTCCAATTTTTTCACTACTATGTATCGAGTCCTCGTTCGGCCACCTCTTGCTGGCAGACCGGCTGCAGGCATGCGCCGGATTTCTATCCCGCCATCTGCTGCAGGAGCGGGGCCTTGCCATGACGCCGACCTGGGACAGACATCACACCAGCGAGCCGGCCATGTCGGCCTGGTACCCGCATTGGGATCTGGCCGCTGCAAAAATATGGACGCGCTGCGGCGACCGGCTTTCCATACAGCGCTGGCTCGATCTGGTGGAACAGACCTTCGCCGCGCTGGGCTACTGTCCGGAATTTCTCTCGTTGCACGCTCCGGACCAGGAACGGTGGCAGCACCACGGCGCGGCCTGGAATCTGAATTGCGCCACCGGCTGGTACAGCGCTCTGCTCTCTGCTTTGCTGGGTCTGCAATTCGACAGCAGCGGCATCACCCTGCTGCCGGTCCCGAGTCTGATGGATCATGGCGGCCGCCGCCGCCACGCTGCGGTGCGTCGGCTCTGTTTTCGCGGCGGCCTCTGGGATTTTGAATCGTCCGGTGAAGGCCAACATATTATCGAATTGCGCGTTGATGATCAACCGGTGGTTGGTGCGCTGAAAATACCGTCGACCTGCTATACCCCCGTGACGCACCGGGTGCACATCACATATGGTGAACAGGAGGATGATGCACCGATTCTGGCTGAATGTTGCGGCGGCAGCGTGCGTGACTCAAAACGAACCGGTGCGAAAACAGTCGTCACCGTGTATGGCTATGGCCGCGTTGATGTTTGCGTTCGGCTGTCGAGTGCGCCGCAGCTCCTGCTCGACGGTGAACCGGTGCCGGTGACGTGGTTAGCCAGCGACCGCGCCGCATGGGGACGCCTGCGATTAGCCGGCGAACATGAATTGGTTATTTCCAGGAAATAGAGTATGTTCAATCCCTCGGTCATGGTTGCGGCGCTGCGGCGCTATGGCCAAAAACATCTGAAAAAGGATATCCAGGGTTACCTGTTTATCTCACCCTGGCTGATCGGTTTTTTGCTGTTGGCGCTGGGTCCCATGCTGTTGTCGCTCTATATGAGTTTCACCCACTGGTCACTGCTGTCGCCACCACAGTGGATCGGATTGGAAAATTATCGCAGGCTGTTGCACGATCCGCTCGTCGGCATCAGTCTGTGGAACACTGCCTGGTATGTTCTGTTTGCCGTGCCGCTGGGCGTCCTTCTGTCGCTGGTGCTGG
>CAZISM010000056.1:0-32668 GCA_964541895.1 uncultured Cytophagia bacterium
GCCTGTGGGCAGGTACAGCTATGACCAGAAACTATGACCAGGGCAAAGACATTTCTCTGCTAAACGGCGATGTACATTTTGCATATAAAAATGGGAACCAAACCTGGGAACTGTGCCCCCGGATGGCCCTGCAACGCCATCCGGTCCAGCCGTATCGGTTCATACCGACCATCGGGGTGCAGCTGGCACGGCGCTGAGGAGTTGGTGATTTGCAGGGTCTGAAGCGATACCTTAAAACCGGATCACATCAGGACATGTTACACTTATCAGCCTGTTACACAGGATTTCTAAATCCTGTCGAACGAAAGAAATACTTCCCCTGAAACATCCGCAGGGAACCGAACCAGCGTTCTTTCTCGATACATGGTTCATGTCGCATGCAGGAGTCAAGTCTGTATTCACACCTCCGCCGCAACGGTAACCATTTCCTTTGCCATCCTCCAGCCAGAGCAGGCACGCTCAACGCATCAATATCAGTTTTTGCACACAGCGCTGTACGCCTGCCTGCAAAACGGCAAAATATATGCCGGACGACACAGTGACGCCATAGCCATCCGTGCCGTTCCAGACATACTGATGCGGCCCCGCTCCCTTTCTGTTGTCAACGAGCGTTTGAACAAGACCACCTCGCGAATTGACAATTGTCAATTGAACATGCTCAGACGCCTGCAGATGAAAGGTCAGGCGGGTTGATAGATTAAAGGGGTTTGGAAAAACGGCGCTCAATATAGCCCTATCCTGTCGACTTGTGCCATATTGATCTCCAAGCACCTGAGCGCCGCCTTCCAGTCGTTCCGATTCCGGGATATGGATGTACAGCATGGATTGGCGTCTCGTCTGACCGAGCTGGCCGTTGAGCGTGACAAACAAACAGCTGCCGTCCTGATTCAAGGCGCCGCCATAAATTTTGTCGCTTTTATAGTTGCACACCTTTTTATAGAATTCATACAAAAAAGCGATGGCTTTCTTTTGTTTCGTGACGGTATCAAATTGAATGATCGGCATGCCATATTTACTTCCTGCACCGCTTTGCGCTATGCTATAATAAAGGTAACGTCCACTGGGGCTGTTTTCAATAAAAGAAACATAACAGCCGGTCCCCCAGTTTTTGCCCTGATAGATGAGCGAATCCTTTTCCGGATAAAAGGTGTACATGTTGCCCAGATCGTCAAAAATCCAGAATTTGCCGTCGCTGCATTTTTTATTTGTCCAGGCACGCAGTTGTCCCTGCAGCCTGGAGTTCATTCTGGCAAACGAATTGAGAAAAGGCTCGTAACGAATGATATGTTTGCTGATCGTATCTGTGCCATAGAGGCAACCTGTTTCGCGGTCCAGACAGCGCGTTCTGTTATCCCAATGTAGTGTATCAGAGGTAGAGGCATCGACCGGACGGCCATAATAGATAAGCCGCTTGTGGCGTGTATCATATACCAAAAGGTTTCCTTTAGCCGTTTCATCATCGTTCTGAGTGGTGGCGTAAAAGCGCTCGCGTTGCCAGTCCCAAACATGCTCGGGTAGCTGAGTTCCTTCTATCGGCTTGCCGATGACGTTAATGTCTCGGGTATAAATATTATAGTGGATCAGGTCACCGACAAAAAATCCCATAATGTACATATCACCGGTGGCAGGATTGATATCAGGCCTGCCATGCCATTTGCCTTCACGATGACCCAATACATCGATGGAATACATCAGGATTTCATCGCGGCGCTGTGCGGCATCGTAGGCGACCAGGAGAGAACGGCCGCGTCCATCGCCGTCCTGGTGATTGCCGAGCCCAAAATAGAATTTGCCGTCCGGCCCCTGCACCACGTTGCTCCACTGACCGAATTCATCGCCGTACCGGGTGAGTTGCACCAGGCTGAATTCGATAAACGGTGGAGTGACGGCGATAGGCGCTCCATAGGAGAAGCCTTTTAAAAACTCTGCAGAGGCCTCCGTGATTACGCCTGGATCCTGTGCCACGGCGCCAAATGGAGCAGCGACCACAAGCAAGCAAATCAAACACAAGCCGGTAACCTGTTTCATGTTATATCGTCTCTTTAAGAAAAGTTGGCATGTATAGTGTTCAGACCAGCTGACAATTCGGCAGCATGGAAAAGACGCATCAGCATGCGCCCTTGGATCGGTCCGGGCCGGCTATTGCCGGCAGGGGCGCATAAGCCACATGTTTGCCGTGTGTATCAACAAAGGCAGGAGAGCGGTAAGCAATGCTACAAATCCGTTAGCATTTCAGCGCCGTCCATCTCGTGATAACTTTCAGGATACTGATCCTGCCAGGTGCGCTGCTCCTGGCGCAACTGTTCCAGCACCTGGCGATATTTATAGTCATTGTTCTGGTTCTTCCAAAACCAGGCTTCCATCTTTATCAGGTTGGCCCGTGCGATCGTTTGTTCAACGATGATGCCCTGCAAAAGCCCTTGCCCCCATGCGGCCGGCACATGCGGTGCGATGGCTTGCACCAGGCGTTCTGCCTCTTCACCGGCTCGCTCAATCTGTGCCCTCTTGCCGGCAAAGTGCTCCGCTGACGTAAATTCACCGGTTTTCTGCAATGCCAACAGCACCTTGAGGGCGTCGTCATCCTGAACACGGGAATGGTTGGCGCTATAATGTCCCTGGAAATAATACATGGTCTTTTGAAATGCGCTGGTAAATTTATACAGCGCGAAAGCCTTCTCCTGACAAGCCTGCGGATAATTTTCCCGTATAAAAGATCTCAAGATATCATCAGGGGATCGCTGTGGATTCTCTGCCAATTTCAGAAATGTATAAATGTTGACCAGGTTTCCCCAGGGCGCCGCAAAAATGGGGTTTATGTTGGAATTCCAGTTCAGGCGGACGGCAATGCGTTTGATGCCAAGCTGATGCAATATCTTGATTCGTGGCGCCCAGATGTCGCCCATATAGCAGGGGAAATAATTATGCCCCTCAAATTCACGCCAGGCATCAAATTCGACAATAACCCGTTTTGCATCAGCCGCACGAATAAAGCCTTCATCCATGGCATTGGGAAGATGAAAGTCTCCCTGTGTGTTTTTGATGGAAAAGAAAACATGGTTCGGCAAACCGTCGCCCATATGCGCAGGACCGGATTCCGCTGTCAGTTCGCCCATACGTCCCCAGGTTCGCATTTGCACCTCTTTACCATACCCCGCACAGACACGTGCCGTCTCGGTGGTAAGCCGGTTCACCCGTTCGACAAAACCAAGGTGCCGGCAGGAGTCGCAACGGCATTCCAGGACCGACGCCTGCGTTTCATCACCTGTAATCTGAAGGCCTGCAAGATCGGGAAATAGCGCAAAAAATTCTCCCAATTTTTGCCGGTAAATCGACCAGGTCATTTGGCGGCCCGGGCATATGCTGGTGCCCCAAACGGCCGGCTTGATAACCTTCAGCACATTCTCTTTAAAAATGAACTGATTGCTGTGATAAAACACTCGCAACTGTTTGGTTCTGGCATACTGTAACAGTTCCCCCAGAGCGCAGCGGAGGTATGCTCCGACCCGGCGATGCTCACCGTTGGGTGCGAAAGCCTGGGCGCCGATTGAACCGATTCCCGGCATCGGCGAATCGATGTTCAGCATGGTGTCAAAGGTTTCTTTGGCAAAAAACAGGTAGGTGTTCACACCCAGGCGGGCCGCTTGAGCCATGTTTTTGCGCGCTTCATTAGCTTGAAAGGCTATTCTGGCGCTGTCGGCGATGTAGCGCAAATTCTGGTGATCTATGAATACAAGCTCGTCAAAGGCACGCATTCGCGGTGCCCTGTTTGAACAGGCAAACATGGCAAGGCAGAAAACCAGCAAACAAAGTCGCACTCTGGTCATTCTCTACTCCCGGTTTTTTCATCCTTTTGTCAGAATCCAAGATATTCCATTTGCACAATTATGTATGAGCGCAGGCCTGTGGCGCAGTGGCTATTCGGCTTTCCAAGCTCAATCCTGAAATACCAGCCGGATATAATCCAATCCTACTCTGTTCTTGCCGCTGCTGCTGGCATGTTTATCGACCAGGCTTATCCTGAGCACATGTTCGCCCTGTGACAAATTGAGAGCGCCCAGATATAGCGGCCCTGAAGGCTTTTCATGTTTTCTTATGGATAGGCCATAGCTCTGATCGAACTCGTAGGAGCCCATCTCTCCGGCCGGAATGGACGCTGCCGGTGGGACAGGAGAGTAAAGATCCAGCCGGTTTCCGACGTTTACTCCATCCATAGCCAGCTGAATGACCGCGGACGCCGGCGATTTGGTGAATTGAGCAAATAAAGAATAATGGCCGGCTTTTTGTACGGGAACCATGAGATCCAGGTGATCGCCCATTTGGCCGTCAGTCCAATACAAGTGTGCTTGACTGCTCCAGAATTGCGGCCATTTTCCGTTCATGCTTTGAGCCTGTGCGCGGCCACCCGTTAGAGACCCGATCTGCAAGCCCTCTCCTTCCAGCACATCCTTGAGAGCGTCCACCGGAGGCGTGATCCAATAGTCCGATCTCGAAACAGTGCTGTCATCCGGATATGGATCATCGCCTGCGGAATTGAGATACCAGTAGACCGTCGCCGCATACAAGGTCGGTCGCTCGTTCGCATAATATTTTTCAATGTAGCCAGCAAACGCGCTCTGAAAAGGAATGTTATCAGCAACGTGCCATCGGTTGACCGAAATATGTCCCTTGTTCTCCATGGAGAGGGTCTGGTTATGAAAAGCGTGAGAAAACAGTTGGGGATCGCACCAGGCATAGCCAAAATAATCTTCGGACCCCGTTCCAAACGTGGAAGGAAAGGTTTCATCATCGACAAAAAACTTTTCATCTCCTTCACCCCACCAATCGCCGCGGGGATTCCAGACATGCAGCATGACGCCGCAATATCTGCCGGCGCCCGACGTTTTCAACAGTGTCCAATCCACCGCACGTTCAGGTTCCTGCGGTAATAGAAAATCCCGATGCCATTTGGCGTGAAATCGTGCATAGCAGGAAGCGGCTCTCTTAAGCGGTGCAACGGATACGCTGGCATAAATGCGGCAGGAATTTGGATTTTCATTTGAAATGCTGATACGTGCGCCGTGCGTAAATGGCATGTACCAGTAGCTGTAAAACCCGTTTTGATTCAATCCCATAGGCAGAGATTGATAAAAGTTGGCTCCGGGTGCGGTGCCAAAGAAATCCCCCAGCGGAGCGCAGACAGCAGGTTTTTCATCACCATCCCAATACATCTTTAGGATTAAATGTCTAAGCACCTCGCGCCGCAGAGAAATGCTGACCGGAAGATCTACTCTGATTTGCAAAGCTGCGATAGCTCCTGATCCGGATCGATTAAAAATAGTTTTCTCTGTGGCCGGGAGCCAGGTAGAGTCTGCCTCGAACGTTTTTTCACCTTTATGTGCACGCTCAGGCCGCGATCCTGCCTCATGGCGTAAAAAATTATCTATACGTTCAAGCTCGCGTTTCTCAGCAGCTGACAGTTTCCGCTTGAACGTCGGGACAGAATAATTCTTCGGAAAATTCGAATAGGTGAACTGAAAATATCGTCCCCATCCTTTTTCCGCCACAATTTTGCAGGATTTTTGATATGGGATGGGCAGGTAGCAATTTTGCCCCCGCGCCGTAGTGTGAACCAGGGCCGGATATATAAAAGGCTCAGCAGAGCCATCAAAATAACCGGCAAAAGGAAGGTCCACGGCAGGCTCGGCAAGACCATCCAAATAAATCTTGACATGTCCCTGCTCCGGTCGGGCTGACCAAATTCGCCAGATGCAGCCCGGACCTTCCATTTCCGCCAATACCAGATTTTCTTCTTCTGCCCGAATGAATCCTTCGCCGTCGGCATTCGCGTCCCAATGCATATACCTGTTCGTTGTGCCGTCAAAGCGACTCGCCCGGTCAAAGCTTGACCACTGTCCGCACTTTTCTCCGGGCTGCGGCAAGACCGCCAGCTGTTCCAGATCCAGGAGTCGACGTGCCAAATCGATATAGGATAAGGACTGTGCGGCGAGGGGCAGGACACTCATTACGAACGCCAGGCCATAGAGATAAACACTATTCATTGCTGTCATCCTTGTTTCCAGTGAACGTCAATTGGAAATGGGTGTTATAATGATCAACCGCATGGACCGGCGCGGTATTGCAAACGCCAGCGAGCCGATGCCGTCATTCGTCGTAAAGAAAACGTTATGATCAACTTTTAATCGAGACGCTTCTTGCAGGGTTTCTCTGATCTCTGCTGAAAGTTTTTTCGGCGAACCCAGCTTTTGCCAAAGGCGATAGGTGTTGTGGTGATCTCTGTCCAAAAGATATTCCGAGAGCTCGTTGGTCTTGCAGTCTAAATTTTTAATTACGATATGGATTGAGTCGGCATCAGGCCCACCTTGGTCTGATTCGTCATAATTATAAAGAAGTAGCTGCATCACCCCGTTGTCTGTTTTAGTCGCCAATAGTCCTGTTGGGCCGCCCACCTTCGGCCCGAGTACGCACAGGCGCTTTTCACCCAGTCGTGCCAGCATTTCATAGGCTGTCAAAATCGGTTTTGGTACATTACCGGAAGTGGTCAATTCCCGCCTGCCGATAAAAGCCTCCTCTGATTTGGCCTCCCAACAAAAGCCCCAATAGCCCAGCAGATCGGTTTTGAATCCGTGGTGATCTCCGATAGCATAAAGATGGTCGACCAACTTTATCATGAATAAGGCCGCACGCTCGTCATCTCGGTATATCAGATCAGGAAATTCGCTGGAGCGGCGATAAAAGTGAGAACATTGTCCCCATTCGTTGAGATGAAATTCGACGTTTTTTATTTTCAGCTCTTCCAGAAGCCGCTGGATCCACAAGATCTCGACAGTAAAGCGCTGCACCATGGGAGTGATGCTCGGTTCTGCCGTTAGCCAGGAGCCGGATAGTCCATAAAGGTGGTAGGAAATAAAATCCAGCGGAGCGCCAACGCCTCCCGTTACATAGTTATGCCCGCTAGCGATGTGCGACAGGAAATCCCGCAAGAAATAGATATGATAACAGGCTGGTCCGCCTACTTTGAATGCAGGATCATAGGATTTAACCACTGAAGCGAAAACATCGTATAATCTGAAAAATACATCCAGATGTTCACGGTTCCAGCTGTCCGGCTCATTCCATACTTCAAAGTACCAGGTCCGCATCTCATCCTTGCCAAAAACCGTAATCAGATTCTGCATAAACCGGTGCAGCAGGTCCTCCCAGGCCGCCCAATCTTTTGGTTCACCCTCTCTGCCGTCGAACTGCTCATCATTTTCACCATCACCCCAGGATATGGCCATCCCTTCCGGGAAGAAATCAAACTCGATAATGGGTTTCATGCCTCGGCGTACGTATTCCCAGAAGGTTTTGTTCACGACTGAAAAATCATAATGACGGTTGCCCTTGTCATCCAGGGTAAGTACTCGACCGCAAACAGGTCCGCCGGCAAGTTTATCATATTTATGAGCATTGCTGAATGTATAATGGGTGCGGAAGTAAACACAGGATTGTTCTGCGGCCATTCGATCTAAAAGTGCCTGACCCACCGGTTCATTAACGAGTTGAAAAAGAAAATCGTGACCGATGGCTCGCCAAAACCGGGTGTTTTCACCGATACTATGCTTAGAATCCACCGTATAGCAAATAGATTTGTGAATGGGCAGAGACGGCTTAACCAGCGTCAATCCCAATAATAACAAACAAAGGCTCTTGGTGGTCATCGCAACTCTCACTGGGCTTGCTGTACAAGGAAACCGGATTGCTTTGTTAATGAACTGAACTGCAAACAACGGATCGACGCATCGGCAACTTAACCACAACCCTCGCCCGCAAAACGGGGCTGGCCTAAAGTGAAATCGTCTTTATCATAGCAGGACAGGATTCCGACCATTTTATCAGTATAGCATTCTGTCAAGGGTGCCATGGTGTATTCCTGACAAAGGAAAATAAAAATATCCATTTTGAACTGGTAAAGTAATAATAAAAACCCTCGCCTGCGCCCTCTGCGCGCTTTGCGGTAACTGTCGTTTCAGCTTATTGGTTCCGGTTTATCCGGGTTAGGGTATATAGATTATAGATTCGCCCCACGCCATGACAAAAAACGGGACAGGGCACCGGGCGAGGCGTTGAAACGTCAACCAGTATGGTTTTCGTTGATTTGTTCCATGCCCTAATTCGTGTTCGTGTCCGGTTACCACCCATTGGGGGCGGATGCCGCCTATCAATTCAATGATGTCACGCGCCCAGCAATTCACCAGCACCACATCTACTGATAAAAAACCTGCAAACCGGGATATCCACGGTATGTCATCGCGATTGTGCTGGTCTCCCGTATGACATATCGTAATGCCTTCGCAAGTGGTTACGAGGTAAATATTATTGCTGGTCTCCTGGTTCTGGTGACCAGGCCAAACCCTGAGTTTCAGTTTCGCTTTGCCGCTCTGAATGGGAACGCTATAAAGAGCATCCGGGCTGGGCTGCAAAATGAGCAGACTATCACGGATAGGTTTACCAGCCCATAGATCAGGCGGTACGATAACCGGTTTGCCGATGGAAATGCAGCGGCGTACGATCCATTCATCCACGTGATCGGCATGATGATGACTGATGAAAACGACATCACACTCTGCGATGATGTCAGCCATATCTCGTTCTGAAACAGCAAAGCCGTCGGCGCCGGCGCACTCACCGCGGACCATATCAAACCCCATCGTACAGCTTTTCGTCTTGACGACGAAACCATGATTGTATAACTTGCAAATCAACGCGCCCTGTTGAACGTGTGTCTTTATGATGCATTGTCTGGCGATTTGCATCCGGGAATGATAAAAATCCTGCACGGCAAGGCGTTGTGGCGAATAGATGTCATCGTATAGCACCGCATCAATAGCAAACAGTGCCAGCCTCCGCTCCGGCGATTCTCGCTGTTTTGGAGGATAAGCCTTCAATATGGATTGGGCTGCCGTGAGAACATTATCAGCTTGCCGATTGAGGTAACCGGCGGGCGCCCCGAGAGCATAGAGGAAATCATTGTTGTGTTTTTCCACACCTATAGCGGATTGGGATTGCAGGTCGGAAACAAGCAAGATAATAATTGCGCAAGCCGGCCACGACAGGTTTGCTCGCCAGTTGCATTTCATACCATCTCGCATATATCATCCCGTATGAAAAGACAGATTAGAATCCGGTTAACTACCCGACGAGGGGGAATCCCGTCGGCGAAACAGATGCTGGCGTTTGGGCGGTATCGAAGCGTCAAATTTAGAAAACGCACAATGTAATTCTCATTACCCTCTTAATTTTTTGTAATATAAAATAATTGAGCATTACAAGTAAGTTAATTCACCGTTACGTAACAGTGAAATCGGGCGCTTTTCACAAGCAGGAAAATAAAAAGATCCCTTGGTACCGGAATTGAGGATATGGCCGTGCTCTGCAGCGTTACACAAAAAAAGCGGCATCCTCCACCGCGCCGGCGGATTGCCGGACAGTGTCAACATGGGGACGGCGGTCAAACGAAAAGCATTGTGTCGGGAAACAGGATGGCTGGCTTGCCAAGCCGACGTGTCGTGCAGCGATTATGGAAGAAACAAAAACAGGGGCGTGCCTGCTGTACAAAAGCAGGCGGGGCATTGAGCGGCTCTGACCAACCTATCGGGCATTGGCGCGTTTTCATTTCCTGGATTGAGAGATATAGTAATTATCAGGCACTCTAAAACAGGCATAGTAATTAAAGTACATGGTCGTCTTTTCAAAACCTTGCACCTCATAGACGGCTTCGAAATAGGATGGCATCTCGTTCAAGGCCTTGCGCACATCCCGCTCGCAGCGCAGCAACAAATCCGGTCGTGTGACCATCTTTACCGCACTTTCTACTCCAAGATAATTAAAGCCAATCAGGAGCATAAGCACGTTATGATTCGGGCCGGGAAGTTTGGCGATGTAACTGTATTCCCGTTGAAAAAACGGCTGCGTTTTGGACATTAACGTAGGCAAAACACGCGATCGCGTCATCAGCGAGTCCCTGATGATGATCTTGTTGGGCAGCGGAAGCAGTTCGTAATTGACGCGGAGGTTATCAAAGACCGATTCCAGGATTCCCAATGTTTTGAAAGAACCGACAAAGAGCAGATTGTATTGATAAAAATCGTTCCAGGTCAATTCGGAGGCCAACTTCAGGGTGAGCTTTTTCTTATAACCGTAAAAAATAGGCAGGATATCCAGCAGACTCCACGAGCAATAGCGGTCTAAAAAGAGGTCGGTATCCTTGTAATAAACGACCTGCGTATCTTTTTGTTTTTCAATAAATGCCTGCAACTCTTTCATGGAATTGATGGCATGGTAACGAATGTGCTTAACGTTCGTCACATCGTCGTTTTCACGCGACGCATAAAAAAAGTGATCCCCCAGAACCAGGAGCGTCGGCAATCCATTATTAATGAAGGGACTCCATATTTCATCCGATTTTGGAATAGGTCTGAGGGAGGTTTTAAAATTCTCACTATCGCGCCATACATAATAAACGGTCGCAAGCAGGAAAAAGCACAAGAGGAGGGTAACGACGAAAGGAATATGAAAGTAGCCGCGCTTTGCTTTTTCCCGAATATCGGGATGTCTGATTTCGATGTGATATTCGCCCTTGGGCATCACCAGCTGCAGTTTGCTGCTTTTGCCCTCGTTCTGATAATAATTCTCCAGCTTTTTTCTCAGACGATAGATGTATACACGAACAGACGTATCGACCATCGGATCAAAGTCTTGACCTTTTTGCAGGACATCCTTGGCAATATCCTTTTCTTTCGGAATCAAGCCTTTTTGAGCCATCTCCAGGAGGTATCGAAGCAGCTCAAGATACTTTTCGCTGTTCTGAAACTCTTTGCTTTGAGAAATTTGACTAAAGATGATGTCTTGAGACTTTCTATCTATCATTCAAGCAGCTCCGATTTACGGATTCCCCACCCGCAGTGGACAGGCATTTCCGCAACCACCAAAAATAAATACTTTATTTCAATTTGCAAAGTCAATTCTATCACTTTCAAGTCGCCCAGGCAAAAACGTTTCAGCAGGCAGAGCCCGCCTTCGTCAGCCGAGAATGTCTATTCTGCAGCCTCTGCCCGCTGACCGTAGCCCTGCCGCACGGCATTCGAGGCCGCTTTTTATCCCAAAAATACCAGAGAGTATGCCTGTTTTTCACTGTTACGTAACGGTGATTTAACTTTAAAATCGAATCGCATTTCAATATTTTGAGACTGTCAAATCACTCGCATTCAGTGCATGACGCAAAACAGCAAGCACAAGCACTTTCAGGAACTGTCAGATTGGAAGCACATTGCCCTGTTTCCAAAAATGGTACCTATCATGAAAAATCGCGCCCTGGCCTTCATCGCGTTATCTCTTGTTTTTATTGAATGTAAAACTAAACCAGCCGACAACACCCTGATTAAGGCCCTTGCCTTGGATCGGGTTCGAGTTGCCGATAATTTTTGGGCACCCCGACTGGAAACAAACCGTCTGGTTACCATTCCACACTGTTTCAATAAAATCAGAGAAAGCGGCACCATAGACAATTTCACCAAAGCGGCTCATCTCATAGACGGCCCGCATCTTGGCCGCTCCTCCAGTGACGCAGAGCTATATAAAACGATGGAGGGAGCGTATTACACGCAGCTTTTATACCACAGCACAGATTTCGGCAGCATGCTCGACAGCCTGTGTATTTTAATCGCTGAAGCGCAAGAAGAGGACGGATATCTCTTCACGGCTCGGACTATTGATCCCACATCGGCCGGATCGGTTATTGGTCCTAAGCGCTGGTCAGCTCTGTACAGCAGTCATGAATTGTATAATGCCGGACATTTGTATGAGGCGGCTGTAGCCGCCTCGCTCGCCGGCAGAAATGATTTGCTGCTGGACGTTGCAAAAAAGAATGCCGACCTGCTCGAACGAACATTCGGCTCAAACAAGCTGTATGGAATCCCCGGGCATCAGGAGGTCGAGCTCGGTTTGATTCGTCTGTACCGCTTAACCGGTGAGGAACGCTATTTGCGGCTGGCGGAATTTTTCCTTCACGCTCGTGGACAGGGTAAAAGCCCAATACCATCGGATTCGCTGCCTTATTACCAGTACAACCAAAATCATCTGCCTGTTGGCGATCAATGTGAGGCGGTCGGACACGCGGTGCGCGCGACGTATATGTATGCAGCCATGACGGATGTCGCCGCTATTCTGTCAGAGTATGAGTTTGCCGAAGCGGTTGAAAAAATATGGTGGGACATTATTTGCAAAAAAATGTATATTACCGGCGGCATCGGCGGCAATCTGCAGGGAGAGTCATTCAGCAAACCTTATGATCTTCCCAACACGACCGCTTACAACGAAACGTGTGCTGCTATCGGATTGGCTATGTTCACCCAGAGATTATTTCTGCTGCACGGCGATGCCAGATTCCTTGACGTTCTTGAGCGCCTGCTTTATAACGCCGTTCCTGCCGGGATCGGCCTGCACGGTGACCGTTTCTTTTATGTAAATCCGCTCGAGTCTGATGGCCTCAGACCGTTTAACAAAGGCGTTGCTGCACGCAAACCCTGGTTTAGCTGCCCATGTTGTCCTACGAATATAGCCCGTTTTATTCCTTCAATACCTGGTTTAATTTACGCCAAGGACAAGGACGGAGCCTATGTCAATCTTTTCGTGGCAGGGGCCGGCGAAATTCCCTGGCAAGATCATTTGATCAGAATTGAACAAAAAACCGACTATCCGTGGGATGGGCGGATCAAACTGTTCATCACGCCAGACCGGCCAGTTGCCTGTACGATTAAAATACGCATCCCGGGATGGGTCCGACATGAACCGGTACCGGGCAATTTGTATACCATCCAGGGCGAGGACACGGTCCGCTGCGAGTTTAGCATAAATAATCGCCCGATCAATCCGACCGTGACAAAAGGCTTTGCTTTGTTCCACAGAAAATGGTACAGCGGCGATTCCATCGCTGTAACGTTCTCCATGCCGGTTCGCATCATGGCAGCACATCCAGGCGTGGCCGAAAACATGAACAAGGTGGCTATCGAACGCGGCCCCATCCTTTATTGTGCGGAAGAGGCCGATAATGGTAACCTGAGTAAAGCGACTATTTCCACAGCGGCTCATTTTCATTGTGAACACCATCCCGATCTGCTGGGCGGTGTTACTCTGATAAAGAGCGGGCGCACGGCTGCGACCGGGCCAAGTCAGGAAATGACCTTGGTACCTTACGCCGTATGGTCAAACCGAACCGTCGGAGCGATGAAGGTATGGCTGCCGCTTTGTGACGATTCTATCCAAAGCGACTTTCTTGACGAATGATAACAGCTGCAAAAAAGACTATCAAAGAATCCGCATACAGATGATCGTGAGAAAACTATGATGCCGAAAGATTTGAACCCTGGATATCCATGGCGGAACGTTACATGCTCGTTTCTGGTTATCATGCTCCTGTCGTTGAGCTTGAGTGGAGCGGATACCCGGATACTGAGATATCCTATGCCGCCGAATGCGGCGGACGATCGTCGTTTGAGCGCGACCGTCAACCAGACGCCCGTCTCTTTTGAATTTTTCCGAAATTACCAGACATACTATTACGAAACCGCGTATTGCCGTTTCGCAGCGGATGGCCCGGTCGATGTAGTACTGCCGCTGCCCGTTGAGTATAAAAAGGTATTCCTGCGTGGATTGCTCCAGGATCTGCCGATCAATCGAGAGAACGACCGGCTCCGCTTCACCCTTCCCGGCCCGGGCCATTATTATCTGCAGGTCCCGGAAAAAAGTTACCCCCAACCGGACAATGAAGAATCCGGCACGTTCACCATCGCGTTCTGGATTGATGATCTCGAAACCTTCAATCGCAATCGCATGGATCCGATGGCTGTGGGCGTCATCGATATCACCAAAGCCGGAGTGATCGCGGATGCGGACAAGGACCAGACCCAGGCGTTGCAGTCGATCATGAATAAGGGCGGCCGTATATACATACCCGCAGGCATCTATCGAACCGGCACCTTAAAGCTCGCCAGCCACTCGGAAATCTACCTGGCGCCCGGCGCTCTTCTTAAAGCTACTGCAAAACAGGATCGTGTCGACAGCCGGCTGCTTCTGATGCAAAATATAAATGATGTTCATATACATGGACCCGGCACGATCGACGCCAATTTTGATGCCTGTTTTCAGGACAAGCCCTCCGTTCACATCGTTGACGTCATCGATTGTCACCATGTGGAATTGGAGGATGTTTGCTTTCGCAACTGCAGCTCATGGGCGGTTCACCTGTTCGGTTCAGATCAAATCCGCTGCCACAACATCCGTATCTTGAGTGGCAAAGACGGCATTGATCCGGATTCCGCCAGCGATGTGATGATCGACGGCGTCTTTATTCAAGCCAAGGACGACGCCATAGCCGTCAAAACACGCAAGCCGCCAAAAGCGGCAGAGCGGATCACTGTGCGCAACAGCATCGTGGCATCGGACGCCTCTGCACTGAAAATCGGCACTGAAACGAATGCGCTGATGCGGGACATACTTTTCGAAAACTGTGATGTGTTCGACAGCGACCGGGGACTGGTCCTGTATGCGCGTGACGGCGGCCCCATCGAAAACGTCACCTGGCGCAACATTCGATTATTCATGCTTCATTGGCCTCATGAAACCGGCGGGGCACCGATTCAGCTCTTTATCACCAAACGGAATGGCTTGACACCTGTTCGCAACCTGGTCATCGAACATGTGCAGAGCAATATAATTGTTCCCTGTGGCCTGGCAGGATTGGCTGATGCGCCTCTGCAGGGAGCACGAATACGGGACCTTTATCTGCGCGTGGATCCGCCACAAGGCTCCTTTTCCTATTTCAGAGGCAACCAGGATGCTTTCGCGCCAAAACTCGACCTTTTGGTCCTCCCTGCAAGGCCGGATCTGTTTATCTCCGGCGACCATGTGGACGTTACGATTCACGGACTATATATCGATTGGCAAGGGAACCGGGGGCTTTGGCGCCACATTGTGGAAGAAAACAAGGGAGTGAAAATACAGAATCTGATCCAATGCAACTGACAAAATCGATACAAACCACATTAACGCGTTCGGCTTGGCAGGAGATAGTATGAAAATGTCAAACTTCCGAGTGTTGATCGCCCCGGTATATGTTGCCGCGTTGCTTATTTTCGGTGCGACCACTACGGGTCTCTATGCGGCAGGCAACGGCCTGGTGACCGGCCTGGTCAAAGACCATATCAGCGGCGCCAGACTGCCAGGGGCAAATTGCTATCTGGCTGGAACCGCATTCGGCGCAGCAGCCGATTTGAACGGGGAATTTCGCATCATCAACATCCCGCCTGGGACCTATACGCTGCGCGTCATGTATATCGGCTATAAACCCTACGAATCGTCGGTAGAGGTCAAATCGGATGAATCGTACAAATTCGAGATTTCGCTCAACGCCACATTGATCGATCAACAGCAATTGACGATCACCGCACAGCGCGTAGGGCAAGTAGCGGCCATCAACCAGCAGTTGACCGCCGAAGCCATTAAAAACGTAGTTTCGGCAGAGCGGATCCAGGAGATTCCCGATGCCAATGCCGCTGAATCCGTCTCTCGCTTGCCCGGCATCTCGCTGAGCCGAAGCGGTGGAGAAGGCGCCAGAGTGATCGTACGCGGCCTATCGCCCAAATACAACAAAATAAGCATCAACGGCATCGCTATACCATCCACCGATTACAATAACAGGTCCAGCGATCTGAGCATGATCACATCGGAAAACCTTGCCAGCATCGAAGTATTCAAGGCGCTGACGCCGGACATGGAAGCAGATGCCATCGGCGGCAGCGTAAACTTGCAACTGGCAAAAGCAAAACCCGAGGACGAGCAGCAAATTCGACTGTACGGCGCATACAACGAACAGGCCAGAGATCCCCGGCAATATAAAACATTCGCACGTATAAGCCGCCGGTTGCTTCAAAACGCGCTCGGCGTTCAAGCCTCGATTAATTCAGAATTACGAAATCGCAGCAGTGATCAGCTTAGCGCATCGTACGTCTTGGGGCAGCCGAAAACCGACGGCACGGTTCCGCTGCGTTTGACCGATGTGAGTCTGCTGGATCGCGAAGAATATCGGCAGCGCTACGGCGGCAGTCTGATTCTCGACTGTGACATTGCTCGCTGGAGTGTGATGCTGACTAATTTTTACAGCCGAACCAATCGCGATATCCGCAATCGGCAAGTTTCCTATGCGCAGGGTACCAACGGCCTGACCTCTTCCATCTCCAACCCTGACGAAGCCATCGACCTCCTCAGCAATATCCTGACAGCAAAAACGATATTGCTGGGAATTGAAACGGACATGACGGTATCACATTCCAATTCGCAAGCCAATTTCTTAAATAATGAGAACCTGGACTTTTTACAGGAAAGAGCAAGCCTGCCGATCGTTGACTACCAAACCGTAAATCCTGCCGATTTGATGATCCGCGCCATTCCGGACAGCACTGGCACCATGCGTGAAGCCGGCATCAGCAGTCGCCGCACCAGTGAACGAAATTACGTAGCGTCGATCAATTTTAAAATCCCCTATCATCTGGGGAAAAAATTAAGTGGAGAATTAAAATTCGGCGGTCGCTTTCGCTCCAATAGCCGCCAAAACAACAGCGAAGGCGGAGAATGGTGGGTCTATCTTTACATGAAAAAATATCCGATTGCTGACTTTTTGGACAACGACTATGATCCCCATAACTTTCTCGACGGTAAATCCAGCATTGGCCTCATACTTGATCCGACATTGACCCACTCATTTTACAAAGCCAACTCCGGCAATTATGGCATCAATCCGTTCGACGCCAGCACGCAATATGAGACAAAAGATCGAATCGGCGCCGGTTATCTGATGACCAAGTTGATGCTGGGGCAAACTTTTACCTTTATCCCCGGCGTCCGCTATGAAACGTTCGACGGCGATTATTTGAGCTACGTTCGACTGTCCACCGGTCATGGCACCGGCTACTATATGCCGCGCGAAACGTCCATCCATCAGGAAAATTGGCTGCCCATGTTTCATGCTAAAATAAAACCACTGGATTGGCTGGATGTCCGCTTGGCTGCAACACGGACATTGTCCAGGCCTGATTTTATTCACCTGGTACCCTATATTAATTCTTCACTTGAATCCTCTGCTGCTACAGTCAGTCAAGGCAACCCCTCCCTGAAACCAGCCTCCTCGTGGAATTATGATGCTTATGTCTCTTTTTATCAACGCGTACTGGGATTATTCACAGCCGGCTGGTTTTACAAAAACATCGATGACGTCGTCGTCAGCGCCACGCGTTTCATCGATACCAAAGCGACAGCGGACCAACTGGATTTAAAAAGCGATTTTTATCCAAACTGGAATTATGTAGGTCGGCAGATCACCCGACCAGAAAACTGCCCCAGATCCACTGTCAAAGGCTTCGAACTGGACCTGCAGACGAGTCTCAGCATGCTGCCCGGCATTTTTAAGGGTTTCGTCGTCAATGCCAATTATACACGCATCTGGTCACAGACCTATTTTTCCTATTTTAAAGTAGAGACCGTCATGGATTATAGCAAATTCCCGCCTGTGCGTACCAGTTACATTACCGGTCTGCGTCCGGGCAGAGTGCCGGGACAGGCTGACCACATCGTCAACCTTTCTTTGGGGTATGATCTAGCCGGCTTTTCCGCCAGGATTTCAATGGCATACCAGGGCAAGAGTCTGGCGAGCGCATATACACAAAAAGAAAAGGACAGTTGGAACGGTGCTGTGAAACGCTGGGATTTTTCAGCCAGATATCTGTTCACCAAACATCTCAGCGCATTCCTGAATGGAACGAACCTGACCAATGAGAACGAAGGATCATTTTTAGGCATCGACCCTCGTCCAACTTCCCTGGAGTATTACGGAACGATGTATGATGTCGGACTCCAGGTCGATTTTTAGGCCGTATGCCCTGTCAGTTACCAATAAAGTATTAGCATAAACCACGATAGCAGCGCCAAAAGACACGGAATCAACTTAACAGTTTAAAGGAGGATCTTATGTCAAGAGAACGGCTTCTGATTACGCTCCTGGTTGTATTCATGACCGCTGCGTTTGCGGTGCAAGCGGTAGAAATTCGGCCATCCGCCGACATCGGCGGCTTAAAGACGGCCATCGACGGCGCCAAGGACGGCGATGTAATTCTACTGGACAGGGGCAACGTGTATTACGGCCAAGCCACCATGGACATCAATGTCAACATCACCATAAAGGCCGATGACAGCAAGGCGGGACGCAAACCCATCATCGCTCCGCTGGTCAAGCAAGACGGAACCGTCGACAAATACATGATGCTGGTCAGAGCAAATCTGACATGTATCAACATTCACTTTCATGCAGGTATCACCGGCTCCGCTCGCGGTGATGACGGTCTGTACGGCATCAACTTTCTGGAAAAAAGGAATCTCCGCATCGACCTGAAGGGCTGTTGGTTTGAAGACTGGGATCAGAGAGCCCTGATCCTGGAAGCGCCCGACATGCGGGCCTTTTTTACCGATTGCGTCTGGCTGGACGATCATAAATTGTCCGGCCCGTCCGAAGGCCGCTCCATCGACCTGCGCGAATTCGGCCCGGATTCTTTGATTATCCAGAATTGCACCTTTGTCAATGTTGCGGACCGCTGGATTCGTCATTTGCCCAACGCCGGTAAACTTTATCCCATCAATTACATGGTGATCGACCACTGCACCTTTCTCAACGGATTGAATTATCGCGCACCCATCGATCTTGGACACGTGGAAAAATTGATCTTTACCAACAACATCATGTATAATCCCTGCATCCTCGGATCTGACTTTATGCGCCGGCCGAGTAAAAACAGCGGCGCCAAAATCATCGCCAAACCGTCCGAATACTATAGCACGAATGCGGCCAACGTACCTCATAGATTAAGCGAAGAGTTCTACGATCGCGCAGAGGGCATCGTCGTCCTCGCTTGCCACGGCGTCGATTCAATTCGCACCAGCATTCAGATGCACAACAACAATTGCTATATGGACGAGAGCCTCAAAAATAAATTAAAGACCAACGATACGCTGCACGTGGCCAAGTGGTGGTGCTCTCAATTCCGGCGAGCCATTGTCGGCGATACCACACAAGCTTTCTTTAATGAACTGCTGAACTTTGTCAAGGCGCCTAAACCGGCTATTGAACAGGTTAACAAATACGTCGGCTATTGGGATCAAAATGCACCCAACACGACCATGTATAAAACCGCGCCGGATTCAATGGATTTGAGTTATGGCACTGCGGCGAGATCCTATACAGCGGGTGCGGGAAATTTTCCCCTGGGCGACTTGAACTGGTATCCGGACAAAAAAGCCGCCTGGAAAACCTGGATCACGGCCGTTGAAAAGGGCTCCGAGGTTCAGCCGACCGGGTTTTCACTTTCGCAGAATTATCCCAATCCTTTCAATCCAGCGACCACCTTTACCTATCACATTGAACGTGCAGATGTGGTGCATTTGGAAATCTATAACGCTATCGGACAAAAGATGCGAACCATCGCCACGGGCGCGCAGCCGGCAGGCCTTTATCAAATCAGCTGGGATGGCAAAGACGATATGGGTAAGCCATTGCCCAGCGGCATATATCTCACCCGGCTCCAGGTAGGCAAGAACTCTCTGGTGCGCAAAATGACCCTGATGAAATAATTCATCATCAGGATAAAATGAACACGGCTAAACCAACAGCAAAAATGAAAATGCGGCAAGCACCAAGCTTGCCGCATTTTAAACCAACCGTTTATTTAAACGTGCGGATTTTTCCGACCCAAATTGAACAATGGGTGCAGCCGATGCGTCTCGCTTCGGTAGCTTCTTTTGAAGCACGAGCGCTAAACACAGGCCAAAGCATTTATGCAGCTGAATTAGCTTCCGAGACCAGTGAACAGCGCAACAATTCTTCTTCCAGGGTTTCCTTAGAAACCTCCTCCTCCTCCTGCTACTCCTCCGGCGGATTCTCAAAGCTGAGCAGGCTCTTTTTAAAGCCATTGGTCTTTAACCAGCCCAGCACCAGGCCAAGAGCCAGCCAGATGAGCCCAACCACTTTGGCGGGAATGCTCAGGCTCAGCCAGAGATAGAAACAGACCAAAAAGCCCAGCACCGGAAATACCAGGTATGACCAATGGCGATTTCGTCCGCGCACCCAGTAATGCAACAGCACCGAGAGGTTCACGCCCATGAAACCGATGAGAGCACCAAAGTTCAGCAGCTCGGCGCCCAACTGATAGCTGATGAGGAACGCACCCACCAGACACACCATCCCGATCAACAGCACATTGCGACTGGGGATTCTGCGCACCGGATGGATATAGGCGAAATAGGATTTGGGCAGGGCGCCGTCCCGTCCCATGCCAAAAAGTAGCCTGGCTCCGGCCAGCATCGCGCCCGATGCCGAGCCGATCGTCGCCACCACCAGCGTCCATGACATGACTTGAAACAAAATCTGTCCGCCGGCACGTCCGGCGATGTGGATATAGGCGGTATCTACATCAGGATACGCTTCTGCGGCCGGCCAGACCATCTGCGCTATATAGACCTGAACCGTCGACAGGATGCCGATGATCAGACAGGTTCCAACAGTGCCGAGCAAAATGTTCCGACGCGGGTTCTTTACCTCCTCCGACAGCGTAGAGATGCCGTCAAAGCCGATATAGGTCAGTACGGCGATGGAAGCGCCGTTCGAAATCGACAACCAGGAAAAGCGTTCGGGATCAAAGAACGGCCGGGTAAAATCCACTGTAGAGAGGCCGGGGATTTTCAGCAGATAACGGGTCGATGCCGCAATCATCCACACAATCACCACGCCCATGGCGATCGTGAGAAATATGTTGGTCCGCGCTGTAGCCTGAATGCCGCGCAGGTTCAGCAGAGTAAAGAGCACACCGAAAAAGACCGCCCAGAACGGATAACCCAGCGTTGGAAACAATCCCAGCAGTGCTTTCGCACACCAGATGGTGCAGATCATCGGATTGACCACATAATCCAGCAGCATGCTCCATCCAGTCACATATCCCAGCGCTGGATGGATTTCGCGCGCCACATACGAGTAGGCACTGCCCGCCACCGGGTAAGCCCGCGCCATGCGGCCATAGCTGAGGGCGGTCAGCATCATGGCTAACATGGCGATAAGAATGACCGTAACCACATGGCCGTTAGCGCCGGTGCTGATGGCGCCGAACGGCGGCATGGGCGCGGTCGGCTGCACCATGATAACGCCCATGATCAGCAGTTCTGCCAGTCCGAGCGACCGGGCCAGCCGTGGTTGAGTTCCATTTTCTTGTGTTGTCGACATACACGCTCACATGATTTGTTTGAAAATTTTATAGATTTGACGAACCATTGTCACATCAGGACTGTCAAATACAATTGGCGACAATTTATACACTCGAGCAGGGAAAAACAAGGAAATTATACAGTTATTGGAAAATTTCATTTTAGTAAAACAGCAGGCCAGTGCTTAAAAAAGGATTGAAATGAACCATAGAAATTAATAATATGAGGTCAAAGTGCAAGTCAAGCCGGCGACCACAAAAGACACGGAAAATGAAAACCAGAACCATTTGATTAATATTTCCGTGCTTTTCCGTGTATTCCGTGGACAGTATTTGAGCCATCAAGCCGCGACGGACGCAAAGGAGTAATATGAAATATAATCATCTGCTGTTAGTCAGCCTTTTGGCGATTTCCTGCCTCTTCGCGCAAGCCCCGGAATGGGAAAATCCGCAGGTCACGCAGATCAATCTGCTGCCGCCCCGTGCGCAGCTCCTTCCCTATCAGGACGTTCCCAGTTCATTGAGCAACGATCCGTCTCTTTCCACGCGCATCAAATCACTGAACGGCGTGTGGAAGTTTAAATGGCAGGCCAATCCTGTTTCTCTGCCGGAAAATTTCCATCAATCCTCATTCAACGATGACACATGGGACACGCTGCCGGTTCCTTCCAACTGGCAGGTCGTGGCTCAGAACGAGGGTCGTTCCTATGACATGCCCTTTTTCAGCAACATCAAACATCCGTTCACAGCCGATCCCCCTCACGTACCCCACGACGACAATCCAACAGGACTGTACCGCACCCGTTTTGAACTGCCCAAACCGTGGCAAGGCCAGACCATCATCCTGCGTTTTGACGGCGTACAATCGGCATTCTATGTCTGGGTCAATGGCATAAAAATCGGTTATGCTAAAGACGCCTTTACCGCCAAAGAGTTTGACATCACCGCCAGTTTGCAACCGGGCGTCAACACGCTGGCCGTGGAGGTCATTCACCATTCAGATGGCAGTTATCTGGAGGATCAGGATTACTGGCGGCTGGCCGGCATTTTTCGCGACGTTTACCTGATCGCTCTGCCTTCGCCCTGTCTCTGGGATGCGCAGGTGCAGACACATCTGGATCAGAACAATAACGCAGAACTGCGTTTGGCTTTGACCATAAAGAATTTCACTCAAACAGGAAAACACCTGTTGGTAATATCTCTGCTTGATCCCCAGCATCAGACCGTCTGGAGCGACGGCATTTCGCTAGGCGCTGCTCCTGCCGGTGACAAGCAGTATACCCAGCGTGCGCTCATCAAAAAACCCGTAACCTGGAACGCAGAGCAACCGGTTCTCTACACCCTGGTCATGGCCATCATGGACGCCGACAAAAAGGTCGTTGCCGCCTATACCATAAAAACCGGATTTCGCAATGTAGTCATTAAGAACGGCCAACTGCTGGTCAACGGCCGAGCCGTCACCTTCAAGGGCGTCAATCGCCACGAATTCGATCCGGATCAGGGCCGCGTGATGACCAGGGAACGGATGATACAGGATATTCTGCTGATGAAGCAGCACAACATCAATGCGGTTCGCACGTCTCACTACCCCAACGTACCGCTCTGGTATGACCTGTGCGATGAATTCGGGCTCTATGTAGTGTGTGAAGCCAATGTCGAAAGCCACGAACTGTGGGAAAAGGGCATCTACCTGTCAGAGAATCCGGATTGGAGCAAAGCGTTTGTCGAACGCGGCACCACCATGGTGGCACAATTCAAAAACCATCCTTCGATCACGTTCTGGTCCATGGGCAATGAAACCGGATGGGGAAAGAATTTCGACGCCATGTACAAGGCCATGAAAGCCATGGATCCCACCCGCCCCATTCATTATGAAAGCCGCAATCCGGCCTATGTCGACACACTCTGCCGCTATGATATCATCTCGACCATGTATCCGACGGTGCCGCAGATTATGCGCCTGATGAATCTGGATCCGAGCCGGCCGGTGATCATTTGCGAGTATGCCCACAGCATGGGCAACAGCGTCGGCAATTTCAAAGACTACTGGGATGCCTTTGACGCCTATCCTCGACTGCAGGGCGGTTTCATATGGGACTGGGTGGATCAGGCGCTGCGCTATAAAAAAGACGGCAAGGTGATGTGGAACATTGTCAACCATAGCGACGGCGCCAATGTCAATGACGGCTTGATCAATGCCGAACGCATTGCGCAGCCGGAAATCATCGAGGTTAAAAAAGTTCAGCAATACGTTCGTTTCAAGCCGGTTGATCTGTCTAAGGGAAAAATAAACATCATCAACCGCTACGATTTTCAGAATCTGGATTTCAGTTACCTGACCTATGAGGTGATCGAGAACGGCAAGAGCTGTTATCATGGCCAACTGGCAATGAACCCGCTTGCGGCCGGCGATAGCATGGTGGTGAGCCTGCCCTATGATATTCAATTCAAACCGGACGCTGAATATTTTCTCAACGTCCAGCTGCGGCTAAAGGAAAAGACGCCATGGGCACCCAAAGGCCATATTATCGCCTGGGAACAGTTTCCCCTGGCAGCCGGAGCCGGAATACCAGCCAGATCAGTTGCAACGAAGCCATGGCAGGTCAAAGAAATTGGTAATATCGTAATGTTTTCACAGTCAGACAGGGCTTTCACCTTTGATAAAAAGCAGGCAACGCTGAACTCGCTTTTTTGGCGCGGCGAAGAGCGGTTGGCCTCTGCTCTTTACCCCAACTTTTGGCGAGTGCCGACGGACAATGACGAAGGCGGCGGTCGCTCCAGTTTCGCGCATCGCTGGCGTGCTGCCGGACTGGATTCACTCAACTGGCAAGCGCAGGGGCTGTCGTGGCAGCAGATCTCTCCGGACTTGACGGAGGTGACGGCGTTACAGAGCGCAGCAGGGAAAAAAGGCACGATTCATGTCAAGATGATATATCGTCTGCAAGGCAATGGCGATTTGGAGGTGCAAATGCATACCGAATTGGATGGCTCCTGGCCGCCGTTGCCGCGGGTTGGTGTGCAAATGCAGTTGGCCGGCTCGCTGAACAATCTGGAATGGTATGGGCGAGGACCTTTCGAATCCTACTGGGACCGCTGTACAGCCGCGAATGTGGGCTGGTATCAGGGCAGCGTTGAACATCAGCATTTTCCCTATGTCATGCCGCAGGAAAACGGCAGCAAGAGCGATGTGCGCTGGCTGAGCCTGACCGATGCCTCGCAAACCGGCGTAAAGATCATGGCGCTGCCCCGTCTCCAGTTCACCGTCCATGATTACACCGATCAGGCACTGCTGACCAGTAAAACAACCCAGGAGCTGAGCAAAGACGGCCGCATCACCCTGAGCCTGGACTATCGCCAGATAGGCCTGGGCGGCGACGACAGCTGGAGTCCGCGTACGCATCCGGAGTATCAGCTCAAGGATACCAACTATGATTTTAAATTTGTTCTGCGGATGGTGGAATAACTTGGCTTGAATACATGACTCCGGATGTTGCCGTGCCCCGCGGCACATCCGGGTGTTCTTTCCTTTTTTCGATCTTTTGCGAACCATCGGAGACCAAAGACCTTGGTGCAAGGCCGAGCAGAATAGTTCAGTGAATAATAACGCTTGACAATAATAACGCAATTCGTTAATATTATATATGATCAGATCCTTTAAAGACAATGAAACAGAGAAAATCTATAATCGTGAATTTTCAAACCGTCTCCCTCACACTATTCAGCGGATGGCGATGAAAAAATTATGGATGCTCGACGCCGCTCCGGATCTAAATTCATTACGAGTACCTCCTGGCAATCACCTCGAAACTCTGAAGGGCGACCGAAACGGCCAACTTTCTATTCGAATTAACGAGCAATGGCGTATTTGTTTCAATTGGGCTGATAATAACGCTTATGATGTTGAGATTGTTGATTATCATTAGGAGTAATCTATAATGGCTGTCAAAATAGCGCCAGTACACCCTGGTGAAATACTGCAAGAAGAATTCCTGGAACCGCTCGCCATTTCTCAATACAGGATAGCCAAAGAAATCAGCGTTCCGGCAAGAAGAATTAATGAAATTGTTCACGGAAAGCGCTCGATTTCCGCCGATACCGCTCTTCGGCTTGGAAGATTCTTCGGCATATCACCGCAATTCTGGCTGAACCTGCAAGCCCATTATGACCTCGAAATCGAAAAAGACAGGTTAGGACGATTACTGGAAAAAGAGGTCAGAGTTTATTCGGAAATGGAATCTTAGTTCTTTTTAAAAGGACTAACCACCCGACCAAGGTCGCGCGGTAATCTTTAATCTACGATGGAAATATCATTTTTATACGCTCATCCGATGAAACTATTCGCGATGGCTGATGCTGACCTGGTGCCCGTTTGCAAGTTCCCGTTCATTACGTTCGGGAACTTTTTTTTTGAGGGCGCTGTAACTTTCACGGACCAATTCCATATTATATCTAAAACAGGCTGTGCATGACCGATTTTCACGAGCTGTATACCCGCTATGCAGGGGATATTTACCGCTTTGCCCTGTTTCTCTGCGGCGACGCGGCTGAGGCGAAGGACATTACCGCCGAAACGTTCGCCCGCGCGCTTACGGGAAAAGCGCCGCTGCGGTCGGCCACCGTCAAAGGCTACCTGCTCACCATCGCCAGAAATCTCCATATCGAATCGATGCGACGGCGAAAGCGGCATGTAGAGCTATCGACGGAACTGCCGGCTTCAGATCCCCATCTGGAGCAATCGGTTGACGAGAAAACCGAGTTGGACGCGTTGCAGAGGTTCCTGCAGAGCTTTCCGGAATTGGATCGGGCCGCACTGCTGCTGCGGGCGGACGGCATGTCCTATGATGAAATCGCACAAGCGCTTGGCATCTCGTTGGCATCGGCCAAGGTCAAGGTGCATCGGCTGCGGCTTAAACTGGCGGAATGGCGGGCAGATCGTGAAAAGCTCTAAATTTTCCGCCGTCAAACCACAAAGATCTTTTAGCCGCGAAGGAACGCGAATGAAAAATATTAGCGTGAATTAGCGTTCATTTGCGGTTGACCTTGCACCGTATTCGCAAAACTACTAGCGGAGACCTACATGTCATCAGTATCTCGAAATGTTATTCTGGATTTATTGCCGGCCTATCTAGCCGGTGAAGCCAGCGAAGAATCGCGCGCCCTGGTGGAAGAGTTTGCCAAAACTGATAAGCAGATTGCAAGGATCATTAACACCAAAGCATTGGAACCGGACGCTATTTCACAAAAGCTGGCAACGCCGGATGATCTGGAAATGAAAACCATCAAGCGCGTCCGCAAAAGCATCCGGCGCCAGATGCTGTATGTGGCCATCGCAACCGCGTCCATTTTGATGGTGCCGTTGACGGCGATGCTGGTTACCGATGAAGTGAATTGGAGCCCGTTCGATTTCATTGCCATGGCTATCCTCCTGTTCGGCACCGGTCTCGCCTATGTGCTGATCTCGAGACTTTCGGACCGTCTCGCTTACAAAGCGGCCGTCGGAGTAGGGGTGGTGGCTGGATTATTCCTCATCTGGGTAAACCTGGCGGTCGGGATCATCGGCTCGGAAGATAATCCCCCTAACGCGCTGTACGTCGGGGTGCTTTTGGTCGGCTTGATCGGCGCTGGGATCTCGCATCTAAAGCCCCGCGGCATGGCGATCACTATGATGGCAACGGCGGTCGCGCAGATGCTGGTTCCGGTGCTGGCGCTGATTTTCTGGAGGCCCTCACTGGACGAACCCCCATTTATACTTGGTGTTTTTATGCTGAATGCATTTTTTGCCGGACTCTTCGTCATCTCTGCATTGCTGTTTCGCCGGGCAAGCGAAAGATAGCGAGCCTTTACCCAGGCAGATTGGCTGTGCAAAAGCGAATTTCGCAAGTCTGACGACAAAATATTTTCGCTTGGCTTCCAGGCAAGGGAGAGTTATATTTCAATTCATCTATTTCGGAGAATACATGAAAAAATTATCGGTCTTGCTGATCATTCTCCTGGCATCCATTCTACTCGCTGGCAGCGAAACCAGGGTGTTGAGCCCGGATGGCTCTATTCCGGTCTGGACCGTTGCCGGTCCTTTTCCAGCAGAGATCAAAGATCCCACGGGTGAATCGCGCGGTGGCTATTATCATGATTTTCTCGCTGCAGCCGGCGGCGAACGCTATTCGATGCCCGCAGCCGGAGATCGTATCGAACTGGATTCCGGCCCTGGGATGGCCTGGAGAAACGCTGCACCCAACTCTATCGGGGTACTGGATTTTATTTCCCTTTTCGCTGTAGAGTCCGGCCGACTCGGCATTGCTTATGCGTTCTGCCTGCTGAATTCGGAGACCGAGCAGGATGTTTTGCTGAAAGTGGGCAGCAACGACGGCGTACGCATATGGCTGAACGAAAATCTGGTGCACGACAACCACGCGGCGCGCGCGCTTGTTGTCGGCGAAGATCCAGTGCTGGTCCGACTGAGAAAAGGCCCAAACCGGCTGCTGGGAAAAGTCGAAAATCTGGGTGGTTCCTGGGCGCTATCGGTTCAGGTAAAGGACAAAGACGAACGACCTGTGCGGGGAATCGTCGTGGCAGCGGCCTCTGCAGGATTCTCCCTTGAGGATATTTTTTCCGTCCGCTGGCAGCAATCACCGGTTATTTTGCGAACGCCACAGGGTGAAGCCCAGCTGCTCCAGGCCGAAATTCTGTCCGGAGGACTGGACGATGCGGTGTTCCGCATTTCTGCAGCGGTCTGGCCGGAGGAAAAAATATTCCGAATCGGCCATGTGCCGGCCGGCAACCGAATGCTGGAATTTCAAGTGCCGGTCGTGGCAGCGGCCACGCCTGTTAAAATCAGCCTGGAATCCAAAACCCGCCGTCAGGTATGGAAGGACATGGTTATAACAAAGCCGCGTCGGCGCACGGTATATCTGGTTCAGCACACGCACACCGACATCGGCTACACACGGCCACAATCCGTAACTCTGGCGGAACATCTGCGCTACATCGATTACGCGCTGGATTGCTGCGACGCCACAGATGATCTTCCCGACGATGCCAAATTTCGCTGGACGTGCGAAGTCACCTGGCCGGTACAGGAATTTTTAAAACGACGGCCGGTCGCCCAGGTCACCCGCTTTCTCAAACGCGTACAGGAAGGCCGGATTGAAGTCGCCGGCATGTTCCTCAATATGGCCGAAACCGCCACAGAAAATTCAATGGCCGCGTCGTTGCAGCCGTTGCTGGAATTCAAACAGAAATATGGCATCCCGGTGCGCACCGCAATGCAAAATGACGTCAACGGTGCGGCCTGGTGTCTGGTTGATTATTTTTCCGGCATAGGCATAAAGTATCTCACAATGGGGATCAACAAAACCCGCTCGCTGCTGCCGTTTGATCTACCCACTGCGTTTTGGTGGGAGTCCCCATCCGGCAAACGGCTGCTGGCGTACCGCGCGGAACATTATCACATGGGCAATGTCTGGCGGATGCACGAAGGACAGCTCGGGCCGCTGCGGGATGGGGTGCTGGCCTATTTGGCGCAGCTCGACCAAAATGGCTACCGGTTCGACCAGGCGTATGCCCAGTTTTCGGGTTATCATACCGACAATTCACCACCGGCTGTTATCGCAAGCAATCTGATCCGTCGCTGGAACGATATCTATGTTTCGCCGAAATTGCGCCTGGCCACAGCGCACGAATTTTTCCAATGGGTCGAACAGGAAAAAGGCGCGGAATTGCCGGTCTATCGTGTCGCCTGGCCCGATTGGTGGACGGATGGATTCGGGTCTGCCGCTCTCGAAACCGCGACGGCACGAACAACGCATGTCAGCCTGCAAACCAGTGAAACCACTCTGGCGTTGGCGAAATGGCTGGGCACACCGCTTCCGGCTGCAACCCGGGAACGCGGGCAATATGCCCAGGAACAGCTGCTGTTTTACGATGAACACACCTTTGGCGCTGATGAAAGTGTCGGCAATCCCCTGTCTGAAAACAGCCGGGTGCAATGGAATGAAAAATCGGCCTATGTATGGGATGCGGCGAAACTCGCCGGCATGCTGCGCGATGAAGCCTCGGCTGTGTTGCGGGAAAACCTGCCGGCTGCGGAGGTGCCGACCATTGCGGTCTGGAATACGCTGAACTGGGAGCGCTCCGGGCTGATTAAAGTTTTCATCGATCACGAAATCATTCCGAAACATTCAGCCCGCCAGATTATGGATGCCGCCACTGGCCGCGAAATTCCGGCACAACGGTTGCGCACCCGGACCGAAGGCAGTTTTTGGCTTCTCTGGGTCGACAAGGTCCCGGCACTGGGGTACAAAATTCTGCGCATCGGCGAAATCCAAAAAACAGTTCCGCCGCGGACGGATAGCGCCAATCAGCTGGAAAATGCTTTTTACCGGCTCGAAATCGACCCAACGACCGGAGAAATCCTGCATCTCTTTGACAAGGAGTTAAAGGCCGACCTGGTTGATCCCAATTCAAAATGGAAAATCGGGCAGCTCTTGCACGAGCAGCTCAACGACAGCCAGCGGCAATTAAAGACCGGAGCGTTCACGCGCACGCCGGCCAAAAATGTCCGCCGCCTGGAATCAACCACCGGACCGATTTGGCAGGCCATTCAATTTTCCGGCGACTTGACTGGTTGCGATGGCGCCAAATGGGAGTATCGCCTTTTCGAAACCACAAAACGCATTGATCTGAATTTCACCCTGCGCAAGCAGCCGATCACCGATCCGGAAGCTGTTTACGTGGCCTTTCCGTTTCAGTTTGCCGGCGGCAAATTTTCCTACGAAGCCCAGGGCGGATTCGTGACGCCCGGCGAAAACCAACTGCCGCGTTCGGCTTCGGATTGGCAGACCATGCAGAATTTTATTTCGCTGCGCAATAGCAGCGGACAGGTCGTACTGGGAAGCAACGAAATTCCGCTGGTGCAGTTTGGCGATCTGAATCTGGGCAAATGGCAGGAAAAGGCACAGATCGCCCAGCCCCACGTGTATTCGTGGATTATGAACAATTACTGGTTCACCAATTTCCGCGCCAGCCAGGAAGGTGAATTGCACTGGTCCTATTATTTGACGTCGACCCGGGAAACCGGAAACACGGCGGCGGTGCAGTTCAGCTGGGGTTCGCGGATTCCTTTGCTGGCCCGGGTCATCCCGGCCGGGAAATCCAAAGCTCATCTCCAGCCCTCGACTTCCTGGCTCAACTGGCCGGCCACCAACGTTGTTCTGGTGGCGGCGCGACCAGCGCCGGACGGTCAAGGCATCCTCTTGCACCTGCGCGAAGTGGCCGGGACGGCGACAAACTTGGATGTGACGGGATTTTCGTCCGTGAAAAAAATAAAACAGATGGACAAAGTGAACGTTCTGGGAGAAGTATTGCAAAAAAATAAGCGTACGGTGCAATTCGCACCGTTTGAGGCAAAATTTGTCCGGCTCATTCCACTATAAAACGATATGGTGCACGATTTTCTTCAGAAGGGGGAAGACAAAATGATCTCCTCCCATACTGCGATCTCGCTCAACACACAGGAATGTTGAACAAAGGGAGAAGAGGCAAGATGGAAATCGTACGCAACGACTCGGGCAGGGATAAAAACAAGAGCACGCTCAAGGGGCCGGCGCTCTTGATCGGGCCCATCCTGTTGCTCGCTGCTGTACTTCGCTGCTGGAATCTCGCGGGCCACGGCTTTGACAATCTTTATTACTCCCCGGCCGTTTTGAGCATGGCCTCCGACTGGCACAACTTTTGGTTCGCCGCGTTTGATCCCGCGGGATTCCTGGCTATCGGCAAGCCGCCGCTCGCCTTCTGGATGCAGGCGCTCAGCGTCCGCCTTTTCGGCTTTAACGCGCTTGCTATCCACCTTCCCCAGGTCGGTGCCGGCGTGCTTTCGGTGCTGCTGGTGTTCGTGCTGGCCAGGCGTGTCACCAATGCAGCGGGCGCGGCAATCGCGGCGCTGATTGCGGCCATCATCCCAGCCAGCGTGGCCGTGGACCGGAGCAACCTGGCCGACAGCTGGCTGCTGCTGGTTCTTCTGAGCGCCGTAGCATTGACGCTCGCTGCAACCGATAAAGGCAGCGTGAAACAGCTCGCTCTGGGATCCGCGCTTATCGGCGCAGGATTCATGACCAAGCTGATTGTCGCTTTTCTGGCGCTTCCTGCAATTTTTCTGACCTACCTGCTTACCGCGCCGATCACGTTTCACCGCCGGCTGCTGCACCTCGCCCTCGCCGCGGTTGTCGTCGTTCTCTGCTCGCTGGTCTGGCCTGTCGCCGTGGATCTCACCCCTCAAGAACGGCGTCCCTACATCGCCGAGACAAACGACAACTCGATGTTGAGTCTTGCCTTCGGATTCCAGGGCATCGGCCGCATGACAAAGAGTAGTGAGCCGGAGGTGAAAGAAGGCGAAACCGGCCGGGGAGCCGAGCCAAGCGGCGAAGATATTGCTCGCCGATCAGGCCCGGGTCACGCAAAGGGCCGGCGCCCGGCGCTAGAAATCACCGGTCATGGAGGTCCGCCAGGATTGCTTCGCCTGGCGAACCGGGATATGGCCGGCCACATCGCATGGTTCCTGCCTGTTCTGTTCGTCGGCATGATCGCAACGATTCCACGAAAGCAGCCGAACTGGACCTGGTCAGGACCCTCTCGGGATGCGCTCTTTTGGATCCTATGGATGCTCACGTTCGGCGCCGTGTTTAGTTTGCCGCCGACTTTTATTCACCCCTATTATCTCACGCTGCTCGCGCCAGCCATGGCCATTCTCACCGCACTGGCAGCAAAAAACATTTGGCAGGAGCTCGAACGCGGCGGTCGTTCGCTCTTTTTGCCGGTCGCGGCGGTGGTGCTGTCGCTGCTCTGGCATGCCATGATCCTCGGCTTTTACCCAGCATGGGTGCGCGTGCTCGTACCCGCGCTGGCTGTGGCTGGTCTTGCCAGCGTGCTGGGAATGCTGATGGCCAGGCGGCCGCTCCTGCGCAAGCTGGCGTTGGCTCTCGGGACCGTAGCGATGCTGGTATCGCCGCTGCTGTGGGCGGCCACGCCCGCGTTGGCTCCGGTGGGTCGCATGGTGCCGATGGCCGATCCAGAATTGCTTGACTACCAGAAACGTGCAGACGCTGAAGGTACGCAACCGACGCATCTGCCTGCGCTCGTCCGTTTCTTGCAGGCGAATCGTGGGAATGAGCGGTTCCTGCTGGCGGTGCGCGACATCCATTGGGCTGGGCCCGTGATATTGCAGAGCCGTGCAGCGGTCATGGCATTCGGCGGCTATTATGGCCGTGAAGAAACACTCAGTGTCGACGAATTCGCCGGCAAGGTGGCGTCTGGCCAGATTCGCTATGTGCTTCTTTCCGCGAACG
>CAZISM010000057.1:0-32241 GCA_964541895.1 uncultured Cytophagia bacterium
TGGCCAAGATCGCCGAAAGCAATGAAAAAAAGAAGCTGGAGGAGACCAAAAAGCTGTACGAAAAGGGAATTATCCCGCGCGTTGAATTCGACCAGGCCAACACCACGTATAAAAAAACCGGCTACGATTATGAAAACGCCAAGCAGCAGCTGGAATCCACGCTGGACAAAGGCAGCCCGGAGCGGATCGAAGTGCTGAAATTAAAGCTGTCCAACGCCAAAGAAGAGCTGGACGAGATTGAAGCGCGCTATGAAGCGTCGGTGGTTCGGGCGCCCGTCGCCGGCATGATCATGGCGCCTGAGGCCAGCGACGGCCGCCGCGAAGCGATCAAAAAAGAGGGCGACCTTTTCAAGGAAGGGGATCTGATCGTCACTATCGGCGCCACCGAATCCTTTATCATCAACACGCAGGTGGGCGAGTTGAGCGCCAAGGATGTGCAGGTCGGCCAGCCGGTGCGCATAACCGGTTTTTCCTTTCCCAATATGGTGCTGCAGGGCAAGGTGGACTGGATGGCTGCATCCGCCACGGTGGCGGAAGATGAGAGATATTATCCGTTGCGCATCTCCATTCCTGATCTGCCGGCCGAGGCGCGCCGGCGCGTGCGTTTTGGCATGCAGGCAGAGGCCGCTATCTGCACCCATGTCTACGAAGGGGTGGTCACGATTCCCATCGAAGCCGTTTCACGATTGAACGGCCAGGACGTGGTTCTGATCGGCCAGGATGAAACAACGGCGGAAGTGCGCATCGTGCGGCCGGGATACAGTGATGGCAGTAAAGTCGTCATCGAACAAGGGTTGCGTTCCGGCGATCACGTACTTGTGCCGACCTGGCGCTGAAGGATGGCCTCATGAGACTATTCACCCTGAACACACTGCAAAAACAGTTTCTCCAGCGCTATCGAATGGTCCTGGCCAGCCTGACCGTTGGCTGCGCCTGCCTTTTCGTTTTGATGTATTCAAACCATGTGGTCAAACTGGAAGTCGGCCGCCGTTTTCACGCGCAGGGATCGGATCTGTTTTCCATTATCAACCGCTACGGCAATGGCAATCTGGGAGCGGCCCAGATGAGGCGGCTGGATCCTTCGACGTTGGAGGTGCTCAAGCGCGACCCGTCCTTCATTCTCGGCGTAGCGCCGGAATATCATCGCACGGAAAAAATACGATACCGCGATGCAGAGCAGGAGATGTCCACCATCGGTGTTTCAGCGGCCTATGGTGATGTGTACAATGTGCATACGCTGCATGGCCGATTTTTCAGTGAACTGGATTCAACCGGCGATTTTTGTCTGATCGGCTACCGAGTGTGGAAAAAATGGTCGGCCGGTCCTTCTGATTCTCTGTTGGGGCAATCGCTGCAAATCGGCAGGCAGGCGTGCAAGATCATCGGCGTGCTCGCGCCCAGCTCGGCGGTCTCCGGAGAATATCGCCTGGACGAATCGGTGCTGATGCCGTATTATACCATGATGCAATTTCACACCGACAAAGAATTTACCAAAGTCACCCTCGCCGCCAATCCGGCGCGGCATATTGCGGAAACCGCGGACTATATTCAATCGCGGTTGACACAATTAGCCGGAGATATATCGGCCTATGAGATCAGCAATCAAACCCTGTTCGCCAGCAGAATCGCGCAGCGAATAAAATATATCTCTGTCATCGCCGGCGGCCTGGCCAGCATGGCGCTGCTGTTCGGCACCTGGCAGCTGTACCTGATCCTGATACTGGAAAAAGTCGTGTCGGAATCAGCCGCAGAGCCGCGCAGAAAGGCCTCCTATTACCTGTCACGGGCGCTGGCCAATGGATTGATCACCAGTGCAGGTGGCGTTTTGCTGGGCCAGATGCTGGCCTGGATGATTGGTTCGCTCAGTGGCTGGGTTTGGCAATTTGCTGTATGGCCGGTGCTGATGACGCTGCTGCTCGCCAGCCTGCTGACGGTCTTTATCGGTTGGCGTGTCCATTCGTTGTCACCGGGCCGGTGAGCGGTATGCCTCGTATTCGATCCGATCGGTCACTGAATAAGCCAAGCCGGAAAAGCCGGAACCAAAGTACGCGAAGGACAACTCTTAACACACGTGATCCATACCAATGAACACTCGTATCAGTACAAGACTCGTTTTGTTCGGTTTGTTGCTCATTCAAGTTAACGGGTGGGCTCAAGAATCCAATTCCGCCATCGATGTGCGTCTGGCGTCACCCAATGGCCTGGCCGCATCGAAGCTCGCCACAACAGCAGGGTCCGCGCCGTCTGATGAAGTCGAGATTACGCTGGATTCACTCGGCTACGCCCCCATGACCCTGGAAACGGCCATCGACCTGGCCATCCGGCACAATCGAATTTTAAAGTACTATCGGTACTCGGAAGAGATTTCCGTTCTGAATCTGAAACAGGCGGAATATCGTTTTTTGCCGTCGGCCTATATCACCGGCGGTCGCAATGAAAGCCGCAACGACGATCTGGGCTATTCCATCAAGAAAAAGGGGCTGTCGAGTTCGCTGGGTTTTTACCGGGCGCTGGAAACCGGCGGCAGCGTCAGCATCGGCGTGTCCAGCAGCACCAGTGAATCTTCCAACAATGCCGGTGTGACCAATTACAATACCAATGTGGGCATTTCGGTCAGCCAGCCCCTGTTGCAGGGCTTTGGCATCAAAGTGAATATGATTCCCATCGATCGGGCCAAGGCCTACGCCAACATCTCCCTGCTTTATGTTAAACAGAATCTGATCGACCTGGTCACCGCCATTGAAAGCCAGTATTGGGATCTGATCCTCGTGTATGAGGATTACAAGATCCAGCAACAGGCGTTCAAGAGGGCCAAGGATCTGCTCGAGATCAACAAAATGTTGATCGAAAGCGGTCGCATGGCGGCTCAGGAAATCGTGCAGGCGGAATCGGATTTGGCCTCGAGAGAAATTTCTGTGTCCGGGGCGGAAAACTCTATTACCCTGAACCAGGTGGCGCTGCAGTCGCAGCTGGATCTGGACAAAAGACTGATGATCCGGCCGACCACGCAGATGGATTTCAAGCCGGTGGCGCTTAAGCTGCAGGAGTGTCTTGATCGCGCGTTTACAAACCGGCCGGATTGGGCGATCTGGCAATTATATCTGGACATTTCACGGATGGACCTGCTGGTGGCGCAAAACAGCAATCGCTATTATCTGGGCAGCTATGCCAGCGTCGGCAGCGACGCCAATCGAACGGATGACCTTTACAAAACCGCCAAAGATGCATTCGGCTTTAATACCCTCACCTGGAATATCGGGCTCTCCTTTTCTTTTCCCTTTAACAAGCAGTATCTGGCCAACGGCTATGAACAGGCCCGTATTATCCTGGAACGCCAGGAAATATATGTCGAGGAATTGCGCGACAATATTCGCATCGATGTGGAAAATGCAGTCAGGCTGGTGCAGTACACCCTGAATCAGGTAGGCCTGGCACAGCGCGCCAAAGAGCTGGCGGCACAAAAGCTGCAGCTGGAAGAGGACAAGATGCGGGTGGGACGTTCCAGCAATTTTCAGGTCATCAGCTATCAGCGCGATTTGACCAATGCCCAAAACGAAGAACTGCGCGCCATCGCCGGCTATCTGAAGGCGCTCGGACAACTGGAACGGAGCATGGGCACCACGCTGCAGAAATGGGGCATGGAAGTGGAGAAAAGCAAATAGCCGGCTTTCGACGGACATGTTTTCCTGTCCGGGATCGACAGCGCCGTGACGCCCTGGCGGGCCGTTCATAGCCGCCTGCGCCTGGACGGCAGGATCCGATGGATTGAATACATGGAGTACTTTGAAATATTGTTTGCGCGACATAACTGAGAAATGCCGGCTCGACATTGGGCGCCAGGCGTTGCCTTCCGGTTTGCCCGGATGGCGCGCGACCGCTCTGGTCTTGCTCATCTGCTGCAGCTCATCGGCGTGGCCGGCCGGACACGAGCGCTCCGCCGATATCTTTCCTTTCCCCAGAACCATTACTCTTCAATCAACCTCGTTTGTCGTAAATGAAACCACCCGTATCCTTCTCCCGGTTCAAGCAAGCAAACAGGACTCTTTTCTTGTGCGTCTCTTCATCGCGCACATGGCCGACCGATTTGGAGTGGCGCTGACAGCGTCGGCCGTTTCTGCTTTGCCGATAGACGGCAACTATATTCTTTTTGCTCAAGCCGATAACAGGCTGGTTAAGCAGCATGCCTGGCGCACGCGCTCCTCTGCCAAACCATCAAACCGGGAAGAAGCCTATATCATCGATATCCGCACCAACAGCCTGGTGGTCATCGGCCGGGATGCGGCCGGTACCTTTTATGGTCTGCAATCCCTGCGCCAGTTGCTGAAATCCGATCAGGGCCGTGTGTCGGTGGCGACCGGACTGGTCGAGGATTATCCGCGTCTGCCGTTCCGCGGTATCCGCCTGTATGTGCCGGGTCGCGATCACATTCCGTTTTTCAAGCGATTTATCCGTGATTTCATGGCGCTGTACAAATACAATCGCCTGATTCTCGAGATGAACGCCTGTATGCGATTATACAAGCATCCGGAACTTAACATCGGCGCCGTGCAATTGGCCAGGTATCTTTATCATCATCGCCTGGATCGGCCCGCCGGCCCACAACAGGAATTTCAGGATTCTTCTCATCAGGATGCCGCTGACGGCGGTATCCTGGAACAGGAGGAAGTGGCGGAGCTGGTGGCGTTTGCCCGACAGCATTTTATTACCGTGATTCCGGAGCTGCCGTCGCTGACCCATTCCTATTACCTGTTGTCCCGGCATCGCGAGCTGGCTGAAATTCAGAATGCCAAGTGGCCGGATACGTATTGTCCGTCGGAACCGCGTTCCTATGCGCTCTATTTTGACGTGCTCGAAGAGTACATCAACGTCATGCATCCTGAAATGATTCATATCGGCCATGATGAATGGCGAATGCCGTTTTCGGAATGCGCGCGCTGTGCCGGAAAAGAGTATGCTGACCTGTTTGTCGCCGACGTCAATAAAATTTACCGCTATCTCGCAGAGAAAAAAATCAAAGTGGCGATGTGGGGCGACCACCTAGTGGAAGCGGTGCGTGGCAGAGGAGTGCAAAACAGGGAAACGCCCACCGGTCACCGCTACCGGATACCCGGAGGCGTGCCGGCCGCCATGGTGCAAGGTTCGATTCCCAAAGATATTGTCGTGTTCAACTGGTTCTGGGGCGATTCCACAAATGATCGCTTCCTCTCCCGGCTGGGATTTCAACAGGTCCTGGGCAATTTCCGGCCGAACATCGATGGCTGGCAGAGCAGGGCGCATACCAGGGGTCTGCTGGGAGGAGCGCCTTCGTCATGGGCCGGCACGACAGAGCTTAATTTCGGCAAGGATCTGTTATATGATTTTCTCGCCTGCGCCCAGTTGCTCTGGTCTGAGCAGCTGCTCACCTTTTCAGAACTCGCCTCGCTGACGCGCCGTCGTGTGCCTGTCATACAGAAAAGTCTGTCCAGCAAATTATTTCCGGAAGACAAGAGCGGCATCCCGGAAGCCGTTGATCTGAGCCGCTGGCACAACCTGCACGCTAACAGCACCATTTTGGGTGCAATAGCGGGTGAGTGGGCCCTGCCGGAAATCGACCCGGACGGGACGGCGGCTGCAGCCTCTGGCAGAACCATTCTTCGTAAAGCAGCCGCCATAGCAACCGGGTCCGATTCATACCATACTTTGCCACGGGAGCGGTTGGGATTACCCATTCAGGCCGATGTCAGCCGCCTGATCTTTTGGCACACCCTGGTCCGGCCGGCCGGAAACGAACCGGCCTATCGGCTGATCCATAATTTTATTGATACCTCTGATCTGCTGGGCTGGTACGAAATCGTCTATGAAGATGGTTTGCAAATCTCTCTGCCGGTTCGTTACGGTATCAACATTCTCGATTGGCAAGCCGCTGAGCGGACCATGGATGCATGGGAGCAGGGGAATACCGGATTCCCGCAAACAGTCTATGCCTATCTGGCCCAAGCCGTCGAAGGCAGCAAAGACACAACGCACAGCAGACTGGTGTACCGCTATGAATGGACGAATCCTCGTCCAGGCAAAACGATACGACATATTAATCTGAAAGCGTCTGATCGCTTTCGCAATTCTGAAGGCCGGTTGCTGGAGGCGAATGCCATGATTTTACTCGCCGTCGAATTGGTAAGGGCTGGTACTGACAGCAACCACAAATTGAAATCAGGGAGATGATGAAATGAAACAAAGCTGGTTCGCAAGGCTATGGATCTACGTGTTGCTGATGATATGGATGGTGCCGTCGCTATACGCTTTTGATATTGCGGGTAAGGTTCGTGATGCAAAAACCCTCCAGGCTCTGGCGGGCGCGGAAGTGACGATTAAGGGCAGCCAGCGCGGCGTGGTCTGCGATCGTGAAGGCCGATTTTCATTGACCGGTCTGGCCGCCGGCAGATATGACCTATCCATCAGTATGATCGGCTATGAAACCAAACAGGTTAAAGTGAGCGTGGGGGAGGGCACCCGTCCAGAGTTGGATGTTCGCATGACAGCCACTCTTCTGCCCATGCAGCCGGTACAAGTCACCGGCAAAGCCTACCGGAACCTCCTCGAGCAGCCGGCGTTGAAATCAGAAGCCTTGGCACCTTCCACGACGATTATTCCGCGCCGGGCGATCGAGGACCATCATGCTCAAACCCTGGTGGAGGCCTTGAATTATGTCCCCGGCGCCATGACCGAAACCCGTGGCCGCAAGGTCAAACAGTTTCTTTCCTTCCGCGGGCAGCGCTATCCCTATCCGGATTATGTCATCGACGGGGTTTGGCAGAAAGAATTTCTGGAATTGCCCTATTTTTTTTCCGCCCAGGATGTCGAATCGATCGAGGTAGTCCGTTCCAGTGCGATTTTGCTCACCGGAGTATCCAATATGGCCGGTGTGGTTCAGGTAAAGACCAGAGAATATGAAGAGCGTGAATCCAGCTGCCGCCTGGAATACGGCTCATTTAACTCGTGGCGTGGACACCTCTCGCATGGTAATCGAATACATACGGTGTCGTATGCCGGCGGTTTGGGGTACTCGAGCACAGACGGCCCGAGCGGCAAACATGCCGCAGAAAGGGTCGCCAATTTTTTTGGCAAGGTGAACTGGCAGCCGACTCCGTCGTTGCGCCTGCAGAGCAGCGCGTTTTACATAAACGGTGATCGACAATTCACCGCAGCCGTGCCGCCGGCGGATTCCCGGTATTGGCTCGTCCAGGAAGAGTACGATCCGGTAAAAGCCCTGCTGGTCACCTTTCGTGGATTATATACGACCGGCAAACGATCGACCACGGAATTCAAAGCCTCCTACGCCGACCGCAAGCCCTCCTACAAAAGCTATAACACCACCACCGGCGCGCGCAGCAGCTATATAGAGCAGGATCATGAGCTGAACCTGAGCCTTATCCAGGCGATATCACCCATTCGGGACAATATGCTGCGACTGGCCTTTTTCTACAATCACTGGGTGGCCCCCAACGGCAAACGGTTTTATTACGGCAAGGCCTGCGATACGGAAACCTATTCCGGCGTGATAACGGACGAGCACCAGTTCGGCCGGCTTTACCTTGATTTAGGTGTTCGCTGGGAAAAATCGCACCTGAATCGATACGGCGCCTTTAGCATCAACGAAAGCACCAGGGGATTGACCCAGGTGACCCCGCTTGTGGATGCCTGGCAGCAGCCGATTATCATGAGTACCTTCGGCGCCGTGTTGTATCTAAACGAATCGTTATCCCTGAACCTGCATTCGGCATTGGGCAAGGTGCAGCCCCGCGCCGGGACGTTGACCACCCAGCTGATCGAGCCGGAACAGGAAACGCAACTGAAAGCCGATGCAGGCCTGCAGAACCTGTCGCCTCGTTTCGGCCGGGTCTCCCTCGTCTATTTTATGACCCGGCAGGAGGATGCCATTGTGTTGAGCGGCACCACGAAAGCCATGAGCGACCGTGTTATGGAACTTTATCTGAACCGCGACCAGTATCAAACCGGCGTCGAACTGGAGTGGCAGTCTCCGGTCCTGTGGCGGCATTGGCGATCATTTTTCAACACCACCCGTCTGGTGGCCAAATCCGATCAGAATGGCACCATGGTGCGTGACGAAGAATACCCGCAGTGGATCAGCTCTGCCGGCATTCTGGCCCACAGCCAACGATGGTCTCTGAATCTGCTGGCCAAGTATTTGAGCGATTTCAAGTCCGGGCAATTTTTGCCGATGGTGGCCGGAAAACCCATGGCGCCGCAACCGTTGGGAGATTTTGTCAACCTGGACGTCATCGTCGGGTATGAGATTCTTCCGGCACAAAAGCTGCAGCTGTTTATCGAGGTCAGAAATATAGCCGATAAGAGTTACGCCACTTCGATCGGTTACCCGGATTTCGGCCGTAGAATCTCCACCGGCGTCAACGCATCGCTGTGAGATCAGCCATGGCCACAAGATCCTTCAGGATCCTTGCTCTGCTCGCTGTGTGGTTCGGGTGCGCGCGCGCCTGCAACGTGCCGGTGTTTTTATATGCGCTGCAGCAATGGCCGGCCGATACCTATGAACTGGTGGTGTATCAGCAGGACGGCCGGATTCCGCCTGAAGTAGAGCAGATGCTGCAGAAGCCGCGCATCGGCCGGCACTCCATTAACCTGTCCATACGGCGGGTGGCAGCCGATTCCGCTGATGGCAAAAGAGATCTGCAGCGGAACGAGGTCACGACGCTGCCCTGGATGGAGCTTTACTATCCGGCGCATGTTCATATTGCAGAGCCGGTCTGGTCCGGGCCGTGCACGCCGGCGACTCTTTCCCTGATTTTGCATTCACCTGTCCGTCAACAGGTGGCTGAAAAAATAGTGGCCGGCGATGCGGTGGTATGGATCGTGTTGACCGCCGGTGATCCCCAACGTGATGCGCAGGCCGAGTCCGTGGTCAAGGCTGCTCTCGAGCGAGCCGGGCAAGAGCTGGTGGTGCCGGAAACCGGAACGGATAGCAACGGCAATCCCATACCGGTCACCGATTTTAAAAACATGCCAGTCTCTTTTTCAGCCGTTGCGGTGGATCGTTCGGATCCGCAAGAGGTCGTTTTGATTCAGATGCTGTTGCATTCAGAGCCGGATCTGCTTTCTTTCGACCAAGCGATGGCGTTTCCCGTTTTTGGCCGCGGCCGCATGATGTATGCGTTGGTGGGGGAGGGCATTAATGAAAAAAATATTCTGGAGGCCTGTCGATCGGCTGTGGCCTGGTGTTCCTGTGAAATCAAAGCTCTTAATCCGGGAGTCGATCTGCTGCTGGCCGCAGACTGGTCCAACCCCGCGCTCGCCCGGTGGGTAAAAAAAGAGACCATCTCGCCGTTGGTCGGCCTGGACGCGTTCAGACCGGACAGCGTCAAAAAGAAAAACACCGCTCCCCAGGCAAAGCCGGTCACGGTTGATACCATGACCGCGCCGGAGCTGCAAGAGGGTTTGATCACGCCGGACATCGCCAAAGAACCAGAACCTGCTCCGCAAAAGCCTGCAAAAAGCGCTCGCCTGCTGAAAAATCTGTTGGTCCTTGCCGGCGGCGGCGCTATATTAGCGATCGTCTTTTCCCTGATTTTGATCCTTAAAAAGCGAGGTTCCAGGGCGTGACCATTTGGCGAATGATGCTCAAAGAGGCCTGGCATCGAAAAATTAATTTCATTTCCGGCTTTGTTTCCGTCGTCGTTGCTGTCGGGGTTCTGGTCGGCGTTCTTACTACGCTGGCGCTGCTGGACGCTCACACGCAATCGATCCTGGCTCAGAAGGAAAAGGAAACGGCTGTGCGCATGGCCGAGCTGCAGGACGATTACAGGAAGATCATGAAGATTTTGGGGTTTAATCTTTTGATTATTCCGGAAGGCCAGAATCGTCATGAATTTTTTGCCCAGGAACAGATCACCTCGTATATGCCGGAATCCTATGCTGAAAAACTGGCCCAGGCCAGGTTGGTCACGGTTCAGCATATTCTGCCAAGTTTGCAGGAAAAAACAGGCTGGCCTGAACGGAAACGGATGATAGTTTTAATCGGCACTTCAGGGGAGGTGTCTGAAAGCAAGCTAGGCCATGATCCGCTGCTGTCGCCGGTGCCGCCGGGCCGGCTCGTGCTGGGCTATGAGCTGGCGCAAAGCATGGGCATCAAAGAAAACGATTCTGTCCTGCTGTATGGCCGGCGTTTTCTGGTTCAGCAGGTTAACGAGGAGCGGGGCAACCAGGACGATATCTCGATCTGGATCGATCTGAAACAGGCTCAGCAAATATTGCGGCGCCCCGGCCAGATCAACGCCATCCTGGCCCTCAAATGCCATTGCGCCGGCAATGATATTGCGACCGTTCGCCGCGATATTTCGGCGATCCTGCCCGGGGTGCAGGTCATCGAGCAGGGCAAAAGCGTGTTGACGCGCGCAGAAGCAAGAGATCGCGCAAAAGAGGAAGCCGGGCAGGCGATCAAAGCCGAGATGGAAAATCATCAGCGCCTGCGCACGGAAATAGAAGAGTTATCCGCCGTTCTCACCCCGCTGGTCTTTCTGGTCAGCGCCATCTGGATCGGTCTGCTCTTTTTTGCCAATGCCAGGGAACGTAAAAGCGAAATAGGTATTTTGCGCGCCTGTGGCGCAGCCGGCTCGACCATCATGATGCTGTTTTTGAGCAGAGCTGTTTTCATGGGAATGCTCGGCGCAATCGCCGGCTATGGCGTCGGCGCCCTCTTGGCCTGGTTCCGGCAACCCCACGGCGGCTGGATGACACTGTTCAACCTTCAGCTCTTTGCCGTGGCCCTGCTGACCGCCATCATCCTGTCGCTGATCGCCAGCTGGATTCCGGCTTTTTATGCGGCGCGGCAGGATCCGGCGCTGGTATTGCGGGAGGAGTGAACCATGCTGAAAATGCAAAACATCGGCAAAGCCTATCGGAAAAACAGCGAGATCATCACCGTACTGTCCCGGCTGAATGTCACGGTGCCGCCCGGCGAATTTACAGCGATCCGGGGCGCCAGCGGCAGCGGCAAGACCACGTTGCTGCTGATCGCCGGCGGCCTGCTGCATCCCGACGAAGGTCAGGTTGTGCTCGCCGGCCAGAATATGTTTGACCTGTCAGCGGCCAGGCGGGCAGAGTGGCGTGCCCGACATGTTGGCTTTGTATTTCAGCAATATCATCTGCTGCCCTATTTAACCGTGCTGGAAAATATTCTTCTTCCCCGGCTGAGTCAGCTGGAAGAACAGTATCGCCTGCGTGCCGTGGCCTTGATGGATGAATTGGGTCTGGCGCAGCGGCAGACCCATTTACCGGCCGAGTTGAGTGCAGGCGAGAAACAGCGGACCGCTCTGGCCCGCGCGCTGGTTCATGAACCAGCGCTGGTTCTGGCGGATGAGATAACCGGCAACCTCGACAGGGACAATGCCCGCAGCGTTGTTCTCTGCCTGAAAAAATATGCCGCGGCCGGGGGCACGGTTCTGCTGGCAACGCATGATGAAGAGGCCGCCGGCCAAGCAGATCGCACCATCACCCTGAAACGGTAATTCTCCGGAGAGAACGTAGCGTGAACAAGAAAAGTTGCCTGTCCGTTTTGTTGCTTTTGCTGTCCAGCACCATTATATATTGCGCCGACTGGCCCATGTGGCGCTATGACGCCGGCCGCACAGCGAACTCGCCGGAAGAGTTGTCCGGCACACTGCATCGCCAGTGGATCCGTCATTATTCACCGCGGGAATCGGTATGGGATGATTCCCTGAATCAGGACCTGATGCCGCTGGACAAAGTGTTCGAACCTATTGTCATCGGCGATCTGCTGTTCATTTCATTCAATGACCGGGATAAGGTAATCGCCCTTGATCTGGCCACCGGCCGGCAAAAATGGGAATTTTATGCCAATGGTCCGATTCGCCTGCCTATGGCCGGATCGCACGATCGCGTTTATTGCACCAGCGATGACGGTTACCTCTACTGCCTGTCTGCGAAAAACGGACAGCTGTTGTGGAAATTCCGCGGCGCTCCGGCGGATCGCAACATCCTCGGCAACAAACGACTGATCTCCTCCTGGCCGGCTCGGGGCGGAATCGTGCTCGAGAACGATCGGCTCTATTTCGCCGCCAGTATCTGGCCTTTTATGGGCATATTTATCTATTGTCTGGATGCGCAGGATGGCCGCGTGCTCTGGCAGAACGACGGCATCGGCTCCCAATACACCGTACAACCACATAATTCGCCGGCCTTCGCCAATGTGGCGCCCCAGGGCGCCATGGTGGTTAGCGGTGACAAGCTGCTGGTATCAGGCGGCCGCTCGGTACCGGCCTGCTTTAATCGCAGCACCGGTGAGCTGTTATATTACCGATTGGCTGAATACAACAAAACCGGCGGCGCGTTTATTTGTGCCAATGATAAATACTTTTTCAATCACTACCGCGATCGTGAGACCGATCTGTACGACCTGGCCACCGGCGCCGGCGTCGCCCGCAGAGTGGGCAAATATCCGGTGTTGGATAAAGAGCGATTTTTCATGTCCGGCGATTCTATCATCGTTCGCAATGCGGTCCAGCCCGGGCAGTTGCTCGGCTCTCTCAAGGTCGATGCCTCGGGCGACCTGATCAAATCCGGCACGCGTCTCTATGCCGGCGGCCGTGGCGTGCTGACCGCCATCCGGATAGAGGCGGATGGAAAGCTGGTTAAGGAGTGGCAGGACCACATCGATGGCGACGTCGGTCGAATCATCAGCGCCAATGGCCGATTGCTGGTCGTAACCCGGGATGGTAAAATCATCGCCTACGGCAGCAAATCCGGCAAAAGCGCGGTCTGGCATGAAACCTGGCAGCGCTGGAATTTTTCCGATAAAGCCGGACAGCGCGCGTCGGCTATTCTGCAGCAGACCGGTCTAAAGGACGGGTACGCTTTATGGTATGGAGCCGGCGATGGCGATGACCTGGCGTCGTTGGCGCTGCAATCCAATTTGACGATCATAGCCATTGACAAAGAGCCGGGCAGAGTGAATGCGTTGCGGAAACGTTTTGATGCTCTGGGTTTGCCGGCACGGAGAATTCATCTGCTGCAAGGCACGTTGAAAGACTTTAGCGCACCGCCCTACCTGGCCTCCCTGATCGTCGTAAATGCAGCAATCGATGAAAGCTCCAACGCGGAAGAGCTGACAACCGCCTTGACCGCATTGCGGCCGTTCGGCGGTAAAATGTGGTTCTCCGAACAAATCCGAATCAAAGAGAAGGTGAAAAGTCTGCTGGCCCAATCTCCGGATGCAGAATTGATCCTGGAAGAGTACGGCGCCAATGATGTCATCACCAAAAAGGGGCCGCTGCGGGGAGCAGCCAACTGGACCCATCAGTACGGCAGCATCGCCAATACGGTCATGTCCCCTGATGACCTGGTCAAATTGCCTTTGGGTGTGCTCTGGTTCGGCGGCGTCACCAATCTGGATGTGCTGCCCCGCCATGGACACGGACCGCCGGAACAGATCGTCGATGGCCGACTGATCATCCAGGGTATCGATTGCCTGAGCGCGCGCGATGTCTATACCGGCCGCATGTTGTGGAAAAGAGGCATGGACAGTCTCGGTACGCTGGGGCAGTACTATGACGATACGTATAAAACGACCCATCTGGTGGTTACGTATAATCAGGTACATATTCCCGGTGCCAACGCCCGCGGCACCAATTTTATCGCGTCCTCGGACCTGATCTATGTCATCCAGGGCGCCGAATGCCATGCCCTGGATATAGCGAACGGAGCCACGGTGAAGGTCCTTGCCCTGCCGGCGGCGGATCCGGACGCTGGAAAAGAGTGGGGCTATCTCGGCATGAATGGGCAGAACCTTGTCGCCGGGATCGGCTTTGTCCCGTTCAGCCAGGCCTCTTATTACCAGCTTTCTCAGAAAGAAAAAGAAGGATTGACCGAAAAAGAGCTGGCCAGATTGCGGGCGTTCGGTCAATTTGATTATTCAGCGAGCACAGCGCTGGTCGTCCTCGATCGCTATTCCGGCCAGGTGAAATGGAAACTGCCCTCTCGTTATGGATTCATTCATAACGCCATCACCGCCAGTGACCGATACCTGTTTTGCCTGGACAAGCTGCCGGCGGGTCTGGAAAAACGGCTGGCCCGGCGAGGCCAGGCGGCGCCGAACGATTACCGGCTTTTATGCCTCGATATAGAAACGGGCGCTCTGATCTGGGAAAGAACGGCGAACGTTTTCGGCACATGGCTGAGCTACTCGCAGGAACATGATCTGTTGCTGCAATCCACCCGCCCCTCCCGGGATATGCTCACCGATGAAAAAGGCGAACGCATGGCCGTGTTTCATGCGTCGACCGGGGAGCTGGTCTGGGACAAGAGTATAGAATACAGCAATCCGCCCATTTTGCGGCACGATGAGATTATCACGGACAACGCTTCCTACCTGATCAAAACCGGCGAGCGGAAATTTCGTCTGGATCCCCTGAGTGGCGAATCGGTGCCCTGGTCGTACACCCGTAATTACGGCTGCAACTACAGCATCGGTGCTGAAAATCTGCTGTCGTTTCGATCGGCGGCCGCCGGGTTTTACGACCTCACTATGGATGGCGGCACCGGCAATGTGGGCGGATTTCGCTCCGGCTGCACTTCAAACCTCATTGCGGCCAACGGGGTGCTGAACGCGCCGGATTATACCCGCACCTGTCAGTGTTCATATCAAAATCAGACTTCGCTGGCTTTTATTCATATGCCGGAGCTGGAATACTGGACCAGCAACAGCTATGTCTGGAACGGTCAACCGGTGCAAAAGCTGGGATTAAACCTTTTTGCCGCCGGCGATCGCATGCAGGATGATAACACGCTGTGGCTGGATTTCCCCAGTCGCGGCGGTAAATCTCCGGATGTGCCGGTGCAGTATGATTCTGCCGCCGTTAAAGGCATTCGCCGCCATTCGCTGGTGATGACGCCGGACCGGCACGAGTGGATCGGCGCCTCCGGCCTGATCGGGCCGCTGGACCTCAAGATGACCTTGTCCGCGGCGCCCATGACCGAAGCCTATTATACGGTGGAGCTCTATTTTGCCGAGCTGGAAGAGATCAAAGCGGGCGAGCGCCTCTTTTCGGTGTTGCTGCAGGGTGAGCCTGTTTTGCAGAATTTCGATATCATACAGCAGGCGGGCGCGGCTTACAAAACCTGTGTACAGCGTTTTCCCCGGATCAAGGTGCAGGATTCCCTGCATGTGCAGTGTTCTCCTGCATCGGGTTCCCGCTTTTTACCTCTGCTCTGCGGCATCAAAGTAATCAAGGAATAAAAAAACGCGTCACGCGACAGGGAGCTCTGTCGCGTGACGCGTTGGCCTGCCGAACCCTCCCCGGCTATTTTATATTAACCATCAGCCACAGCAGGAATAGAATCAGCACCACAAACAGCACGCTGACAAAAAAGCCGTAAAAATCGCTTTTGCCCGGCTTGAGAATCTCCCAGTTGGATCCGGGCCAGATTTTGTCTTTTTCGAATTTTTCCGGATGGTTGGTGCCTTCTGCGATCAACTGCTCTTCCAGTTCCGCCGTTTTTTGCACCGGGGTGTGCAGCTTGGAGAAGAAGTAATCCAGCGCCGATTTGTCGTTGCGTTTGGTTATGTAACTGAGCAAAAGCAACAGCACAAACGGAAAGAGCGCATCAAAGAGAAATCGGTAGGCCACCAGCTGCGCTTTGGTGGCATTGGAGAAATCCAGACCGAACCAGCTCAGCACCCAGATCTCGGCATGAAACCGGCCCAGGCCGACGCGCGTGGAATTGGGATCCTGCGGATTCTGACGCGCGATTTTTTCAAAATAGATGCCGGCCGGTTCGACGAACTGCTGCTTTTTGATCTTGGTGCCGACGGCGGTTGCCAGGCCGGCTTCGACGTCTTCTTTCAAAGCCTTGGTCTCGATGGTGATGTAACGGCCGTCGGTTTCACGCGTCAGATGGGGATGAGTCGTCGCCCACTCCATAGACTGGAACAGATTGGGAATCACCGCATAGATGAGCGAGCAGATGACGATCTGCCAGATCACCGCGCCGCGGGTGACCCGACGCCAGACAAAGCCGAGCCAGATCGATGCCCCGAAAATGGCCGGCATGGAGATGAAATACTTGAACAGGTCCAAAAGGTTGCCGACGAAAAAGGCCACCCAGATGCCGCCCAGCAACGTGACCAGGATGGCCAGTCGACCCATGAGGAGATAATGCTTTTCCGATTTATTCGGAAATAGCGGGGCGTAGAGGTTGCGGATGAACAGGGCGGCATTGGTGACAGAACCGGAATTTAATGAAGACATATTGGCCGCCAGAATGCCGGCCAGCATCAGTCCGAGGGCGCCGGGCACCAACAGGTCTCTGGTCATCCAGCCCCAGATCAGGTCCGGGTCGTGCAGCTTGCCCGAATAGAGCGCAATGGCGATCAGGCCGGTGAGGGCCCAGAACAGCATGAGAAAGCGTTTGAAAAACATGCCGGTCAGAATGCCGAACCGGGCCGTCCACTCGTCTTTGGCCGAGCCGGCCGTGGCCAGCAAAGGCGCGCTGGCGATGATAGACACCAGATTCGCCAGCACCATGGCAAATATGGTATACCAGGCGTACTCGCCGACCTTTACAGAGCCAAAGATGTTGAACATATAGTCGGGCACCGAGGCGTGCAGGCCGCTGAATCCGCCGATACGGGCAAGGCCGATGGGGATCAGCATGACCGAAAAGACGATGATCAGGGTGCCTTGCACGGCATCGGTAAAGGCGGCGGCGATGAGTCCTCCCATAATGGTATAGACGCCGACCAGCAGCGTAAACACAAAGTAGAACGTCAGCGGGTCTGTGTAGGAAACCATGGACTTGAGCTCATCGCGTTTGTTCATGTCGTCCAGGACCGCATAGCGTGAGCGCTCTTCGTCGGTCATCGTTTGCGCTTTTTCCACTTTGACGCGAAGCGTCTGGTACTCTTGAAACATCTCGATGGATCTTTTTTCCTGAACCGTGTAGGCGGAGGGCTCTTTCGGCGTCAGGGCCATCATGGTTTTGCCGGCGACCATGTAGGCGGCTGCGCTGCCGATCACCGCCATGACCAGAGTGAACGCGGCAAAGGCGGCGCCGAGCCCACGGCTTTGATAACGTTCCCAGTAGAAATCCCCCAGTGTGATGACGCGGGAACGGCGAAAGAGCAGTGCCGTGAACCAGTAAAACGGCGTCAGAAAGAGCACAAGATATTGTATCCACATGCCACCGATGCCCTGGCGGTAAATTTCACGCGAAACGGCTGCGGCTTGATCGGCATGGGTGGCGTTGCCGAAATTCAGAAAGAACTGGTAAAATTTCCCCAGCTTGCGGCCGGCCATGAAAAAATCGGTGGTGTCTTTGGTTTTCCGCTGGGCACGAATGCCCAGGTAAAGCATGGCAAGGATATAGATCACGACCAGAAAAATATCTATGGGATGCAGGCCAAAATACATAACGGGTCCTTTCTGCTACTGGGTGATTAAGAGGTGATAGGTCTGATGTTCCTTGATCGTGAACTTGACGCCTTTTGCGATCGAATAGTCGAAGGGTTGATCATCGATCAAACAGGAGGGGGGTTGATCTTTCGCCGCGCGCACGACTTGTACGTGGATGGTGCTGTTGTGCACGGCAAAAGTGCCCTGCATGTTGTCCATGCCACTCAGCAATCTGGGACGAAGCGTCACACTGTTTATGTGCGGTCGCAGTCCGAATATATGATGCACGTACAGCATCATGATTTCAGCCCACGTCCACGGGGTGATGCCGACCTGCGGACAGGGAGGAGAAACACGAGGGCCGTAAAATTCGAACCAGCTGCCGGAGACGGCGCCGACCAGCGAGTTCAACCAGTTCAACGCGCGCCACACTTTTTCGTCCTGACCGTGTTCGAAATAGGCCCTGGTGATGAAAACCGAGGCAAAAGGCCACGGGCCGGGGGAGTCGGGCTCTGAGCTGACGTGGTAGCGGCCATAACCGCCGATGGACCAGCGTTGATTCCATAGCCGTTCGATTTGAAAGAGCGTGTTGCGGGCCAGTTCGCCATCAGCGGGAACAAACTCCCAGGCGATAGGCAGTGTGATAGAACTGTCCGGATTTAAAAAGTGCGGGGACGCCTCAGTCAGGGGTGTGTTGGGCGGCAGTTGAATGGATGGATCGATCACCACATCGGACTGGGATTCGCCGTTGACCAGGCGACGTTTGATGAAATGGCCGTGCTCGATCAGGCGGTATTTATTGTCGTGCAGCATGGCCTGCTTTATCCGCTTGCTCTCCTGCAGCCACCGCTCTTTCTGCTTTGATTTTTCCATGTGCTCGGCCAGAAAGGAAGCGTGCTCCAGGCCCATGGCGACGAAAAACTGATAGGTCAATTCCATGCCGTCGCGAATGCCGTAATGGGCGTGGCGTTCCCAGAATTCACGCTGGTTGTGCAGCAAGCCGGACTCTTTGTGGGTGAAAATTCTCTGCAGGGGGAACTCGGCGGTACGTTCGATTTTGTCCCAATAGCTTTCCACCAGACTCCAGTCGCCGGTAAAATCGACAAACAGGCGTACGGCGGTGAGCAATACACCGTTCTGGTCCAGTTCGATATCGTGATGGGAACGCTGTTTTCCGGAATCGATGGTGTCGCCTTCCGGGCTGACGAACTGCTCCAGCAGGCGCGCCAGCATGGTGCGGGCCAGGTCATAATTACCGGACATGATCAGGCCGATGGCCATCATGGCATGGTCTCGAACCCATTCCAGGTTGTACTGCCAAATGCTGGCATCGACGGCACCGCCATGCGAAATGGTATGCTGCAGATTTATTTTGCTGACATTGAAGAGATGATCCAGGACCGGGTTATGGAATTGACATTGCGGCAGGCTGGCCCAGAACGCCGTCGCCTCTTCGGCGATGGGCGCATCCGCAAGCTCCAGCCGCGCCTGCCATTGTTCATTGTCCCAAACCAGGCTGTACGCCAGCGAAATGCAGCCGCTCTGGCCGGCCGCCAGGGTGAGAGAGGGGGTTATCATCTCTTTTAGCAGGCCGGTCTCTATCGTGATGGTCTGTTCCTGAGCCGTGACATTGTGGAATTCAAGGCGTCGGATGAGTCGGGGCGTCGCGCGATCCGGGCAGTAAAAATATTCGTTCAATGTAAACGGTTCGGCCAGCCAGGTCACGACGACGTGAGGAATTCCGTCCACCGTTTTCCACGCGGATTGCAGGGACACCGGATCCGGCTGAAAGCGATAGGGGCCGATTAAAACATCAATTTGTGTGGCGCGCAGACCGTTATCCGGATCCATCGTCAGCGCGGCTCGTTTAAAACAAAACACCTCCGGTTTCATCAAGGCGAGCCCTATCGTAGTACCGTCTTCCGAGGCGCAGATTTGTACACCACCAAGAATATGACCGTTGCCGACAAAAAAATAGTGGGTCTGCGGCAAATTGGTTATCACATCGACAGGCCCGACTTTGGGATCATCCTGATAAATATGTTCTTCCATTTCCATGCAAAACACCCTTTCGTACGTTGCGACACCTAAAACTTTATAAATTATTCAACATCCTGTTATAAAGCAAGCAAAAAGTGGAGGATTCTTGTTGACTAACAAAAGATAAATGTATAATTTAAGTGAAAGAGCATTTATCAGGAGCTTGCATGGCTTTCAAAACCGAGATACAGACAGACAGTTCGGAATGGAATGGATTTTTTCCGCAGGTCCGCGAGTTCTTTCAGCACAATTATCTTGATATCGTCATGGACGGTAAAAAGATCCGCGGCTATCGTTCCCCGGATGCCAAATCCATCTGGATTCGCGATCATAGCGACATGATGCGCTGTTTCAAGTATTTTGAATCCGACATGACCAGCTGCGTTGAACATTTCGCCGAAACTCAGGCCGGCAACGGCCGCATTTTCGATTACTACACCGTGTTCCCGGAAAAGCTGCCCGGGGAAAGGGAAAACTGGGCCAAGTACATCCGCGTGCCGGTGGAGGCGGATGTGGAGTACCGCTTTGTCAAGGCCGCCTTTCTCGCCTGGCAGACCTCCGGCGATGACAACTGGATCAATGCGCTGCTGCCCGCCATGGAAAAAGCCATGCACTACAGCCTCACCCATCCCTGGCGATGGGACGAAAAGCACAAACTGATCAAACGGCCTTACACGGTCGATACCTGGGATTTTGCTTATACCGCCGGTAAGCATCATTGGTTGCAGATGCAAATCGACGACAATACCTTTTGGGGCATCATGCATGGCGACATCAGCGGCTTTTATGAAGCCTTTATGCTGTTGGCGCGGTTGCATGATTATTTTGGCGAGGATAAACGCGCATCCTTCTGGCTCAAAAAGGCAGCAAAATTCCGCAAACGTCTGAACAAGATCGCTTGGAACGGACGTTTCTATACGCACTTTGTCAAACTAAACCCAGTCCATATCGACGGCGTCGACGAGTCGGAGCAGTTGAGTCTGAGCAATCCCATGGCCATCAATCGAGGCCTGACAGATCACAGTCAAGCGGTGGCCATACTGCAGGAATACCGCCGTCGCCGGCAGAGCAGCGGCGCATTTGCCGAGTGGTTCTCCATCGATCCGCCTTTTCCGGACGGTATTTTTGGCGACGATATCCTGGTCAAGGGCGCGTATTGCAACGGCGGTATCATGCCGCTGGTGGGCGGCGAACTGGCGCGCGCCGCGTTTTGGCATGGCTATGAAGATTATGGCGTTTCGATCCTGCAGCAATACCGGGACATGATTGCAGAAAACAAGGCAACCTATCTCTGGTACTTTCCGGATGGAAGAAGCAGCTCGGTCGAAACCAGCACCAGCCCTGATGCCCTGCCGACCGACGGCTGGGGGTCCGGCGCCATGGCCTACGCGTTCATCGAAGGGTTGTGCGGCGTCGTCGATCACCTGAAATTGTTCCGCAAAGTGACGCTGGCGCCGAGATGGCTGGCCGCCCAGGTCGCCGAAGCGAGCGTTCGTTTGCACTATCCGGCGTCGAAAGGCGCATTTGCCTACGAGTTCCACTTTGACAGCGATCAGATCTCGCTCGATGTGGAAACGGACAAATCAGCGGTCCATTTCCACGTGCTGCTGCCGGAGGGAGCTGATGTGCAAAAAGTCGTTATCGACCGTGTTAAAATCGACTTTGATTTGGTCAAAGTGGAAAACAGCAAGTATGTTGATTTTCACGCCAAAATCAAGGGCAAGAGTCAGGTCAAGATCATTCTAGTTTGAGGTGCAGTCATGAAGGTAGTTGATGGTTTTCGTGCAATAAAAAAAATCGTCTATCCGCTGTCCGAGCCCCTGGTGTGCAAAACCTGTGCGGAAACACTGGCCGCCAGGTTTCCCGGCGTCGTCCTGGAGGGCAAAAATGAAGTAAAACCGGCGGCTGAAGAGGGCGTGTTCCATATTCGCGCCGGCCAGACGACGGAATGGGCCGGGCAGACCAACGGCAAGGATAATGTCTATTTCAAACTGGATGAAAAAGGCAGCGGACAACTCTGGTCAGCCCAGCCGTACCATCTGTACTCTTTTATGATGCACCTGCTGGTCGACCAGGCGGATCATGATGTGGCGGTTTATAAAAAGGGCGTCCTCAAGCAGCGCCCCCTGCGCTGGCACAGAGCCACCTTTGATCAGTTTTTGAATCAGGGCGGCCGGCTCATTCGCCATTTCGACAGTGAAGCCTACATTCGCGAACTGGCACGCCTCGGTTTCACCCACGTGGAAGTAAACGGCCTCGCTTTTCCCATGGCCATGGAGAGCGGCCCCAGAGGCGAGACCTACCCCATGTTCTACACCTACTGCCCGGCCATGGACCAGTTCGTCTACAGCGAGCTCAACAAAGGCATTTATCCCTATTACTATCTCGCCGCCAATCTGACCCGGTTGAAGGATCATGCCGGCCTGGCCGTCAAATACGGACTGGTGCCCGGCATGCTCTGCTTCGAACCGCGCTCGGTTCCTGAGCAGCTCTTTGAACGGTATCCCATGCTGCGCGGTGCGCGTGTCGATCATCCGTTTCGCAGCTTTAAGCCGCGCTATAATCTCAGCATCGTTCATCCCATGGTGCGGATTCACTATGCTGAAATGATGAGCAAGTTGATGCAGCAAGTGCCGCAATTGGGTTTTATGGATATTTGGTCCAATGACAGCGGCGCCGGATTCGAACATACCAAATCGCTGTACGTGGGACGCAATGGCGGCGCTTATCTGATTCGGGAGTGGAAGGATGACGCGGAAATTTCTCGCCTGGCCGGAGAAAATGTCATCCGCTTTTTGCAGACTCTGCGCGATGCGGCCATTGCGGTCAACCCCGATTTCCGGGTCATGACCCGTATGGAGTCGTTCTACGGAGAACATGAGACCGTCTGGCAGGGCCTGGGTGACGGCATCGATGTGGAAACCAATTCGTTGTTCGCCGTGGGCTGGCGCCTGCATTACGAACATCCGAAATACCCGGAGATCAAGGAGGTGAGCGGCGGTTCCATTTATCAGAGCTATGTAGATGAACGGGAGCTGCCTCTTTTGCAGGAACTGCATGGACGAAACGCGCTGGCCCATTTCTATTTTTCCTGCGGCGCTTTTATTATTTTTGAACCGCTGCTTGGCGTTCCCTATCCGCGCCTGACCTATCAAAAGATCCGCAGCATGCACAGCGCCGGTCTGGATTGCCTCGCTCATCACGGCGGCGTCTATCCGCCCAACGCCGTGCCCTACAGCGTCAACCACGAAATCATGCGCATCTATTCTTCCGATCCCGAGATGGACCTGGATCAGGCCCTGAAACGTATCGCCAAACAATGGGCCGGCGACCAGGATGCCGCGCTGCTGCTCAAGGTCTGGAAACTGGCAGAAGAAGCGGTGCTCGCTTTTCCGTCCACTGTGGGTTTATACAGCACCTTTGGTTTTACCTGGTATCGCCTCTGGCATCGACCTTTGGTGCCAAACCTGCAGGCCGTGCCGGAAGAGGAACGGGCTTTTTACGAAGATTATATTTGTACCACACCGCACAATCCCAACAATGTGGATCTGTCCAAAGATGTGCTCTTTGCACTGACTACGCCGGAGCGGTGTGAAGAGGATCTCACCCGTATGGATGAAAACCTCTGGCCGCCCCTGGATCAGGCCATACAGATGCTCGCCGAACACCTCAACTCGCAATACCAGGAATTCGAACCTGACAACGTGTTATACGATCAGTGGATCCGCCTGCGGGCGCTGCGCTGCTGGCTGCGTACACAGCACAGCGTCGCCGCCTGGATCGCCGGTGTGCATGGCTACATGCAGGCGACCGAGGCAACGGAAAAGCAGCGCTATCGCGCGATGATCCGCACCATGATGGAGCAGGAAATCGACAACTCGCAGCAGTTGCTGGAGTTGTGGCAGACCGCCAAAGTGGAATTTATGGCCATCGCCGACAAAGGCGAGACCCCGCTCATTTATGGCCGCCGTTTCGGCGAAAATCTGCAGCGTCGCATCCAGCTGATGCAGCGCCATATGGACGATGAACCCTATATTGAACCGGATTATATTGAGAAAATGGCCGCGCGCATGGTCGGCCACCCGGATCTGAATAAAGTGTACTAAGGCCTTCCGGAAAGGAACAATATGCTTGATATAGCAATAGTGACTGATGAAATCGCCCTCGACATCCGCACCGCCATTGCCGAGGGCAAAAAGCTCGGCATTCGCAAATATGAACTGCGCTGTGTCGGCAGCTATGAAAAACGAGTCCCTTATATTGACAAAGCGGATTACGATTTTATTAAAGCAGAAGTCGCAAGCGGAACCATCGAGATTACGGCGCTTTCGCCGGGAACATTTAAAGTAACACCTTCGGACAGAAACGCCATTGCCCGTGGTCTGAGCGAGACCTTGCCGGCCACGATAGAGATGGCCAAAGCGCTCGGCGCGCCGCTCATCATTCTTTTCAGTTTTACCAGGGACGAAACGCCCGAAGCAGAGGTGTTCGACTATTACCGGCAAATGGCGGCGATGGCGGACAAAGCGGGGCTGCAGGTCGCCATCGAGAACGAACCGGGCTTTTACTGTGATTCCGGTGTCAACACGGCGCGCATTTTAGCCGAGTTGAATATCAGGAACCTGGGCATCAACTGGGATCCTGCCAATGCCATCGGCACGGGCGAACTGCCCTATCCGGTTGGTTATGAGGCGGTGAAGCGGTTTATCCGCAATGTCCACGTCAAGGATGCCATCATCGATGCCCGTCAGGGCTGCAAGCTGTTCGGCGAAGGCGGTGTGAACTGGAGCGGCCAGATCAGGGCTCTGCTGCAGGATCAGGTCGTGACCCATATCACGCTGGAGACCCATTACAATCCTTTGCTCGAATCCACCCAGCTCTGCTACAAACGTCTAAAAGCCACCATGAATATGGTGGCGCAGGAGTGGACCTTATGACCTCGCGACAACGGATGCTGGCCGCGCTGCAACGGCAAAAGCCGGATCGCCTGCCGGCTACCACCCATCATGTGATGGACTCGTTTTTAAACCGCTACATGAACGGTATGAGCTATGACGGCTTTTTTGACGCGTTCAGTCTCGATGCCTATCGGTGGCTGGATCTGTTAAAGCCGGATGTCAGCAAGGGCCAGTACTATGATCCAAATCAACCGGAGCCGAAGTCTTTTTCTTCGCCGCGGATCGTCACCGATAGCTGGCGCATCGAGCGGGAAGAACTGGCGGATCCGTCCTATGCCACAGAACGATATACGATCATCACACCGCGCGGTTCGTTGACCACGGTTTTGCAATCTAACGAGCACACGACCTGGATCGTGGAAAAACTGCTCAAAAACAAAAAGGAGATCGATCTGTTGGCCGATTTTCTGCCGGCGCCGCTCTGTGATGTTGATATGGTAAACTATCATGCGCGCCTGTTTGGCGAACGAGGTTTGGTCCGTTCTCACTTTATCTGTTTTGATATCTACGGGCAGCCCGGATGCTGGCAGGATGCCAGTTGTCTCTTTGGCATCGACCGGCTCATCATGGAAACCTATGACGATCCGGAATGGGTGCATGCGTTTTTGCGCATTTTGCAGCAGCGTAAACTCACCTTTGCGGAATCGTTGGCCGGCGCCGAGTTTGATCTCCTCGAACTAGGCGGTGGTGACGCCTCTTCCACCGTCATCTCGCCGGCGCTGCTCGATGCTTTTGTGGCCCCCTATGATGCGCCGATCATTGAAAAAGCCCACCAGGCCGGGCAGCGGGTGGTGTATCACACCTGCGGCGGCATGATGCCCATGCTGGAGCATATTGCGGCCATGCAGCCCGATGCCATGGAGACCTTTACGCCGGCAGCCATGGGTGGGGATGTGAATCTCGCCGAGGCCAAACGACGCATCGGCGACAAGGTATGCATGATCGGCGGCTTTGATCAGTTTCACTTTCTCGTAGGCTGCACCCCCGAGCAGACCCGTGCCGAAGTCCGGCGTTGTTTTCAGGAGGCCGGAGCGAACGGCGGTTTTATTCTGAGCCCATCCGATCACTTTTTCGATGCTGATCTGTCGTTGATCGCCGCATTTGCCGCTGAAGCGCATTACTGTCGATACGACTGATATGAATAAGAGATGGCCGACGCCAGCAGAGGTTGAATCCGATTATCCTGAACAGGAGCGAACATGGACAAAGAGATTCGCATCGTACAATTTTCCAACCAATCCAGCCAGGATAAAAAATGGCTGAAAAAGTTTGTCGATTTTCACTGGAGCCATTACGCCGGCGATCCGCAGTTTATCCCGCTGCTGGATTATGAATTCCTGGGTTTCAAGTTGCTGGGCATGACCGGATTTTTCGAACCGAACAATCTTTTTTTCAAGCACGGGGAAATGACCTTCTTTCTCGCCCTGTGCGGCGATGAGATTGTCGGCCGCTGCAATGCCTTTGTCAATCATAATCACAACAAACATTGGCAGGACAAGGTCGGCTTTTTCGGCCAGTTCGAATCCATCGATGATCAGAAGGTGACCGATGCGCTGCTGAACGCCTCGGCGCAATGGCTGCGCACAAAGGGGATGGAGGCCATGCGCGGCCCGCAGAACCAGCCTATTAACGAAGCCACGCCCGGCTGTCTCACCGAGGGCTTTGATACCTATCCGGTGATCTATTATCACTATAATAAACCCTATTACGAGACCTTGTTGCGCAATGCCGGCATGGCGCAGGTCAAGCGCGTCATGTCCTGGGACGTGCCGGTGCAGCGGCCCATCGAAGAGCAGATCGAACGCGTCGGCAAAAAAGTGGTGGAGCACTATGGCATCACCTTTGAAAAATGGGGTGATCGGCCTCTCGCTGTTCGCAAAAAAGAGATGCTGGAAGTGTACAACGACGCCTGGAACGACAACTGGGGCTTTGTGCCGTTCACCGAAGAAGAGTTCAACAAAAACGTGGACGATATGCAGCTGGTCATGGAAAAAGGGCTGTTCATGTTCGTCTATGTCAAAGGCGAACTGGCCGCTTTTTTCGGCGGAGTGCCCAATATCTTTGAAAGGATGCGCCCCATTTCCTGGGCGCCGCGTTGCGAATTTCTGCGTGCGGTCAAAATGCTGCTGACCAAAGGCCGCGTCTCCAGCTTCCGGCTGGGTTATATGGGTGTGAAAAAGAAATTCCGCCGCCTGGGCCTGGATGGCGTCATGATATTCGAACAGAAGAAATACAGCCAAAGCAGAGGCTATCAGTCCTGTGACATCGGCTGGATTCTGGAAGACAACGTCATGGTCACCAGGGTCAAGGATATCATGACCGGGCAAAAACTGGCCAAGGTCTATACGATCTTTCAAAAACCCATCTGATCGCGAGGGAAACATGAAAAGAAGAGAATTCCTGCACAGGACGGCCGCGGCCTCTTCCCTGGCCATGGTTTCGTCCGGATCGCTGTTCGGCGCGGCCAAAGGATTCCGGTTCGCCATCTGCAATGAAAGCATGAAAGGTATGAGCTGGTCCGAACAATGCGCCCTGGCTGCCTCGGCCGGCTACAGCGGCATCGAGATCGCTCCCTTTACTCTGGTCAAAGAGGGAGTTCGCGAGATCGATGCTCAGCAGCGTAAAGCGATGCGGCGTGCGCTCAAAGACAACGGGCTGCGCTGCGCCGGTCTGCATTGGCTGCTGGTGGCGCCGCCGGCCGGATTGCATTGTACCACCAGTGACGACGCCGTACGAAATCGGACCTGGGACTATATCGGAGATCTGATTGATTTTTGTGCCGACATGGAAGCGGAGGTCATGGTGTTCGGTTCGCCGAAGCAGCGCAGTGCAAAAGATGCGGGCATATCCGTGGCTGAAGCCATCAAACGGCTGCAGGATGGCCTGGCCCGAGTAGCCCCGCATGCGAAAAGATCCGGCGTGAAAATTCTGCTGGAAAGCCTTGATCATACCCAGACCGATGTCATCAATACCCTGGCGCAGACGCTGGAGGTGATCAAACAGGTGAATCATCCGTCTATTCAGACCATGTTTGATTTTCACAACACCGCTGATGAGACCGAGCCGTTCGACCTTCTGATCCGCAAATATTATCCATATATTCACCATGTGCATGTGCAGGAGATGGACGGCAAGTATATGGGCACGGGGACGGGATCGACGGCGTACGTAAAGGCGTTGCAGACGCTGAAAGATCTGAAATACCAAAAATGGGTATCGCTCGAAGTATTTGATTTTACACCCGGGGCCAGGACCATTGCGGAACAGTCGCTAAAGACGTTGAAAGCGATGCAAGCCGGATTGAGATGACAATACGGTCACCCCGTTTCAGGCCGGCCACCGCGGTCGGCCTTTTTTTATCATTGTCGGTTACCCTGGTATCGAACGCTGTACGCAAATAAATTGTCCAATGATGTAGAACATGTCTTTTATCCCGCTTCATATCCACTCCAACTATAGCCTCTGCCGTGGCGCCAACACCATCGAACAGATCTGCGCGTCGGCCAGGGCGATGGGCTATAGCCATCTGGCCATCACCGACACAAACGGCGTTTATGGACTGGGATGGTTTATGCAGGAGGCGCGCGATCACGGGCTGGTTCCTCTCACCGGCGCGTTTTTGCAGGCTGGCAGCGAGCATGCGGTGGTGCTGGCGAAAAATCTGCACGGCTATCACCACCTCTGCCGGATTATCACCAGGATCCACCACGATTCCGCCTGTTCTCTGGCGGATGAATTATCCGCGGCCAGGGAGGTCGTCATTCTCAGCGATGACCTGGCTTTGCTGGAGCGATTGCCGGCAACCGACGTATATGTCGAGCTTGTAGCGCACGGCAACAGGGAGGAAGCCCTGCGCTACGCCCGCCGCCATCACCGGCCGGTCGTCGCCTCTGCCGCCGCCTATTTTTTGAAACCAGGGGACTTTGAGATTCATCGACTGTTGCGCGCCATCGATCTGAATACCAGCCTGACACGCATTGCGGCCACTGAGCTGGCTTCACCCCAGGCCTGGCTGCGCAGTGCGGCGGAGATGGACCAGCTTTTTCCAGACTGTCCAGACGCCATTGAAAATTCCGCCAAGATTGCCCGGCAATGCACCTTTGAACTGAATTTCGGCAAAGAGATCTTTCCCGCCTTTGTCGGCCCGCAGGGCCAGGATGCGCAAACCTGTCTGAACGAACAGGCTGAACAGGGGGTGATCTGGCGGTATGGATCCATCACGCCGGACATCCGCCGCCGCCTCGATTATGAACTGAATCTCATCACCAGCAAAGGGTTTGCCCCTTATTTTCTCGTTGTGGCGGACGCCGTGCGCAAGGCGCCCCGCACCTGCGGCAGAGGTTCGGCCGCATCCAGCCTGGTCTCGTATTCTCTCGGCATCACCCATGTCGATCCCATAAAATATGATCTTTTCTTTGACCGTTTTCTCAATCCCGGCCGTAAGGACCCGCCGGACATCGATGTGGATTTTCCCTGGGATGAGCGGGATGATATTCTTGATTATCTGTTCAAAAAATATGGCAGCGGCCACATCGCCATGATCGCCAATCACAACTGCTTTAAGGCACGGTCGGCCATGCGCGAGATCGCCAAAGTGTACGGCCTGCCGGAGACAGAAATCAATGCGGTCACCAAACGCATTTCCAGCTTCTGGCATCCCAATGAACTGGCGGCCATGGTAGCCACCCATCCGGTTTTTAAAAATGTGGAGCTGAACGATCCCTGGCCTGAGATCATGCAGAGAGCCGAGCAGATCCGCGGCTTTCCCCGCCACCTGTCCATTCATTGCGGCGGTGTTGTCATCGCACCGGACGGATTGGATCACTACGTGCCTTTTCAACCGGCGAAAAAAATGCTCCATTTGACCGGCGCCCTCGAAGGCGGTTTGCCCAGCGACACCGCCCATCTGCAGGTGGTGCAATGGGAGAAGGATCAGTCCGAAGACATGGGCCTCATTAAAATGGACATCCTCGGCAACCGTTCCCTGGCGGTGATTCGCGACGCCCTGGCGGCTGTGGAGAAAAATTACAGCCGCTCGATCGACTATGCCACCTGGGATCCGTTGCAGGACGCGGACACGCAGGCGCTGCTGGCGCGCGGTGATACCATCGGTGTGTTCTACGTCGAGTCCCCGGCCATGCGGCAGTTGCAGCAAAAAACCGGCAAAGGCGATTTCGAACATCTGGTCATCCACAGCTCTATTATCAGGCCGGCAGCGAATTATTTTATCAATGAATACATTCGCAGAATGCGCGGCGGCCGCTATGATCCGCTGCATCCCAGGCTGGAGCAGCTGTTGAAAGAGACCTATGGCATCATGGTGTACCAGGAAGATGTGTCCAAAGCGGCCATGGCATTGGCGGATTTTGACTCTTCCTCAGCCGATGATCTGCGCAAAATTATCGCCAAAAAGCACAAACGCCGGCTGCTGGAAGCCTATCGCGAACGATTTTTCAGCGGCGCCATGCGCAACGGCGTCGAAGCGCCGACCTGCCAAAAGATCTGGGATATGATTCTCAGTTTTTCCGAATACAGCTTTTGCAAACCGCACTCGGCCTCTTTTGCCCAGGTCTCTTTTAAATCAGCCTGGTTGAAAGCGCACTATCCCGCTGAATTCATCGCCGCTGTTATTTCTAATCAGGGTGGCTATTATTCCACCTTTGCCTATATCTCTGAAGCCCGCCGGATGGGTCTGACGGTTCTGCTGCCGGATATTAATAACAGTCAGCGTTGTTATACCAGCCAGGATCATTTCGTGCAGGTTGGTTTCATGCAGATCAAGGGGCTGGCCAGACAGGCTGTAGACAATATCCTGGCTGTGCGCAGGCGACTGGGTGCTTTCACATCCCTGGATCATGTTCTGGCAGAGACGGATCTGGACCAGTCAGATATGGCGCTGCTGATAAAAACCGGTTGCCTTGACCGTCTCGAGCCGGAGCGTACGCGTCCTGAGCTGCTTTGGCGGGCGTTGGCCTGGTACAACCGCCGTCGCCATAACAGGGGTGCGCAACCGTCCCTGTTCGATGAAACAGAACATCTGCCGGCCCGGTTGCCGCAACCGCCCTCTTACAGTGAAAAGGACACTCTGCAGCACGAGGTCGATGCCCTGGGTTTTCTGCTCTCCCGTCATCCCCTGACCCTTTATGCCGATGCCATAAAACGCATCCGCTATGTACGCGGTTGCGACCTGCACCAGCATATCGGCAAGGATGTGCAGACCATAGGTTGGCTCATCACCTACAAGCTCATCAGCACAAAGAAAGAAGAGCTGATGGAATTCCTCAGCTTTGAGGACACGACCGCCATCTATGAAACCACTTTTTTCCCGCAAGTCTATAATCGGTTTGCGCACATGATGACCACCAGCCGGCCCTATGTCCTCAAGGGGCGTGTGGAGGAGCAGTATGGCGCAATTTTTCTAAATGTGCACGAAATCAAATATTTGTAATTTATTCTTGAATTATTTGGATTTTGGGTATATATTAGATCGGAATACCAGGCCCAGGTTATTGGTTTATAAAGTCATATAACAAGAGGCGCACTGTTTCACCGGCTGACTGAGGATACATTGAACAAAGACCGTACCTTGGATTTCATTCGAAAAATGCCCAAAGTGGAACTGCACGTGCATCTCGAGGGCGCCATCCAACCCACTACGGCCATTGAAATCATGCAGCGCAACAAGGCGCAGCATGCACCGCAAACTCCTGAAGAACTGCACCAGCTCTACAGCTTTACCGATTTGACCCATTTCGTCCGGGCCATGAAGACCGTCACCAACCATCTGGTGCGGCTGGAGGATCTCTACCGCGTCTGCAGGGAAATGCTGGAAAATCTCGCCCGGCAGAATGTGCGCTATGTCGAGTTTGATTGCGCTCTGCAGAAATATATCGACCTGGGCATGGATCTGCAAGAGATCGTGACTGTGCTGCAAAACGCATCGGCGGAGATGAAAGCGGCGGTCGGTATTCAATCGCGGATGGTGGTCAATCTGCAGAGGTCGCACGGCAGCCAGAAAACAGCGCAACTGGTCCAGTCGGTGCTGCGATTGGATAATCCTTTTATCGTAGGCATCGGTCTGTCCGGTGATGAATCGCTGCACCCGCAGAACGGTTTCGTCTCGGCCTTTGCGCTGGCCAGGGAGGCCGGCTTGCACCGAACCGTGCACGCCGGTGAAGCGATGGGGCCGGACAGCGTCTGGGACGCCTTGCACAATCTGCATGCCGAACGCATCGACCACGGCACCCGTTCCGTTGAAGATGCCAATCTTTTGAAATATCTCGTTGATACCCGGATCCCGCTTACGCAGTGTCTGAGCAGCAATGTCCGCCTGCATGTGGTTTCGGATATCCGCCAGCATCCGTTTGCCCGTTTTTTCCGCCAGGGGGTGGCCGTTACGCTCAATACCGATGATCCGCAAATATTCGAGGTAAGCCTCACGTCCGAGTACGAGCTGGCGTACCACGCGTTCGAGTTTACCACCAAAGATCTGGCACAAATCGCTCTGCAGGGCGCCATGGCCTCGTTCCTGCCGCAGGAGGAAAAGCAGAAACTGCTGCATACCATGCGCTCAGAGCTGAATCTATTGGATGAAGAAATCAGGAGGTTTGTATGAAGAAAATCGTGTTGCTGTTGATCGTTTTTTCCGTGATCGGTTTGCCCGCCCTGAGCCCGGCGCTGAACCTGATCGGCCTGGGCCCCAAAGCGGGTTATTTCAAGAATCAGGATGCCGACAACGGCCGCTTCATGGTCGGGGCCGCCGCACGCCTGAAACTCGGCGGCATCGGTGTGGAAGGCTCTGTCGATTACCGACATGAAAAATA
>CAZISM010000058.1:0-20262 GCA_964541895.1 uncultured Cytophagia bacterium
AATCCGGGAACGTTTCGTACGGTATTGCGGGTGGAAGACGATTCTGACAGTCCCTGCAACTTTAGCACGGACGAAGTCAAGGTGTGGGTCAATGCGGCGCCGGTAGCGGCCGCCGGTGAGGATCAGAAAGGTTCCATCGGTAAAGCGCTGTCCTTTAGCGGCGACAAGAGCAGCGACAGCGATGGCGAACTCACGGCCTATACCTGGGATTTTGGCGACGGCGGCAAAAGCACAGGCAAGTTTGTGCAGCACTCGTATGCCGCAGCTGGAAATTATCGCGTCAAATTGGCGGTGACCGATAACGCCGGCGTAGATAACAGCACGCAAACGGATGAATTGAATGTGTTCATTAACGATCCGCCGCTCGCGCGTGCCGGCAAGGACAGCAAAGGCGCCATCGATGAGGTTCTCAGCTTTGATGGCGGTCTGTCGCTGGACAAGGACGGCTCGCTGGCCGCGTATCGCTGGGATTTCGGCGATGGCAGCAGGCTGGAAGGCAAACAGGTTTCGCATGCATATAAAAAATCGGGCACGTACACTGTTGTGTTGACGGTGCAGGATAATTCCGGGACCGATTCGGATACACGCTCTGACAGCCTGCGGGTTACGGTCAACCAGCCGCCCGTGGCTGATGCCGGCAAAAATCAATTGGTAACGGCGTCAGAGGTTCAGTTCTCGGCTAAAAATTCCAGCGACGCGGACGGAGAAATTACTAAATACGAGTGGAACTTTGGCGATGGCGGCACCGCCGTCGGCGCTGCTCCGGTGCATGTATACAGCAAGCCGGGTCGCTACCAGGCGCAAGTTTTGGTGACAGATAATTCCGGCACGACAAACAATCAGGCTTCCGCCACTGTGGCCATTGTGGTAAATGCAAAACCGCTGGCCGATGCGGGCCCTGATCAGAAATGCGGCGTCCATCAGCAGGTGCTGTTTGACGGCTCCGGCTCGCGCGATTCGGACGGCAAAATAGTGGACTATGCCTGGAATTTCGGCGATGGCGCGACCGCCACCGGCAAATCCGTATCGCATGTGTTTACCCGTCCGGGCATTTTTACCGCCAGGCTCACGGTAAAGGATGACACCGGTCAGGAGCAGGCGGTGGATTTCGATGAAGCGATTGTTTCGGTGAATGGACAGCCGGTGGCGCACGCCGGCGCTGATGCCATTGCCGAGCCGAGCGGCGTTGTGCTTTTTGACGGCAGCGGTTCATACGATGTGGATCAGGACTCGCTGACCTATGCCTGGCAGTTCAGCGATGGCAAAGAGAGTGCAAACAGCGCCAGAACGCGTCGCACCTTTGCCGCGCCCGGGATCTATCGCGGCGTGCTGACCGTGAACGACGGCAGCAACACCGATAACGCGGTGGCGCGCGATACGGTGGTGATCCGGGTGAACAGTGCGCCCATCGCCAATGCCGGAAAAAATATCACCAGCTGCGAAAAGACCCTTTTGTTCGACGGCTCTGCTTCGGTGGATTCTGATGGTGATCCGTTGAATTTCACCTGGGATTTCGGCGACGGCAGCAGGCCGGAACACGGCGCGCGCGTGTTTCATAAATACGGACACGGCGGCACTTATCCGGTGATTCTGGCCGTGGACGACGGGCTCGGGCTGAAGAATTCGCGTCACTCTACTTCCATCACGGTCACGATCAATGAACCGCCCGTAGCCGATGCAGGCAAGGACGAAACCTATTGTTCCGGCGAGGTCATTATTTTCAATGCCGGCCATTCCCGGGACCCGGAAAACGGTCTCTTGAAATACGAGTGGGATTTCGGCGACGGCAGCCGTGCCGAAGGTCTGAATCCAACCAAAATTTTCAAGACCGACGGCGTCTACCTGGTCACATTGACGGTCAAGGACGATTCCGGTTTGCCGTGCAACACCGATGTGGCGACCAAATCGATTCGCATCATCGAATCGCCGGTAGCCATCGCCGGTCCGGATCAGGAGGTGTGCACCAATACCCAGGTCTCTTTTGACGGCACCGCGTCCCGCGATTTTGATGGCGTGGTCAATAACTATTTCTGGGATTTCGGCGACGCTACCACCGGCGGCGGCGCCACACCGGTCCATTCCTACAAAAAAGCGGGCGTCTATCGCGCCGTGTTGACCATCACCGGCGATCAGCGGGGCGAGTGCGATAACACCGACACCGATGAACTGCTGGTCACCGTGCACGATGCGCCGCTGGCGCAATTCACCGGCAGCAGCGTGGCTGCCGTGAATAAAGCGATACTCTTTGACGCTTCGTCATCGGTGAGCGAGCGGGCAGCCATCAGCAACTATGCCTGGGATTTTGGCGATGGTGAACAAGGCACGGGCAGGACCGCCAGTCATGCCTTTAAAAAATCGGGCGAGTATCTGGTCAAGTTGACCATCAGCACAAATGCCACGAGCTTGTGCAATTCGGCTGTTGCGCAAAAACTGATCACGATCAACGATCGGCCGGTGGCCGACGGCGGTCCGGATCAAGCGGTCGGCATCAACCAGGTGTTTACGGTGGATGGGTCGGCGTCCAAAGATCCAGATGGCACGCTGGTGTCTTATCAATGGAATTTTGCTGCGGGTGACAGTAAATCCGGCATGATCACGCGTTACCGTTTTAAAGAGCCCGGTCGGCACGCGGTGGTGCTCACGGTCGTGGATAACACCACTGCGGAAAACAATGCCGATAGCGATACGGTCTGGATTTCGGTGAACGACCCGATCCGGCCAAAGATCTCGGCCAGGCCGGCCGGCGCCTGTCCGGGTGAGATGGTCTCTTTTAGTGCCGGCGAGTCGAAAAAAAGCATTGGCAAAAATGTAACCGGCTTTTGGGATTTCGGTGACGGCCAGACCGCCAAAGGCATGCAGGTGGATCATCAGTATAGCAAGAGCGGTCGCTACACGGTCACCCTGATGCTGGACGACGGTTTGGCTCTGGACAACAGCAAAACCGATACTTGTATTATTTTTGTGGTGAACCATCAACCTGTGGCTGTGGCCGGCGGCGATCGCGTGACCTGCCCGGGCCGCGAGCTGGTCTTTGACGCCGGCAAATCCTTTGATCTCGACGGGGCCAATTGGAGCGCGGAATGGGATTTTGGTGATGGCGTCAAGTCGACTGAAAAAATAGCAAAGCACACGTTTACGAAAGCCGGCCGTTATGCGGCTCGCTTGCGGATTTCGGACCAAAGCGGCAGTCGTTGTGCAGTTGCCGAAGACGTGGCCAATGTGATCGTCAATGCCGCACCGGTGGCAGCAGCAGGTCCGGATCGCCAGGCCTATTGCGGCGGCGCGCATGATGCGGTTCTCTTTGATGCCACCGGCTCCAGCGATGGCGATGGCGACGGCCTGATCTACGAATGGGATTTTGGCGACGGCACCCGCGCCGGCGGCGCCAAGGTCTACCACACGTTTGACAAGCCGGGTGTCTATCTGGTCAAACTGGTCGTCGACGACGGCAGAAAAACACCCTGCAGCAGAACGCAGGATGATGTTCGTATTCAGGTGGTGAATCATTAATAGGGAATCCCGGGTGTTGCGCTTTTTGCGGCCCCGGGTGTTCCAACAGCAGATTTTGAAACGATACGCGGGACACCCGGAGTTGCCGCAAAAAGCGCGGCAACATCCGGGGTCCCTTGAGCAGTAAAACCCATGTCATCCACTTTCAGCCCGGCCTCTATCGCCTCTGCATCAGTATGCAACCGCTTGCAGCCGGACCGGGACGGTCCGGCCACGCGCCGTCCGGTCACGCGCACCGCACAGCTTTAGAATATATCAAACAGCTTTATAATCATCCATCATTCATACTTTCGAACAGCAGGAGATCGAATGACCAACTGTACCGTAACCCGGCAGGGCGAAATAACCAGACTCACGATCAGCGGGCGCATTGACAGCATGTCCTCGCCCGATATCCAGCAGCAGCTGGACGAGTTGATCCTGGGTGGAAGCCGGCGCATCGTAGCCGACCTGGAGCAGGTGAATTTTGTCAGCAGCGCCGGCCTGCGCGTTTTTCTTTTGGCGCAGAATAAACTCAAAACCGTCGGCGGGCAAGTCATCATGTTCAAGACGCCCGAAAGCGTCATGCGCATTTTTACCATGACGGGATTTGACAAGCTGTTCAAAGTGGTCTCTTCGGAACAGGAGCTGTCGACGCTTTACGCCTCGTCGGCAGACGCCGCCGAGCTGATCAGCACCGTGGTGGACGGCATTACGTTTAAATATCAGGAAAAAGCAGAGGCAGCAGCCGGCCGGCTGCGGATCATCGGTTCTCTGGACAAGCTGGCCGTCTGCGGCTATTCGGAAAGCGACGTGGTTACCGTTCCACAGGCAGAGCTGGCGTTTGCCACGGGTCTGGCTACGCTGGGTGAACGATATGAAGAGTATAAAAATCTGTTCGGCGAAGCGATGATCATCAATCATCATTTCTATTTTTACCCGGCTGTCAAGCGTCCAGCCGTGGATTACATGTTTTACTCGGGACAGGAGAGCGGCAGCGACGGCCGCTTCCTGCACGGCTTTGGCTTCAACGGCTCTTTTCGTTACCTGGCTTCATTTGAGGGCAGCGACGAGTTTGTCACCCTGGACCGGCTGGTGCAGTGGATCATGACCTTGCCGTCGACCGCACCGCTGCTGGGTCTGGTGCTGCTGGCCGAAAGCAAAGGGGTGTTCGGCATGAATCTCAAGCAGATACCCATTGCCGAGAACAAGCCGGCTGTCGGCGGCGATATTTTTGACGTCCATCAGGTGACCTCCTGGATCAATTTTCCGGTCGACCCGGCGGAGCAGAATCATATCATCGCAGCAACCGGGCTGGTATGCCGGGACCGGGGTGCCTGTTCGGCGGCGGCGCAGAGCCTGTTCTCCAGCGAATCCGGCACCCACGTTCATGCCGGCGTTTTCGCCCAGGGTCCGATCAGCAAAAACCTGGATCAGTTTACCGGTGAGCTGAACCGGGTTTTAACCCAACTCGACATCTCCAAAGTGCAACACCTGCTGGGTCAGAGCCGCTTCAGCAACGGCATGCTGGGTATAGTGGAATTGAAAGGATAATACATGGAACTCTGGGTTGGTGCCGTTAATCTCGGCTTTTTGTATGCCATCATGACCATGGGCGTGTTCATCACGTTCCGCATCCACGATTTTCCGGACATAACCGTTGACAGCAGTTTTACCACCGGCGCGGCGGTGGCGGCGGTGCTGATGACCGCCGGCGTTAATCCGTTGCTGGCCATCAGCGCGGCGTTTGTCCTCGGCATGCTGGCAGGATGGACCACCGCTTTTATTCACACCCGTTTTAAGGTGAACGGCTTGCTCGCCGGTATCCTGGTGATGACGGCCCTGTATTCCATCAATCTTCATATCATGGGCCGGTCCAATATCCCGTTGTTGAATCAGAGAACATTTTTTACCTGGCTGGCGGAAACCAATCCGGGACTGCATCCGGAAATCTGGACCGCCATCGCCCTGGGCGTGCTGTTGATGCTCTTTTGGCTGATTATGTCGTACTTTTTCAAAACCGATCTGGGCATTGCCATGAGAATCACCGGCAGCAATCCCACCATGGCCTCGGCGAACGGCGTCAATGTGGCGCGCATGACCATGTTCGGCGTCGCGCTGGCCAACGGCTTTGTCGGCGTCTCCGGCGCCATGGTGGCCCAGTATCAGGGCTTTGCCGATATCGGCATGGGCATCGGCACCGTGGTGATCGGTCTGGCGGCGGTCATCATCGGCGAATCGATTCTGAAAATCAACACCATGCTGGCGCGCGTGCTCAGTGTGGTGATCGGCGCGATCGTGTTCCGTTTCATGATCGCCTTTGCGCTGTTTGTGGGCATGAATCCGATCGATCTCAAACTGTTGACGGCGGTCTTTGTCTTTCTGACCCTGGTTTTTTCCAAATCCATCGGCAAGGGTGGAGAGTCCGGCCTTGCCAAATGGAAATTCAAACGCTTCTTTGCCAGCCCCAAAGTGCGCTGGGCGCTGGCCGCGGTCGCCGTATTGGCCCTGGCCGTCACAGGATACCGCTATGTCACCTCGCTGGCGCCGGTCGCCGCAAAAAAACAGATTAAAATCGGCTGTGTGCAGTTGACGGAAAACGGATTGCTCAACATCACCCGCGACAGCATGGTGGAAGAGCTGGCGCGATTGGGGTATGAGAACGGCAAAGGGTGTTCGATTCTTCTCGAGAACGCCGGCGGCGATCTACCCACGGTCAATACGATCCTGGACAAGTTTCAGCGTGAACAGGTGGATGTCATCGTCACCATCTCCACCGGCTGCACGCAGGTGGCCATGAACAAGGTCAAGGATACGCCGGTGGTGTTTGCCACCGTGGCCAATCCGTTCATCATCAAAGCAGGAAATTCGGATAGCGATCATCTCGCCAACATCACCGGGGTCTATGGTTGGGTGCCGATGGACAAGACGCTGGCGATGGTGCGCCAGGTCATCCCCGGTCCGCTCACCATTGGTGCGATCTGGGATCCAGCGCAGGCCAATTCCGTTTTTAATATCGAACAACTGCAGGAGGCGGCCAAATCGTACCCGGATGTGACCTTTATCGGCGCCACCATCACCAACTCGGCGGAAGTGTATCAGGCCGCGGTCTCGCTGGTGCAAAAGGGCGTGCAGGCCTTTGTGCTGAGCCCGGATAACATCGTCTATTCCGCCTTTGAGTCGGTCGTAAAAGCGGCGCAGCAACGCCACATTCCCATTTTCATGAGCGATGTCGAACGGCTGCAGGACGGAGCGCTGGCGGTGCTGGGGTATGATTACACCACCAGCGGCGTGCAGGCGGCGCACCTGGTGGACCGGATTCTCAAAGGCGAGAAACCGGCGTCCATTCCTTTTGAAAAGTATAAAAAGCTCACCCTGGGCATCAACCTCGACGTCGCCAAACAGTGCGGGGTCGTTGTTCCTGCCGAGATCAGGAACCAGGCGGATCTGATCGTGGAGGGCGCCAGGCTGAGCAGCAGAAACAAATTAAAGATCGGCATCGTGCAGTTTGCCCTGGAGCCGAACGTGGAGCTGTGCAAGCAGGGCATCCTGAAAGCGCTGTCGGATCAGGGTTATGACGACGGTCAGGAGATCGAGATCATTTATAAAAATGCCCAGGCCGATTTCAGCATGATCAACTCGATCATGCAGGACCTGGTTCGGCGCAAGGTGGACATCATTGTGCCGTTGTCGACGCCCTGCGTGCAATCGGCGGTGCAGTTTGCCGGCGGGCGTGAAGACGTCAAGGTGGTCTTTACCTACATCTTTGATCCCTTTCGTATCGGTGCGGCCAAGTCGCCGGACGAACATCCGGCCAACATGAGCGGCATCGCCTGTTTTCCGCCCACGGCGGCGATGCTGGATCTGATCAGGGAGATGGTGCCGGAGCGCAAAAAAATCGGCATTGTCTGGAACAGTTCGGAAGCGAATTCAGAGTCGGTGGTTCTCAAGCTGCGGGCGCATGCCAAAACGAACGGCCAGGAGCTCCTCGAAGCGACGGTGACCAATCCGTCCGAAGTGCTGGAGGCCGCCCGTTCGCTGGTGCTGAAAGGCGCGCAGGTGCTGTTGAACGGCGGCGACAACACGGTGAACGTGGGCTTCGACAGTTACGCCAAAGTGGCGCAGGAGAACCGGATCCCGATTTTTTCCGTGGATTCCGAATTCATCGACAAGGGCGCTCTGGCGGTGCTGGGGCCGGATTATTATCAAACCGGTTACGAAGGCGGCGAGTACCTGGCGCGCGTGCTCAAAGGCGCCCGTCCGGCCACTCTGCCGGTGGCCCAGACCAAAGCCACGCAGTTTATGGTGAACACGGCGGTGGCGCAGGCCTGCGGCATTCAGGTCAGCCCGGCCATTCTTAAAAAAGCCCAAAGAGTTGTTAATGGCGAAACGCCGGCGGCCGGCCCGGCCAGGCGGCTGGCGCTGTTTCTCTTTAGCGATCACAATCTGATTATCGAAACCGCACAGGGCGTGAAGGACGAGCTGGAAACCAGCGGCGCCCTGAAAAAGTACAACGTCACCATCGATACGAAAAATGCGCAGAACGAATTTTATCTGGCGCAGTCCATCGCCCAGGACATCGTGGCGCAAAAATACGATTATATCGTTTCGTTGACCACGCCGGCCCTGCAGGCGGCGGCCAATATGAACAAACACATTCCGCATATTTTCGGAGCCGTGACCGATCCCTATCGCGCCGGCGTGGCCAAGAGTCCCACCGACCATCTGCCGCACATCACCGGCGTCGCCACGATTGAACCGGTCGAGGCCACGATAAAATATATGCGCGAGCTCTTTCCGGCTGCGAAGAAACTGGGCATGGTGTGGAATCCGGGTGAAGCGTGTTCGGAAACCTGCACCTATATTGCGCGCGAGTCGGCTAAAAAATACGGCTTTGAGCTGCTGGAAGCGAACGTCAGCGCCACCAACGAAGTCATGGATGCGCTGAAATCACTGCTCTCTAAAAAGATCGATCTGTTCTTGACCTCCGGCGACAACACGGTCATCATGTCGCTGGAAGCGACCGCCGGCGTGCTGCGACAGAACAAAATCCCCTATTTCACCAACGCGGCTTCGGACGTGGAGCGCGGTGCGCTGGTGTCGGTCGGTCCGGATTATTACGTGGTCGGCAAACGGATCGCGCAAACCGCGGCGCGGGTCATTGCCGGCGAGAAACCCAAAGATATTCCCATCGACTCTTTTGCGCCGGACGTAATTTATGTGAATCTGGATCTGGCGCGCGAGTACGGCCTCACCATTCCGCCTGCTTCGCTGAACAAGGCGGCCAAGGTGTTGTCCGGCGGCAAGCTCATGGCGCCGGCGGAGCTGACCAGCGACGCCGGCAGTACGGCAACGGCCAGGCGGCTGGCCCTGTTTCTGTTCAGCGATCATGTGCTGCTCACCGAAACCAGCAAAGGGGTCATGGAGGAGCTGGAAAGCAGCGGGGTTCTGAAAACGCACCGCATCACCGTTGATATGAAAAACGCACAGAACGAATTTTACATGGCGCAGTCTGTGGCGCAGGATATCGTGCGGCAAAACTATGATTATGTCATTACCATCTCTACGCCGGCGTTGCAGGTTATGGCCAACATCAATAAAAAGATACCGCACATTTTTGGCGCGGTCACGGATCCCTACCGCATGGGGGTGGCCAAATCCAGCCGCGATCATTTGCCGAATGTCACCGGCGTGGCCACCTTTCAGCCGGTGGCCAGCACCATAAAAACCATGCGGGATATTTTTCCGCAGGCGAAAACCATCGCCATGATCTGGAATCCGGCGGAAGCGTGTTCCGAGGCGTGCACCTACAAGGCGCGCGAAGCGGCCAAACAGTACGGGTTCGAGCTGCTGGAGACCAACGTCACCGGCACCGGCGAGGTGATGGATGCGTTGAAATCCATACTCATCAAAAAGCCGGACCTGTTTCTGACCTCCGGGGACAACACCGTGGCCATGGCCATAGAGTCCATCGCCCGCACGCTTAAACAACATAAAATTCCCTATTTCACCAATGCGCCGTCGGATGTTGATCGCAACGTATTTCTCGGACTGGGTGCGGATTATGTCGAGGTCGGCCGGGCTACGGCCAAAGCGGCGGTGCGGGTCATACAGGGCGAAAATCCCCGCGATGTGGCCATCAACGATTATGTTCCGGAAAAGGTGAATATCAACCTGGCGCTGGCCCGCGAGTATGGTATCACGATTCCGGACGAGGTGCTGCGCAGGGCCGCCAAGGTTGTTAAATAGGATTGTTGTTTCCAGCGGCAAGAGATTCGTCCTTTTAAAAGAGCCAGAGCGAGTCGCTTCGGCCACAACAAACGCTCAATCGGGGTGTCCAAAAAAATACCGTAGGGAGAGAGATGATACAGATTACCGGATTACATAAAAGATTTAACGTCGGCACCATCAACGAAACCCATGCCCTGCAGAATATCAATTTGACCATCAAGCAGGGTGATTTCGTCACCATCATCGGCACCAACGGCTCCGGCAAGTCGACCTTGCTGAACGCCATTGCCGGCTCGTTTTTGCCCGATGAGGGCGAAATTCGCATTGACGGGCATGATGTGACCATGGAGAAGGATTATCAGCGCGCCTTCTATATCGCCCGGGTGTTTCAAAATCCGTTTATGGGTACGGCGGCGACGATGACCATTTTGGAAAATCTGCACATGGCCTGGTTGCGCAATAAACGGTGCTATCCGGTGCGGGGGCTGGACCACCAGCGGCGCGAACAGTTTCAGCAGGAGATCAAACAGTTGGAGATGCAGCTGGAGGGACGGCTGGACAACCTCATCGGATCGCTGTCCGGCGGCCAGCGCCAGGCCATCACGCTGCTCATGGCGGCCATCGCCCAGCCCAAGGTGCTGCTGCTGGACGAACACACGGCGGCGCTGGACCCCAAGTCGGCGGCGCAGGTCATCAAGCTCACCAAACATTTCATCGAACGGGAAAAGCTGACCGCGGTGATGGTGACGCACAGCATGCAGCAGGCGCTGGATCTGGGCGACCGTACGATTATGATGCACAAGGGTCAGATCATCGACGAGATCAGCAGGCAGGAAAAACGGCGGCTCACGGTCAACGATCTGCTGGATAAATTCGCCGAATTGCGCAAGAGCGAACAGTTGACCGATGATATTCTCGCCACGCTGCGGCGGGAGTATATTTAGGGGGGGCGTCATTTTTTGTCATTGCGAGCGCAGGCGCGGAAGAGACGGCAGTGTGGCTTGCAGCAACAACAGGTCTGGTGAAAGTCCGTAGTATAAAACTTTTTAATATCAGGCAAGCACAAGTCTCGGCCATGGCTTCCATTTGCATATGGGCCCGTTTTTTCGTAATATGATATCCATAGCACCTGATAGACAGGCAAACACAGATTATCAGTCATGAGGTCACATGATTTACAGAACGTATGGATCAACCGGCATCTCTGTGTCCGTCATCGGCTTTGGCGGCATGCGGTTCAAGGATCAAAAGGATGTGCAGGAGTGTGCCGAACTGGTGCAGTACGCTTATGCACGAGGGATCAATTATTTCGACACTGCTCCCGGATACGGCGATTCGGAATCGCTGTTCGGCGTCGCCTTCAGGGAGATGCAGAAAACCAGGCAGGAAAAGCCTTTTTATGTTTCCACCAAGACCATCGCCTCGGAGCCGGCAGTGATTCGCCGCGAGCTGGAACAGTCGCTGAAACGCATGGGGCTGGAGTATGTCGATTTTTACCATGTGTGGAACATCATGTCCGTCGAAAAGTACAACCGGCGCAAAGCCAAAGGCGCGTTGGCCGAGTTTGAAAAGCTGCAACAGGAAGGTCTGATTAAACATATCTGTATTTCCGCCCATGTCAGCGGCCACGAGATGGAGACGATTCTAGCCGATTATCCCTTTGCCGGAATTCTCCTCGGTTATTCGGCCATGAATTTCCGCTATCGCGAAGCAGCGCTGGCTGCGGCCGCCCGTGACCGGCGCGCTGTGGTCGTAATGAATCCTCTCGGCGGTGGTCTGATTCCACAGCATCCACAACGATTCGGATTCATCCGCAAGGACGAGACCGAGAGTGTGGTGGAGGGCGCGTTGCGGTTTCTCATCAACGACCCGCGCATCACCGTGGCGCTGGTGGGATTCAGTTCCGCCGAAGAAGTGGACGAGGCCGTGGCCAGCGCCGAGGGCTTTGCGCCGATGCCGGCGTCCCGCTACGAGGCGATCAAAACCGGCATCCAGAAAGAGTTTGCCGAGTTGTGCACCGGCTGTCAATATTGCGATCACTGTCCCGAGGGGATCCCGGTGCCCAGGCTGATGGATGCCTACAATCACTACCTGCTGTCCGGAAAAGAGATCGACCTGCTGAACCGTTTGTTCTGGCACTGGACCATAGCCAAAGAGGACGAGGTGCTGCGCACATGCACCACCTGCCGTCAATGTGAGGATTTGTGCACGCAGCATCTGGATATCTGCGATCGCATAGTCACCATCAAAGAGATCGCGGATCGGGCGATCAGGAAAGGTTGAGCGGCGGGAGTCGGGGCTGAAAGAACATCTTGCACCTGAGCTGAGCGATTCGTGCTCAACAGCCCGCCGAAGCGAGACGCTTCGGCCACAACAGGCGTCCGGTTCAGGTTTACATAACAAAGCCATGAAGGGTAGTGCCTCCATGGCTTTTTAGTGGTGGTAAAAAAATGTCGGACACTTTTTTATAAATGTCCGACATATGAGTCCGGCTGATCCGGGTTGCGCGTTTGCAGTATTTAAAATAATTTTCCGTGCGGATGTTGCGGCCACTCTATTCTTCCGGAACGCACCTCTTTGGCCAGCCGGTAGCCCAGCATTTTATAGACCAGCCGGGCAACCGAAAAGGCGGAATTGCGGTCGGATTTGGCAATGGATAATTCGACCACATCGAATCCCACCACGGTTTTGCGGCTGAACACCTTGCTCAAAATATCCAATCCTTCATCCCAGGTAAATCCTCCCGGTTCCGGCGTGCCGGTGGTGGCGATCACCGCCAGATCAAAGGCGTCGACATCGACGGTGACAAAAATGTGTTCCGGCAATTGTTCCAGGGCCGCTTCCCAATCGAAGGAGCTGGAGCGGAAGGCGTGCATGGGGCAGACCATCAGGTTGTCCTGTTTGATCCACTCCGCCTCTTCGCGGCACATGGCGCGGATGCCCAGTTGCAGTGCATGCGGCGTCATTTCGCGGATGCGGGCCATGACGCTGGCGTGCGAATATTTGCTGCCCTCATATTCCATGCGCAGATCGGAATGGGCGTCCAGCTGCACACAGCCCAGGTCCGGGTATTTTTCCTGCAGCGCCTTAAAGGTGCCGCTGCTGATCGAATGATCGCCGCCGAGGACGACAGGGAATTTGCCCGTGGCCAGCACGGCTTTGCTCGAGTAGTGCATGAGACGGTGCATGGCCGCCGGCGTGGCCGGCATCTTTGGCGGCGCCAGGGTGACGATGCCCATCCGATGCGGTTCGGCATCCAGGATTTCATCATAAAATTCGACATAATAGGAGGCATCGATAATGGCTTTGGGGGCCAGGCCGGTGCCGCGGCCGTAGGAGACGCCGCCTTCGTACGGAAATGGAAGCACGGCCACTGCAGCGGAGTCGAAGCGACTGAACTCCGGCTCGGGGCCGAGGAATTGTTTGCGGTTCAATTTCATCGGCTGCTCAACAGTTTTTGGCTAAAGGAGGGCAGGTGATCCACCAGCCGTTTGGGCGTCCGCGGTTTGCATTGGTCGACCACATAGGCCGCCAGCCAGGGAAACACGATGGAATATTCGCCCCAGATCTGCACCAGCTTGTCTTCGCCGGTCGAACGGTATTTGCCCCAGGTCACGGCTTCGCCAAAGGTGCAGCTGGATAAACTGCCTTCGCGTTCCACGGCGGTGCTGATCTGCAGGCCGCGATCGGCGCCTTCGAAATCGATGCCCAGGATCTGGCTGATGGTCGGTCCGGTCTGCTGGATAAAATTCTTTGGTCCGCCGCCGCCCCATTCGACAAAGCCGGTGGCGGTCGAGTTAAAGCTGATCGCCGCTGAATCGATGATGTCTTTTTGTCCGGAGAGCAGCACCGGCAGTCCTTCCTGATCGGTGCGCGCCAGGTTCATGGCGATGGAGTGGTTGGAGAGCGAATCCCAGAAAATGGGCACACCCGCTTTGGCGGCTGCGACGACGAACGAGAGTTCCGGCCTGGGCGCTGTTTCGGCAACGTACAATCCCAGTTGGTAGTTGATTTCCCAGCTGCTGAGGTTTTTGCCGGCCAGGGCGGCATATTTTTCTTTTACGAATTGCCGGATGATGTCGTCCTGTGCTTCCAGGGTCTCTTTTTCACGAATGCCGACATCATAGATGCGGGTGTCGCCGTGCTGACGCAGCACATCATCGTTCATGTTGGGCAGGATCGCTTTGACCGGCAGGCTGTAGGCAAAATGGAGGTCGTGGTAGACCTGCGCGCCGGTGGAGCAGATGACATCGATAAAGCCGGACTGCAGCAGTGAAACGACCATGCCACCCATACCGCCGGCGATGCCGGCCCCGGCGATGCCGAGCCAGATGGTATCGCCGTCCTGGACCATGTTCTTGAACAGGCGGGCGCCGCGATACACGTTGCGCGCTTCAAACGAAGTGCCGCCCATCAGCTGCAGGACCTGCGCCACGGACATGCCTGGCCGCAAAAGTTCCGGCGTGATATCCGGCGCATCATGAAAAAGAGATATGTGGTGATGCATATTCCTCTCGTCAGCAAATGTTCACAACGGCTGCAATAAAAAAGCCCCGATCTTTTCCGGCTGCAGCACAGCCGGAGGATAAAACGGGGCGGACAGAATTATTCGAACAGCATGACAGCACAGGCCACCACGGTCGTCCATAGACCGTTCTTGTGGCCGCGTGCCGACTGGGCGATGCTGCGACTGACAAAATTGAACTCTTTGGTTTTGTACTGTTTTTTGCGTTCATCCCAGGCCACTTCCGGATCCATTTCGATACCGAGGGTGGAGGCCAGCATGGTGGCGGCGAGATCTTCGGCGAAATCGGCCGCTTTTTTCTGTGTCTCACCAAAGGAGTGGTGTTCGCTGATGTAGCCATACTGCTTCGGGTCTGTGGGCTGAGCCAGGCCGATGGCGGCGGACACCAGGCGATTGGGCTCGTTGGTGTATTCGCGGGCCATCACGACAAAGGTGATCTGGCCGGGCTTGAGTAGATCGACACCGGTTTTGCGGGGGATGATTTTGCATCCGGGAGCAAAAATACTTGAAACGGTGACGAGATTGCAGATCTCAATATCCGCATCCCTGAGCGCCAGTTCAAAGCTCTGCAGCTTGTTTTTATGGTAACCGACTCCGTTGGTAAAGAACATACGCTTGGGAATCAGGTTCGGGATCGTTTCCAATTTAACAATCCTCCCATTAGAGGTCCAAACATGGTGGGATTACTCCCGGCGGTTTAAGTGGGCAAAAAATACAAATTTATTTTTTTAATTACAATTCATTTTCTTGGGCCTGTTGTTCCGCAGCTCCGCCGACGACGGCTCCGGTTCAGGCCAACCGGCGACGCAACAGTCGGAAGAAGAGCAACGCCAGCGCCGCGCCGATGACGGCGGTGACGAACTGCGGCAGGGCCATGAGCGAAATCAAAGCGGACGGAAGCGTCTTGCCGAGCAGAAACGGCAGCAGAAAGCGGGCGGCGACGAATAACACCAGACTTTTGCCGAACGCAGACAGCACCACAGCCAGGCCGCTGCGCCACACGGTCGCAGCGCCTCGCGGCGCTTTGCGATGGATCGCATTAAAGAGGACCACAAAGAGCATGTTGGCCAGGATGATGAACGGCACCATGGGCGCGAGAGGAGCCGGCAACTGACCGCGCAGCAAGGCGAGCAGCGGCGTGATGCAGGAAAGAGCCATGCCGGCCGGCGTGGAGATGAGCAGGCTGGTGAGTATGAGCATAAAGTTGACGAACGGACCGGTCAGGGGTTGAGGCAGTCCTATCATTTCCACGGCCATGGTGATGGAAATCAGCAAGACCAGTCTGGTCATCCATATAGTTGAACGCAAGCGGGCGATCCTTTCCTTGTCCCGGCTAAACTATAACCAAACGTCGGACACCTTTGGAGGTGTCCGACGGTTTTGACTCTTTGAGCGAAACGCACTCTTCTTTCTCGCTGTGGTCGTCTATTCGACGCGGCTAAAGACCAGCGGCACATTGACGGTGATCGATCCTTCCGGGATCGGTTCAAAACGTAAGCGACGCAGGATGGCGATGATTTCACGGACAAAGTCGTCGTTTTCAACCGTAGACTCGACCACGCCGGTGTTGGAGACGCTGCCGTCGGCTTCGATGGTCACGTCGATGCTGACCTTGCCGCGCAGGTTGGCGTCGGTGCGCAGGTATTTGGTATAGGCGTACATGATGCGGCCCTGCTGGGAATTGATCACGCCCATGACCGAGGAGGAGGTGCGGCGCACCATGGCGGCCTGGGATCCCCGGATCGGGCCCGGCGCCTGAATGTTGACCTGTCCCTGTTTCTGCAGGCTGACTTTTTGTACGCCTTTGACATCGGAGATGAGGTCATCGACGCCGCCGCTGACTTCCACCTGGGAGAGGTCGAGGTCGCCGACGCCGGAACCGTTGCCGCTGCCATAGCCCTGTCCCGAGCCGCTGCCGTAACCGCCGTCGCCGCCGCCGGGGCCGCGGTTCACCTGAGATTGCGACATGAGGCGATCGAGGTCCTGCAGAGAACGGTCGTCCAGCAGCAGGTTGGTGTTGCGTTTGGCTTTGGCGTCATTGACCGGTACGATCATGCCGAGCACGCCGAGGTAATTGGCGGTGGAGCCGCCCAGCAGGTTGCGGCCGCCGCCGCGCTGCGCCTGTTGCGGCGGTTCCTCCAGCGTGGAGGGCGGCGGTCCCAGTTCGATATATTTCATTCGCACGGTTTTGGTAGCCACCGGTTCCGGGGTCATGGCGTTGTAGAGCCAATAGATGCTCAGCAGCAGGATGTGTATCGCGGCCGCGCTGCCCAGGCCCCAGGTCATAAAGCGCTGCGCCCCTTTTTTCAATTCGACGGCGCCATATTTCCTTCTGACGAACGCCGGCTGCAGAACCGGCTCGGGCGGGGGTGGCTCTTTAAAGCGCTTGACTTCCGTCTGCAGGCGGTTGATTTCACTGTCCAGTCGCTGCACATCCTGATGCAGCTGTTTCAGCTGGTTGAGAGCTATGGCCAGATCGGTTTTTACCGCTGCCGGAAACGGATGCTGCAGAATCGACTCCAGCGGTTTGATGGCGTTCAATTCGTCGCGATCATCAATGATCTTGTGATCCTTGAGACAACGGTACACCCTGTCCTGAAAATAGTCTCGCAGTCCTAAAAGCCGTTCGCGGGTTTGTTTGATATTGCGTAGTTGTCGGTCGCTATCGTATGACATGTGTTCCTCGATTAGCAGACGTCTTGTCCGGCCGATCCAGTCGGCAAGGGACGTCTCCGGTGTTCAATGGCGGTTTGTAATGGCGTATCGGTTAACCTGAAGGGCTCCATCAACCTTGGCTCAGCGGCTGCAAACAAAATGGGTGACGGGCGAGGGCTCTGTCCAGGAGTTACCAGGGGATGACATCCTTGCGATCTTGCGTTCCCGCCTGGGTCTGTTTTTTGACGGTTAATTTTTTCTTTTCCACGGGTCGGAAAATTTCGTTGAAAAAAGAGCGTTCGATATTGATATCGTCGATTTCCGGGTTGCGGCCCGGAATGATAAACACCGCTTGTGGTTTTTCCAGCCGGCCTTCGATTTCGATTTTATCCAGCAACAGGCGGACGGCGCCGTCATCCACTGGCGCGACCTGCGGCTGTTGCGGCCGCGCCGCTGTGGTGTCCGCGGCCGGCGCTGTGGTTTTTTTCTCCTGACCGGCGACCGGAATCGTCGGTACGGTCAGGCCCAGCAGGCAGAGGCTGAAAACGGTATAGATTCTGGACATAAGGTTACCTGTGTTCGAATGGCAAGTGGTCCATAGTAGCTCATTCACCGGTGCCGTTGGTGATATCGTTTTGCGGCTGGATGGGCTGGCCGGGGCGATAGCCCAACTCCTGCATGAGCGCGTGCATGCGTTCGCGGCACAAGTTGATCCAGGTGTTGTCGATCTGGTTCGAGTGTGCCTGATCCACGGTCTTTATATAGGTCTCGAGGGCGCGCTCCTGGTAGGGCCGCATGGCTTCGTTCAATTTGGTCTGATAGGTCAGGAGCTCATCGCCCTGGAGTCCGGCCGGGACCGGGGCGTCGCGCAAGGCGCGCACAAACTCTTCCAGCGCCATGCCGATGCGATAGGAGGAGGCGGTGCTCCAGTCGGCAACCTGGAACTCGAGGGCATCGCGATACGCCTTGAACACATCCTGGAATTTTTTCCGTTTTTGCGTCAGCTCGCGGGCGGTGGCCAGCGAGATTTTTTTATAGTCATCAAACATCAGTTCACCGATCATGAACTGTGCCTGGGCGGCGTAATAGGCATCGGCGTCGCGGCCGGCGGCGGTATAGCCGCGGTACAACTCTACGGTTCGTAGAAACGCCCGTTCCGCCGATTCGAACTGCCCGGCTTTGTGCGCCATTTCGCCGGCTTTGAAGGCGCACTCCAGGACCTCGCTCACGGTGTCCGGGTACTGGCTGACAAAACGATCATAGACGTTTTTGGCGCGGTTCCAATCCTGCAGCATTTCGTAGCAGAGCGCCGCGCTCTTGAGGGAGCGCACGGCCATGGGCGACCGGGGGTAACGGTCCACCAGCAGCAGGTAATTGCCGGCGGCCAGCGGCCAGTCGTTGTGTTTTTCGCGCAGATTGGCGGCGCGGTACAGCGACTGGTCCGCCAGTTCGGACTGGGGCGTGGTGTTGGCCAGCTCTTCAAAGGTCTGGGCGGCCAGGGTGTCCCGTTTGGCTTTTTGATATTGCATGGCCGCCTCGAACAGAGCGCGGCTGCGCATTTGGCTGTCCTTGCTTTCCAGGGCCACGACGTGCAAGAGTTGGGCGGATTCTTCCAGTTTGTTCTGCAGGCTGAGGCCTTCGGCCAGTTTGAATTTGGCGGCGCCGGCCAGTTTAAGGGCGCGATCGCTGAATTGAACCGAGTCGGGATAGTGTTTGGCCAAGGCGCTGAACCAGGCATCCGCCTGCTCGTACTGTCCGGCGTCAAAATAACACTGTCCGGCGTTCATCGCGGCGGTCAGATGATACGGACTGGCGGGGCCTGATTCGACCACTTTTTTATACACCCGCACCGCCCAGGGGTAGGCTTTGAGCTCGTTCAGCACTTCGCCGTATTTCATCATCACGGCGTCAAACCATTTGCTGCCGGCGAAAAGGCGGCTGAAATCGTTGCAGGCGCGCAGCACTTCACCTTCCGACGGCCGGGTGATGGTGACAATCAGCACATCATCGCCGGCGATGAACTCGTCGATATAGATGGCGGTGCTGTCTTTGGCCGGTTCCACGCCCATATTCTGATACGAGCAGAGGACGCGGTTGTACGCCGCTTCCTCCCGATAGGAGGAGGAGTCGTACTGGGTCACGACCTTTTGGTACGCTAGAGCCGCTTCCTTGAACAGGCTTTGTGCGTAATAGCATTCGGCGATATAGTACTGGATGCGGCCGGCGTCGGCGGCGTTGGGAAATTTTTCCAGAAACTCCTGGTATTTGCGAATGGCCAGCTGATAGTCGCGGTTGGTGGATTTTTTCTGCGCCTGCGCCTGGTAATACGCGCCGAGATAGAGCAGCGTTTCCTGGGCCATGGCGGTGGCGGCCCGGTATTTTTCACCTTCCGGAAACTTGCTGAGCCAGCGGCCGCCCGGTCCGAACTCTTGCACGACTTTTTCGCGAATGGTATTGGCCTGCTCGGTGTTGCCGTCCAGCTCATAGTTCTCGACGATCCGTTTGTACAGGCTCGGCGCCTCTTCATGATACGGGTACAGATCGAGGACAACGGTCAGGGAGGCGATCGCCTCTTCGTAATAGTTTCGTTTCTGGTAGAGTTCGGCCAGCGTGGTCAGAACCGGCAGGGTGTAGTATTGGTCGGTGCGATCCTGAAAAAAGGTCCGGGCGCCTTCCGGGCCGCCGAATTCGCTGTAACAGCTGGCGATATACTGAATGGATTCCGAGCGCAGGTCCGCCTTGGATTTGCCGATGACCTTGGAATCGGTCTTTTCCACCAGGGCGATATCTTCCAGCAGATAGATAAATGTGGTGATCGAGTTGGCATAATCGTTCAGATTATAATAGGACCAGCCCAGCTTGTAGAGCGCCATGTCAAAGTAGGGGTTGTCCCAATGCCCGAGCAGCAGGCGATAGTGCTCGATAGCGGTGTTGTATTCCCGCCGGTCGAAATGATATTCGCCGACGCGAAAATGGGCTTCCAGATTAATCATCGATTGCGGATACTCTTCGATGATGTTCTGAAAAAACTGCTGGGCCAGTTGGGAGTTGCCTTCCTGGAGATGGGCCATGGCCAGGCGGTAATAGACGCGGTCTTTGCCCCTGGCATCGGGAAACTCTTTGATCAGCCGGTAACAGTATTCGATGGTGGTGGCCAGGCTGATGCGCGGCATGATGGGTTCGTCGCTGCGCTGTTTGGCGTCATACGCTTCCAGCTCTTTTTCGTACACTGCCATGGCTTTCTGGTAGAGCAGCATCGAACGCCGTTCGTGCAGTTCGGCCAGTTGCAGCAGCACCGTCGGCACAAATTCGGCGGTCGGGTATTCCCGCACCAGCCGCTCATGATCTTCGATGATCTTGTT
>CAZISM010000058.1:20362-32107 GCA_964541895.1 uncultured Cytophagia bacterium
ATTCGGCGGTCGGGTATTCCCGCACCAGCCGCTCATGATCTTCGATGATCTTGTTGAGGCGGTCCAGGTCCTGGCCCGCTTCCCGCAGCACGGCAGCGACAAAGGCGCCCTGATCCTGGGCGGCAGCGGTTCGAAGCGGCAGCGCGCCGCCGGCGACAACGACCAGGAGGATATTATAAAGGAATCGTTTCATATTATGGCATTACGAGTTCTTTTTAGTGCACGATAGTCAAAAAATGTCGGACGCCTTTGAGGTCCGGCATTTGGTTCCGGTTTTTCCGGGCTATGGTTGAATGGTATTTAAAAATTCAGCGCGGGAACGGCCGAACTCGGCATAGCCCCGCCAGTCGCGCCGTTCTTCCCGCCGTCCGGCCAGGCGCTGCAGATCATCCATTTGCGTCGAGAGTTCGTTGAACACCTGCCGTTCTTCATGAATGCGTTTGAGAAGTCCTTCGCGCATCTCCATCAGGCGGCGGCTTTCGTCTTTTAAATAGGTCGGCGCCTTGTCGTCCACACTGATCGGCATGGCATCGAGGAGGCGGCTTTCGAGAACCAGCAGATCCATCCTGGTTTTTTCCATGCTGATGTTGGCCTCTTTGAGGGCGGCGCGCACCTGCTGGACCAGGGCCGGAATAGACTCCTTTTTGGGAAACAGCTGGATCAGATGATCGTACACGGCGATCCCGTCGGTATAGCGTCTCAATTTCAGGTAACAGCGGCCGAGCAGGAACAGCGCCTCTTCGCCGTTTTCCGTCTGCGGAAATTGGTTCACCAGGGTCGTCAGCGGCATGATGGCATCGGTGTGTTTTTCCTGCATGGTGGCGGCCCAGCCGGCGGCCAGAAGCGCGGCGTCATAATTTTTATGCTCGACGGACACGGCGGTAAACTGGGAAAACGCCTGGGCATAGTAGCCGAGTTCATAGTAGAGATAGCCCAGCGTCAGATGCGCCTCGTCGACAATGGCCCGCCGTTGCTCGTCGGTGACACCGAGATTGCAGACGCCGTGCAGCGTGGACACGGCCTGGCGGATGTTTTTCAGGCGCAGCTGCGACAGCGCCATGGTATACTGGCCAAAATCATAGTATCGGCTCTTGTCGGAAATGGATGAAAAGAGCTGGATCGCTTTGGGATGATCCTTGAAACGATAGTAGCATTGACCGGCGTAATAATAGGAAGCATCCAGCACATCCGTCGGCGCATTGGAGCGCACGATGGTGTTGTGGAATTCGAGGCAACGGGCATAATCGCCGCGATCGAATTCGATGCGCTGCAGTCCCAGCAGCGCCTGCGGCAGATACGGGCTGCGCACATAATGATTGAGCAGGTAGGTGTAGAGCTTGCCGGCGCCGTTGTTCAGTCCGAGTTCATAGAGGCAATCGCCCAAAAGATAGACCACCTCGTCGGATTTGCTGAACGTCGGATTAAAGTCCATCAGAATGATGAGATCGCGGGCGCCTTCCCAATAGGATTGGCGCGCCAGCGCTGTTTTGGCGTTCAGCAGCAGCTTTTCGGACGAGTTTTCCAGTTTGCGTTCCGGTTGCGCCGCTGTCCCATTCTGGAGCAAGCTCCACAGCAGGGCCAGGCTGCAACACGCAATATGTAGACAGGATCGATAGGTCATAGGTCAACCAAGCCGGGACCAGGCGCCGGTCACAGGGCGTCTGGACGCGTCGGCCGGACTACATCGGTTGCTTTTCCTTTTTTTCTTTTTCAATGCTCTTTTTCAGCTCTTCCAGTTCTTTCGTCACCTGCTCCCGTTTTTTACGGATTTCTTCGAGTTTGCGTTTTTCTTCGTTCTGCTGGGCGCGGTTGACTTTTTCTTCCGGCGTCATCAGCGTGAATAGCGTCGTGCGATAGCTGGCGCCGATGTGCAGCTTCCAGTCGGCATAGCGCCGCAGGAACGGGTTTCTGGCCACCTCTTGCGAAGTCGGCCGATAGCCGCCGAGGCGCAGATCGGCCGCGACATCGACGATAAAATCCTGCAGAGCGATGAGGCGAATGCCCTGGGAAAAGCGGATCGGATTTTGATTAAAACGGGTTTCCCGCTGATTGACAAACATCTCGCCGGTCACCTCCGAGTAGAGCTGATAGCCGCGTACCGGAAATTTCATACCGGCGCCGATGAGCAGTTGATCTTTTTTGTCGGCAAAATAACGGTCCAGCCAGTTGTTATCTTTGTAGCCCAGGTTCAAGGTCAATTTAAGCGGCTTGGCCGAGCCGGTTCTTTTCAAGTCCATGTTGAGCAATCCCATCAGAGCCCAGCCGTTATGGTTGAACGAAAAGGTTTCAAAAGGGATGTCGTGATTGGGCGCAGTGGGAAACTGGGCATAGGCCAGCAGGCCCGGCTGCAGCCAGGAGCTGCCGTTGGCTACGTGCAGCTTGAGGCCGGTCTGGGTGTCGCCGATCGGCCCCCAGAGATCGTGCTGGTTGTCCTGATACGGCATGGTGTGCAGAAACACTTCCATGAATTTGAACAATCCCAAAGTCAGGTTGAGATTAAACGCGTTGTCCTTGATGAGAACGCTGCGCACCTCTTTTTTGCCTGCTGACAGATACTGGACGTTGTCGCGTTTTTCGACAAAGACGTTGTAAAAAGCGTTGATGTAGAGATGTCCGGGAGTGATCGTTTCGGCGTCGATTATACGCAACTGTCCTTTGCTGCCGCTCAGGGTGACCTGTGCTGACAAGGCAGCAACACCCAGGATCATGACAAACAGTAGAACAAAGATTCCGTGTCGTTCCAAAGCCTTATCTCCAGGTTAGTTCAATTACAAACCTTTAAAATAATAGAGTTTATTCAATTATTCAATATATTTCTTGCGCACTCCCGGGACCGGGGGCAGATTCTGATCCGGCGCTTCTCTGGGTGTGATTTTTCATGGTCTGCTGGCCGATTCTCTGGAATATAGCTGCAAAGCCGGCTGGACGCAGAAACCACACCCTACATCATCCCTTTCCATTTCCGTATGGCCCATTCCGCCGTCAAGCCGGCTAAAATAATCAAAAGCAAAAAGTAATGATTCCAGAGCGGCAACACATGTGTGCGGGTAGTGGTTTTTATCCTGGCCGGCAGGGTGCTGGCCAGGGTGCTGAGCGAATCGAGCGCGACGTAGCGACCTCCGCTGGCGCGGGCCCATTGCTGCAGATGCAGCCGTTGCAGGTCCAGTACGGCGGTTTCACTGCTGTATTCACCCACGGAAAACAGCGACGTGGTCGCGCCAAAGGTCTGTGAAGATTTGCCGGCTTGGGCAGATATTTTATAATCACCGGGTTGATCGGGATAAAAGGTTGTTTCGTAGCGCCCGTTGCCGGCGGGCGCCGCCAGCTGGGTTATTTCTCCAGGGCCGGACTGGAGGGTGACCGGGACCTGAGCATCCAGAACCGGAGTGAAGCGAGTGTCGTAAACGGTCACCTGCGCCCGCACCGGATCGCCGAGATGGTAAGCGCTCTGGTCCAGAGTCAGATTTACCATCTCTCTCTTTTTTTCTATTTGAACCCAGCGGACGAGGTTGTTGATAAAGATCTGATAGACATGGTCCTGATTGTCGATGCCGGCCATCAGGAGCTGCCAGCGCCAGAGCTGGGTGGCGAGAACGGCGGCTGACTTGACCAAGCCGTCGCTGCGGACGAGGATCAGCGGCCAGAGATCTTTATCAGAGCCATCGGCGACGGCCAGAAGCTCGGCCTGGGGCCACCAGCGGGTCAGGCGGTGATAGATCGGAACCGGCGGCAGCATGCTCCAGGCTGACGCAGAGGCCATGGCGGTGGAGATTTGCATGAGGGGGTGAAGTTGTCCCTGTTCGGTGAGACGACAGGTCGGGGTCCAACCTTCCAGCGGGGCGACATCGCACGGCATCGGCAGCCACTGCTGCAGAGCCGCCAGTTTGTTAAAGGCCGTCTCTCGTCCGGCGAACATGATGATGGGTCGATTGGTTTCCTGCCAGGAATCGGTAATCGCCGTCATCACAGCGGCCGAAGTTCGGCTGGTGGGAAAGTTCATGACCGCCAGTATATCGATGTCGGCAAGGCTGTCCAGATTCGCCGGCCGATGCTGCAGGGTTCGCAAGGATCCGTCCGGCCCTTCGATGAGCGTTTGGATCTGAAAGCGACTGTTGCCGGCCAGGGCCTGGCGGAAGAACGACACGTCGGCGCTCACCGGACCTGAGAGCAGCAGGATTTGCGTGCGGGATTTAAAGACATCCACGTAGAGGGTGCGTCGATTATTCTCCAGGCTGCGTTCCTGTGATTGTGGAGAGACGGCAACCACCAGTTTATGCCGGCCCTCTTTCTGCGGCGTATAGGCCAGGGTAACCGTCTGGTCCGATGGCGAGGCGGCGATGGTCAGGTCCGTCGTCGCCACCACCTGGTCGTCTTCCAGCAGCGTCACTGCCGGTTTGATATGTTCATAGCCGTCGCTGTGAACCGTCACCTGCACAGGGGTTGGCTCTTTGCTGTAGGCAAAGGGGTTGGCCTCAACGGCTGTAATGCGAAGCTCTTTGGCGGCTGCGGCCGAACCGACGCCCACCGTGTAAAGCGGCACCCCCCATTGCGGGAGATGGCGAACCGGATTGCCGCCTTCGCTATAGTTGCCGTCGGTAAACATAACGATAGCGGTCAGGTTTTCTGCAGCCAGTGTGGTCGTCACGGTCTGCAGGGCTTGGGTGATGTTGGTGGCGTCGCCGCTGAAAGACAAGGAGTCGACCTCGGCCAGGTTCATCGGCCGGGCCTGAGCGGCGAACCGAAATGCGCGAATTTGCCAGGGCGGGCCGAACAGCGCGGCCGCCTGTTCGCGCAGCACCTGTTGCAGACGGTGTGAACGAATGCCCTCCGGATCCTTGCTGGCCATGCTGGCGGATTCATCGATGAGGAGGGCCAACACCGGCGGATGTTTTTCGCTATGGTGATATTGTAATCGCAACTGAAACAGCACCAGCACCAGGGCCGACAGAGCGATGAAGCGCAACGCCATCAGGAGATAACGGAGTGAATCGGCCACAACCGGATTGGTGCGACGATAGATAAAGAGAACGACCAGCGCGGTCAAGAGGAGAGCGGCGACCAGAAACAGAACCTGGCCGGTCATTTGAATCGTAGCGGGCGACGGTGTATTCATTTCACGTAAACCTCAACAGCCGGACGGTTTGGCGGGTTGCAGGCAACCCTGCTCGAGCACGTTGGGCCTTTCACAGCGACAGATTCGGGGCGACGTCCAGGCTGAAATCGGACCGTTCGCCGTTCATCAGATGATCATAGCCGGCGCGGGCGATCATGCCGGCGTTATCGGTGCACAGCTCAGGCGCCGGCACGACCAAAGTAAAATTTTCTTTCAGGCAAAATGCGGCGAACTGTTCACGCAGCGCCGAGTTGCGCACTACGCCGCCGGCCAGCACCAGGGTGCGGCATTGGAACTGCTGCAGCGCTCTTTTGCTTTTTTCTATCAGCACATCGATCACCGCCTGCTGGAACGAAGAGGTGATATCCGGCAGCGCGGCGGCTCTCTGTTCGCTGGTGAGCGACTGGGCATGATACAACACCGCGGTTTTGAGGCCGCTGAAACTGAAATTGAGATTGCCCTCTTCCATCAACGCCCGCGGAAACGGGATGGCCCTGCTTTTTCCGAGGCGCGCGGTTTTTTCCACCTGTGGTCCGCCCGGGTAGCCCAGGCCCAGGAGTTTGGCGACTTTGTCAAAAGCCTCGCCGGCGGCATCGTCGATGGTGCGGCCGACAATGCGATACCGCAGAGAGGCTTCCACCAGAACCAGCAGAGTATGGCCTCCGGACGCCACCAGGGCCAGATAGGGAAATTCCAGCTCTTCTTCGGTGGCCAGCAAATGACCTTCGATGTGATTGATGCCGATATAGGGAATGTTCAGGCTGTAGGCCAGCCCTTTGGCCATGCTGACGCCGACGAGAAGAGAGCCGGCCAGACCGGGGCCGCAGGTAACCGCAATGGCGTCCACCTCCTTGAGCGTTTTGTCCGCTTCCTGCAGGGCCACGCGCAGAATACCGGGCAACTGTTTCATGTGCGCACGCGAAGCGAATTCAGGAACCACGCCGCCGTACTGCTCATGAACTTTTTGTGTAGCGATGATGTTGGACAGGATGCGTCGGTTATGAGTCAGGGCGGCAGAGGTCTCATCGCAGGAGGTTTCGATACCGAGAATGATCATTTCCCTCTTTCCAGAATGACTTTGAAACGTTTAGGCTCGATGGCGCGAAAGCGAATGCTGGCTACGGGGTCGACATAGGCAGGATAGTCCAGCCCGCTCTGGTTCTGGTCGCGGCCGTAATCGATGTAGGCGTTGATTTGCGTGGCTGAAATATTGGCGACCACGCCGACACCGCCTTCGGCTGTGAGCGCTAACGTCGGCGGAATGACAATAGCGGTATAGCCCGTTGGGGTATTAATGACATGCAACGGGACGCCGCTGATCCGTTTTTCCATCAGCTTTTGAATATCCGCCGAGATGAGCACCCGGTCCGGGCTGACCGTCATATATTCCACAGCGTCGAGGTGGATCGCGACCTGATTCTGCAGCGGCCGCTTTACCTTATCGAGTGTTTTGAGTTCGGTATAGACCGTGTCCACGTTATTGATATACGAGCCCGGGCCGATGAGAGCTGCTCTGGCCGGTTCGACCACGACGTCGCCCACCACCGTATAGCCCGGCAACGGTTTGAGCTGGACGCGGCTTTTTACCCACACCTGTTTCCTGGCCAGTTTTTCTACCGAGGTGCTGAATTCGAGCGGCTCGAGCAGATGCACGACGGTGATCTCGCGAAAGTTGCCGCTCAGCATCACATCCTCTTTGTTGAAGCGGATGGTCTGCGGGCCGGTGATCCATTCGATTTTGGGCTCGAGCTGGGCGTCGCGAAACAATAAAAACGCCATCAGGGCAAAGCCCTGGCCGCGCACCCGTATCCTGGCTGTTGCCGGCAGTGATGGTACGACGACCAGTTGACTGGGGCCGCTCGCCGTGCGGATCGGAACCGACACGGTATAGTCGTACATATTGTCCGATACCACCAGCACCCAGATTAACAGGGCGATGCTGATGGAGGCGATATGCACCTTGTAGGTTTTAAAAAAGGAAATGTTGATAAAGGCCATGGCGGCTCGTACGCTACTTTACTAAAAAGGGTGAACACAGGTTATCTGCGTCACCCTTAAAAACTTTCGGTCGAACAGTTTTGAACGACTTGTACTATTTCATGGACTCTTTGATTTCTCTGCCGCGACTGATTTCTCCGTTATCGATACGGATATTAAAGCCGCATTCCGGATTGGTACATACCCATGCTTTGTAGGTGATGGGTGCACCCTCGCGTCCATAATCCGACAGCGGGATCAAGATACCGATTTTGCATTTTAAACAACCTGGAAACGCATTCTCCATTGCCCTTACCTCACCTCATGGGTCCCTGACAATACCAAACGATTTAATCGACTGCACACCGCCGGTCAACGCCGGTTGGGAGTCTCTAATGACCGGCAATAGAGTGACCGCTTCTAAATGTAATATTTTAATGATAAAAAAGCAACTCTTTTTTGTCGGCAGGCGGTTTGTGCGGGAGAAAAATTTATCTTGGAAACGAGATCGATATCCGATATATTTTCCTATTCCCCGGAACAGATCCGGAACAAATAGTTCGTGATGCTGTTGATGTGGTGTTTTTTCGAGGAGGAGCTATGCAAGCCGTTCTCATGGTGGCCGGGAAAAGTACTCGTACCTATCCTCTCACCCTCACACGCCCTAAACCCCTGTTGCCGATACTGAACAAGCCTTTGATCGAACACAGCCTGGATCAACTGTACGGCCTGTTCGACGAAGTGATCCTCATCGTTGGCTATCGCCAGGAGATGATCCGGGCCAGGCTCGGCGACCGCTATCGCAACATGCGGCTCATTTATCAGGAACAGAAAGAGCAGCTGGGCACCGGCCATGCGGTTCTGCAGGCCCGGCCGCATATCAAGGGCCGTTTTGTGGCCATGAATGGCGACGATCTGTTTGCCCACGAAGACCTGGAAAAGCTGTTGCAGTATCCTTATGCCGCGTTGGCCATGGAGGTCCCGGATCCGTCGGCCTATGGCGTCTGTTTGGTCGATAAAGATAATAACCTGCTCAACATGGTGGAAAAGCCCAAAGAATTTCTCGGCAACCTGGCCAACATCGGCTGCTATGTGTTTGAGCCGGAAGTGTTCGACGAGCTGGCCAAAGCGCCATTGAGCATTCGCGGTGAAATCGAAATTATGGATGGTTTTTTGCCTATAGCCAGGCGGCAGCCGTTCAAGATTATCCCCATTACCGGTTTCTGGCTGCCCACTGGATTTGCCTGGGATCTGCTGAAACACCAGGAATTCCTCATGAAGACCATGACCGAATCGACCATAGCCGGCACGGTGGAGCCTGGCGTTACGGTGCACGGCGCCGTGCAGGTCGGCAGCGGCACGGTGATAAAAGCAGGAACCTATATCGAAGGGCCGGTTGTCATTGGTCGTGACTGTGTGATCGGTCCGAACGCCTATCTACGCGGCTGTTCCGCCATTGGCGATAACGTGCGTATCGGCCAGGCGGTGGAGATCAAAAACAGCATCATCATGCCTGATAGCCATATCTGCCATCTCTCCTATGTGGGCGATTCGGTGGTCGGAGAAGGCTGCAATCTGGGCGCCGGCACCATCACCGCCAATGTCCGCCATGACGGCGCGGCCGTCCGCTCCATGATCAAGGACAAGCTGGCAAGTAGCGGCCGCGTCAAACTGGGCGCCATTTTTTCCGACAATGTGCACACCGGCATTCACACCTCGATCTATCCGGGACGAAAGCTGTGGCCGGGACAAACCAGCAAACCCGGCGAAATCATTCAGCATGATGTGGTGCCGGCGGAGTGGGTGTGGCAATAATTAATTAGCCTGTTGTGATTTCAATGACGCTGACAGCCGGAGCTCATGTAGTGCGACCAGATTGGTCGCACTTGACCAACGCGATGGCTTTATGTAGTGCGACCAGTTTGGTCGCACTTGACCAACGCAATGGAATTGCAGTCGAATGCGAAAACGCTTATTATCCGCGAATGCACGCTAATGAACGCCAAAAGAACATTCACGTTTATCAGCGGTTTGAATTTTTGAAACAAATGTCGGACTTTTAGGTCCGACATTTTTTGACCATGAATTGGGAATTGTGCGGCGGACATCGATGACGATAAGAGAGGTGGCAGTGATGGGGAAAAAGATAAAAAGTTGTGTATCGCCGGCTGTGCTGGGCGCTGTGGTATTGCTCTTTTCAGAAATGCCGGCAGCGTCGCCTGCGCCTCCTGCCGCGCCCATCGATGGTCGAGCTCCGGCTTTGAATAATCTGGCGACGGTGTATGCCCGGGTGTTTCTGCAGGGTGCCTATATCTCCAATCAATTAATGCGTATCAATCTTCGTAATATGCCCTCGCCGACCAATGCCTATCTTCCGACAAATTCCCCCTATCCTGAAGCGCCAAAGAATATTACAGCGTTACCGTTGCGCGTTACGGACTGGATTCTGATTTCTCTGCGCGCCCGTGCCGGCGGTCCGGATCTGATTTCGGTCAGCGCGTTTGTGCGCGAAGACGGCATGATCGTTTCCGCCGATGATGGCCTCGAGGGAGCGAGTCTGGCTATTCCTTCCGGAAGTTATTATATCGTTATCCGTCAGCGCAACCATCTCTCGGTTATGTCGAAGCAGGCGGTGAATTTGGCGCAATGTTCGGCCGCCATCCCCTATGATTTTACCACCGCCTCGGCAGCCGGTCAGCCGAACAACCGCTATTACCGGGATGCGGATGATGGCGCCGTACAGCTGCGCGATGGCTGCTGGGCCATGGCGGCGGCCGATGGCACTCGGGGCACCTATAATCGCGAAGGCCGCACCCATCTTCAGGATCTTATTCCGCTCAACGACGGCAGTTGCGACGCCTCTGATGCCGTGCTCTACGATGATCAGCAGGGCCGGGAAGGGTATGTCCGCGCCGATTATTCCCTCGACTCCAGCGTCGATGCCATCGATGCCGGTCTGTACGATGCCAACCAGGGCCGAGAATCTCCCTCTGTGCTACAACGATAATCCGTCTGTTACGGCATTCTGTTTTATCGTTTCAGGGCGCCGCACATTCTGTCATTGCGAGCGAAGGCACGGCTATCGTGAAAGAATCCGCTTTCGCATGCAGCGAAGCAATCTCGCCTCCCCCTGTCATTGCGAGCGGAGTAACGGATGTTGCGAAAGGGCAGGTCTGGAATGGAGCGTGGCAATCTCAGGCGACGAGGCGCCGGACCGTCTGTCATATGGTATCCCGGGCGAATGCCCGAGCGATGGTTCCGCCCGGGGGAACATCCCCCGGGCGATCAAAGAATCCGTCGCGCAGCGATGGCCGAGTAAAAAAAACCTCTGGCATATTTTTTGACCCTTTTCAGGTGACCGAACCGGGCCTGTTTGTTTAACTGCTGTATAGTCAAACAAATAGATTCAGTGGATCCCCCGGGGAGTTTCATGAATTGAGACGTTTAGTCAACATGTTCCGCCTGGATGTGAGAGCATGATGACACACTTGAGGATGGGATCATATGAACCTGCAAAAACTGTTTCTTCTGGCGCTCCTTGTCTGCTTCAGCTCTGTTGCTGCACAAGACAACAACGACCTCGTCGACACCCGTTTGCTGCTGCACAGTCACACAACAGCCGCCACACACGGCTGCATCGAAATCGATCTGCAATTGCATAACGATGGTGCTCTGACCAGGAACCTCAAAGGCGTCAACAGCGCTTTTATGTTGAGCCAGACTCTAATCGATCTGAACCCGACCGTGGAATTCCTGGAACCACGACTCCTGCCCGGCGACACCGCTCCCGGTGCTACGCCCTACCAGAGGACAGAGGATTACAGTCAGGCCACAGGCCGGGTGCGGGCCATCTACAGCTATAACGGCCAGGCCTACAGTTCCATCGGACCAGAGTGGGCTACCCTGGTGCGCGTACGCATCACCTATCCATTGCCACAGGCGCCGACCATTACCACATTGGCGTGGTGGTCGGGATTGCCCACGTTTTACGTGGTGGACGAAACCAATGCCAATATCACCGGCGAGGCGCTCACCGTGAGCGCCGATCTCGAAGCTCTGTCGCTGTTCAGCTTGCCGACAGAAGATTATGGCGATGCCAACCTGGATCAGACTCTGCCTGATGTGGATGAAGATGGCGCGCGTCATAAAGTCGGCGGTGATCTGTACCTTGGTGTTGTGCCGCCGGATGCAGAAACCACCGTGATCAAGAATGACCTGGCTGACAGCGATGATAGCCAGGGTGTGGCGGATGAGGAGGGTGTAACCGGCTGGCCCAGCGGGCATGTCATGATCAAGGGTAACCAATATGCACTGACGATCACCAGCAGCGGCCCGGGATACGTGAGCGCCTGGGCGGATTGGAACTGGCTCGACGACGTGCACCACTTTGATGCCGGCAGTGAGCGGCTGCTCAATGACCAGGCCATAAACGGCACCTACGCTTTCAACGTCATTGTTCCGAATGATGGTCGCAGCGGCCGCAGTTTTATGAGATTCCGCTTGTGTTCTCAGGCCGGCGTTGCCAACACTCCTGTCGGCGGCGCTTTCGATGGCGAGGTTGAAGATTATTATATCGACATTCAGGAGCCGTCCTGCGAGGTCGATTTCTCCGCCGATCACACCAGCGGCTATGTCGGACAGGCCAGCGCCACCCT
>CAZISM010000059.1:0-14843 GCA_964541895.1 uncultured Cytophagia bacterium
GGCCAAAACAGCCGTATTGACCTGCTGCTGCAGCAGGAGCAGCGACTCTGTTATGTGGAGGTCAAGAACGTCACTCTGGTCCACGATCGCATCGCCTCTTTCCCGGACGCGGTCACCACACGGGGCAGCAAGCACGTGCGCGAACTGGTCGAGATGGTGAAGCAGGGTCATCGCGGGGTCATGTTGTTTCTGGTGCAGCGCACAGATGCAGACGCTTTCACAGCGGCGGCGGATATTGATCCGGATTATGCCGACACGCTTGTGCGCGGAATCGAACAAGGGGTGGAAGTGTTGATATACCAGGCCCAGGTGACTCCTGAAGAAATTTCCATTGTCCGGCCCTTGCCATGGACAACGAAAATCTATATAGATGAATAGGCAATTTTACAAAAGCTGCCACGGCAAGACTAAATGACGATCATGCTATGAATATCCTGGGACTCTCCGACACCACCGGTAATCACAGCCACAGCAGCGTCTGTCTTGTGCAGGACGGCCGCCTCACCTTTGCTCTTTCCCAGGAACGAATTTCACGCTGCAAAAACGACTCTCGATTTCCAAACGAAACGATTGAAACAGCTCTGCAGCAAACCGGACTGACCATGTCCGATATCGATGCGGTCGCGTGTGCTTACCCGCCTCCCCGCTATTATGCGAGTCTGCTGCAGCGCAGCAAGATCGATGTGCCGCGTGCGTTATGGGGCGTAGCCGTTCGCAGGCCGGATCGGTTGTTTAAATACCTTGTACCCAATTTGCGCAAAGCGCTGCTGGATCCGCATCATTCCAATTCGTTGCTGCAAAAACCGGTGCAGTTCATCGATCATCATCTCAGCCATGCCACCGCCGCCTATTGTGGCAGTGGCTTTGACGACTGCCTTGCCATCAGCTATGGTGGTTTTGCCCCGCATAGCGATGGCTATAACGTCGCCGGTGCGGTGTATCGTTGTCGCGGCGATCGCATCGAATTTTTGGAAAACATTCCGTTTTATGCCACCGGCTGTTTTTATTCCGGCATTACCGTTGCACTGGGTTTTCGCTACATGGAGCAGGAAGGCAAAACCATGGGTCTGGCCGGACTGGGCGACCCGTCTGTCTGTCTCGATGAATTGCGTGCCATGGCGACGCTATTCCAGCACGACCAATGGCAGCCGTACAAAAACTGGATCGATTATATTTTTGCGCCCAGAGCAGAGGTTTTTTTATCCAGTCGCAGTGGCAGGCTACTCCGGCATATGGTAAAAAAATTCGGAGCCAGGCATGTTGCCGCAGCGGCACAAAAAATCTGGCAGGACAATCTGCTGGCTTTTGTAAAACACGTGATGCAAAAATATGGCTGCAACAAACTTGCACTTGCCGGCGGCACCTTTTTGAATATCAATGCCGTACAGGCTGTCGCCGAACAGAGCCAAGCCGACGGCATTTATGTATTTCCCCACACCGGCGATGGTTCCACGCCCATCGGCGCCGCCTGGCAGGTCTGGCAGCAGCAATCCGGCACGTTGCCCCATGAAACCGTGGAGCGGGCCGATTGGGGATGCCAATTTGACGAAGCTTCGATAGCTGTGGATTTGGCCCGGTTTGGCGACCGGCTTGTTGCCGAGGCCGTTGACCAGCCGGCCCGGGTTGCTGCTGAAAAAATCACGCAAGGAATTATCCTCGGCTGGTTCCAAGGTCGGGAAGAGTATGGCCCGCGCAGCCTGGGCCAGCGCTGTATGGTGGCCGATCCCAGGCTTAAAGAGATGCGTCGCCGCCTGAACGAGCGCAAAAAGCGCGAGCTGTGGATTCCCCTGGCCGCCAGCTGCCTGGCCGAACACGGCCACCGCTATTTTCAGCACTGGCAGCCGCAGCCGTTTATGAGCAGGAGCTTTACGTTTTCAGGGGAGCAGCGGGCGAACCTGGCCGCGGCCGGCCATGACAACGCTACCTGCCGGGTGCAGGCGGTGACCGCGGGCAGCGGATTTTTCCGCACTTTGCTGGAATGTTTCTATGATTTAACCGGAACAGCAATGGTCCTGAATACCAGTCTGAACCGCCATGGCGAGCCGATCGTGCACCGTCCGGCTGAGGCCATGGAACTGGTGCTGGCAGGGGTCATCGACGAACTGATGATCGAGCGATGGCTCATTCGCAGGCGATAAAAAGCAGACCCTGCCGAGGCAGGGCTAGATAAACATAAATGGTGAAAGGATATACCATGATCGTCCGAACACGCGTTTTTTCCCGGGCCGGCCTGGCCGGTAATCCTTCAGACGGCTACCACGGCAAAACGTTATCGGTTACCATGCGCAATTTTTCCGCAGAAGTGACCATGTACGAAACGCCGGATCTGGAGATCATTCCCAACGAACGCGATCATTCGTACTTTGAAAACCTGCAGCATCTGGTCAAAGATGTGCGCCGCCACGGCTATTATGGCGGTATCCGTCTCATCAAAGCAGCGGCCAAAAAGTTTTACGAATATTGCGAACAAAAGGGGATCGTGCTGGCGGATAAAAATTTCACGGTACGCTACCGCTCCAATATTCCTGTGCAGGTGGGACTGGGTGGATCCAGCGCCATCGTCACAGCGACCATTCGGGCGCTGATGACGTTTTATGGCGTGGAGATTTCAAAACCGACGTTACCCAATTTGATTCTCAGCGTCGAGACCGAAGAGCTGGGCATCGCTGCGGGTCTGCAGGACCGGGTGATTCAGGTGTACGAAGGTTTGGTGTTTATGGATTTTGACAAAAAGCTCACGGAAAGCCAGGGATATGGCAATTATGAGCCTATTGACCCCAATCTGCTGCCCAATTTATATCTGGCCTACATGGCCGATCTGTCAGAAGTGTCCGGCATCTCGCACGGCAATCTGCGCGGCCGTTTTATGGCCGGTGATCCGGCGGTCGTCGATGCCATGAAATATTTTGCCGAACGCGCGGTCATGGCCAAAGAGTGTCTGCTGTCGCGGCAGACGGAAAAGCTGGGACAGATCATCAATGAAAATTTTGACAAGCGCAAAGAGATCATGCCCATCAGCCGGCGTAACCTGGAGATGGTCAGCGTGGCCCGTTCCATCGGCGCCAGCGCCGGCTTTACCGGCAGCGGCGGCGCCATTGTTGGAACCTACGACAGCGAAACAATGTTCAAGAAACTCAAAGAGTCGCTGGCCGAGATCGGCGCGGTGGTGATCAAGCCGGATATTTTATAACAGGATGTTGACCTTTCAGGATAATGAAGCCTTTACCTGCTGACGATTTTTTACCATCCTTTCGCAGACGACTGCTGGCCTGGTTTGACAGGAGCGCCAGAGATCTGCCGTGGCGCAGGGAACGGACGCCCTATCGGGTCTGGATCTCTGAAATGATGCTGCAGCAGACCCAGGTCCAGCAGGTCCTGCCCTATTATCACCGTTTTCTCAGCCGTTTTCCTGATTTGAACGCCCTGGCCCGGGCGCCGCTGGAATATGTCCTTAAAGCCTGGGAAGGGATGGGCTACTATGCCCGGGCGCGCCATCTGCACAAAACCGCGCAAATCATTGTGCAACACTACAGCGGAGTGTTTCCGGACGAATATGATGTCTTGCTCACGCTGCCAGGCATCGGTCCTTATTCGGCGGCGGCGATTGCGAGCCTTGCTTTTAACCGGCGCTATGCGGTGCTGGACGGCAACGTGATGCGCGTGCTCTGTCGCCTTTTTGCCCTTTCCACAGATCCACGATCGAGCGCTGCAAAAAAGAAAATGCAGGAGTGGCTGGATGTAGCCATTTCCCGCTCGCGGCCCGGTGCTTTTAATGAAGCCATGATGGAACTGGGGGCTTTGGTGTGTACGCCCAAATCGCCGCTCTGCTCCAGGTGCCCGCTGGCCGCTTTATGCAAAGCGCGAGCACAAGGCGAGCCGGAAAATTTTCCGCCGGCTGTGAAAAAGAAACCGCGACCGCACCATCACATCGGCGTCGGTCTGATCTGGCATCGCGGCAAGCTGTTGATCGCGCGAAGGCCGGAGCAAGGGTTGCTCGGCGGCTTGTGGGAATTTCCCGGCGGCAAACAGGAGCGGGGAGAGCTATTGGCTGCCACCGTAAAGCGGGAAATCAGAGAAGAACTGGGGATCGACGTATCGGTGAGGGATTTTTTCATGCAGGTGGAACACCAGTACAGCCATTTTACTGTTTCCCTGCATGTATTTCATTGCCGGTATGTCAAGGGTACGCCGCGGCCGCTGGGCTGCACCGAGTGGCGTTGGGTACGACCCAACGAGCTTGCCGAATTTGCCTTTCCTCGCGCCAATGGCAAAATCATCGAACGCCTGCTTACCGAATAGGGCAACCTGCCAGACGTGATCTGCAGGAGCCGGCTCCGACGGCGAGTCGATAAATCAAACCGGGATGAAAAATAGTGCAAAAAAAATGTAACCTGAGGCCGTTTTTTGCATCTAATAAAAGATTATATCCCTGTTACCCATAACTTAAACGGAGGTGTCTTTTGCGTAAGTTGATCGTATGTTTGCTGGCGCTGAGCAGCCTGGCTGGCTGGACCTATGCCGATGAAGGTATGTGGACCTTTGACAATCCCCCGCTCAAACAACTCAAAGAAAAGTACAATTTCACCCCAACTCAGGAATGGCTCGACCATGTCCGCCTTTCGTCCGTCCGTTTTAACGACGGCGGTTCGGGTTCGTTTGTCAGCCCCAACGGTCTGGTCATGACCAACCACCACGTCGCCATGGGACAGCTGCAAAAGATGTCGACCGCTGAGAATAATTATGTGGCCACCGGCTTTTATGCCGCCAATTATGCCGAGGAGGTCAAGTGCCCTGATCTGGAATTGAACGTGCTCCATGACATGGTCAATGTCACCTCCCGCGTCACCGGCGTAGCCAAAGCGGGCATGAAACCGGAAGAGGCCCTGAAGGCTCGCGAAAAAGAGATCGCGGCCATTGAAAAAGAGTACAAGGACAAAACCGGTCTGCAATCCGATGTGACGAGCCTGTATCGCGGCGGTGAGTACTGGGTGTACCAGTACAAACGCTATACCGATGTGCGCCTGGTGATGGCGCCGGAACGACAGATCGCCTTTTGGGGCGGCGACGACGACAATTTCACCTATCCGCGTTACGATCTGGATATGGCGTTTTTCCGCGTTTATGAAAACGACAAGCCGGTGGAGAGCAAGCACTTTCTGAAATGGAATGCCAAAGGGGCCGCCGACGGCGAACTGGTGTTCGTCTCCGGTCATCCCGGCTCCACCAATCGGTTGAATACCTATAGTCAGATGGTTCTGCAGCGGGACCTGCAGTATCCCTATATACTCGACATGATTCAGAAGCGTCTGGATATTCTGCACGACTATTCCAAGCGCGGACCGGAACAGGCGCGCCGCGCCCTGGGCCAGATTTTCGGTCTGGAAAACGGCAAAAAGGCCATGACCGGTGAATATCGCGGCCTGCTGGACGCCAAGCTGATGGAAACGGCTAAACAGAAAGAAGAGCTCTTTCGCGCGAAAGTGAACACCAATCCGCAATGGAAGAAAGAGTATGGCGATGGCTGGAACATCATCGACAAAGTCATCAAGAAGCAGAGCAAGGATTTTGCCAAAAACAGCTATCGCGGTCTGGCGATGAATTCCCGTTTTGCAGGACTTGCCAACTCGATCGTGTTTTATGTGGCGGAAATTAAAAAACCGGATGCCGAACGGCTGGACGGTTATCATGATACGCAGCTGGAGCAGTTGAAATTCCGCCTGTTCTCGCCGGCGCCGATTTATAAGGATATGGACGAAGCTACCTTTGCCGGCCTGTTGCAGCTGGCGGTGGACAAGCTGGGCAGCAACGATGAAAGCCTGCAGAAAATTCTCAAGGGCCGTACGGCTGCCCAGGCAGCCAAAGAGATGGTAGAAGCCACCACCCTGGATAAAGTGGATGTGCGCAAAGCGCTCATCGAAGGCGGCAGCGAAGCGGTGGCCAAATCCACCGATCCCTTTATCGTCCTGGCTCGCGACTTGGAGCCGGAACGCCGCAAGAAAATCGAAGAGGACAAAAAGAACACCCAGAGCCTGCTGACACCAGCAGCGGAAAAAATCGCCAAAGCCCTCTTTGCCGTGTATGGCAAAGACTCTTATCCGGATGCCAACTTTACACTGCGCCTTTCCTATGGCGCTGTCAAAGGCTATCCTATGAACGGCACCAAAGCGCCTTACAAGACGACGTTGTACGGTCTGTATGACCGCGCTCTCGGTTTTGATCAGAAAGATGCCTATGAGTTGCCGCAGCGGTTCTGGGACCGAAAGGATCAGCTGGATCTCTCCACACCGGCCAATTTTGTCACCACCAACGACATTATAGGCGGCAACAGCGGTTCGCCGGTGGTCAATAAAAGCGGTGAATTGATCGGTCTGGTGTTCGACGGCAATATTGAAAGCCTGGTCGGACGTTTTGTCTACGACGAAACCAGCAACCGTTGCGTAGCCGTACACAGCGCATTTATCATCGAAGGATTGCGCAAGCTGTATGACGCCGGTACACTGGCGGATGAAATAGAAGGCAAGTAATCGAAATCCGTCTCTTCAAGGCCGGGCACGGCACTAGTCCCCGGCCTTTTTTTATTGCACCACGTGCATGTGCTCGCCGTGCATGTTGACATTAACGAGCGGAATAGCTAAATTGATTTCAGAGTGTACCAAGACAGGAATTCTATGGCCGAAAAGCATTTTCTCGAGCAACGCGCCTTCACACTGCATTATGTGCTGCCGCTTCTGAAAAAGCATATCCCCGATTTCGACACCATGACGGTCCTGGAGGTCGGTTGTGCGGAAGCCGGCTTTCTGGATGTGCTGTACAAGCAGGGCATGTGCGTGGCCGGGGTGGAACTCGACGAAGAACGGGTTCGGTTGGCTAAAGCCATGAATCCGCAGCTGGATGTGGTCGTGGGTGACATAACCGACAACAAAATGTTGTCCCAGCGCAACGGCGCCTTTGATCTTATCGTCATGCGGGAAGTCATCGAACATGTGCCGGATCGCGATGCAGCATTCCGCAATATAAACCGATTATTGAAAAAAGACGGCTATCTATACATCACCTTTCCACCCCGTTTTTCGCCGTTTGCCGGACATCAGCAGGTAGGGCGGACGATCCTGGCGCAGGTGCCTTATCTGCACTATTGGCCGGAATTCATCCTGCGGCCCGTGGGCAAGCGGTTGAGGGAATACGACTATTTGATAGAATATGTTCTGCAAAACTATCACGACGGTCTGACGGTTCGCCGGTTTAATCGGCTTTGCCGACGATACAACCTGCAGTTCATCGTTCGCGATCTTTTTCTGGTTCGGCCCATCTATCAGCAACGATTCGGCTGGAGGCCGCGCCGATGTTTCAACATCCCTCTGCTGCGGGAGGTTTTGGTCACCGGCTGTGAATGCATCCTGAGAAAGCGCGGCGATTAAGGGAAAAGAAAAAGTTGGAGCATCGGGGGTTCCACCAGCAGGTCTGCCGGTACAGATTCGATAGCGGGTCACCCGGAGAGGCCGCAAAAAGCGCGGCAACATCCGGGGTTCCTTGTCAAAGGCACCTCGGATGCCTGCGCTTTCAAAAATTTAAACGGCTGACACATTATTCCAGCGAACGCCCAGCTTGCGGCAGGCGTATTCCATCTCGTTGCTATAATCCCCCACCGCCATCATCCAGTGAAAGCCCTTCATGTCCTGCAGCAGTTTTTTCCAAAGGCCGTCGATTTCGATGTCGTACTGGGAGCGGCAGATATCGTAAAAGGGACTGTCGATGATTTTGCCGGTAAAACCGACATATTCGTTTTGTGCGGCATCGGGACAGACCATGGTGATGGCTGTTCCCTTTACCAGCTCTACTTTGGGTGTGGCGCCGTAATCGGATTCAAAATGGGTCATGACCCGGGCCGGCGCCAGGTGGACGCCGTCCATTCTTCGCGGCGCCGTGCAGTGCGCACAGGTGACCATGCTATGATGCGGATAGGTGGGATCGTTGAGAAAGACCGGTTTGCCCGCGGCATGGTACAGGAGGATCCCGGCGGGGATGACGTTGAAATCGGATTCACAAAAAGCCATGTAGCCGTCATCGTTCAACAGCGACAGGGTCAGACAGGCGGTGGTTTCCGCCATCGGCATGATGGTGCTCATACAATCGTTGATGGTGAACGCGTCAGCCTGATGTTCGGCCATGATCTCGCGGAAAATCCCGTAGAGCAAAAAGGCGTTACTGACGAACGGTGGCGCGGTTTCGAGACGGGTCTCTTTGACGGCCAGATAGGCCTGCGCCCATGCCTCCGCCTGCTTGACCCTTTTGCTGTTCTGCCGGGCCGCTTTAATACGAGCCCCCAGATCCTGATAGGAAACCGTTATGTATTCAAGGCCAAATTTTTCCTGGCCGACTGCCGGCGCCTTGGCGCAGCACCAGCCGCCCGGTCCGCCCAGGGTGACGACTCTCTGGCCGAGGAAATTCTCTTTGGCATGAATGGCGCGCAGTTTGGCGGCGAGTTCCGCATAATCGTCGACGATGATATCGTGCACGTCCATGCCGGCCGGATCGCGGTATTGATCTACTTCAAACCCGGCCCCGCCTTTGCGCAGAAACCGGCAATGGGCGATTTCGTACCAGAGGTACACCGGACCGGAGCGATGGCGGACAAACATTAAATTATTTTTGCCCGGCTTGTAGCAGGACTCGAGCACTCCGCCATCGCCGACTGCCGCATAGACCAGCATGACATCGTAATCATCGGCATCACGAAGGCGCAGAGCCTGTTCTTTTTTTTCGATGCGTTCCAAAGGCAGCACCTGCAGGGGGAAATCGCTGCTGCGTTGCAGAGCGGCCAGTTCCGACTTGATCCGTTGCGCCTCACTGTCCAGATCGGCGGCACTGTGAAAGCCGCCCCAGGGTCGCCAGGAGGTCATGGGCCGTTGACTGTACAGCTCTTGCATGAGGACCGGCCGGACGCGCAATGGCCGGCCGAAGCGATGGAACGGTTTGGCAGGATCCCAATCAACCGCCGCCGCGGCGGCCGTTGGTTCAGCAGACAACAGTCCGGCGCCGGCGGCCGCAAAGGCCGAGACGCCGATAAATTCTCGCCGATTCATGTGATGGCAGCACATAGAACCTCCGTTGTTAAAGTTGGTTCTGATACATATACAGGCCGGATGGCATGCGATCGACGTACATCGCCGCCTGGCTGGGTGGGCATGTACTAAACTAAAAAAAGAGCCGACCGATTGCAAGAGAAATCGGTCGGCTCTATAGAATAATAGTATGAGGGGCAACAGCGGGAAATGGTGCCGCCGTTTAATAGGTAACGATGGCCGGCAGTTTTTGCGCCTGGCTCACCCAGGATTTTACCCGTTTGAGACCGGGCAGCGCGCGCACCAGACGTTTTTTGCCTGCGCTGTTGATCTTGTCCATCTGCGCCAGCAGATGATCGGGTTTGCGGAGTTTCAGCTCTTTCACCGTGTCGACGCCGGCTTTCTCCAGCAGTTCGGCGTATTGTTTGCCGATGCCGCGGATGCGAAACAGATCCGACATGTTGACCCATTGCAGAATGACCGACTCTTTTATGCCGGTGGCTTTGGCCAGCTCTTTGCGGCCTTTACGTGTTGCGCCTTTTTTCAATAGACCGCGAACGGTTTTAACTTGCGCCTTGTCCATTTTTTTCGACATGGCAGCACCGATACCTTCGATTTCGATCAATTTGTAGTTCGGCATGTATGGCTCCTCTGTTAATTGAATAGACGTCCTGTCGTCATTCATGAAACAATGATTGACGATGCATTATTCCAACATGCGTAAAAATATCTTTTTATAGTGAGGATTGTTTGCTATATTTTCGACAATGAAAAAGAGTGATGTGGCTTATGGAATCAAATTCTACTCCAATCGTTTCAGCAGAAGAGCTGGTCTTTACCTATTCGCGCAGCGGTGGACCGGGCGGACAGAACGTCAACAAGGTGGAAACGCGCGTCACATTGTGGTTTGATGTGGATCGCTCGCCATGTTTGACCGACGAACAGAAGCAATTGCTTCACCAGCGACTGTCGACCCGTATCAACAAACAGGGTTTGCTGTGGGTGGCATCCCGGCAGCATCGCACCCAATTGGCGAATCGGGAAGCGGCCGTGCAGCGATTTTACGAATTGCTCGCAGAGGCTCTCAAGCCGGTCAGCAAACGGCGGCCGCGCGGCATGCCGCGCACCAGCCATGAAGCGCGCATCCAGGACAAGCGCCGCCGCAGCGAAAAGAAACTGTCGCGGCAGAAACCGCTCTCCTGGGAATGAAACTGTTTTTCAGCCGTCATCCGGATAATGGATTGCTGTTCACTTTCTAAGGTGTGATGGAAGATGAGACGACTTGTAACGCCTGTACTGATGTGGTGTGTGGCGATCGTGGTGCTCGCGAGCGAGCTGACGGCCAAAGAAACGGTCATGGTGCCCATGCGCGACGGGATTCAGCTGGCGACCGACCTGTATCGCTCGGTCGATCAGAAAAAACATCCGGTGCTGCTCTATCGAACCCCTTATGGCAAAAACGATCTGCCGGTGCCCGCGATGGCGGTCGCTCTGCTGAACCTGAAAGGCTATGTGCTGGTAACGCAGGATACGCGCGGTCGCTATGATTCGCAGGGAACCGATTCCGTGTTTGTCACGGACGGCTGGGGGCCGCTGCAGGACGGCTATGACACGATTGAATGGTTGACCCGGCAATCGTGGTGTAACGGCAAGGTGGCGGTGTTTGGGGCTTCGGCCAGCGGCATCACCACCTATCGCGCTGTGGCCAGCCTGCATCCGGCCATCACCTGCGCCGTCGCCATTGTTGCGCCTTCGGATTTTTACAGCCAGGTCATTTATCCCGGCGGTGAATACGGCAAAGCGTTGAGCACCGGCTGGGTCACCGGTCAAGGCAGCTCCTACATGATCGACTATTTTCTGCAGCGGCCGTATTACGATGCGAGTTGGCAGCTGATGAATATGCACCTGCGCACGGATTCCATTCGCGTGCCCATTCTCCATATCGGCGGCTGGTACGACTGCTTTTCCGCCGGACCGGTGGCGGCGTATAACGATCTCAAGCGGCACGCCGATGTACCGCAAAAGCTGGTGATGGGACCGTGGATACACGGCAGCGTCGGTTCCGCAGACCCGGTGGGCGAGATGACCTATCCTGATGCCACCTACGATGTTTTAGGCGCGGCTCTGTCCTGGTTCGACCGATGGCTGTTGGGCCAGGCCAACGGCGTTGATACCGAACCGTCAGTGCTCTATTACCTGATGGGCGATCCGGATCTGCCTCAGGATGGCGGCTGTCGCTGGCTGGAAGCGGACACCTGGCCGCCGCCGGCCAGCCGGTCCGTGCCCTACTATTTGACCGGCAGCGGGGCGCTGCAGAGCGGCAAACCGGACGAGGAGAAAGAATGGCGTTATACCTATGATCCGAAAAATCCCGTGCCCACTTTGGGCGGCAATAATCTCAACATCAAAGCCGGGCCGTACGATCAAAAAGGTCAAGCCGGCCGGCCGGATGTCGTGAATTTCGTTACCGCGCCCCTGCAGAAACCGCTGCGACTGGAAGGCTATGTGTCGGCCACGCTCTATGTAGCCAGCGATCGGCCGGATACCGATTTTTCCCTCAAGCTCATCGATGTCTATCCCGACGGCCGCGAGATGCTGGTCCTGGATGGTATTCAGCGTGCCCGTTTTCGCTATGGCTTTACGGAAGCGCTGCTGAAATGGCTGCTGCCGAATCAGGTGGAAAAGCTGACCATATCCCTGCCGCCGACGGCCATAGTCTTTGGCACCAGCCATCGCCTGAAGGTTTCGATTTCTTCGTCCAACTATAACCGCTATGAAGCAAATCCCAACACCGACCAGGCGCCGAACGACCGCAGCAACAGTGTGGCTGCGCTCAATTCCGTTTTTTCCGGCGGCCGCTACGCCTCTTTTGTGGCATTGCCGCTTGTGGAGCAGGCCACCTTTGTCCACGTGCCGGTGGAGCGTCCGCAGCAGCTCTGGATTTCGTCCACCTTTCCCAACCCGTTCAACGCCGAAACGCGCTTGCGCTACGTCCTGCCGAACTCGGCTCACGTTGAAATACAGGTGCTGGATATCACCGGCCGCCTGGTGCGAACGCTTCACAACGGTTACAGCCCGGCGGGCAGCCACGTACTGGCCTGGGATGGCTGTGACCGCCACGGCATGGCCGTAGCCAGCGGCATGTACGTTATACAGGTTCAGACCGACAACACCTTACAGATCAGAAAAGTGCTAGTGGTTCGATAATGCTGCAAATCAGTAATCTCTCGTATAGCATCGGCGAACGCGACCTGATCCGGGGCGCCAACTGGATCATCAATCCAGGACGCCGGGTGGCGCTCATCGGTCCCAACGGCGCCGGCAAGACCACGCTGCTGCGCATTCTTAACGGCGAACTGGTTTCTTCTTCCGGTTCGATCATCAAGGCCAAAGGGTATCGCATCGGTTATCTGCCGCAGGAAGAGATCGCCGTCGATCAGGGCCCGATCCTGGACATGGTGCTGCAGGGCCACCATGAGATCATGCACCTGGAGCAACAGATCTACGACCTGCATGAAAAACTCGATCAGCAGGCGGGCGATCACGATGCGCTTTTGCAGCGGCTCGGCAAACTGGAAGAGCGCTATGACGCCCTCGGCGGTTATGCGCTGGAACACCAGGCGAAATCCATTTTATCGGGGCTCGGATTTGCCACTGGCGATTTTCACCGCCCGCTCGCGGAATTCAGCGGCGGCTGGCGCATGCGCGCCTATCTCGCGCGGATCCTGCTGCTGTCGCCGGACCTGCTCCTGCTCGACGAACCGACCAACCATCTCGATCTGCCGGCGCTGGAATGGCTGGAGGGGTATCTGCTCTCGTTCCGCGGCAGCATGGTGCTGGTTTCACACGATCGCTTTTTTATCGATCGTCTCGCCGAAGAGATTTGTGAACTGGAGCATGGCGTGCTCACGGTATACAGCGGCCATTACCATTTTTATGAAAAACAGAAGGCGCTGGTTCAGGAGCAGCTGGAGAAAAAGTGGGAGGCTCTGCGCGATGAACGGGAACGGCAGCAAAAATTTATAGATCGATTCCGTTACAAAGCCACAAAAGCGGCCCAGGTCCAGAGTCGCATCAAGCAACTGGACAAACTGGAAGAGGTCGAACTGGCGCCGCCGCCGCCGCGCATCCATTTCAAGATCAGGGTGGAAACGCCCAGCTTTAAGCATGTGATCAACATGGAGGAGATGTCGTTCCGCTATGCCGAGCCGTGGGTGTTGCAGGATATCAACCTGGCTTTGTATCGCGAGGATCGGGTGGCACTGGTGGGCGTGAACGGCGCTGGCAAAACGACGTTGACGCGACTGCTCTGTTCGGAATTGACGCCTGAGCGGGGTCGCATCGCGATCGGTGAGCGGGTCAACATCGGCTATTACGCCCAGCATCAGATCGAGGCCCTGAACGCGAACGCGACGGTCTATGATGAGGTGGCCAGCACCACCGCTCGCTCGCTGCTGCCACGCGTGCGCGACGTTCTCGGCGTGTTTCGTTTTCATGGCGACGATGCGTTCAAAAAAATCGCGGTTTTGTCGGGTGGTGAAAAAGCGCGCGTTTCGCTGGCGAAAATTCTGCTATCGCCGGTCAATTTTCTTATCATGGACGAGCCCACCAACCACCTCGACCTGGCCAGCAAGGAAGCGCTGGAAGAAGCGCTGTCGGAATACGACGGCACGCTGCTGTTGATTTCGCACGATCGCTATTTTCTCGATAAACTGGTGCGACGGGTATGGGAGCTGGCCGACGGCTCCATTCATGAATACGAAGGCAACTATTCCGAATATCTGGAAAAGCGACGGTCTGAATTGGCCGCCTCACCATTGGAAGAAAAAACGCCGGAAGAGAGTGAAAATGCCGCCGGCCGAAAAAGCAAGGAACAGAAGCGGCAGGAGGCGGCCGCCCGGCAGTCCATCAGCAAGGAACGGAATCGGCTGAAATCGCACATCGAAAACGCCGAGCAGCGCATCGCCTTTCTGGAGACGAAAAAAAACGAAATCGAAAGTCTGCTGGGACAACCGGACAGCTACAAGGACGGCGACAACGCCGCCCGTTTGACCAGAGAGTATGCCGATGTCAAAAAAGAGCTGGAAGAAAAAATGGCGGCCTGGGAACAGGCACAAACCGAATATGAAGACCTGTTGGAGCAACTCAAAACCTGACCAAGGAGGCAATATGGTGAGCAAAAAATGGCTGCTGTTTCTGATGGCGGGGAGTATCCTTTTGGGATGTTCCTGTGGCGCTAAAAAACAAAAGGAGAATGCTATGAAAAGCCCCATCGTAGATCGTCTGGAAAACTATGAAAAATACCTCTCGTTGCATCCGGCGTTCGCCAAAGCCTTCGCCTTTCTGCAGCAGAACGATATGACGAAAATCGAACAGATCAAGCATGTCATCGATGGCGACAAACTGTTCTGCAGTGTGGCAACCAGCCAGGGGCGCAAACGCGAAGAAGGGTTGCTGGAAGCGCATCGGAAATATATCGATATTCAGTACGTCATCAGCGGCAAGGAAGAGATGGGATTCAAGCCGGTCGCCGATTGCCAACAGATAAAAGAGGCCTACAGCGCGGAAAAGGACATCGCTTTTTACAGCGACGCGCCGGAACAGTGGATCCCGGTGCCGCCGGGTTCGTTCATTATCTTTTTCCCTGAAGACGCGCATGCGCCGCTGATCGGTGAGGGCGATATTCTCAAGGCGGTGGTCAAGGTAGCGGTGGAATAGTGTGGCGCCGATTGATTTTGCGCCGCATGGTCTGGATGTGTAACGCGACCAGGTTGGTCGCGC
>CAZISM010000059.1:14943-31528 GCA_964541895.1 uncultured Cytophagia bacterium
CGCGACCAGGTTGGTCGCGCTATTGCGTTTTCGATGGTTCCGGATTAACGATCGAACTTTATCGCAAACAGATGCGCGTCCCTGAGGCGAACCCGCAAGCGAACGGGATGGTCCTGCAGTGATGCCAGAGAGGGATTGTTTTTCCAGGAGACCATGCGCGCCAGTTCATTGCCGATGATGGGTTGGCAATCCTGCAGTCCAAAGCCGGGCAAGGCGTTGCCGTTTTCATCCTGAATCTCCAGCAGAATTTCGCCGGCCGCCGAGGTCCGATAGTTGATCTCGAGGCGATCACCGGCAAACAACAGCGGCTTGCTGATCATCTCGCCGCCGCCGTACGGCGCATACAGAGAGGCAAAACCGTCCAGCCGCATGCTGTAACGATGGATGCAGGAGGTTGGCTGAGCGTAATTGCGATTGACATAGACCGACATCTCGCCCGCTCCCGTCGGCACCACATTCAAGGCCGGGTAATTGCTGCGCGACACCCAGTTTTCCCAACCCAGACCCGGTGCGATAAAAGCTTCCATAAACGTACGATCGTACACCGTGTCCCCCCGCGACGTCATCAAGACCGCATCAGAACAGTCTTTAAAATATTTCGGGTTGACCTGGATGCGTTTCGCTTCCTCGTCGGTCAGCACCTGCCGGTTCGGCATAAAGCGTGCGGCAATGGCGATATAGATGTGCGGTGCGTTGAAATAGGCATGTGTCTGGTTGATATAGATGTGTTCCATCGGCGTGTCGCCAAAGCTCATGGCGCGTGCCGGCGTCCAGTGCAGAAAATCGGTGGACGTGCTGCGGCTCACTGTGCGAAAACCTGAATAGCCGTCGCCGGTCCAGGTGCGGAAATAGCAGACGTAGCAACCCTCTGTTTCAGACCAAAAAGCGACGTTTTGCGAATCGAACAGGCCTTGGGTCAACACCGGCTCTTTTTGCGCCTGACGCCAGTGCAGGCCGTCGGCAGAATAAAAAGCCAGCAGACCGCTCTTTTCAGTGCCAGCCAGCGCTTTATAACGTTCAGCCGCTGGAACCTGTTTCCGGGTGTCCAGAAAGGGGCTAAAGTTGTGGTTGGCCGGTACGGCGTGCGCGAGGACGACGTTGTTTTTTTTGGTGCCGCTGATCTCGTACAAACCCAGGTCTGGTTTCGTCCAGCGGATGCCGTCGCGGGACTCGGCGATGCAGGTCGTTTCCAGGTCGCTGCCGTCGCCTTTGCTGGCCGGCAGACCGCGATAGTACATGCGATAGAGGTCGTTATCCTTGATGATGGTGGTATAGCCGCAGAACGGCCCTTCCCAGGGCTTGTCGAATTTCAAAACAGCGCCTTCGTCGTGGGGTTCGTGCAACACCATCTGCACGTTATCGAGCCGGTCAATGAGGTGGCGATCGATGAACAGCTCGCGGCGGTCCGCGATGGCAACAGCGCTCTGGCTGAAAACGGCGGCAGACAGCCAGAGCAGGAGAATGAAGACAGCGTTTCGCTGGACGGTTGGCATGGCGAGTAGGCTCCTTTCAATGGTTGGAGGCGGAGCTGCTGTTCCGCCGCAATCCAGGATGCAATAAGGTTACGATTTGTTTAATCTGGTGCGACAAAGATTTGTAATCGGCAGCGCCTGCTGTTCGTCTGTTCACAAAGCAGACCGTGCCGCGAAAGGCGCCAAAGATGAAATCAGCGTCCGTCCAGAGAGGCGTTAAGTGTGGGCTCTGCTTGGAATCCGGCCCGGTTAGCTGTTTTCTCTGAACGACAGGATCTTTTTCGCCGCCACATAGCCGCCGTTGCAATCCATGGCGCGCCAGTGCTTCGGCCTGGCCAACAAGGCCGCAAAGGTGGCTTGCCAGTTCCCTTGATTAAAATCCTCCATGGAGATCTCTTCGCTTACCGCATACTCGAGCAAGCCCTGCCGCAAAATCGGATCTTCACAAAAATCATTGCGGGCCACAAACGCCACCGGCGTCTGATTGCCGATGATTTCCGAGACGATGCTGTATCCGGGTTTGGAGAGAACCAGATCCACTCCTTTGAGCATGTCCTGATACGGCAGCCGGCCTTCGGGAATGCAGGTGATGTTGGCCGCCGGCAACTCTTGCGACGTGGTGATAAACTCGAAATCAGTCAGTTTGCCGACAGCGGCCAGGGGAATATGATCGAGGTCGGCGCGACGCAGAGCCAGCAGCACCAGCGGTTTGTCGGTTTGGACAAAGCCGGATAAAACGTCGCGGGCCTGTTCTTTGCTCAGGGTTGAGCGTCGTGAGATCAGGGGGATGTCTTCGATGCGGCCAAAGACCGACATATCGCCGTAAAAGGGGATGCGCAACAGATGATCCGCCAGATGATAGGAACGACGGATGTCATGGATGACGTGCGCATAGTCGGGGAATTCCGCCAGCCAGTCGGCATAAATCCAATCCCAGGTAAAATTTCCTTCGCCGATTCCGGCCAGGCCGGCCCTGGCAGCGGCTTCGAACGCCAGCGGTGTGATGTCGCTGACGATCAGGTCAATGCGCTGCTGGTGCAGAAACTCTACCTCTTCCTGCAGCAGCAGCGGCTTGTCGACTATGAGTTCTGCATAGGCCGCGAGCGTGCGGGCCTTGTCGACATAAAAGCTGTTGGACTGTAACGCACCAACGTCCAGGCGCCGCGCATGATAATGAAAGCGGGGGCCGGTCAATTCTGCAAACAGCCATTGCGGCGCCGAGGTGCGCACATGAACGGCAACGTCCGGCGCCTGATGGTGCAGTTCCTTGATGACCTCGATGGAACGAACCGTGTGGCCATAGCCATGGCCGGTGATATAATAGGCGATATTCAAGTGTTCAGCACCATACTCATGTTAAAGATTGTAGGGGATTTGGCGAGACAGGACCAACCTGGTCCGTATGCCCTGATGCGGTCAAGCCGCATTAAATAAAGTTTTCGGCTGCGGATGGATGCCCCCAAAAAATTCGTCATACCTTAAGGGGCGACCTGCGTCGCCCCTTATTTATTTTTTCGCATCAATGATGAAAAAGACGCAGAGTGCCGAGAACGCAACCAGCGCCAGCAACTGGCCGTTGAGACTTTCCGCCCAATGTACGGTGAGAATCGGCTGTATGACGTTGATTTTGTCAAAACCCACATAACGCAGAAACGCAGAGACCACGCCCATGATGGCGCCGCCGGCGATGAAACCGGAAGCGATCAGGGTGCCTTTTTCCCGGCGTTGATTGTTCACCGCTTCATCTCGGCTGGCGGTGGAGACCAGGTGAGCGATGATGCCGCCGACCAGAAGCGGGGTGTTCAGTTCCAGCGGAATATACATGCCCAGCGCGAACGCCAGCGGCGGGATGCCGATCATCTGCATCACCAGGGCAAAGAGGGCGCCGACGCCATAGAGCAGCCAGGGTGCCGGCTGGTTGGACATCAACGGCTTGATGACAGCGGCCATGGCGTTGGCCTGCGGGGCGACCAGCGCGTTCGGTCCGTCAAAGCCATAAGTTTCGTTCAGCATCATGATGACAAAACCGACGGAAGCGGCGGCCACCAGGGTGCCGAGAAATTTATATTTTTGTTGCTGGATCGGCGTGTTGCCCAGCCAGTAGCCTATTTTCAGATCTGTGATAAAGCCGCCGGCCATGGACAGAGCGGTACAAACCACGCCGCCGATTATCAGAGCGGAGACCATACCGGCCGTGCCGGTCAGGCCGATGCGCACCAGAATGAGCGAGGAGAGGATCAACGTCATCAGCGTCATGCCCGAGACCGGGTTGGTGCCGACGATGGCGATGGCGCGCGCAGCCACGGTGGTAAACAGAAAAGAGATGATCAGCACGATCAGCAGGCCCACAACGGCCTGCAGCCAGTTATGGACAACGCCGAACTGGAAAAACAGCAGCACGGCCAGGCTGGTGAGGGCGATAGCGGCTGCGACGATGCCCATGGACAGATCCTTGCCGGTGCGAAGCGACGTCGCGGTGGTGCTGCGGCCGCGGCCGCTTATCTCCTGCGCCGCCAGCTTGAGGGCGCCGCCGATAATTTTGGAGGAGCGAAGGATGCCGATGATGCCGGCACAGGCGATGCCGCCGATACCGATGTGACGCACATAGGTGAAAAAGATCTGTTCCGCGGTCATGCTGCTGATCAACGCCGTGGTATTGCCCAGGGGCGCCGTCAGTCCCTGGCCGAAATAGTGCACCAGCGGCACCAGCAGAAACCAGGAAACGAACGAGCCGGCGGTGATGATGGCCGAATATTTCAATCCGATAATATAGCCAAGGCCCAGAACCGCGGCGCCGACGTTGATGCGGAAAACCAGCCGCCATTTGTCGGCGATGTCGCTGAGAAACGGCACGGCGCGGGTGGTGAACACTTCGCTCCACCACGAAAAGGTGCCGATGATGAAATCATAGAGGCCGCCCACCAGCATCGCTTTCAGCAGCACGCGGGCCTGGTCGCCGCCGGCCTCCCCGGCCACCAGCACCTCGGTGGTGGCGGTGGCTTCGGGAAACGGAAACTGACCGTGCATTTCCTGGACAAAGTATTTGCGAAACGGAATGAGAAAGAGAATGCCGAGAAAGCCGCCGAACAGGGAAGCGAGAAAGATCTGGTAAAAGTGCGCTTCCAGTTTGAGGATATAGATCGCCGGGATGGTAAAGATGGCGCCGGCGACGATAACGCCGGAGGCCGCGCCGATGGATTGAATGATGACGTTTTCCAGCAAGGCGTCTTTGCGTTTGAGAAAGGCGGAAGAGCCGACGGCGAGAATGGCGATGGGGATGGCGGCTTCAAACACCTGTCCGATTTTCAGTCCGAGATACGCGGCCGCCATGGAAAAGACGGCGGCATAAAACAGCCCCCAGAGCAGGGAGTAGCGTGAAACTTCCCGCAGAGGGCGTTCCGCCGGAACCACCGGCTGATAGATCTCACCTTCCTGCAAAGTCCGATATGCATTTTCCGGCAATGTGCGTTTGCTGGTGTCCATACCTTCTCCTGAGTTACTGGTTGTCAGTCGAAAATATAGATATTCGGCGATGAACATGCAAGCGGAAAGTGGGCGGCGTCGGCCTCCTGTTTTAGAAATTTCCTTTCGAAAAAACACGGAAAAAGTTTATATTGGGTGCGGCGTAAAAAGGAGAAACCTGTTTTGAAGCGTTACAGCCTAATCAGTCTGTTGATCGTTTTGGCCTGTCGGCCCTCACTTAAAGAGGTCCGGCAGGAGAATGTCAGCTTTGCCGGCGCGGACGGGCAACCGTACCGGGCCATCCTCTACACCCATATGGATCGATCCATGGAGGGGGGCGTGATCGTCTGTCCGGCGCGCGCCGCTGAGGCCGGCCGATGGAGCGCGACGGCGATGCGCATGACCTGGCAGCATTATGCGGTGCTGCATCAGGTGCAAACCGCCGCTGGCGATTCCATCGTCGGCCTGCAGCAGGGAGCGCTGGCGATACAGGCCGGGCAGGCCTTTCTGCGTCAGCGGTTTCCGAAATTAAAATTGGGCGTTGTTGGCAGCGGCGCCGCGGCGTGGAGCGGTGTGCGCGCCGGCGTCCTGGATACGACCCTGGCGGCGGCGGTGCTGATGGCGCCGTCCTGGCCGGCGCCGGTGGATGAAAAAGAGCTCTCGCTCTGGCAGGGAAGACCGCTGCTGCTCATTGCCCCGCAACACGATCCGCAGCAACCGGCCCACGCCATCGAGGCGTTTTATCAAACCGTTCCGGATCCGAAAAAGATGGTTTGGCTGGCGACCGATCGCAGCGATGCCGGTCTGCTGGATACTCATTTTGAACCGATCGTGCGGCGGGTGTCGGTGTTGCTGTTCGACCGTTGGTTGCGCGGCAAGAACTGAGCGGGACAGGCATAAAAAAAGTGGAGTATCATCAAGGACTGTTTGGGGTGTTTTCAGCAACACCGAAGCCGAAATTGTTCGGCTGCTTCATTTGCCTTGATACGACTCCACTGAAACCTGCCGGGCAGGCCGGCAGGGTCTTACGCTTTCATCGTCTGCTTACTTTGAAACGCTTTCCGCCACCTCGGCAGCCTGTGAGCGGGTGCTGCGCAGGGTCTCGGATTTGATTTTGTGTTTTTTGATTTTCAAATGCAAATTCTGCCGCGGCATGCCGGCCAGCCGGGCGGCTTTGGAAATGTTGCCGTTGGTCTGCAGCAGGAGCTTGGTGATATACTCTTTCTCGAAAAGATCTTTGGCTTCGGCATAGGCGAACAGCGGCAGATTTTCCAGAAAGCTGATTTCCGGAGTCTCCAGATAATCGGCGGGCAGTTCTTCCGGCCCGATCCAGTCGGAATCGGACAGCGCCACCAGTCGCTCGATGATGTTTTCCAGCTCGCGGACGTTGCCGCGCCAAGATTGTCGTTTGAGAATTTCAATCGTTTCCGGTTTAAGATAAACCCCCAGGTGGTTGTGCTTTTTGGAATAGAGATGGACGAAATGGCGGATCAACAGGGGAATATCCTCCACCCGCTCACGCAGAGGTAAGACGCGGATGGTGATGACGTTGAGACGGAAGTACAAGTCCTCTCGGAAAATACCTTCCTTGATGAGTTTGGTCAGATCACGATTGGTGGCGGCGATGATACGTGCGCTGGTGGTAAGCAGTTCGCTGCCGCCGATGCGACGGAACTGCTTGTCCTGCAGCACGCGCAACAGCTTGACCTGGAAGGAGGGCGTGGTGTCGCCGATTTCATCGAGAAAGATGGTGCCTTTGTCGGCAATTTCGAAATAGCCCTTGTGGGTCCGGTAGGCGCCGGTGAACGATCCCTTTTCGTGGCCGAACAGCGTGCTCTCCAGCAGGGTGTCGGGAATGCCGCCGCAATGCACGGCGAGGAAATTGTTGTAGCGGTGCGGACTGAGCGCGTGCACCATGCGGGCGACCACCTCTTTACCGGTGCCGGTTTCGCCGGTGATCAAAATCGTAGAGTCCAGCGGCGCAACTTTTTGCACAAGTTTTTTCAGATCCGAGATGACGCGGCCGGAGCCGACCATCGGATAGCTTTCGTTGATCAATTGCTCCACTTCACGCTGCACGTTGATGATGTTTTTCTCCGGCACCTGGTGGCGGAACTGGCTCTCCACATATTGCAGCGTATCGTTCGGGTCTTTGATCGGTTTTTCGATATACCCGTTGACCCCGTTCTTTATGCACTCTACCAGTTCGCTGGCATCGAGACGCCCCATGAAGATCAGGACAAAGTCGTCCCGGAACGATTTGATCTCCGCTATGATGTGGGGTAGCTCGTCTTTGATCAGGGCCACCTCCACAATGGCGCCGTCAAAGGCGGCGGATTCGCGCAACAGCTTGATGCCCTGGTCCAAATGATCGGCACTCGTTATTTCATGACCGGCGGCGCTGAATACCTTGTCGAATATTTTTCGAATGCTTTCATCCGGATCAATGACAAGAAGTGTTTTTTTCATATCGTTTCCCTCTGCTCGAAATATACGCGCGTATGTCTTGCGACACATCCATACGCCAAAGACTTAAGCAAAAGGTATGCCTGAACCCTGGATGAAAGGTGGATGTTTTTCATTTTTTCCTCCGCGTAAATGTAATAAAAATAGTTAACACTTTGAAGCATTTTTTCTCAAAGGAACGATTTTTTTTATTCAGCGGCAAAACACATTTTATTGTTCCGTGCATGCCACACTTGCAAGCGATTCTGGAAGCCAATGTCACAATATAGGTACGAAACAGCATGCGGTTGATCCATTTTTCAGACACCCATCTTGGTTTTTCCGAGTATTACAAAATCGATCCGGCTACCGGAGTCAATCAGCGCGAACAGGATTTTTACGACGCCTGGGAGCAGGTCGTGACCGGCATCCTGGCACGGCAGCCTGATCTGGTCGTGCATGGCGGCGACCTGTTTCATTCGCCCCGGCCGAACAATCGCGCTATTCGCGTAGCTCTGGAAGGGATTCAAAAAATCAGTAACGCCGGAATTCCCATGGCAATAATATCCGGCAATCACGAGACGCCGCGCATCCGGACAACCGGCTCCATCTTTGAGTCCCTGGCGCTGTTCCCCAATGTATACGTCGCCTATGAAAGCCGCTATCTATGCCACATTATCAACAAAGTGGCCGTGCATTGCCTGCCCCATTGTTCTCTCAGCGAAGAGCTGGAGGCCGGCCTGGCGGCGATGGCCAAACCGGCCCAGATCGACCGCCATGTGCTGCTGACGCACGGGGCCTGGAGCAGCGGCGGTTATGGCATGGGCGAATTCAATGAACAACGGCTGCCCGACATCGAGGGGCATACCGGTTTGACCTTTGATTATATCGCCCTCGGGCATTATCATAAACAGATCGATATCAACTCTCACATCAGCTACAGCGGATCGACAGAACGCACCAGCCTGTCGCAAAGCGGCCATCGCTGCTGTTATCTGGAGGTGGATCTGGCCACAGCCGTGAAAACGGTCCATGCCATTGAGACGCGGCCGATGCTCCGTTTGCCCGCCCTGGATGCCGGGCAGCTCTCGCTGGCAGAGCTTTATGATCAGGCGCAAACAGCAGCACAAGAGTGTCCTGCCGGCAGTATCGTGCAGTGGAGTGTGGAGAATATCCAGGAATCGGTTTTTCTGCAGCTGGATGTGCGTCTGGTGGATGAGTGTTTTCAGCACTGTCTGCATCTGGCCAAAGAGTTTACCGTCCATGTTTCGGACACGGTGCGCCGGCAATGGAGCGAACGATTTGACGCTTTGCCCCATGAATTTGCCCGCTATGTGCACGCCCTGGAAGATCCCGGTGTGGATAAAGCGCGTCTGGTAGAACTTGGTCAACACTATCTGGCATCATGATCCTCAAACGAATAAAATTGAACAATTATCGCAGATTCCGGTCTCTGGAGCTGGAATTTCCGGAGAACCTGATCGGAATCATCGGCAAAAACGGCGTCGGCAAATCTTCTCTTATCGAAGCCGTGGGTTGGGCGTTGTACGGCACCCGCATTGTCCGCACCGACAAGCAGGATATGCGCACGCAGTCGCTGACGGACAGCAGCATGTGCAGCGTCGAGCTTGATTTCAGCTACGGCGGCCAGGATTACCGCATCGTTCGCAAAATCAAGGGCAAAAACGCTGCGGTCGAAGCCTCGCTGGTCAGGGCCGGGGCCGCGGATCCGGAAGCGGTACAGGAACGGGGGGTGAACGAATATGTCAACAATCTGCTCAAGCTCGATTATCAATCATTTCTGGTCTCGGTCTTTGCCCGGCAAAAGGAACTGGCGGCGCTCTCTTCCATGCAACCGGAGGAGCGGCGTCGCAGTCTTGTCCGCCTGATCGGTATTGATGAAATCGACGCGGCCCGCGAGCGGGTGCGACAGGATCGCAAGGAGCAGTCGAAATACCTGGAGGGGTTGCGCGCCGGCCTGGAAGACCTGTCGGTGCTGGAAAACCGCTGCCACGAGTTGAGCGAAAAAGTTTCCGTTCAGGAAGAGGTGGTGACGCAGCTGGAGGCCGACGTGCAGCAAAAGCGCAACGCTCTGGCAAACACCAGGAGCCGATTCGAGGCGCTTTCGCAGTTGCGCGATCGCTATCGCGATCTGGAGACCCGGCTGGCGCGGATTCAATCGCAGATTCAGGAGACGGAACGGACGTTGACCAGGGTGGAGCAGGAGCAGCCGATCATCGAAGCAGCGGAACAGGAATGGCGATTGTTGCAACCGCGTCTGGCTGAGCTCGAGTCCCTTCGTACGGCGTTATCGGAATGGGATCAGAAAGCGTTGCAGCATGCCCGCAAGGAAACGCTCGCACAGAATCTGGCCCAGATGCAGCATCTGCTCAGCGGTATGGAAGAGAGGGAACGCGAACTGGATGCTGCGCTAGCCCAGAGCCATGAGCTGGACGAGAAATGGACGGCCGGCGAAAAGCGGATGGCTGAACTGGAACAGGAGGGTGAGGCTTTGCGCGCTCTGCTGACCCAATATTCCGGCCTGGTCGAATCGAGCAAACGCAACGGCCTGGAATGGACGGAAAAACGGCAGACGCTGCAGAAACTCGGCCCGCAGGGGAAATGCCCCACCTGCACGCAGCCTTTGCAGGATCACTACCAGGACGCCATGGCAGAGATTGACGCCAGGATCTCGAGCCTGCGGGAGGAGTATAAAAAAAGCAAGAGCAGCGAATCCGCGGTGCAGCAGCAGCTGCAGGAATGGGACAAGGCGTATCGTGCCGGCCGCCAGGAGAAAGAATCTGTGATTAAAGGTCTGGCGGGTCTACGGCAAGTGGACAAACAGCTGCAGGTGTTGCGGCAGGAGAAACAGGGCGTACAGAACAATGTAACGCAGATCAACGGACAGTGGCAGACGCTGGCGGAGGTAACGTACGATCCGGTTCAACATCAGCGGCTGCAGCAGCAGTTCAAAGAGTTTCAAAAGCTGGAACAGAAAGCGGGGCAATTACAGGAACGCATCAGCCGCAAAGCGAGCGTGGCTGAAGAAATTGTGCACGTGCAGGCCATGCTGGAAACTTTGCGAAGCTCCATGCGCGACCTGGCCGGCGATCAAAGCGCTCTGCAGTTTAAGGAAGAGGATTATCTTGCGGCCAAAAAAGAGATAGATCAACAGGGGCGAATGGTGGAACAGGCGCAGGGCGAATTGATGCGGGCGCGGGAACAGGCGGCCGCGAACCGCCAGGACCTGCAGTCGGCTCAGGAAGCGATCGCCGCCCACAGGGAGAGACGCGCTCAAATCGACACGCTGCAGGAGAGCATCCACCTGCTGGATCTGCTGGATGTGCATTTCAGCCGATTTCGCCTCGAGCTGGCCGGCCGGATCAGACCGCTGTTGGCCCATCGCGCCTCGGATCTGCTGGCCATGACCAGCAGCGGCCGCTATCAGCGGCTGGACCTGGATGAGGATTACAACATCCACGTCTATGACGGCAACAGAGCCTTTGCCATAGATCGTTTTTCAGGAGGCGAACAGGATCTGGTCAATCTCTGCCTGCGCATCGCCATCAGTCAGATCGTTGCGGAACGCAGCGGCGGCGCACCGATCAATTTTATCGTCCTGGACGAGGTCTTTGCGTCGCAGGATGAGGAGCGCAAGCAGCTGATCCTGTCGGCGCTGGCACGCCTGTCGACGCAATTCCGGCAAATGTTCATGATCACCCATGTTGAGGCCATTCGCGATGCGCTGCCGGTGATTCTTCACATCCACTATGCGGACGAGCACACCAGCGAAGCGGCCTGGGTCTGAACGTTTTGCCGGCTGCTACTGCTTGACGGTTTTCTGCAAACTTTTTACGCTCAACCCCTCTTTGGAAAGGATGATAAAGCCGACGATGAGGATGGGCAGGAAATTGAGACCGTGCATGACAAAGGCAAAGGTCAGCGCCGGACTCGTGGGCACCTGGAACAGGCCCAGGGAGAGCTGGCACAGATAATGATAGGTGCCGACGTACCCGGGTGACGACGGCACCAGGATGCTGATGGTGGTGATCACCAGCAACACCAGCGACGCGGTCCAGGGCAGCTGATAGGTGGCGACAAAGTTGAAGGAATGCAGGACGAGCTGAAAGGTGACGCCGTAGCAGAGCCAGATCACGACCGACAGAGCGGTCACGATGACGTAATGCAGCGGCCGCTGCAGCGCCACGATGCCCTGTAAAAACGAATCCACCTGGTGATGGATCTGGCCCGACCAGCCCGATGATAAGGGTCTGGCCAAACGATCGATGATCGCCAGGGTCTGTGCAGCATATCGTTTCATGACGATCAGCATCACAAACAGGACCACAATGAACAGGAGGGTCAGATATCCGCTCTTTTTGACCCACTCTGGAAACGGATAGACGATCATGGTTAACGCCATTAACAGCAAAAGAGCGAGGACGTCGATCAATCGTTCGATCACGATGGTGCCAAAAACGGCGCTGGCCGGCAGCTCTTCCTTGCGCGCCAGCACATAGGCACGAACAAATTCGCCGAGGTGGGCGGGCAGGAACGTGTTGAACAAATAGCCGATCATGAGCGAATTGAACAGCGGCGCTACCCGTACGGTTTGCACCGGCGCCAAGAGATAACGCCAGCGCACGGAACGCAACCAGTGGCTGAAAAAAATCAGGATCACAACCGGCAGAATATACCAGTAATTGGCCGCAGCAAACGCGTCAGCCATTTGCGCCACGTCCACTTTGCGAAAAGCCAGATACATGAACAGCAGGCTGAGGCCGATGCCGAGATAGAGTTTCCAATTGATGGAAGGTTTAGCCATGGGCGATAATCCTCAAGTTGTGATAAAACGCAAGATGACAAGTTAGTTAATTTTGTAGATTGGCTCAAGTTATTTCTCAATTCGGGAGGTATGGTTATGCAAAGCAAACATCCATTAGGCATATTCATCGTCTGCGATGCCGAACTGCAGGCGCGATTGCAGGCGGCGAAACAACTGGGCATCCCCACGGCTCAGATCCTGGCGCCCCCGGCCGCACAGCGCGATCACCGCAGCGTTGAAACCCTGCAGCGCCAATTCAGGGAAGCCGGCCTCACCATAACAGTGGTCTTTTGCGGTTTTGCGGGCGAAAGCTATGCCGATATCCCTACGGTCCAGGCCACCGTCGGACTGGTCCCTCCTGCCACGCGTGCCGCTCGCTTGCAGGAAGCCAAACAGATCTCTGATTTTGCCGCGCATTTGGGCGTTGGCGTGACCGCTCTTCATATAGGATTTGTACCGCACGATGCCGCAACTGCGGACTATAAAGCCATGGTCGGCGTGGCGCAAGAGTTGTGCGATCATTGCGCCGGCAACGGGCAACGGCTTCATCTGGAAACCGGTCAGGAATCAGCCGCCGCGCTGCGGCAGTTTATCCAGGATGTGAACCGCGACAACCTGGCGGTGAACTTTGATCCTGCCAACATGATCCTGTATGGTTGCGGTGAACCGCTGCCGGCGCTTACACTGTTAGGACCTTTGGTGAAAAGTGTGCACTGCAAAGACGCCAGGTGGGCGGCCCGTCCGGGGCAGGAATGGGGGCAGGAGATGCCGCTGGGTCAGGGCGATGTCGATATGGCTATGTTTTTGCAGACGTTAAAAGAAATCGGTTACGAAGGACCGTTGACGATAGAGCGGGAAATCGCCGGCGAACAGCAGCTGCAGGATATTCAAAAGGCGGTTGAACTGCTGCACTCGCTTGTTCGCACCGTCTGGTCTTGAGCCAGTCCGAAAATACTTGCTTTGTAGTCGCGAATGTAATATCTTGTAACATCGGGAACGAACAGCAAAGGGGCATTCATGATCCCAATCAGCAAACATAAACAAAAGGGCCGCTTGATCGCCGTCGAAGGGCTGGACGGGTCGGGCAAGTCGACTCAAGTCTATCTGCTCAAGCGCTGGCTGGAGCTGGAAGGATACAAAGTCTTTTTCACCGAATGGAATTCTTCCCTGCTGGTCAAGAGCGCCACCAAAAAAGGCAAAAAGCTCAACCTGCTGACGCCGACGACGTTTTCCCTGATCCACTGCACCGATTTTGCCGACCGCTACGAGCGGCAGATCTGGCCGTTGCTGTGCGCCGGCTATATTGTTTTGGCCGACCGCTACATGTTCACGGCCTTTGCCCGCGATGCGGTGCGCGGCTGCGATCCGGAATGGGTGCGCAACAATTACAGCTTTGCCACCATCCCGGATATCACCTTTTATTTTCAGGTGCCGCCGGAAACGGCCATCAATCGGATTTTAGAAGGTCGACCCTCGCTGAAATATCATGAAGCCGGCATGGACCTGGGCTTGTCGCCGGATCCGTACGAAAGTTTCAGAATGTTTCAGGGCATGATCCACGAAAAATACAGTCAGATGATCGACGAGTTTCAGTTTACCGTCGTCGACGCCGGCCAGCCGGCCGATGTGCAGCAGCAACTGGTACGACAGATCGTCAGGGATAGATTTGATTTGCCGGTGTACAAGCGGCGGATAAGGAGCGGTGCATGAAATTTTACGGCAAAGGTCTCCCCAACGTCAACGTCGACGAACTGACCGGCAAGCTGATCGCCATTGAAGGCGCCGACGGCAGCGGCCGTTCCACCCAGATCCGGTTGTTGACCGATTTCCTTGAAGGCCGCGGCTATGCCACCATCAATGTGGGCCTGAAGCGCTCCAATCTGGTCAGCGCCGAACTGGACCAGGCCATGCAGGGCAATGTGCTCAGCCCGGTGACGCTGTCGCTGTTTTACGCCACCGATTTTGCCGATCAGCTGGAGAACAACATCATCCCGGCGCTCAAAGCCGGCTTTATCGTTCTCGCCGACCGCTATATTTATACGCTGATGGCCCGTGATATACTGCGCGGTGGCAATTCGGAATGGTTGAAAACGCTGTACTCCATCGCCATCGTTCCGGACGGTGTCTTCTATCTGGATGTGTCAGCGGCGTTTCTGATCGAACGAACCTTGCAGAAAAAAAACTCGCTCGATTACTGGGAATCGGGTATGGATATCCGCCTGTCACGTGATATTTTTGACAGCTTTATAAAATATCAGCGCAAGCTCAAAGCTGAATTCCAGCGTATGAAGGAAATCTATCATTTTGAAGTGATCAACGGCAATCGTTCGCCGAAAGCAATCCATGCCGATCTGCAAAAACGGGTAGAGCTCCTCCTTAACGCCTAGAAAGGGGTGTTATGGCTACTGCAAAAAAAGCAAAGGTTAAAAAAGAGCCGGGTCGAAAAAAGAAGAATCTGGATCACCCGGCGCAGCTGCGCCAGGAGGTCGTCAACGAACTCGGCGCCCTGCGCAGTCTGTTTCACGACATCAGCGCCCGCCATCAGGCCAATGTGGAAGCGTTCATGGTCGCCTGCATCAATCAACTCTCCGGCGAAGACCTGCCGGAAACGGCGCAGGATATAACCGAATTGAAAGGCATGCTGGAAGAGATCAAAGGGCTGAAATTGAAGCCTCAAAAAGGCCGACTCAAGGATTTAAAACGGGTGGAAGCGGCGGTAGATAAGGTCAGCACCATTCTCGGGCAACGCTGATCCGCAACCGGATGTGAACCGAACAGGCTGAGGCCGGTTCGGCTCACATCCGGCGCAATCAAGATGAGCGAACGCACCCCGGTTTCGACGCTTGCCGGCAAGAAATCCCGCAAACCCGCACTCAACTCATTCCAGGAAAAATCAACTTTCCGCGCAGGAGGAAAATGGTTCGCAAGGCTTCAATAGATATCGGCACCAATTCGACGCGTCTGCTGGTGGCCGAGCTGACCACGCCACGTTCCATCCTGCCATTACATATGGAAGAGCGGATCACCCGCCTTGGCGAGGGCCTGGGCGAAACCGGCCTGCTTTCTGCGGCGGCCAGGGAGCGCGTGGTATCCGCTGTGACGGCGTATCAGGAGACGGCCGTAACGTATGGCGCGGAAGAGATCGTCGTTTTCGCCACCAGCGCAGTTCGTGATGCCGGCAATCGGTCGACGTTCCTGCAGCAGATACGGGAGGTCACCTCTCTGCCGGTGCGGGTGTTGAGCGGCGAAAAGGAGGCCGAGCTTTCATTTCTTGGCGCCATATCTGATCTGGAAGCAGAAACACCGCTGTTGATCAGTGACATCGGCGGCGGCAGCACCGAGCTGATCGCAGGGGATAAAAACGGTCTGCGTTATGCGGTGAGTGTGGATGTGGGCAGTCGCAGGTTATACGAGCGCCATTTTAAAGACAGCCGTTCGGTTTCGCCGGCCATTGAAGCGGCGCGCAAGGATGTGATGGCGGCGCTGCAGGAGTCGGTACAGCTGCCGGAATTTCCACCGCAGAGTCTGAGCGTCGGCGGCACGGCCACCACGCTGGCGATGATCCTGGATCACTGCCCCATCGACCAGGTCCAACGCATTCATCATTACGTTATCTCTCTGGAATCGTTACGAACGCTGATTCAGCGCCTGGCCGGGATGAGCGTGGCAGACCGAAAAACGCTGATCGGTTTGCACCCGGATCGGGCTGATGTCATTTTAACCGGCGCTGTGGTCCTGGAGGCGGTGTTGAGCTTTTTTCGGCAGCCAGGCACCACCGTCAGCCTGCGCGACCTGTTATTTGGCGTGTTTCTGGAAGAAAGGGCACGATGACGACGCAGCGTATGCAACCGGTGCAGAATCTGCTGGCCGGTTATGAAAGCGATGAAACCCACGTCCGCCAGGTGTGCCGGCTGGCGCTGTTGCTGTTCGACCAGCTGCAATCGTTGCACGGGGCGACAGGCCGGGAGCGTGACTGGCTGGAGGCCGGCGCGCTGCTGCACGACATCGGCTGGTCGCAGGCTGGTCAGGCCCATCACAAGGCCTCGATGCAGCTGATCCTGGATGAGAACATGGCCGGCTGGAGCGACGAAGAGCAGCTGGCGGTGGCCAACATCGCCCGCTATCATCGAAAATCCCCGCCCAGGCCCAGGCACCGCCATTTCGCGCGGTTGTCTCCTCCGCTTCAAGAAACGGTTAAGCGATTGGCTGCTTTATTGCGACTGGCCGACGGTCTGGATTGCGGCCATGACTCTTGCGTCACCTCCCTCGCCAGCGAAATCGGCGACCGTGAGGTGACGCTGTACCTGATCCTGAACCGCGATCACACCCTCGTGCATGCCGGCATTGACCGGAAAAAAGATCTGTTTGAAGAGTTGTTTGG
>CAZISM010000060.1:0-22260 GCA_964541895.1 uncultured Cytophagia bacterium
CAAAGAATCCTTATGTGCTGGATCGCAACCCCTGCGGTTCAAGTTCCGGATCCGCAGCGGCCGTTTCTGCCAACCTCTGTATGATAGCTATCGGCACCGAGACCAATGGCTCTATCGTCTGCCCCTCCAACAACAACGGTATTGTCGGACTAAAACCCACAGTGGGCTTGCTGAGTCGATCCGGCATCATCCCCATTTCTTTCACACAGGACACACCCGGGCCTATGGGGCGAACCGTCGAGGATGTGGCCATTTGTCTTGGCGTGTTGACCGGTATGGATTCCACAGACACCGCGACGTTAGCCTCCCGAGGGCATAGCAGCACCGATTACAGCCGGTTTCTGCGCAAGGATGGCGTCAAAGGCAAGAGAATCGGTTTGGTAACAGATGCTTTGGGATTTTCGGTCAAAGTGGATACCCTGATCAGAGCAGTGGCGGCACACCTGGTGCGGCAGGGCGCTACGGTTATCGAAGTGGAATCGCCACAGGGCCACTATGAAGAGGCCTCTTATCAGGTTTTGCTCTATGAATTCAAAGATGGGCTGAACCGATATCTCCGCTCGCTGGGCGCCGATGCGCCGATCCACAGCCTGGCGGATCTCATCGCCTTTAATAAAACCGATTCGCTGGAAATGAGGTTTTTCGACCAAAAGATACTGGAAGCGGCAGAGGCCAAGGGAGGACTGGAAACCGGAGAGTACCAGGAAGCGCTCGCCACCATGCTCAAGAGCACGCGCGAGCAGGGTATTGACAAGTTGATGGATGAACACCGATTGGATGCCTTGTTGGCTCCAACCGGCTCACCGGCCTGGAAAACCGATTTGATCCTGGGGGACCATTTTGTCGGCGGCAGTTCCTCTTTGGCTGCTATTTCCGGTTATCCGGCTATAACCGTTCCGGCTGGATTTGTGGAAGCCCTGCCTGTGGGTGTGACCTTTTTTGGCAAAGCCTGGAGTGAACCATTGCTGCTGGAAATCGCCTACAGCTTTGAACAGAGCAGCCGACACCGGAAAAAGCCCCAGTGGGTGGTTTCACTCTGATCAGGCTAGTGCGGATACGTTTTTATGATAAACGTTTTGCGCCAGCGGTCGAAGCATTAGAGATGCCATCCTTTGAAAACAATTTGTGCCCCCAGCTCTGCCGCTTCGCAGATCTGGCTGATGATTTCCTGCGGCTGGATCGGCACACATCGGCATGGCGGGCATGGTGCACGATCTTTCCTTTGCCCAAATTAGGCAGAAATGGCGGGGCGTCCGGCTGTCAGCCCGGTATGGGACGCGCCCGGCCCGGAAATGGGAACAATTTGTAAAGCAGAGGTGTTACATATTTTAGGCAGCTTTAGCACAGGCAAATCTGCATTGTCAACCGCATACATTACCTCGCTGGTGTCGTGATCCGTTCTCTGTTGTGGCGGTAGTTACCATTCCCGTTGATAAACCGGGCTGCTTTATAATTGTCCTTGACACGACCGGAAAAAGGTGGCCATGAGTGCCACCTGGTCAATGATGTTAATGAGGTCCAGACAATTTTAACAGGAGGGGCCCTATGAATTCTACAGCTCAAAAAATCAAAGATTATCTGGAACAGAGCGCCATACGCTACTGGTCCAGCAATTCGCAGGCCAAAAGCATCGGCAAGGAGCACGCGCCATCCGTTTCCGTCTTGGACGGCGTGCTCTACTGCCTTCTGGTCTCGGTGGCGGGAAAACCCGCCGTGGTGGCCTTGAGTTCCAGCGAAGATTTCGATGTGAAGGATTTACAGCTGTTTTTAAACCGCCAAGATGTCAGGGTGGCTGACGAGTCCGAGTGCCGGAAATGGTTTCCGGACTGCGAAGTAACTGCGCTCCCTGCCCTGGGCAGCGCCTTTGGCATGCCGGTGTATTGTTCGCCGAATGTTTTGCAAAAAAATAAAATTACCTTTAACAGCGGGACCCATGATGAGATCATCCAGCTGACAACTAACGATTTTATTGATTTGACTCATCCGGTTGTGGGCACGTTTACTCATTCTGCTGCCGATAGCATAAAGACCACCTGGTATTGGTGAAACATGCCGGCTTTTTTGCACACAGGCCCGCAACGGCCTGGGGAGTTGTGTATGCACATGTTACCATGTCGACGTGATTTGTATGCGTACGAAACCCGCATACTGTTTTTGCTGCTCAACAAGGATCGAGTGGATGTGGCGCGGGAAATCGGTCGATCGCTGCGGGAATCCAATGTGGTGGTTGAGGGCGTTTTTACTACGCCGGGTTCGCATCGGATCGGCAGCGAATTCCTGCACAGCCTGGCGGCCAATGAAGCGGATGAGAGCGATAAAATCATAGACGTCAATCTGGAATCAGAGCGGGTGGTGAGCGAACTGGAGAAAAGAATCGGCGAGCGTCACTGCCAGGAGTGCCGTGAACTGATGAGACTCATACCTGCTGCCGCTCTCTGTTCGGAATGGCCGTACCAGCATAGCGGTTGTCATACCATTGCGGTGGCGCCTGAAATCGCTCTGGCAGAAGCGCTTTCTGCAGAGCCTGTTGAACCGGGCCCGCATGTGGTGGAATGCATCATCGACCAACGGACCGGTCAGGCGCACGTGCAGCGGTTGATGTGATGGCGCACGATCGAGCAGATGAGGAGATGCCGGTTGCTGACTGCTGGGATTACGAGATGGACGGCAAGCTGGTGTTTCATTCCTGCACCTACGAATCCGAGGAGCGTCACGATCCCTTGTGGCGTGTCACCATCGAATTCACGCCCAGGGGCCGCAGACAGCTCACCGATGCCGGCTGCCGCCGTCTCGCAGAAGGATTGGTCCGCGAGCAGAGAACGGCCGAAATATGATAGCCGAGGAGCAGACGTTGGCTGTTGTCTGCTCCCTCTTATGTTGAGATAAACATTTTCCACCAGCCGTACAGTCGCCGGGCATGCGCCCCCCTGGTTAAAATCAGGTGATTGCCCAGGGGATGATGCATGAGCTCTTGCAGCGGCGAGCCGTCTTTGAACTGGACGAGGGCCTGGGTGCGGCACCGCTGCGGATTCGTATCGGTCGCGATGATCTCTGCTTCGGCCAGCCATATTTTATCCAGCGCCGGCCCGCCGATTCGCAGCAGCGTCACCGGACCGTTCGCGAATCGTCCGGACACGGCCACGCCGCAGCCGGTTTCAAAATGAGTAGCCTCCCTGACCATTTCCACCATGCCGGTGGGAACCGTGCAATGCGCCAGCCAGAGCGTATGCGCATCCTGATTCACTGCCACCGGATTGGCCATCCACGAATTCTCTCCCAATAGATATTTGATCCACAAGAGGCCGAGCGTGCTCACCAGATCGCCTTCGCAGCCGGCCATGATCCCCGCATCGTTCAGGCGGGCCAGAGCCAGGCAGCCGTGTGTCTGAAAATGATGGAACAGGCTAAAGCACTCGACGCTGAGAGCATCGAGCTGCTCGTCCCTGGCGAGTTGGTCAAGGAGTTCATACACCCGAACGGCTTGATCATACGCTCCGCTGCCGGTAAAACCTGCCATCACGTCACCGCTTCCATTTGCAGAGATCGTACGGTCCGTCAGCGGCGCAAAGACCTGCGCCAGCGAATATGGCCTGATCCGGATACCCCATATCTTCTGAAACGTGAGGTCGTCAAAAGTGCTGGCCACCAGCCATTCGGAGGGCCTGCCGATGAGGCCAACGCGGCTCTGATGCAAACGACGCAGCACGGCCATGTCCCGCACCCTGTTTGCCAATCCGGATAGAGCCGAACGATCAGTCGCCTGCGGGAAAAATATGATTTCACCCTTGAAATCTTTTTGTTGCAGCCGCGCCAGCGCTTCCAGCGAAGCGGCCAGAGAATTGTTGCCGGGCTGGGCTAGCAAAAGGACCGGCTCGCGGCCGTACGCCGCATGGCGTTTGGCCACACAATCGACGATCAGCGCCTCGGTGCCGCCGGAAATGACCAACAGTACCAGGGGCCTCTCAGGGTCGAGTGCTTCCATGGCCAGCGGCCTGCCGTTCAAGGTTGCCAGGGCGTCGGCAAACTTGCGTTTGACCTGGTCAACGATGTTCGGGTCTGTGATCTCTGATGCAAGTGGAATGTAGGAAAAAGCGGGCTGATTCATGAGGTTTTCGCTTTCACAAGGTCGAGGCAGGTTGCACAAAAGCTGGATGTGTTTCTGCTTGAAATTTAGGTTATGAATGGCTATTTTGCAAGTGAATTCACAGGATGGCAACCAAGTTCCTTAGCGAGAAATCGGAGTGCATACGATGCAAAGAAGAACGTTTATTAGCAGCGGCATCGCGGCCGTCGGCGCCGCCGGTGTGCTGCCGCTCCTGCCGGCCGAGGCTGCGGCAGCCAAACACGCAGCCAGAAACATTCACATCAGCCTGGCCGCCTACTCGGTTCGGGACGCTCTGACCAAAACCGATTATGATTTGTTCAAATTTCTTGACTGGTGCGCCGCGTTGGACCTGGACGGGGCCGAGCTCACCTCCTATTACTTTCAAAAGGATTTCGACTCTGCTTATCTGCGCCGGCTGCGGAACCACGCGTTTCATGCGGGAGTGACCATCTCCGGCACCGCCATTCGCAATGACTTTTGCAAGCCGGCCGGACCGGACAGGGACAAGGAAGTTGAGGCGGTGAAAAAATGGATCGATTATGCGGCGGATCTTTGGGCACCCCACGTGCGGATTTTTGCCGGCAACGTTCCCGGCGGAGCGAAAAAAGAGGACGCCATCCAGTGGGTGGCCGAAGGCATCAGAGCGGTTCTGGACCATGCGGAACAACGGGGCGTGGTGTTGGGCCTTGAAAACCACGGCGGCATCACCGCGCTCCCGGAAGATATGCTGGCGATCTGTAACAAAGTCGGCAAACACCCCTGTTTCGGCATCAATCTGGACTCGGGCAATTTTCGCCGGAATCCGTATGACGACCTGAAGGTGGTGGCGTCGCTGGCGGTGAACGTGCAGATCAAGATCGAAATATTCCACGGCGAAAATAAGGTACTGGCCGATCTGGCCAGGGTCAGGGATATCGTGCTGGCGGCCGGCTATAAAGGCTGGGTGGCGCTGGAATACGAAGGCAAGGGCGATCCGTTCCAGGAGTGCCCGATGTATTTGAAAAAAATGAAAAAGTTGTTTGCTCGCGAGGTTTGATACCTCTGCACAGCCAGGGACTCCGGGTGTCGCCTCTTAATAATATCAGTCGATTTGAGAACACCCGGAGCCCAAAGATTTAGTGCGACAGCCTCATTACTCATGTCCTTCCTGGCGAATTTGGCCAGGATCTCTGTCACCGTCCCCCGCTGCTGCCCTTTCGCGCGCTTAAAATTTCCAGGCCGTTTCCTGAACATGTTTCATACCGAACACAATCTTGCCCGGATATTTTGTTCACTGATCAGCGAAAGATCCACAATAATGCAATCACGATAAGAAATAGCGAGAGCATCCATCGCTTGGCGATCGCAAAGTCGCGATCGGTTTCGCCTTCCCCTTTTGCCCAGCTGAAGCTCAGGACGCCGGACCTGATTTCTTTGGACGGAGGCGGTGTGAGCAGGCTCACGACGATGAAGGCAATGAAACTGATGACCGCGCAAAGAAAGCTGCGATGCAGGAACGAATAGAGCCAGGGATGGCGGAGCACATCCAGCAGGCCGCCGCTGATATTGCTGTCGGCCATCAGCACCGCGCTGACGATCACGCCGGTAACGATGGCGGCAAAGGCGCCGCTGCGGTTCACCCGTTTGATAAAGATGCCGCCGATGCCGACCACGGCAAAGGGGACGGAAAAATAGGCTGTAACTTCCTGCAGGTACGCCCAGATGTGCGTATAGCGGCCGATGAGCGGGGTGGTCATGATGCCGCCCACCATGACGATGAGCAAGGCGATCTGGCCGATAAAAATCTGCCGGCGTTGCGGCATGTCCGGTTTGAATCGGGCGGCCAAATCCCGGGCCACCAGCGTGGAAGCTGAATTGTACATGGAACTGATGGAAGACATCAACGCAGCGAGAAGCGCGGCGAGGACGACGCCTTTCAGTCCGTTCGGAAGCAGCGACTGCACCAGCACGCTGTAGGTGCGGTTATAGTCGGCAACCCCGTTGCTGCCGGTGATATTTAAAGAGAGCGCGACGGCGATGACGCCGGGCAGAACCAGGATAAAGACCGGGATGAGTTTGAGGAATCCGGCAAAGATGGCGCCGAGTCGGGCTTCGCGGACATTTTTCGCGCCCAATACCCTTTGTACGTTGACCTGGTCCATGCACCAGTAAAAAATTCCGCCCACCAGAAAGTTACTGAGCACAAAGCCGCTGAACGGCAGCGAGTGCTCCGGCCCTTTAACCATGGAGAGCAGGTCGGCTTTGCCCAGCAGATCCAGCCGTTCGGTCAAACCGGGCCACCAGCCTACGCGATCCAGCCCCAGTCCGGTGAGAACAAGGGAACCGCCGATCAGAATAATAGCCTGAAGCGAGTCGGTGTAGACCACGGCGGCCAGCCCGCCTGCGATCGTATACACGGCGGTGACGATGCCGATGCCCCAGAGGATGACCTGGAAATTCCAGCCGGTCAGATCTGCGAGCACTTGCGAGCCGGCAAAGAGCGCTACCGAGGTTTTGGTGAAAATGATCATGATCAAAAAGTAAACGGTCAGCAGCATGCGCACTTCCGAGCCGAACCGCTTCTCAAAATACTCGGGGATGGTGAACACTTTGTGTTTCAGATATTGCGGGGCAAACACGGCTGCCAGCGTCAACAGGCAGAAACAGGCCATCCACTCGAAACCGCCCTGGCACAATCCTTCGCGATAGCCACCGGCGGCCAGGCCGACAAAATGCTCGGCCGAGATATTGGTGGCAAAAAGGGACAAGCCGATCAACGGCCAGGTCAGGCTGCGACCGGCGAGAAAGAAATCCTCAGATCCTTTCCAGCGCCGGGCAAAGTACAGTCCCAGACTTATGGTGATGACAAAATAGGCGACTATGATCCCGTAATCGAGCGGGGACAGATTGATGATAAAGTTGTTTGCCACGGCGCACCTCGTGTGATGAGTATCCGATACATATTTCCAACCTGCTGAACGCTACCTGGGTAATCTAATAAAAAATTCGCTATATTCGCCTTCGTTGCTTTCGAAAAAGAGCTGTCCGTTGTGGCCCTGGACGACGATGTCGTGGCTGAGGGAGAGGCCCAGACCGATGCCCTGGCCGGTCGGTTTGGTGGTGAAAAAGGGAGTGAACAGGCTGGCGCGGATGGCCGGCGGCACCCCGTTGCCGTTATCGCGAATGGCAATTTCGATTTCATGGCTGAGGGAGCGGCTTTTTACCCTCAGCCGGGGCGTAAAGCCGCTGCCGGCATTTATTTTTTTGCGATGCGCTTCATAAAAGCCGTTGGCCAATATATTGAGCACCACGCGGCTGATGTCCTGCGGCACCACGTTGATACGGCCAACCTGGGGATCCAGCTCGGTTTCGATCTGGATGTTGAAGCTGCTGTCCTGGGCGCGCATACCGTGATAGGCCAGGTTGATGTTTTCTTCCAGCATGCCGTTGATGTCCGTCAGTTTGCGTTCGCCGGCTTTGCCGCGGGAGTGCTGCAGCATGCTGCGCACGATGCTGTCGGCGCGGCCGCCGTGTTCTCTGATCTTGAGGGCGTTCTGCTGCAACGTCGTCAGCAACTCGGCCGTTTCGGCGGCTGTGTCCGGCTGCAAGTGAACACGCTCTTTTTCGAGAATCTCTTTCAGTTCTTCCACCAGGTCCACGATCAGCGCGGAAAAATTATTGACAAAGTTGAGGGGATTTTTTATTTCATGGGCGATACCGGCGGTCAACGAGCCCAGGGCGGCCAGTTTGGACTGGGTCACCAGCTTTTCCTGCGTATGTTTCAGTTCGTCGAGCAAAACGGCAAGGCTGTGGTAGGCATCGGCGTTGTCCAGGGCGATGGCGCAGTAGGTGGCAAGGTTTTGCAGAATATGCAGATGATAATCGGTGTAGGCGTTCCTGGAGAAGCTCTGTGCCGTGATCACGCCGATGGTTTTATCCTTGTAGGTCAGCGGCAGATAGAGGATGGACTCGCGATACTTGCCGGCTACCGTGGTCCGTATATGACGGATATACGAGGCATACTCGCGCGAAAATTCGTTTATAACGACATTCTTCTGATTCTTAAAGCACCATACGGCCAGCAGATTATCGTCGGTGAGAGGAACGGAATAGGCGGGAATCACCACGTTGTTCTCGATGGTGCCGGGAAAATCGAGCGACTGCTTGTCGGCGTCAAAAATGCCAATCCCGAACACCGAAGCGTCCATCAGATTGTTGATGTTTTCGTATACGGTGTGAATGATGTTTTCGATGGAGAGTGTGGCGGTGATCTCTTTGCCGATGCGGCTGAGCTGTTCAACGTTTTCTTTCTGCGCCTGGATCTCCTGATTGCGCGCCTGGATTTCGGCGGTGCGCTCCTGCACGATTTTTTCCAGCATTCGGCTGCGTTCCTGCAGCTGGCGGGTGCGGACGCGCAGGTATGTAAAGATCAGGCCGCCGGTGCCGAGCAGGTACAGACTCCACGCCCACCAGGTGGCATACAGCGGCGGTTTGATGGTAAACCCGTACACATCTTCGCTGCTCTCGTTCTGAAAGATGTTGCGCGCCTGCACGCGAAAACGGTATTTGCCGGCAGGCAAATTGGTATAATAACGGCGATGTTCGGTGCTCCAGGGAGACCAGTATTTATCGAATCCATCCAGCCTGGTGCGAAAGGTGTTGGCACGCGGATTCAAATAGCTGGAAGCCGAGAAATCGAACCGCATCGCGTTGTCGCGGAACGGGAATACCCGTGCAGCCGGATCGCTCAGCCGGCTGTCGGTTCCGGCTGTGCCGTAATAGATCGTTGAATCACCGTCCAGGGCAACACTGCGGATGAGCGCGGGAAAATCGACGGATTGGGTGTGACGTGACCCGGGTTCCACGCGAATCACATTGTTGGCCGTACCGAACCAGACGACGCCATCGCGGTCGGGAAAAATGATATTGATCACTTCGTCGGCAAACCGGGCCAGGCGATCTTTGACCAACCGATAAGAGCCGTCCGGCTGTTTTGTATATATCGCCGATTCTTTGCCCAGATTGATCCAGATGTCCCCTCGGGCGTCTGCCACGATAATACCTTCGTCCGGATTCCGGCCCAGCGACACCTCCCTGTAAAAGGGATCGGGTGAAAATTTTTTCTGGGTTTCATCAAATTTATACAGGCCCTGTTTGCTGCAGAAAACCAGTGTGCCGTTTACCTTATAACAGGTGACGCCTCCTACCGGCAGGCCGTGTTCGGTGCCGAATTTTTCCACCTGGGGAGCGGCCCGGCGGTCTTGGACCGTTATGCGCAAGATGCCGTTATCCATGGTGCCCAGCCAGACCACGCCCGGCGCGGCCTCGACGGCGTTTCGTATGTACTCGTGGGTGCCGGCTATGCGACCGACGCGCTGTAATCGCTGCGGATCACGGGCGTCGTAACACAACAGCTCGACGCCATCGCTGGTTCCGGCTACGATGAGGTGATCGGCCAGGCTCAATTCACACATGATCAGCACAGGTCTGGACAACTCTTCGTTCGCCAGCATCAGCTCCGCCGCTGTGCCCTGGATGCGATAAACGCCCTGGTTAACGGTGACAAACAGCTCCCCGTTGATTTCACGGAAAAAAAAGGATTGCGCGTTGCCGACGATGCCCCGGACCAGCTTTAGCCGGCCATCCGTTTCGTCCAGATAGTAAACACCATCGTTCGCCGCCGTATAGAGCACACCCCGGTGCCGGTAAAAGTCGGAGGGACCTGTTCCACCTGGAACCTTGTACTCGGAAAGGGGTGAATCATATTCGAGAACCGCCAGTCCGCCATCCATCCCCATCCACAGGTTATTTTGCCGGTCGACAAACAGACAACTCACTGTATTGGAGAGAAGCCCGGAGGATTGGGAAAAATGGAGTTTGCTGCGACCGTCTCTGTCAATCACCAGCAGTCCGGCCGACATGGTGCCAAAAGCAAAACAGCTGTCCGGAGTGATCACGCCGCTATAAAGCGTTCCCTGGCGCAATACCTGTTCGTCCTGAATCGGGAAGGGACGAAAGGCGCGGCCGTCCCACAGGAACAAGCCGCGACTAAAAGTGCCGATGAGATAGGTGTTGGGCCTGGCCGGGAACGGCAACATGACATGGATGCGGTCGTTGGCGAATTGTTCCCCGCCCGGGATGTGCACCAGCGAATCATTCTCCATTTTCATCAAACCGGTATCGAATTGCTGAACGTAAAGCGTGTGATCGAGCCAAAAGGTGTAGCCGAACAGATTCTGTGCGCGCCAGACGTCGACGTGCCAGCTCTCCTGGCCGTCTTGCGCAGGTTGGGGCTGGAACCGGAACAGCTTTTCGTGGGTCTGAAAATAGATGCCGCCGGGTGTGGCATGCACCGACCAGACATAGTTAAAAACGCGGTCATTGGGTTCGATGTATTCCATCAGCGAGCGATACTGCAGCCGGCCATGCGCGTCTGCTTCAAGATAACCCAGCATGCTGGAAGAACCGACATAGATTCTGCCGTCGGCATCCTTGGCCAGGGAGCGGCCGAACGAGTGGTTGGGATTGATGATGGCGCGCCAGCTCGAGCCGTCGAATTCCTGCACGCCATAGCCGTCGCCGATATACATGACGCCGCGGTTATCCTGCTCCATCGCCCAGAATTGGGTGTGGCCTTCGATCTCTTTGCTGGTATAGGTCGTCATAAACGGCTGGCCCGATTCGGCAGGGTGAAAACCTAGGCTCAGCAGGAAGCACAGCAGCAGGCGGTTCTTTGACATCGGCTCGCTCGCGAATTGGGAGTGGGTAAACAGGATCGGATGTAAGAGTAAGGGATTACAGTAACGTAACAATGAAACCGCGAAATATCATCCGGTTTGCCGCTAAAGAATTCTACACCGGTGCCGAGGTCTATCCGGCCACGCAGGGATTGCTCTCCCACAATATAACTAATCTTTGCTATACAGGCCAGCGAAAACTGCTGCGGCCTTTGGCGCCATATGGATTAAAAATTGCTTGCTTGTCTAGGGCTATTCTTTTACATTTCTGCACGGTGCAACAGGATGACATGTCATATGGAGCGTAACATCGAGCCAGCAGAGACACATGATCTGGATATGGTAAACCGTTATCTTGCCGGCGATCGTCGCGTCCAGCAACGATTCTACGACCAGCTGCGCAGGCAGGTCGTAACGCTGGTCGTCAAGATGGAGCAGAGAGGCGCCCGTTTCCTCGATCGCGATGATCTGGTCAGCGATATCCTCTACCAGATCATGGTCAAAGACGACAGCAGGGTATTGCGTCACTTTAGCGGCCGCAGCAAGCTCTCCACCTATCTCTGGCCGATTATTCGTTTCCGTGTAATCGACGCCATCCGCCGCGAACGGCGTTACCATGATCACATGGTCCGGCAGGAAAAGCTCGAGGCCGAAGATCCGCCGGCGCAGGAGAGCGTGATCGAACGGGTGGTGTTTGAACACCTGGCCGCTGAACCCGAGCAGGAAAAATTTATTAAATATGCCAAATGGCTCGGCGATATGAGCTATGCGGAGATCCTGACGGCCGTGGCGGCCGAATGCCCCGCTCAGCCGGGCGTTACTTTAAGCCGTATCGCCTATGTTTTGCATGAGAACAGAAAAAGAATTCAAAAAAAATTAAAAAACGCGCTCGCTGCACTCGACTAATAGTGTGACAGAACTCAAACATTTATTGCATGTGCCCGGACATTGAACATATTGCCTGCCTCGTGATGGATTCTGAACCGGTTAGGGAAGCGGAACGCCGGCGACTGGAAGCCCATCTACTCGAATGCGCGCCGTGTCGAGAGGAATACGGAAAATGGCAAACGACCACCAGCCAGGTGCGGCGCGTTCTTGCGGCAGAGAGACAGAACCATCCCGAAACGGCTGCTCTGTTGCAGTATGCCGATCATACCGCGCCAGGCTGGCAGCGGCTGCTGATCGCCGCCCATCTGGACGTCTGTGCCGCCTGCCGACAGGATCTGGAACATATGCAGCAACTGGACGAATTGGAGAGGGCGTTTGTTCTCCCTGCCGACAGGTTCCGTCGATTCGCCCGGTTTTTCCGGCAATGGTTCCGTCACCTTACAGCCGCTTTGGCAGCTATTTTCTCCCGGCCGCTGGGCTATGTAACCGCCGTGCTGGCTGTTGCCATGGCCGTTACCGTTTACTATTCCTTCGAGCAAATGGTTCCGGGGATTTCGCCGGCCGAACCTTCGGCAAAAGTCCCGCACACCATTCCGCCGCAGCCTCCAGCTCAAACAGAAACAAAACCCCCGTCACTGCCCAGGCAGGAGCATGCGCAAAGGGACCGGTTCAAAGTTCTGCCGCATCTGGACGAGATGATCGGTATGACGATGCGGTCAGAATCTCTGACTATTCTCTCGCCCCCCCAGGATACCCTGCGTTCGCAGCAGATTGAATTCCGCTGGCAGGGCGAAGCCGGCGGTCTCTGGCTGAAAATCATCGATAATCAGGAACGTATGGTTGTTCGGGCTGGACCGGTGCAGGAGGCCTATCGATACCGGTCAACATTACCGGCTGGTCTCTATTACTGGTTGCTGGAAAACGAGGAGGAGATCCTCCGGGTGGGCAAGTTTTACATCGCTCGCTAGAGGCGTTGCATTCGCAATCTGCAGCGGTCAGCAGTGCACGTGGCGGCAAAACACGAAAAATACCTCAGGAAAAAAACGAGACCTCCACCGCCTGATTCTCGGTGAAGGTCTTTGGTTATCAGCCTGCCGGCAAGGCGCAGCCGACGGCCATGACCGTTGTGCCTAGAAATCTTTTGTAATGCGAAAGCCCTTGCGATATCCACGATCAGCTTCACGCAGCAGTTTGTTCCCCTCCGAATCGCCGATCACGCTTTCATCCTTGTCACAAATCGCGGCCACCGCTACGTTGGGGATTTCTGAAAAGAGCAGCACGTGGTCAAAGCCGCGTTTGCGCACACCACAGACCGCCAGGCGGATGCGGTCGTTGGCGCCGATGATGTTTGCACCGCTTGAACGATGGCCGGCATGGACGAGGGCGGCAGACGCCAGGGTGGCCTGGCCGGCAGCGGCGATGAATTGACGACGGCTGATGTGCTGGTGCAAGGGCATGTGAACCTCCTTGCTGAGTTGATCGGATCAGAACCTCCCGTATGCGCTTTGCTCATCTGGAATCCGGCGCCATGGCGATTCACAGTCTGAGAAAGAGCGACATCGATTCGGCTTGGGGCGGTCTGCCGGCTCATCTCTTGATTCTTCACGTTCGTCACGGCATGTGACGCGTTCGTCGGCATACATTTTTTTCTGCGCGGCTGTTTCGTTATATTAAGGCCGTAAATCAAACACATCCGTGAATCAAGCAAAAGCGAGAAAAAAATGAAAACAAAAACCGTCATCCTGATTTCCCTTCTGATCATGGCCAGATCAAACAGTCAAACCGACAAAGCCCTGGCCGCCATCGGTCCGCATCGCCTCGGCGGTTATGTTGCCCTGGCTGCAAAAAGCGCTTCAGTTTTCGATGCATCCGCCGGCATCGGTGAGGCCCGCGCCGCTGACAACGGTCGCTTTGCCGTCAGCATCAATACGCTGGGAGTCGTTTCCCTGAATCCTACGCTGGAAATAGAGTATGCGGTTGCATCGTCCTGGTCGCTGGCGGCCATCGCGTGGTATGAAGTGCGGGACGTCAGAGATCGCTGGGCCCAGCTGCGCCTGAGCTGGTTTCCGGGCGGCACCCTGGAACGCGGCTGGGGTTTTTCAATGGCCGGCGGCGTGCACCGTGCTTATCCAGAGGCAGAATCGGTTTTTGCCAAAGCAAACGATACAGCGCCAACGGTGGGTGTGCTGGCGCACTATTCGTGGCGTATGGGCAAGTCCGGCAGAACCTTTATTAATCTGACAGTGGGCGGCAAGAAATGTATTTCGGAGCGCGCAGCCGGTTCACCGCTCCAAACCGGTTATGCAGAAGGTCGCGTGAACATCGGCCGCATCTTTTAGCCAACGACGGCGCAGCGCTCCCTAAAAAAAACAGCGCATAAAAATTCAATATTCATTACATTGGTGCGTATGAAGCGAAATAGCAAAATAGTGTTCAGCGTGGTCGTGGGCGCCTTTCTGCTGCAGTTGCTGATTGTGAGCTATAATCACTATACCGGCTTTATCCGGATCAGCGGATTAGCCAATTTTCTGGTGCGATTGTTCATCGGCACGGTGTTTTCGAGTCTGTTCGGCGCTGTAGCGATTTTTGTCGATTTGCATATCATCCGCGCCAGCATGCGGCTGTATGCGACGGATGAGCCGGTGTTGCGGCGTTTATGGTTGACCGCTGTTCTGGCGGTGTTGTCCGGTTGTATCATAGGGGCTGTCCTGACGCTGGTCGCGCACCTGCTCATGCCCTACAAAGAACCGCTGGCGGAGGTGCTGCGCACCAATGTCGTCATCGTGGCCGTGGTTAATGTGATCATCAGCGGTCTGCTCGAGGCGTTCCTGTTATATCAACGCGACCGGGCCCATCGCCGGCGTGCCGAACAGTTGGAGCGGGAGAATCTGCGCCTGCAGCTGGAAACGCTAAAGAAGCAGCTGGACCCCCATTTTCTGTTTAACAGCCTGAATGTGCTTTCTTCTCTGGTGGCTATGGACGCCGGTCGTGCGCAAGCGTTCATCGATGAGTTTTCTTCGGTCTATCGCTATACGCTCAGCGCCATAGATAGGCCGGTGGTCAGTCTGGCCGAAGAACTGGAGTATGTTCGTTCGTATCTCTACCTGCAGAGTATTCGTTTCAGCGATGGTGTGGTCACGGATCTGCACATTGACCAGGATTGTCATGACTATTTACTGCCGCCGCTGGCGGTCCAAACGTTGCTGGAAAACGCCTTTAAGCACAATCAGGCCACCCGCGAGGCGCCGTTGGCCATTCGTATCTATACCAGCGGCGAGCGGCTGGTTGTCGAAAACTCGATCAACCGCAAGCTGACGGAGAACAGGCGCAAGGGGCTGGGGCTCCGCAACCTGTTCAAGCGCTACGAACTGGTGTGTGAGTCCAGGCCGGAGATTTCGGCGACGGCTACCACCTTTACAGTGATTTTACCCTTACAGAAACCTCAATGATATGAAGCTGGCTATTATCGAAGACGAACCACTGGCTGCGGAGCGGTTGCAGGCTCTGTTGCATGAACTGGATCCGGCCATCGAGGTCATGGCGGTCTTGCCCTCGGTGCGGGAGGCTGTGGCCTGGCTGCCATCACATCGACCGGATTTGCTGCTGATGGACATCCATTTGTCCGACGGCTCCTGCTTTGCCATTTGGGATCGCCTGCCGTTGACGGTGCCGGTGATATTTACCACCGCTTACGATCAATATGCCATCCAGGCCTTTAAGGTCAACAGCGTAGACTATTTGCTCAAACCCGTGAAACGGGAAGAGCTGCGGCGCAGCCTGGAAAAATACAAACAGGTGCATGCGGTGCCCGCCTTGACCGACATGGCCGGATTGCTGGAATCCTTCCGCCAGGCCGGGAGTAAATATAAAAGCCGCTTTCTGCTGCAATTCGGCGAAGAGATAAAAAAAGTCGACACCCGCGAGATCGCTTATTTTTTTGCCATGGAGAAAAGCGTTTTTCTCACCACCTTTGCCAAAGCCACCTTTTCGCTGGATTTCACCCTCGATCGTCTGGAGGAGATGCTGGATCCGGGTGTGTTCTTTCGTATCAATCGCAAGATGATCATCAACATGGCTGCCATCAAAGGCATGCACGCCTTTTCGCGCAGCCGGATCAAGATCGATCTGAATCCAGCGGCGCCCGGCGGCATCGAAAGCCTGGTCAGCATCGAACGCTCGCCGGCGTTTAAAGAGTGGCTGGATAAGTAGGCGGGCGCGCCATGCTCCCCTGTTTTCCGGCCCGTCGTTTTGGCCCGCTCGGCGGCATTCCTGTGAGCGAAAACGGATCTTTGGCAGACATCGTAATACCAGTCGAGGGTGTGGGATCCACCATTATTGTTTTCGGTCGCTTTACCAGTTATCGGCGCGATAATGTGTCTCATTGGAAATAGTAGATAAAATGTGCAAAATTACAGCTATTTTATTAATGACATTTTTCGCATCTGTGTTCCCTGGTTTGACTGAAGCTGTAGTAGATAGATTCCGGCCGGAACGACGTTTCCTGTTCGATCTGTACCATCCCAAACGATTTTATGATTTCCTGAAGATAGATTTCCATCTATGAGCTGCTGCACAAATTGCCCATTCATGTTATAGATATTAAGGCATACCCACGAAGGGCTCTTAAGATGGAATTGAATCAAGGTCGTCAGGTTGAACGGATTGGGATAATTTTGCTCCAACCTGTAATCCGCTATGCTTGATTGCTCTTGAACTCCAGTAGGAGCCACGATTTGGACGAATAACGATTTCTGCTCACTAATGCCAAAACGATCCGTAACAGTCAGCACCAAGCTGTCTGAGGCGCTCTCCTTGGTTGTATACACCACTAGGCGATTACCAGGTTGAATTTGCGCTTTTAGCATTGAACGTTCAGCTGCCACTGACCAATGAAGTAAGCTGTCAGGGTCGTTGTAATCTAAAACATATTCGTTCAAATTCAACTCTCCTTTTTCGCCGGCCGGAATGATCAAACTTGGCAAGTCAGAAATGACAGGCGGATAGTTCATATCGACAGCTAACGGATCACTGTTGATACGAACCTCTTCGCCGTCTTTTATGCCATCACCATCGGTATCCGGTAGTACAGGGGAAGTCTTGTAGTAGTATTCATGAACGTTATCTAATCCATCGCCATCACTATCACTATTCGGATCTGACAGCCGCCAAAAGTATTCCCAATCGTCCGGCATTTTATCATTGTCCAGATCGAGCTTTATGTTCGGATGCAAGTCAACTGCATCTGGGACCTGATCGCCATCGGTGTCCGGATTGACCGGATTCAATTTTTGAATCATTTCATCAAGATTGCTTTCGCCATCAGAGTCAAAATCATCATCTCCTGAGCTTACTTTATCCAAGGATCCCCAATAGGATCTTTCCCAATCGTCTGACAAGCCATCCAAATCCGCGTCGTTCATAGAGAGCAATTTGAACTCATAATCCGTTGAATACTCACTCCAATTTAAGCTTTGATCGTAGGCGCGCACGGCAAAGTGATATCCTACTCCTTTGATTAAGTAGGGCAAAGTACAGTTCGTCGTATTGCCGAGGTTTATGGTAAACAAATAGTTCCCTACTTCAGAGCCATATGAAAGGGAATAGCCAAGTACGTCATTTGAAACGGAGTGGTCCCATTGCACAGTGACCGTACTATCCCCATGGGCAATGAATGTGACTCGCGAAGGTGGCAACGGTGGAAGGGTATCGGGAACGGCAGGTCTCAGTGCGATCTGCTCGTTGCAGTATCCACTGCCATTGCCAGACAGATCGACCGCCTTCAATGTAAAAACAAGCGTATCTCGGTTGTCTTCGCGTAGCGTAAAGTATCCATTGGTGCCAAATGATGCCGCAGAAGCTAAACGACCACTTGCATAACCGAATTGCATTTCAAATCTGGATACATCCGGTTCAATGTCTTCCGATAAAAGCAAAATGCGTGTTTCGTTTCCACTATTCGAATAGTACATTCGTTTCGGGGTGGCCGGCGGCGTATTGTCAGCGAGTACTGCCGAGTCATGAAAATATTCATTAATGACATAATTCTGTCGTTTCAATTGTCCATAAATGTAGTAGCGGCCAGCTGGAATGGCAGGGGGATTCCATATAAACGATTTCTGCGTAGGATTGTCGAGAGTGGTTATATAATTGCCGTCATATCCTTGGTTATCGGTATCCCAAAACAAATTCAGCACGCAAGTGCTGTCAATATTTGCTGCAGCCCATTCTAATTGATAGCCATTTGACACTTGTTTAATTGATCTGGGGGTGAAGGTAGGTAACGGCTCTCCACCATAGACGGTAAGGCGGTATTCAGAATTCGATGATACGCCATCCACGATTACTTGCCAAATGCCGTCCTCCGGATTGGTTAATTTAGCCATGATCAGTCCATGGTCGCGAAAATATTCGACATTCTGGCCAATACTTTGGTGAGCGTCGCTAAATGTCATGCCAGAAGGATTCGTTAAAACAATGTGGATGGATGGGTCTGTAGAATTGACGACAAATAGACCATATCGTTTGTTGATAAATTCAACTTTATAATTATCGGTCAACAATCCCTGCGAATTATTTTCTCTATAATATTGCAGGATTCCCTTCATCTCTGGTATGGCCTGTGCGCGCAAGATTTGCGCAGAGTTCCTCTTGCCGTTCTTCATAACAGCCAGTTTTGGGGGCGTGATAAATACATGCGCCATCTCCTCCGCATCGCTGCCGAATTCGAAATTATTGTTCTGATCGGCAAAGAAATGATAGTTGCCGTTATCATCGAGCCATATGCTTTTAATTATGGATGGCAACCAGTCAAAAGCGGCCAAGTAGAGATAACCATGTACCCCATATTTCACGATACTGGTCTTCTGATCTTTGTACGGGCCAAATTGGGAATACGCCTCGGCCAACTTTATGTTTTCGGTCGGATAGGCGCCCAAGATCGCCTTCTTTAGTAGAGTTGCGCTCATCTTCCCAGACGCCGCAAACATGGTGGTCGAGCGGTCATTCCAAATATTTATGCTTACCTTGCCGCTTATATTCAGTTTCTCGGGATATTCTACCGACACGGCTAAAGAACCGCCAAAATTTCTGTTGACGTGCTTGTAATATAGCTCACCATTGGCTTGAATATATTTAATGATTTTGAGCGCTGCCGCTAGTCTAAACTCTGTCGCATCGCCCCAACTGACGGTAAACAGGGCGCCGAGGTAACGGTTGCCATCATTGTTGTCCGCCCAGCCGTCACTGCCATTGATGGCATAACCTAAACCGGGCAACTCTACACCGCCGACAAAGTCCGCCTTGATGCCGAAAGATTTAGTTTTAGTTTGCAGACCGTCGATGCTGCCTCCTACACTGGTCAAGAAAAAGCCTGTACTGCCAATGGGAATTCGGGCCTTTATATAAACTTCGGTTCGGTTCAGTCCCGTATCCCAGATTTCGAATTTGGCTTTCAGACCGGCTCCTCCAGGTCCGACATCAAAAACTCCGTTTAATTCGACTAATCCTTCGCCAAGAAATACATAGCTGTTGTCCTTGTTTACCGTTAATTCTAAAAGGCCATATACTTTCAGCTGATTCAGATTCAGAGTCAATTCTGCTTTACCATGGTTTAGCTCAATTCGATCCGGATAAATGATCAAGCCATCCACTTTGGTGTAACCGGATCCCACTTGTGCTGCTAATTTTAATTCTGCCGATCCGACCACAATTTTACGGGATTCAAACCGGACATTCTTGCAATTGAGGTCTACTCCGGCCACTTTGAAGCTGAAATCATCGATGACTGCCGTCAGGCTTCCGTCAGAGGATAACTCAAAATGTGAAGTCAAAGAGGTTCTGACGCCTTTGATATTATAAACTACATTGGCATCAAATCTCACTTTCATTTTGGTGATATCCAATGATACTTTGAGGTTGTCGGTGTTCAGGGTATAATCGATGAGCTTGTTTAAATAGGATTGCCCGATTTTATTGGCCTGAACCAGTGCGGATGCGACATCGATTTGCAGCTCCCCTTCCAGAAGAGTAATGGACCCGGAGGGTGTTATAACCTTGACTTCACCTTTACAGGTCAGCGTGCGTTTGTCGGCGCTGACGGTTCCAGTGCTAGCGCTCGACAAGACCATCCATTTGTTGATTCTTATATTTCCACTGATTTTAATCGATCCATCCGATTGGTTAACGATTTGATCTGCTTCCACTGATAATTTACCCAGAGTAATGGAAGTCAATTTTGGCACGGTGTATGTTGAAAAAAGCAAGCGAAAATCACCAGCTATTGAAACACCCTTGGCGGATTTGAGGCTTTTCAGGATGGTGCATGTAATCTGTTCCTGTTCAAGAAACGCTTTGCTGGAACTGATTTGTACCACCGTATTCCCGCTTGACCATGAGACCACAAGATTTGCAGCATGGTCGCCGCTTTTTTGTCCTGATAATTTGATTTTTGTTGAAGCGACAAAATTGACGTCCATCGCTTCACTGAAAATTATCTTGATGACCGGCTGCAAGCTTTCAACAGTTGCACCTTGCGCCGGATCGACTTTGTTGATTGCGGGAATGGACATGGCAGGTCTTTTTACTAAAGGTCCCGTAAATTCATAGTAGATGTTGTTTTTTAACTTGCCGTCGTTAAAGACGGCTCGCATTCGGTACTGGCCCTCTGCAGAAAAAATCATATTGGAATATTTAAAAACAGCGCCGGTCTTATAGCTCGAAGTTACTGCCGTCATGTCGCCAACTGCAGTCCAGACGCCGTTATTTTCCAATTGGCTTTCGATTTTTCGAACAGTCGGAGTGTCATTGTCTTCATCTTTATATGTGACCGTGATGGAGACTGGCGTTTGATTTACTAAAACGTCTGCCGGTGAAAAGGCGGCATTGCTGAGTTGAGGATCATGGTTCTGCTGAGTGGGTGCAACAATAGCGTTGCCGGTAGCCGGCAGACTATTACCACCTGATGTTTTATCCGACTCTACTGTGATCAGTCCGGAATATAATTTCTCTTGTGTCGGATTAAAAGTGATTGATATTTCTTTCGAAATACCGGGCAACAACGTGCCGTTCCAATTGCCGGTGAATCCATCCGCGCATTTTATCGACTGTACAGTGAGAAGCGCATTACCTTCATTGGCTATAACCATTTTAAGGAACGAAGGATTACCGATTTGAATCGTGCCGAAATCAAGATTCCCGCTTAAAGTGATGATGCGTGTTTGTTGAAGCGGCGGTTTGCTCAGGACAAGATCCGGGGCCTGCTGATTATTTGATATCAAAACGAACTGGGTTGATCCTGTTTCGCCATTCTGTCCACTGGCAGTGATGTTCAGCAGGTTGCCGACTTGCCAGGGAGTGGCAAAATTGCCTAATTCAATAAACCAATTCCCCAATCCTTCAGTTCCGGTCCCAAATCCACAACCGGGTGAGGCATCGGTCAGTATTTCATTGCTGCGCGAGGCAATAAAAGCTGAAAATTTGGCAGAGCTGGCTAAAGTACCATCGGCGTTCAAAATCCGACCACTGATCCGTTTCATTACTCGACTGCTCAGAACATGGACATAATCCTTCTTTTCTTCCGCATCATTGCCCCCTGGGCCGGCAACGGTCAGTTTGACCGTAAAATAGCCTGGTAATGTGAATATATGCTGAGGATTTTTATCCGAAGAACTAGAGCCATCCCCAAATTCCCAAAGCCAGGAACTGATTTGGCCTGACGATTGATCGCCAAATGTTATTGGAACATTGACCTGAACCTCCCGAGCATTGGCAAGAAAATCTGCTTTTGGCGTCGCTAATACGGGTGGTATGGTTTCGCAATTGGCGGTCTGAAAGGAGTAAAGTGGACCCGAACGGCTGCCGGCGATGTTTTTGGCAACAATTTTCCAATAATATTTTTTTGAGCAAGTCAATCCTTTGATTTCATATGTTACGTCGATCACATTTGCATAGAATGTGCTGCCATTTACATCGTCAAAATAAATATCATAACTCTGAGCATTGGCAGATTTTTCCCATTGTAGTTGGACTGTCTGGCTTAAGATATCAATATCATTTTGTGGCGACAAATATGCAAATGAACCTGGCAAGTCTGAAGGCAAATTGCTCTGCAAGGTCAACTCGGGCAACCAGCTGTTGGCGCTCAGGAGGAGAGTTTTAGTTGTAGAACCTGTTCCACCGCTGGGGGAGGTGACTTCGACTTTGAGGACATCGCCTTCGTTGCAAGGGGTTGTGAAATTGCCGGTCTTGACATAGAGGACGCCGGCGCCTTGAGCGCTGTTGCCGTATCCGCAGCCGGTTGAGGCCTGTGTCAATATTTCTGCTGGTCTGGAAGTGATATAAGCCTTAAAAGTAACGGAAGCGGGCACGGAGCCGCTGGATTCAAAGACTTTGCCATATACGGTTTCAGCGTAATGCCCCAGCGATTCTGCTGCAGAAAAGTCCTGGTTCAACTGATTACTAATCGTAGCTGCATAATTCCTGCTTACAGGATCAAAGGTAAATCCAGTCAATGAAGGAGTTGCAGTACCACTCCAGTTATGACTTACCGGCTTT
>CAZISM010000060.1:22360-30931 GCA_964541895.1 uncultured Cytophagia bacterium
TTGTCCAGTTCAGTGATATAGTCGTTGAATTCCCAATGGTTGTATTCCCGGGAGATACATAACTGAAACTGCCAGGTGATGGATTTTGCGTTGCACTATAGTTTTGATTACCCTGAGTAGCCGTAACTGCGGTATAATTCTTACTTACAGGATCAAAGGCAAATCCAGTCAATGAAGGAGTTGCAGTACCACTCCAGTTATGACTTACCGGCTTTGAATAATACCCTCCTCCGCTTGTGGTTGCAGTGCCGCCCCCATTGTTAAATGTAAGAGTGACACCATCCACACCAGTCCCGTTGGACAATGTGATCCGACCGCTAATGGCTGGCGCACACCCAATCGTTTGAAAACGCCAGACCGAGCCACTGGTAGATCCACTTGCATTCCTGGCCACTATTTTCCAATAGATTGTTTGACAGGTCAGCAAGCCGGTCAACTGGTAACTCGTTGATGTAGTATTTCCCTTTAAGGAATTTCCATTCTCATAATCCCAATACACATCATAGCTGGTCGCGCCGGAGGAACTTGTCCAGTTCAGTGATATAGTCGTTGAATTCCCAATGGTTGTATTCCCGGGAGAAGTATAGCTAAAATTTTCTGGTCCTCCTCCCGGAACCGCCATATAATTTTGGTTGACTTTATTGCTGGAAACATTAGTATAACCAATATTAGCTGGTACAAAGGTATACCCTGACAACGTGGGAGTGACAGAACCACTCCACTTTAAGGGAACCTGATGCGAATAAAATCCTCCCCCGCTAGTAGTCGTTGTTCCCTGATTATTATAGAAAGTCAAGGTCACTCCATCCAATCCAGTCCCATTGCCGAGAGTGACCCTTCCAGAGATCGTGCATATTGATGGAGGTATTGATCCACATCCTTCTGTTTGAAAACGCCAGACCGAGCCACTGGTAGATCCACTTGCATTCCTGGCCACTATTTTCCAATAGATTGTTTGACAGGTCAGCAAGCCGGTCAACTGGTAACTCGTTGATGTAGTATTTCCCTTTAAGGAATTTCCATTCTCATAATCCCAATACACATCATAGCTGGTCGCGCCGGACGCTGTATTCCAATTCAGAGAAATGTTCGTTGGATTCCCAGTTGTCGCATTTCCTGGAGAAACATAATTAAAGCTGCCAGGCACTGCTGCAATATTTTTGATCGAGTCATGCTTTACCGCATACTGTCCGAAAGAACTCGAAAGAAACGCAAAAAAATTCATTGACATATATACAAATAAAAAAGCATGTAGAATTGATCTTGTAGCGTTCGTGTTATTCATTTTGATTCTCGCTGATGATGTGTGCTCAACTTTTTCTGAGAATTTAGATTAAGATTTTGCAATCACTTGCTTTGAAAAATAATCGTCGTGAAATATTCGCTTATTCCAATTTCAAGCTTTTTATTACTTCTCAAATATCTAATCAGACAAGCTGATGCTGTGTGAGCATTCATTTTATAGCAATTTGCATAAAGCATGCCAATTGAACAAGCGGCTGTTAAATAATGTTTTTATTCCAATTGCATGTTATCTGTTACTGATCAACAAATGAATCAAATGCAAAATTTGCACAGATTGTTATTTTGATGTTGCAATATTTACAACGATCATGTATGCTGTTATATCGGCTATTGAATGTTGCTAACCTGATAAAAAGCTGTAGCCTCTCACCTTATTTGCGCAACATTTTCTCATGATATTTAGACGAATTAAGTGACCTGCCACTTGAGGAGGACGCGCTCAATGGTGGGGATATCGACAATATTTTTATTTTGCTGGTAAATTTCCAGGAGACAATCATAGCAAAGGTTGTTCATCACTCTGGGAATGCCTTTGGACTGCTGAAAGATTTCTGCAATAACATCGTCGGTAAAGAGGGGATCGGATCGCCCCGCGACACGTAAATGATGTTGGATATATTCCTTGGCTTCGGAGGCGTCCAGTCCGGAGAGATGGTATCGCAAATTGATGCGCTGCGCCAAAGCTTTCCTGGAATTGAGATGAATGGTTTTGGTCACATCGGGTTGGGCTGAGAGAATGAGAGTCAGAGGGGTTTGCGAATCAATTTTAAAATTGGTAAAGAGTCTGATCTCTTCAAGGCTTTTGGTAGTGAGTAACTGGGCTTCATCAATGATGAGCAAAGTAATTTTATTAAAGTCATAGGCTATCTTTACCATTGCAGGGTGTAATTTATTAAAAAACAATGGTGATTCAACAAATTGATCACTACAGATTTTCAAATCACGTAACGTTTAGTTTTTACTGGTCGATAGGGCAGCTGGAGCGCATCGTACACCAATCGGTGAACAGGCTCAGGCTGTGAAGACTTGCGGATATAAATTTTGCGCTGATCTGCTGTGTTAAAAGCAGTGGTAATGCGGACATGAGTCGACAAACGTTCACGCACCCGCCACCATTGCATGTGAATATTGTTCTTCCTCAATTCGGTCTGGATGACGTTTAACAAATGATACGCCAAGACGGCAACAAAGATGTGGGCGTCGGATCGGGACTCTTTTTTATGAAAGATCGGTCTGAGATTCAATTCCGATTTCAAGGAACGAAAGGCATCTTCCAGATTGGTCAACATGATGTACAGAGACCAGATATCCTGTTCACTTAAATCCAAACGACTGGTGCGCAAATAATAGATGCCGGCAAATCGCTCATCGGCTCGATGTTGATTGATTTTCTCCCAAGTGATGGCCGTGGCTAACCGGCCCTTCCGTTGCACCTCGATATGGTAATATTGGGAAATGCGTTTATGTTTTTCTATTAACCGATTGACCCGTTCCATGACCTTGTCAAAGGATTTGACGCCGCCCTTACTGCTTACCGCAGCGGCCGCTTGCTTGAGATCGTTTTCCAATCGCTCTTCAAAGAGACGGCGCATACTTTGTTCTTTGGCGGCCTTTAGCTTGCTTTTGCAAAACAGGATGGCTTCATCGCCCTCGATCAAAAGTTTGGTTTCAACTTTATTGCGCTCATCTTCTTTGACGATTACCAATGGCTTGGTGTGTATTTTATTCGATGCTTTTGGCTTTTGCCGGGATACCACGACATAATCATATCCCTGATCTTTCAAAAACTGAAGATTGTCTTTGGTCGCGATGCCGGCGTCCATGACCACGGTAACGCCCTTGTTCGGCTGCTGCAAGGCGACAGATCGGTTTGGCCGGCTGCTCTCCAAGGCGTGAAGCGTCTCTTGCAGCGTGCCCGGCTCTGATACATTGCCAGGCAAAATGCGGCTGGTCTTGACAAATCCCTGTTCATCAATCACCAACGCCAACGTCAGCAAGGGACAGTCTTTACGGTTTTCTTTGGATCGGCCTCGTCGCGCTTTTGGGTTGCTCTGTGCATTACCCTCAAAATAGGTGTTAGTCAAATCATACAGGATGATTTTTTCCGGCAGTGAAAACAGATCTTTTTCGGTCTCCACTAACCAGTGTTCGATTTTATCTTTGTGGTCCAGGAGCAGATCGCTGATACGATACAAGGCATTATGGGACAGATGGCTGAAATCTACTCCGAGCAATTCGCCCATAGCGCTGATATGCCGCGCCCAGGCTGCGGTCTTTAGCTCGCTGCCTGGATGCACCAGTCGGCCTATGATTTCCAACAGGGCCAGTTGAATTTGTTTTGGCGTGAAACCCAACTTTTGAAATAATGATTCCAGTTTTAATCGGCGGCATGCTGCCAAGCCGACATATTCACCGCCGATCGTCCGGCAGTGTGAGTTTTGTATAGAGCCGACATCTATCGTTTCAAATTCGTTAGCCTTTGGCTCTTCAGGTGCAACAGCCGGCTTGATCTCAAGATGTTGTTTGATGATCTGTTGCGCATAATACGTAGCCAGTTCTTCGAGCTCTTTGCTGACGGCGAATAATAGTCGTTGGCCCGATACCTTGGCTTCAATGGCGTCGGCAAGGGCTTTCCATTGATCTTTGGGTATCGCCAGACAACCTAAATCCAGAATGACGCGCTGGCGCGGCCCATTAGCTGTGCGATAGGATTCCACCAATCGGTGACTGATGAATTCCTTCTCATACGGTCTGTTACGCTTTTTAATTTCGCGGATAAACATGCCTGAAACATACAAAATGTCCGCGTCAATGCCAAGTTTTTAATTAATGTATGGGTCACTACAATACATTTCGATCTATATTTAACAATAGTTTATGATGCGTTTCATGTCAAAAAAAGTCACTTTTTCATTTTTTTGGTAAAGATGGGCTGAAAGCAAAAGTCGTGAATTCGACTCTGTCCGGATTGAACGGTTCGTGCGTGAATAGCGCCGAAGCGAGACGCTTCGGCCACAAAAATCGCGCCATTGAGGTCTAAAATAGTTACGAATTTGATTGCCGTGGATATCGGATCGGGCTTACATTGACATCTATTTGATTATTTGTGTCTTATAATTAATTTATTTCTTGCAATACAATTACGAAAATCGTAATGTATTAGCAAGAATGCAGACATTAACTGAAAAAATTTTCCATTTGGCATCGCCAGGTGGCCTTTTCGATGAAACGGTCATCGGCAATTTGTATCCTGAAATCAGTGTCGGTGCCCGGGCTCTGCTGGCGCATCGTGGCAGCCTGGCCGGAGAAATCCTGCGTCTAAAGCCCGGCCTCTATATCCTCGACGGTCGTTACCGCAGGTCTGAGCCCCATCCCTTTCAGATCGCCGCACGGCTGCATTATCCATCACACATCAGTCTACAGTCGGCTCTGGCCTGGCATCATCCGATTCCTGAAGCAGTATACCAGGTAAGCAGTGTGACGAACAGCCGCAGTCGTTCCTTTGCCACGCCTCTGGGGTATTTCAGTTTTCAGCGGGTACCTGCCGCGCGCCACGAGCAGGCGTCGAAGCGGTTGAAATCTCCCGCACCAGCTGGGCCTTTATCGCAACGCCGTTACGGGCGATCGCTGATATGGTTTATTTGAACAGAACCATCACCTGGCTGCAGCACGGCCTATCTTACAGAATCACTGCGCATCGATGAAGAGGAACTGCAGCTCATCTCGTTTGACGACCTGGATGACATTCTTGGCAGCTTGCGCGCCAAGCGTGGATCTTTATATGCAGCAACTGGAGCGTGTTTGTCGTGCGATCTAGTTCTACATGTGGGAAAAGGATCACGTGAGTGGGCAGCCACATCAAGGTCGTGAAAAAGGTTGCATGTTTGCTGAAGAATTAATATTATTAATTTTTCAGGCGGGGGAGTTACATTAAATCGTTAACCATTCATCCAGAGTACGAGGCAATGACAGCACACTGTGACTTTTCCCGACGTGGTTTTTTACGAACCATGGCTGCCGGCACGGTGCTGGCCGCCGCAATGGACAAAAACGCAAGCGCAAGGACACATACGGCTACTACCTCTAGCAAAGACCTAACCGCCATGACTCCGTTTGTCAGCGATAAAAAATTCGTTCCGGTCATGATTACCCCTTACAAACAGGACAAGCAGATCGATTTTGAGGCGCTGTCACGGCTGACCGATTTTTATCTGGCCGCCGGCGCCAAAGGCTTCTTTGCCAACTGCCAAAGCAGTGAAATGTATTTGCTGAGCGACGATGAGCGAATAGCGATAACCCGGCATGTGGTCCAGCATGTTAATGGCGCCTGGCCGGTGGTGGCCAGCGGCTCTTTTGGCGATTCCCTGGAAGCTAAAGCAGAGTTTACCAAAAGAATTTTCCAGACCGGTATCAACGCCGTCATCCTGATCTCTGGTCATTTTGCCAAAAAGAAAGAGCGTGATGATATACTCGCAGGCCATTTTGAAAAATTCTTTGCCATGACCGAAACAATTCCCACGGGAACCTACGAATGCCCGCAGCCCTACAAGCGCATTATATCGCCAGACGTTTTTAAATATCTGCTGGCCACCAACAGGGTGGTGTATCACAAGGACACCACCATCGTTTTTGAAAAAGTGAAAGTCAAAATTGATCTTGCCAAAGGCAGCAACCTGGAATTTTACGATGCCTGTACCGCCAACACCATGAACTCCCTGCAGGCCGGTGCAAAAGGCATGTCGGCCGTGTCGGGGAATTTTTATCCCGAGATTCTGGCGTGGATGTGCAATAACGCCACCAATCCGGACAAGCAGGAACAGGTGCGCTACATCCAGGAGCAGATCACAGCGACGGAAAAGGTGATCGCAAAGGGGTATCCGCTGAGTTCAAAATATTTTTTGCGCAAAAGAGGCTTGCCCATCGAAATCGTCACGCGCTATAAAGGCAGAAAATTGGCCAAAAAAAATATAAAGGCGCTGGACGTTGTGTATGAAACGTTTCTGGGCTGGTGCGATTATCTCGGCATTGAACCGGCAAAAATTGGTTAAAGGCGTCGAACCCATAAACCCCGCCGTGACCGGCGATATGTAATTTGGACGTGTAGCTGATCCAGCTACGGTTTACTTTGTGGGAATAATGCAAAGATGGGGGATAAGGGTGATTAGGCTTGCATGTCGCAGGTACATGATGCAGAAGAGATAACCCTCACCATGTTTTGAGCGGCCGCTGTATCCTCCAGGTAATCACATCTCTGACTTACCGGATTCCCGCAGCGTTTTTATGCATGGATAGAGCTTTTTATAGAGATGGAACCTTTCATCATAGTGCGCCTGCAACTCCGGAGTGGGCGTTTTGGTGTCGCCGGTTTTTACCCAGGCTTCCACCGTTGGTGCCATACTCTCCCCTGTGTGCGCCGAAAAGGCGAGCATGGCGACACCCAAGCATCCGGCTTCGGTGATAGGCACGGTTTTTATCGGCTTGTTCAGGACATCGGACTTTAACTGGGTCCAGAGCGCGCTCCTGGCGCCACCGCCGATGGCGCGCAATTCATCAATACGGATGCCGGATTGTTCCAGAATTTCAATGTTGAGGCGCATTTCAAAGGCAACTCCTTCCAGCAGCGCCCTGAGCATCTCGCCCTTTTTCGTAGAAAGCCTGAGCCCGATGATGGCACCCTCAGCGGTCGTGTCAAAATAGGGCGTGCCGGTTGGTGTGAAATGGGGCAGGACCATCACCTGTGCCGGCGTTCGGCTCATGCCGCCAAGTATCCGTTCGTAGGGGTTGATGCCAAGTCGTTCCGCTTCCGCTACTTCTGCGCTGCCAAATTCGTCCCTGAACCATTTGAGAATGTTTCCGCCCGTCAGACTAAAGGCCACGGTGGTGTAGGCGTTTTGCAGCGTATAGTCATAGGTACAGAGGTTGCTGTTAAAGAGCCCGCTGCTCAGAACCGGCGACGAAAAGGCGGGGCAGATGCATTCGACGGTGCCGGTGGCATACATGGCGCACCCCTCGCTGACCACGCCGGCCCCGAGGGCGCCGCAGGGCTGATCATGTCCGCCGGTGACGACGATGACATCGTCCGGCAGCGAAAGCGTCCTGGCGATTTCGGCAGGAATGCGGCCGGCGATCGATCCGGAGCGCAGCGGCCTGGCCAGGTTGGCGGCGGTGATGCCGCAGTAATCGAGAATCTCTTCGCTCCAGCAGTGATGTGTAACATCAAAGAGCATGGTCCTGCCGGCCAGCGGCCATCCCATGGCCGGCTCCAGCCCCAGATTGAACTGGAGCAGATCCTCAAAGCAGAGGAATTGGTCGGCGGCAGCAAATACGGCGTTCTCATGTTCACGGAGCCAGAGAAGCTTGAAAAGGGTGAACATGGGATGAGCGGTATGGCCGGTGATCTCGTAGAGTTTTTTCCTGCCGATTTTTTCGCTCCAGTGGCCGGTCACTGCGGTTGCTCGTGTGTCAAAGGAGACCATAGCGTTTGCCAGATATCGTCCCTGGCGGTCGACAGGCGTAAACGCTTCGCCCTGACTGGAGATGCCGATGCCGCGCACCGCTTCTGGAGATGCGGCCGCTGCCTCACGGATAACGGCAAAGCAATGCTCCATCACTACCGCCGGCTCCAGTTCCGCGTACCCTGGGCGCGGCATGGACAGGGGATACTCCCGATACGCTGATGAGAGCAGTTGCCCCCTTTCGTCAAAGACCACGGCCTTGCATGTGGAGGTGCCGATATCTATACCCATATAGCTCATGGCCTGATTCCTTTATGAATTGAGCAATTCCAACCATATAGAGAGTAAGCGGCCTTTTGGCGCTGACCTTTGCAGGGTTTTCCGCTCAAGTTCCCATCGTTCCATGCGGGTGTTCATAAAGCGATGACCTTGATGCCGGTCAGCTCGCAGAATGCCACCACTTCATCGTAAAGGTGGTCGCCGTATCCCAGAACCGCGTACTCATTGTTCCACGCCTCCACCAGCTTTTCGATATCGCATTCGGCCGTCACAAACGCGTGCGGCCAAAACGGTATGCCGCATTCGTTTCTGCGCTTGTTCAATTCTCTGGCTGATGGTTCCTTGATGACGCAGCGCGTCACGATCATCTCGAACTGACCGTTGTTTCGGCCCAGCCTGGCCAAAACGCCTTTGCCAGGCTTGCATACCAGTTCGACCGAAATCCCGCCGGCCGCGCCTTCAGTGGGGATGCCGTGCTCTGCGAACGAAGCCGGGCGGAGCTTGCCGGCCAGCGACGGCGGGCAGGCCCCGT
>CAZISM010000061.1:0-7402 GCA_964541895.1 uncultured Cytophagia bacterium
CTTGCCTGTTACCGGTCCCAGGGCGCGGATCTGCTGCAGAATGCGCTCGGCGTTGGAATAGACCTCCTGGATGGGTTTGTTCTGGTCCCAGAATTTCTCCCACACTTCCTGACGATGTTGAGTGGACAACGACACGCTTGCCTACCTCGATTACCAGTTCGGGTTTTATCTTCAACCGACCGAAGCCAGGTCGAATTTTTCACGATAGTGTTTCAGAAAATATTCGCGCAGGGACAGATGTTCCGCCTTGCGCAGTTGCGGGTCTGCCGCGACCAGTCGGAACGCCTCGTCGCGGGCGGCGCTGAGAGCGGCGAAATCCTTGCTGACATCGGCCAGGGTCAGTTCCGGCAGGCCGTGCTGGCGCGTGCCGAAATACTCGCCCGGTCCGCGCAGCTCCATATCCACTTCGGCGATACGGAAGCCGTCGTCTGTTTCGACCAGGGTCTGCAATCGCCGCCGCGCTTCCGGTGTCGGTTGGCCGTAGGCAATGAGAATGCAATGGGACTGCTTTTCGCCGCGACCGACGCGGCCGCGCAACTGGTGCAGTTGAGTCAGGCCAAAACGCTCGGCGTGTTCGATCACCATGATGGTGGCATTGGGCACGTCGACGCCGACCTCGATGACGGTGGTGCTCACCAGGATGCTATGCACGCCCTGCTTGAAATCGGCCATGACGCGGTCCTTTTCCGCCGTGCTCATGCGGCCGTGCAGCAGACCGATGGAGACATCGCTGAAAAAACCGGCCTTCATTTTTTCATAACTTTCGCTGGCCGCCTTGAGATCCGATTTCTCCGTCTCTTCCACCAGCGGGAAAACGATATAAACCTGTGCGCCCTGCCGCACCTGCTCGCGCACGTAATGGTACACCTGCGGCCTCTTGCGGTCATCGACGGCGTGGGTCTTGATGCGCTTACGCAACGCCGGCCGTTCGTTCAAAACGGATACATCGAGATCGCCGTACACGGTCATGGACAGGGTGCGCGGGATCGGCGTGGCCGTCATCACCAGGACGTCGGGGCAGGTGCCCTTTTCGCGCAACACCGCCCGCTGCATGACGCCGAAGCGGTGCTGTTCATCGATGATCACCAGGCCCAGTTTTGGAAACGCCACCCCCTCCTGGATCAGGGCATGAGTGCCGACAATGATCTCCGCCCGTCCGGAGGCGACGTTTTGCAACACCGTTTCCCGCTCGGCCTTTGCCTGACCGCCGATCAGCAGCTCGACCTGCACCGGCAGTCCCTGCAGCAGGCGCGTGATCGTCAGATAGTGCTGTTCGGCCAGAATTTCCGTAGGCGCCATGATGGCCGCCTGATACCCGTTTTCCACCGCGATGAGCATGCTGATCACCGCAACGATGGTTTTGCCGGATCCGACGTCGCCCTGCAGCAGTCGATTCATCGGTTGCGGCCGCTTCATGTCGGCGCGAATTTCGTGCAGCACTTTTTTCTGCGCCTGCGTGAGCGTAAAGGGCAGCTGGGCTACCAGGCTGCGCACGAGATCGCCGACGCGCAGAAATTCGATGCCGCGCTTTTGCTCGCTCCAGTGTTGCCGGCGCAACGCCACCAGCAGCTCCATAAAAAAGAGCTCGTCAAATTTCAATCGACGCTGCGCCTCGCTCAGCGCAGCAAAGGTAGCCGGAAAATGGATATGCTGCAGCGCCTCAGCCAGACCCGGCAGACCGTGCTGATGTATGATGGCGGCCGGCAGGATCTCCCTGATGCGGCCTTTGTGTTCCTTGAGCGTTTGCGCCAGCAGGCGACGAAATCCCCGGCTGTCGTACCCCAGCCTGGACAGCGCTTCCCCGGAAGGATAGAGCGGGATTATCTTGCCGGTATGAATGGGATCGCCCTCGCCGCTCTGGCCGAGCCGATCGAACTCGGGATGGGTCATCTGCCAACCGGCAAAGCGCGTGACCCGGCCGCTGACCGCCAGCCATTCACCGACCTTGAAAATTTTCTGCCAGTAAACCAGTTTACTGAACCAGATGCAGCTCAGGTAATCGGTACCGTCGCTGATGACAAGAATGAAACGATTTTTATGGCCTCGTTTCAATCCCATGCTGGCGACTTTGCCCACCACCGTGACCTCTTCGTCCTGCTTCAGGGAGACGATTTCGCGAACGTTGGATCGATCGAGGTAACGCCGCGGATAGTAACGCAGCAGATCGCCGATGGTGGCGAGACCGGCGGCCCGCAAACCGGCGGCCCGTTTTTCCCCCAGACCGCGCAGCGATTGCAGGGGGTGATCCATGATATCTTTAGCCGGTGCCGTCATATCACCTGTGCCGGATCAGGGTGGTAACGATCAGGCGTCCTGTTATTCATGAGAACAGATGAACGGAGCGCTTGTGACCCGGGCCATCATGCGCCCAGCAGAATCCGCAGGCTCTCCTGCAGTTTCTGCAGCGCCTCGCCAAAGCTTTCGCTCTTTTTACGCTCTTTATCAATAATGTCCGCCGGCGCGCGGCTGATGAAATCCCGGTTCATCAATTTATTCTGCAGCGCCTTGAGCTGGTTTTCCAGCCGGCTGATCTCTTTTTCCAGACGCTTTTTTTCCACATCGATATCGATGAGATCGGCCAGCGGCATCAGCACATCGATGCCCTGCACCACGGCACTGGCCACCAGGGGCGGCCGCGCCACGTTATAATGCACGCCGGAGATCCGCGCCAGCTTTTTGATATAGTGTTCGTACGGCTGCAGCGACAGAGCGTCGCCGCCGTTTAGAATCAGTTCCGCCTCTTTGGCCGGCGGCACGTTCATTTCGCCGCGAATGTTGCGCACCGCACCGATGACCTGCTGCAGCAACGCCATTTGCGTTTCCATGGCCTCGTCGAGCCACTCGTCGGCCACCTTCGGGTATGGTTGCCGCATGATGGTTTTGACGGCCGCGGCCGGCTCTTCGCTCTCCGGCAGCGATTGCCAGATCTCTTCGGTGATGAAGGGCATGATCGGATGCAGCAGCCGCAAAATGTTGTCCAGAATATGGACCGCCATGCTGCGGGCCGTTTGCTGCGCCGCCGGCTGCGCATCGTCATAGAGGCGCATCTTGATCAATTCGATATACCAGTCGCAATACTCGCCCCAGACAAAATCGTAGAGGGCGCGGGTGGCGTCGTTAAAGCGGAAATCGGTCAGGGCCTTGTCCAGCTGGGCGATGGTGTGGTGCAGTCGCGCCAGAATCCAGCGGTCGGCCAGTTCCAGGTTTTCCCTGGGGATATCCTGCAGCTTGAGCACCGGTTGATCGGTTTTCAGGTTCATGAGCACAAAGCGGGCGGCGTTCCACAATTTGTTGCTGAACTTTTGCCCCATCTCCACCAGGGTGTGATCAAAGCGGACATCGCCGCCCAGCGGCGTCAGAAACACCATGGTCAGACGCACGGCGTCGGCGCCGTAAGCCGGCACCCCCTCTTTGTAATTGGGATTCTTTTTAAACAGCTCGCCGACCTCCTGGGCCGGGGCGCCGTCGATCAGCCACAGCGGATCCGGCGAATTGCCCAGGGATTTGGACATCTTGCGGCCTTCGAGGTCGCGCACCATGCCGGTGAAATAGACGTCGGTAAAGGGAATATCGCCGAGGAATTCCAGGGAGGCCATAATCATGCGCGCCACCCAGAAAAAGATAATGTCCGGACCGGTGACCAGGGTGTCGCTGGGGAAAAACTTTTTCAGAGCAGCCGTGTCTTCAGGCCAGCCCAGGGTGCTGAACGGCCACAACCAGGAAGAGAACCAGGTATCAAGCACATCTTCATCCTGGCGCAGCTGCGTGCTGCCGCAGACCGAACAGGCGTGCGGCGCATCCACGGCGATGGTGACATGGCCGGCTTCACAGTACCAGGCGGGAATGCGATGTCCCCACCAGATCTGCCGGCTGATGCACCAGTCGCGTATGTTGGTCATCCAGTGAAAATAGGTCTCTTCCCAGTGTTGCGGATGAAAACGGATGCGGCCGTTGCGCACCACTTCGAGGGCCGGTTCGGCCAGCGGTTTCATTTTGACAAACCACTGTTCCGACATGAACGGTTCGATGATGTCGTTGGAGCGGTAGCAGCGTGGCGTGGGGATGGTTTTCTGGATTTCGCCGCGCAATCGTCCCTGTTCGGCCAGGTCGTGGAGAATTTTCTTGCGCGCTGCAAACCGGTCCAGGCCGCGATAAGGACCGGCGGCTTCGCTCATGGTGCCGTCCGATTGGATGACCGAGACCGCCTCGAGACCGTGGCGCTGGCCGACTTCAAAATCGTTGAAATCATGCGCCGGCGTAATTTTGACAGCGCCGCTGCCGAACGCCGGATCGGCGTGCCCGTCGGCGATGATGGGAATCTCGCGATCGATCAGCGGCAACACCACGGTTTTACCGATCAGGCGGGTATAGCGTTCATCTTCGGGATTGACCGCCACTGCCGTGTCGCCCAACATGGTCTCCGGCCGGGTGGTGGCGACGATGATTTCGCCGTTGCCGTCTTTGAGCGGATAGGCGATGTTCCAGAGTTTGCCGTCTTCGTCGTTATAGGTGACCTCTTCGTCGGCCAGAGCGGTATGGCAGCTGGGGCACCAGTTGATGAGGCGCCGGCCTTTATAGATCAGACCCTTGTGGTAGAGCTCGACAAACACCTTGCGCACGGCGCGGCTCAGGCTTTCATCCATGGTAAAGCATTCGCGATCCCAGTCGCACGCCGCCCCCAGTTTGCGCAGCTGCTGCAGGATGATGCCGCCGTATTTTTCCTTCCACTCCCAGACACGTTCGAGAAATTTCTCGCGGCCGAGCAGATGACGGTTCAGGGATTCCCGCGCGATCGCGGCTTCCACCTTGTTTTGCGTCGCGATGCCGGCGTGATCCGTCCCCGGCATCCACAGGGTTTCGTACCCCTGCATTTTTTTCCAGCGGATGAGCAGATCCTGCAGCGTATTGTTGAGAATGTGGCCCATGGTCAACATGCCGGTGACGTTGGGCGGCGGAATCATAATGGTGTAGGTGGGTTTAGCCGTCGCCTCTTCGGCATGAAACAGCCTGTGTTCCATCCAGTAGGCGTACCATTTATTTTCAACCTGTTTGGGATCGTAAACCTTGTCCAGTTCGCGCAGACTCATGGTGTTCCTTCTGTTGGTTATGGATAATGGTCATTAACTCTTCAGGGCCAGACTAAAGGCCGTGGTCAATTTCAGGATATCCTGGTTCATCTTTTCCAGGCGATCCACCAGGGTTTTGGCGATATTCAGCAGCAGCCGGTATCCCAGCGCCGCCTCCTTTTCACACAGGGCAATAAAATCCTGGCGATGGATGATGCCCAGCAGGCAGACGTCGACCGCCCTGACGGTGGCGGTGCGGCGGCTGTCCTCGCGGAGCAGCGCCATTTCGCCGAAATAGGGGGCCTCCTCGGCGCGCAGCATGGTGAGAGACTTGTCGCGCGTATCCAGCCCCTCCCGTCCCATGTGCAGGGTCAGGCTTTTGGACACTTCGACGCGGCCGGCCAGCAGGAGAAAGAGCTCGTCGCCGTGTTCGCCCTCCCGGGTGATCATGTCACCGGCCGCAATTTTCCTCTCCCGGACGATTTCACGAATTTTTAATAGCTGACTCTCGCTCAGCCCTTCCAGGATCGGAAAGCGGCTCAGATCATGCGATGTGGCTTTTTTTGCCAAGGTCTGACCTCATGCAATTCGAGGTTGTGTGTACAATGATTTCAGGGTGTCGCAGCGGCGGACGCAAGCGGTTTGATCACACCCGCTGCAGCACAATCGGGATGTCTCGATCCTGCACGATATAATCCGCCGCCGGCAGGATATTGACGCTGACGCCGGCTTTTCTGGCCAATCCTTTTCCGGCCGCCTGCAATTTTTCACGGATGAACCGGTCGATCGCAGATACGTTGTCAGCCAGAATGTCATCCAGTTTAAAGCCGGCTTCATCCTGCACGAAACCCAGCAGCAGCCCCTGATCCTGCTTGCGGAAATAATCGGCAACCTGATCAAAGGTTTTGCCCACCAGCTGATGCGGTAACTTTTTCCGTGCGAGATGGACCGGGCTGGCGTGGTTCAGCAACAAATCCACCACCGCCGGTATGCCCGGCGTCGAGACATGGGCGCCCAACAGGTAGCCGCTGTAGCGATCGCTGATGACGATGTCGTCCGCATTGGCCCGTTCCAGGTGCCCTTCATTCTGCGGATCGATGATATGGGCGATCACTTTGATCTTGGCATCGATCGCCTTGACGGCGAGCGTGGCCAGAATCGTGCGTTCGTCGGATTTGGGCCGGGTGACGCTGGATTCATCCGGCACAATGATAACGGCATGGGCCGTGCTGATGCTGGCGCGATGCAAAACCGCTTCGTCGGAAAAATCGCCGAACACATATTTGATATGCAGATCCGGATGGCGATCGATGATCTGTTCCACGGTTTCGCTCGCCAGCTGGTTGATCAGCACCAGCGAATGATTCTCGCTGATCAGGTGTTCGCGAATGGAATTGATGACCGCATCACAGCCGCTGTTCCATCCCAGCAGGATAACATGATTTTTCATGCGCAATTTAGACAAGCCTCTGCCCTCCATCATACGCCTGGTGATAACGGAAGAAGAAACCGCCGCCGTGAACACCGAAAGCAGTACCACCCCGGAAATCATCACCACGGTAGCGATGAGGCGGCCGCCGACGGTCACCGGCACTTTATCGCCGTAGCCGCAGGTTGTCATGGTGACCACTGCCCACCACAAGCCGGAGCCGAGGTGTTCGAACTGATTGTTGGTCGGCCGTTCCAGGTAGGTCACTGCGACGGCGGAAATAAAAACCAGGATGAAAATGGCGCTCAACGCCTTGAGCAGCTGGTTTCGGCTCAGATCATAAAAAAGATGTCGTAATCGGGCGATGATAAGGCCTCCCGACAATAGGCTCAATTAATTATTATGCAAATGGTCATTTCAGGCAGAGCTACAGGCCGGTCGTCTTGCAGTGGTTCCAACTTCTACGATCAGGGAACATGAAACAGGCCATAGTCTTTTAATTTAAAAAAAACAAGCACAATAGTCAATAAATTTATGCCAGGGCAGGGGGGGCTATGGCTATCAACAGGTCAGGTTACGGCAGGGCAAAAAAGCTGGTTGTGAAGCCGATCAGGGGAGGCGAGATGGTGTTCAGGTCTGGCCGGCGGACGAGGGATAATAATAAAATGGTTGGGTTATCAGCAGGTATGGCTGCCGGGCCTCTGGCGCAGAGAATCGCCACAGCCATGCAGCCCGGTGCCGGGCCGGAATCGGCCGCGCTAGTCAAAAAGGCTGATCTGCATCGAGGAAGAGCTCCTGCGTTTACCGGTTTTGGTCAGCTCTTTAAGCCGTTCTTCGAGCGCATCGATGACCATCATCTGGTCGCCGGACATCAGCTTGATGTTGAATTCTTTCTCAATGTCGTGCA
>CAZISM010000061.1:7502-30696 GCA_964541895.1 uncultured Cytophagia bacterium
ATCATCTGGTCGCCGGACATCAGCTTGATGTTGAATTCTTTCTCAATGTCGTGCAGCGTGTCATCCATATTGAACGATCTGCGTTCCAATTCATTATAGTCATCGTAGCGGCCCCAATAGGCCACCCAGTCGTGTTTTGGCATAATGCCCCGATTGCTTGTTCGGTTGTGTCCTTGCCGGCCGACAGGAGTTGCGAACGCCAGCCGATGCGGACCGCTGCCTGTCGGCGAGATCAAGGGAGGTCGATGCTTTTGATCTGACAGGTCTGACAATCCCAATATAAGCAATTTTCATGTGGATAAAAAGGGTTTCCTTAGGCCGCTTTCGGCCACTCCAGCACCACATCCGCCTGATCGGGATGGACGAGATGGACGCGATAGAGCTGGACGCCGGCCGACAGCAGCTGTCTCCAGATCTGCAGCGACTGGCGCCAGCGCTGCCACTCCTGTTCCGTCAAAACGCCATCATGGCTGCGACTGACGATATCGCCGTCCAACGCCTCCCAGGCCCTGTTCAGGGCATGGTACAGTTTCTCCTCGTGGAGCTGCAGGAAGGCATAAAAATCGCCGGCGCTAACCTGGTAGCGTTGCTCCAGGAGCCGAAACATCTTTTCAACTTTGCTCAGGGTATTGAGCCAGATCTCTTCCGGATCCAGTGTCGGCATCCGCTCTCGCACTCTATTATCCAGCGTCAGGCCGGATTCCATTGCTATAATTTCACCGTACATGACAGCTCCTTATCATTGGTTCTCCAGGGAGCGATGGCGCCGGCTGAAACCTCGTGTTTCCGCCGGTGTATCAGGCTCGAATCGCTCACCGTTGGTTAATACCTTCGCAGCAGACCTTTGACCCGGCCGATGATGCGGAAATTGGGATCGTGCTTGTTGACATATATCGGTTGCATGGTCGGATTTTCCGGCTGCAGCCGGATCCGCTCCCGTTCGTTGAAAAACCGTTTCACGGTCGCTTCTTCATCCAGCATGGCGATGATGATATCGCCGTTATGACACGACTGGGTCATCTGCACGATGAGGAGATCGTTTTCATAAATGTTGGCATCCACCATGCTGTGACCGCGGACGCGCAGCAAAAAAATATCCTCTTTGCCCACCCAGTCGGAATCGAGATAAAGATCCCCTTCCCGCTCTTCCACGGCCAGTTCCGGCATGCCGGCAACCACTTTGCCCAGGATCGGAAACGGCCGCGCCCGCTCTGATTCGATGGAGCGAATGTTGTCATCCACCACATTAAGGGAGCGCGACTTGCCCCCCTGCCGTTTTTTCAACACTCCCTTTTCCTGCAGCAGCATCAGGATCTTGTGAATACCGGCTGTTGAAGCCTGGCCGAACATTTCCGCCAGCTCGCGAACGGTCGGAGGATAGCCGTTTTCGCTCTGATACCTGCGAATGGCCTCCAGAACCTCTTTTTGCTTGTTCGTCAGTTGATTTTTCATAGTGAACATTTATTCCCTAAATAAACATTTGTTCACCTAATTATAGTGAATTTTTGTTTACTTGTCAAGCATTTTTTGCACCATTAAGATAAATTTTTGTTCACCACAGACCGGTGCCCCCTCCTGGTCATGTCATTGTAAGTAATTAATTTTATTATATTATTGCCGGAGATAAAAAATTAACTTGCCTCTGAAATCAGAAATGGGTAAAATGGTAGGTCAGATCACCAGGATGACATAACCGTGTGGAGCGCCGGCTGATGCAAGGCTATATTTTGCCAAAAAATTTTTCTCTGCGCGCTTTCCGCGAATCGGCCAGGCCGTTCGTGCTTAAAAAGAGCCGCAGCAGCCATTGTCAGCGGACTCTGCTTGATACGTTCGACGGCCGCATCTATCGCCGCGGCTTTATCCTGCTGCAAATGGGCACCGACTACGGCCTCTTTTCTCTCAAAACCGGAGGGATTTCCAAACGGTGCCAGTGCAGAACCCGCAAGCGGATACGCTTCTGTCAGGACCTGCCGCCCGGACCGCTGCACTCCTATCTGTCGCCGGTCACACCGCCGCGGGCGTTGTTACCGCGGCAGCGCTGGCTGGAAAAACGACACCCCTTTACGGTGTACAACCGCCAACACCAGGTGCTGGGCCATGGCGAACTTTACGAGTTTGAGACCGCAGCGCAAGTCCGTTTTCTCTTCGCCGCGATCACGCCCGCAACCGGTCACAAAAGCGAGCTAAAAGCGTGGCAGCAACGGCTGCTGGAGGACGGCGCCACTTTAGCCAACGGATCCGCCTTTGCCCGCTTTATTGAGCACGCCGGCCTGAACCTCGCCGGCTATTCAGCGAAACGGGTCATTCGTCTGCAGCCCCACTGGCCGGTGCAGCGCGCCCTGCAGCGTTTGTTGCGGTTTCAACTGCAGGTGATGCTGCAGAACGAGGCCGGCCTGCGCGGCGACTGGGATGTGGAATTTCTCCACGATTTTCGCGTTGCCATCCGGCGTACGCGTTCGCTCACCAGCCTGTTCAAAAAAGTTCTGCCTTCGCAGCGCATGCAGCAGGCACGCGCCGATTTCACCTTTCTCAGCGAAAAGACCAACCCGCTGCGCGATCTCGACGTGCAGCTGCTGCACAGCCACGCCTATCACAAACTGCTGCCCCCTTCCCTTCATGCCGGGCTGGAGGTGTTGTTCAAAGCAGTGGCGCGCGAACGGCAGAAAGAGTTCAACGCCTTTATCCGCGTGCTCGACGGCGTGGCGTTTCGTCGCATCAAGAAAAATTGGCTGGCGTTCATCAGGCAGGAAGGTCAGGCGCTCGCACACCCGGCAGAGCCGGGACCGGATCATGCCCTGCCGGTGCGCGACCTGGTAAACCGGCTGGTGTTGCGCCGGTTCAAAAAAATGCAGAAAATGGCGGCAGCGATCACGCCGACGGCAGCGGAAGAGGAGCTGCATCGCCTGCGCATCGAGGGCAAGAAACTGCGCTATTTGCTCGAGTTTTTTTCTTCCCTGTACCCGAAAGGAGAACTGGAACTCCTCCTCGAACCTCTCAAAAAGCTGCAGGACCATCTCGGCACGCTCAACGATCTGGCGATCCAACAGACGCGGCTGCTGCGCCACGTTCAGGAACAGCAAGGGCGCCGATCACAGCCGGAGATGACGGCTGCCATCGGCGCCCTGGTGGCGGTGTTGCATCAACAGCAGGTGCAGCTGTCCGGCACTACAGCGCACATCATCAATGCTTTTCTCACATCGGACAACAAAAAGCGGTTCCGCAAACTCTTTCGCGTTCGTTAGAGAGCGACCCGCCCCTTACCAGTCCAGATCGTCTTTTTTGCCCAATAGCTGGTCAAGCCGTTTTTGCACGACCTGTGCTTTATTGGCACGCCGTTGCGCCAGCTTTTCCCGCATCTGCGACAGGTCGGTTTCCAGCCGCTTCATTTCCCGTTCCCGCACCGCTTCACGCAGCTCGAACAGGTCATTGACTGCGGTCTTTAATTCGGATTCAAGACGCCGCTTTTTCTCTGTCTCTTTGCTGTCCTGATACTGCGCAGCCAGTTTATAGCAGCTGTTTTCCAGTTCGGCGATGCGGGCATTGTCTTCATGATACTTTTCATCGATGATGCGCAGCAGCCGCTCCTTGTTGTACAAATTGGCCATCTCCAGCTCCTGGCGGAGCTTTTGCTGCATCTTGAGCAGCGATTCTTCCTTGACGGTTTTCAGTTCCTGGGCCGCTTTCTGAATTTCCTGCACCCGCGCCGTGATGTCCAGAGCCAGTTTGGCCTGCTGATCGTGCATCTCTTTTTCCGATTTAAGTTTACTTTGCAGTTCCGCCAGTCGCATGCGCATCTCCACTTCGCGAAGAGAGTCCTGCCTGGCAAACTGTTTTGCTTTTTGTGCGGCTTCATCCTGCTCTGCCGCTGCCGCTGCCGACCACGCCGCCGGTATAGCCAGCAAGACTATAACCAAAAAGCGGAAGGTATTTGTTCGCGTATTACGATTCATGGGATCACTCCTGTTGCGTTTCACAGAATATCAGATCTTTTGTCCATTCCTGCATGCGATGACGCACTTGCTCCAGCTCTCGATCAAAAAGCGCGTCAAAGGTGTTTCGGCCAGGATCGGAGGGCATGGTCGTTGCAGTGCCTGCGGTCAACGCCGCCAGCCGATGCTGCAGCGTGGCCATGCCTTGCTCCACGTCCAGGCTTGTGACGGCCGTAACCGGCTCGTGCCGTGACATCGTGCGGTCGCTGCGAGCGATCAGCATCGCGAGAACGACGATGGCAGCGGTCAGCGCCGCCGCCTGCAGCCAGCGCCACTCGACGTGCAACAGGCGCTGCAGGCCGGATTGCCAGGCCGGCAGTACCGCCTCGCGGGCCGACCGCTGCAGACCGGCCAGAACGGCAGGCGCAACCCTGGCCTGTGGCAGGGAGTGGTAGTGGTGCAGAACCTGCTGGACCTGCTCCAGGTCAGCGCGACACAGAGAGCATTCATGGTGATGCTCCCGAATCGCTTCCTCCTGCTCGGGCAGTAATTCGCCGGAGAGCAGGAGCAAATGCAGGTGAAAGGTGTGCGTTTCAGACATACTGCTTCTCTACATAATTACGAATGTGTTGTACAGCCTGTCGCATCTGGCCGAGGACCGTATTCAGCGGCCGATCCAGCATGTGGGCGATTTCACGAAAGGGCACCTCGGCGTGCTGGCGCAGCAAAAACACCTCCCGCGCTGCTACGGGCATGGTGGTCACAGCCTCATCGATGCAGGCCCAGAGCTCCTTTTGCTCCAAAGCACCGAGCAGATCTGCGTCGTCCGCCGCCCACGCCGCCGCTTCACCAACATCGCTATTGCTGTCATACAGGGTCTGGTCCAGGTGGTGGCGGCGGTGATGGTCGATGCAGAGGCGGTGGCCGATGCCGAACAGCCAGCTGCTGAAGCGGCCCCGCTCTTCATAGGTCGGCAACGCGCGCAACACCCGCAAGAACGTTTCCTGAAAGAGATCCTCCGCCACTGCGCGCTCCTTCACCCAGCGCAGGATAAAGGTGTACAGGGAGGATTGATACCGTTCCAGTAAACGGTCAAACGCCGACACCTGCCCTTTCTGAAAAGCCAGGATCAGCTCGGCATCCGATGTCTGTGGCTGCGTTCTCATTCAATACTATAAACGGACAAGGGTGGAATTTATTGTGTCGTTGCAGCAGGATAAAGCTTGTTGAATGGTTCCGCCCGGGTGTGTGGGTTACGCGTTGTGCAGCGGGCAAGCGGAACGCCCAAGGCAGGAGCGCCCGGACTGATGGATAAAAGATCCGGGCGCGCCCGCTGTTCGAAACCGACCGTGGTCGCCCGCGGCCGGCGATACCTGGTTCTTGCCTTGCAGGTTCAGCGGTGGCGTTCGCTCAATCCGGAGCGGTCGTGTTCGCAAGTGCCACCACGTTGGCCGAACCGGATGACAATTTATAAGCATGTATGCCGTCTTTGGCGGTCAATAAGGGCAGCGACACCTTTTCTTTCGCGGAAAGCCAGAGCTCGGCCTCCATGCCGGCGGGAATATGAATGGTGACCTCACGTTTATTTTTCACGCTCTTGCAGGAGAATCGGATGGCACCCTGGATTGTGTTGGCCACCACCTCCATATCCGGCATGTCGGCCAATTGCGGCCGGATCGCCATACGGCGGCAGCCCGGCTCCAGCGGCTGTAAGCCGATGATGTTCATATAGAGCACGTACAGCGGCACCACCGGACAATGGCTCCATTGTGAACCGGAATCCGCTTTGACCTCCCAGTCTTCCTGCAGGGTGTTATTGAGAATCACCGACGCCATGGTGGCCCAGCGTTTGCGAAAATCCCCGGCGATCACATCCGTGCGGCCGGCTCTGGCCAGGGCCCACAAGCGCCAGCCGGCGTTGGCCGGATAGGAAAAGCCCATGTGCGAAGGGCATTCGGCCAGCGCCCTGATCGCCGCTTCGCTCTGACCGAATGGAATCTGCTCATAAAGGACGGCTGTAGCCAGAGCGCGATCCGAGGTGCGCATCTGCCCCTCTTCCTGCAGCCAGGGCAGATTGTCGACGAACAACTTGTTCTCTTCGCTCCAGAATTTTTTCACAGTGGCCTGCAGGATCTGCCGCCCGGCGCGATCGGCCTCTTTTGCCATCGCCTGATCGCCAAAGGCCTCGGCCAGCGGCTTGAAGGCGTGCTGCATCATGGCAGCGGCGTAAAGGTTAAAAGCGCACTGTTTATGGCGCTGTTTCTGATAGGCGATATGATCGATCCACACCGAGGGTATGCCGATGTTTTCCACGGGCAGCAGGCCGTACTGGTCGCGAATGCTCAGCAGATATCTGAAAAACTTTACCAGGCGCGGATAGACTTCGCTGATGCTGTCCAAGTCGGCCGTGTACAGATAATAATAGAAAGTATCGAAATTAAAACCGACGCCGTGATCCAGGATCGGACCCCAGCCGGTTAAATTCATCTGCCGTTCCAGCAAACGCGCCAACCGGTCCCAGGCCGGCCAGCAGTCGAGGAAAAAGCCGTCCAGTGTCATGCCCTGGCTAAAGGTGTTGAGATAGCGGGCCAGCAGTTTTTTCTCGCCAAAGGTATAGTATACGGCGTGCAGCTGGTGGCCGCAGTCACCGCTGTACTGCTGGCGTTCGCGCGCCATGCCGTCCACCATGGTCTCCTGGCAGCTGTTGTGCAGGGTGTTGACGTTGGCGTCCATCAGCCTTTGCAGGCCGGCTTCCTGCATCACGACGTGGCTTGCGGCAGGCCAGGGGTATTGCCGCCGGCGAACACCGATCTCCGAGATCTCCACCTGACCCTGTCCGGCATGTATGTGCAGCTGCAGCCAGCGCAGACTTTCAAAATCAAAGGTTTCGAAGCGGTTTTCGCCTTCACGACAGACGAAACGGCTCCAGGAATTAAAATGGGTGTTGAGGATCACCGGGCCGTCAGCTGCATGGGCTTCGTGCACCAGCAGTTCCACCACGGTGCCGGCCGGTGCCTTTATGGTAAAAAAGGGCCAGCCCACGATCTGATCCTTGAATTCAAAAGTGAGAGCCGTACCGTGGCTGCTGTCCAGGTTCACCTGCCAGGTGTTCCCGTCTATAGCCTGTACCACCGCTTTGCCGACCGAATCAAAAGCATCGGGCGGCATGCATTCGAAATACTCTTCCACCGGACGGTTCCAGCGGATGAGATGGGTTTCAGATAATTTCCACACAGCAACGTTTTCTTCCCTCATCAGGGGAATGGAGCGTTTGCGCAGTTGATTGCCCGGCGAGGCTGAGCCGGAGATATCCCACATGTATTCCGGATAGCGGGTGTTGATGGACGGTTTATCGCTGCGGCCGTTCAACAGCATGGCAGGAACCCAATCCTGGTCCGGCTGAAACGTGGTCTGTTCCCAGCCGTAGGGATGGCGGCGGCTGTCAAACTCTTCCTGCAGACTGCGCAGATACCAACGTTTGTACTGGCCGGGTTGCCACGAGCGCGGCAGGCAGCAGAGCCAGGAGGCGTCGCTGACCACCGTCTGTTGCGATCCGTCGCTGAACTCCAGCTCCAGCTTGAAAATAAATCCCGCTTTGCCCATGGGCGAAGTGCCGTCGCCGAGGCCGTAATAGAGCGCCTGCACGGCCAGAACATTGTCACCCTTTTGCAGGCCGGCGGTAAGGTCCATGGGATCCGCTTCCAGCCAGCGCGGATCGCAGGGCGACGGGCCGAACTGTAGAAAGCGGCCGTTGACAAACAGTTTATAGCGGCTGTCAACAACCATCCAGCCCAGGGCCTTGCGCACCGGCTGAGTCAGGGAAAGAATTTTGCGAAAAAGGACAATGGTGTTAGGCAGACAGCGCTGGGAAGGATACCAGATCCATTGCGCCGGCTCCAGGTTCAGGGCCAGACCGGCATCCACCTTGTCCGGTGCGGCCGCCGCAGCAGCGGCTTCGGCCGGCACACTATTGCTGATCAATGCAGCCGCGCTTACTGTTTTCATAAAATCCCGTCGGTTACAATCCATAGTCATACTGGTCTCACTCTTCAGTCTTTAATTTGAATAAACGAATTTCACTGGTTTCATTGCGGTCGGCCACCTCCGCATAGACCCACAGTTCGTTGCGGACGCGCAGCCAGTGGGAATATCTCCAGGTATAAAAGCGGCTCGGCGTCGAACTGACGAACAGCGGGCTGGTTGGGGTCAGATCGATGAGATGGTGCAGGTCATAGGTAAAGGCTAAGCCGGTGACCACGTTGTACACCGGATCGTACCAGGAGCAGCACGATCCTTCATAGAAAAACAGGTATCCCACACCGAGCGGCAGCACCGCCGAAGGCCGCACAAAAAAATCATGCCATCCGGACAGGGGCAGCAGGCTCTGGTTGGGTGCGCCCACCGGTTGCCACTGTTCGCCGTCGCGGCTGCTGAAATGGAATATACGTTCAAGATTGCGCACATAGCCGATGACGTAACAGTGATAGACGCCGTTGCTGCAGAACAGCACCGGATCTTTGAATTCCAGGACCGTGATGTCGCGTTCAAACCGCGGTTTGGTCGGTGTGATCACCGGATAGGCCGTATCGGCCTGCCACGCATGCGGATCTTTAACATCCGGCCACTTGATGATGGACCAGGGGCCTCCCTGCCAGGGACCGCAGCCATAGAGCTTGAAAATCTGTTTGGCGGCATCGTAGAGCAGGGCCGGCCGTTCGAAACCCGGAATCGGAACCTGGTCGCAGCGAATGCTTTTTTCCTTATGGAAATGGACGCCGTCCTGGCTGGAGAGAAGACGGATTTCATAACCGCGTCGGCCGCGCGGCGCCTTGGCGGTGCGCATCCGGCATGCCATCCAGAAGGTGCCGTCTTTATCCCTCACCACGGAGGGCGCGCCGGCCCAGTATTCCGCCGCAATCGTATCCGGTTTGAGGACCACCGTGAAGGAATCGAGACGGCCGGGGATGGAACCGAACAGGCTCTTTGTCACCGCCGGATGGTCACCGAACTCCTGAGCCAAACCTGGGTGAGTGAAAAAGCACAAAGCGGACAGCAGCATTATGGATCGACGCAATACGTTCTCCCTGGAAGCAGTGAACAGGTCAGTGGAAGGTGTCATGCCCTTTCGAGCCTGCAAGAATGTGCTTGGTATATTGCCGGAATATAATTATTTTCAAGTTCAGATTAAAAACCACAGAAGGCACGGAATCCACGGAAATTCAAGCTCTTTCTTTTTTTAAACCAAAGTCGGGCTTGTTCGCGGCTATTCGCTTTTTTGCGGTCGGTGATCGCCGGCCGCCATCGCGCCGGCTATTCAGCCATGAAGCATCGCCTGTAGACCGCAGGAAACAGGGTGAGGAGAGATTCGACAGCCATGTACGACGCCATCTTGTTCGATCTGGACGGCACATTATTACAGCTGGACAACGAACGTTTTATCAAGGTATATTTCAAGGCGCTGGCCCCGCATCTGGCCCCCTATTTCGGGGATCGGGATTTTACCAAACCGGTTCTCTACGGAACAGAAGCCATGATGAAATCGGATGGTCACAACGGCACCTTGCGCCAGGTGTTTATGGAAGCGTTCGACCGCCAGAGTCCGGTGCCGTTTCAGCAGTTGGAGCCGGTTTTCCTGAATTTTTACCGCACCGATTTCAATCAGGTGTCGGCCATAAGCAAACGCAACGCTCTCGCGCAACCCGTCCTCGACGCCGCGCGACGTCTTACCGCCCACATTGTGCTGGCCACGGTTCCGGTTTTTCCGCTGGTGGCGATTCAGGCCCGGCTGGTCTGGGCCGGTCTGGAGGCCTTTCCTTTCAGTCTGATCACCAGTTTTGAGAACATGCAGTATTCGAAACCCAATCCGTCCTATTTTCGCGAGATCGCAGACCGTATCGGTGTGCGGCCGGAGCATTGCCTGATGATCGGCAACGACGGCATCGACGATCTGGCGGCCGGCGTAGCCGGCATGGAGACCTACTTGGTGCTGGACGATCCGCTCAACCTGCATCGCACCAGATACACCCCCACCTACTCCGGCACTATGGCCGAGCTGCTGGAATTCATCAGTCAGCTGGCCGGTTAAAAGGCCGGTTACAGATGCGCCTGCAGAGCCGTTTCGGTAATGGCGCTGTGGCTCTGATGCCATTTGACCGAAAAATCCGAGTTCAGCCAGATCACCTGCGGGGACTCATGTTTGATGTGCACCTCTTCGGCGATCAACTGGCTTAACAAGCGATCTGCCTTAACATCCACCTTGAACAGCAGCAGCCGGCTGCCCTGGTCCAGTTTTTCAGCCCACGCCTCGAACCGCTGCAGCGCGCTTTGACTGATGGGGCACGTCGGACTCGCTTTAAAAATGATCACCCCTTCCGTTTGCGTCGCTTTTTCGCGCAGCTGATGCCATTCGGCCATATCGTGTAAAGGGACGACATTCATCTGTGATCCTTTCTCATGACAGGTACCGTCACTTGCCGATCTGCATGACGCCCCAGGCCAATGCGATCGTCACCCCCACCACGAGCCAGGCTATAACAAAGCCCAACCAATCTTCTCGATATCGTTTGGCAAATCCCCGCCAGCGCGCTCTGGTAAACCAGCCGGGCGCGTCCAGCAGGATCAAATCCTGACCATGATCCGCCGCCAGCGGTTTGTCCTCACCGCGATCCGACAGCCGATTCATGTTATCAAAAAAACGATCGATGCGACTCTGTTCCTCCGGCCTGGTCAGCAGGCTGACCACGATGAGCGTGAGGAATCCCACTGCCATAGTGATGCCAAAGGGCATGGGTTTCCATTTATACACCAGCAGCCAGGCGCCGGTGTCCTGATAGTTCAAAAGGTAGTACACGGTAAACGACACCAGCACCGCCATAAAGGCGCCATAGCGGTTGGCCCGCTTCCACAAAATGCCGCCCAGGACGATGATGCCCATAAACGCGGCGATGGTTTCGGTAAAGAGAAAGGCGTGCAGGACATTCTTTATGGTCAGCGCAAAGAGCACGCCCAGCATGGTTAAAATGAATCCGGACATCCGTCCCATGGTGAGCAGATTGCGGTCCGAAGCCTCGGGCCGGAAATATTTTTTATAAAAATTCTGCGTAAACAGGGCGCCGGTATTGACCATAAAATTGGAGCAGGTGGACATGTTGGCCGCCAGCACCGCTGCGACCATGAGGCCGGTGAATCCGGGCGCGAGCAGTTCGCGGCAGGCATAGCCAAAGGCGTGTTCCGGATCCGGAATATGGCCGCCCCGCTGGATCAACAGCGCCGCCACGATCAGGCCGGTGAGCGCCCAGCCGATCGTGCAGATGCGTTTGATCAGGGAGCCATAGGTCTGGCCGATGCGGCCGGCCCGCTCGGTGTTGCCGGTGGCGCACATGGAGACCATGTGCGGCTGCGCCGTGATGCCGACGATGCCGTTCACCGCCAGCATGGTGATGGTAAAGGCATCCAGGCCGCTGACGCTGCTGTAGAGGTTGAAAAAATCCGGCGGCAGAGCGGCGCGCATGCCCTGAAATCCGCCCACCGCCTGCAGGCCGGCCGGCAGCAGCATCAACGAAAGGATGATGATCAAAAATCCCTGCACAAAATCGGTATAGGCCGAGGCGATCAGGCCGCCGAAAAAGCTGTACAACAGAAACGCAACGGTCATGCCCACCACCACGGCGTTGGAAGAGATCATATCGCCGGTGGCCACGGAGATGATCTTGGCCGCGCCCTGGAGCATGGCGCCCTGATTGAACACAAAGAACAGAATGGCAAACACTGAGTAAAGCAGGCCCATGTTTTTGCCATAGCGGTCTTCGACGATCTCGCCGAGGGTGGTGCGTTCGCTGCGGCGGTACCAGGGCGACAGCAGCCAGTAGAACGGCGTGATCAGCATGTTCTTCCACTGATACCAGATGGTGGCAAAGCCGCTCTGAAAGGTGGCGCCGGCCTGGGCCACCGGCATTTCAGCATGGGTGCCGGTGCCGAACGCCTGGCCCAGCATGATGTACCACGAGAGTTTGCGCTCGCCGCGAAAATAGCCGTCGCTGGTGCGGGTGCGGCGCGCCATCCATAATCCAAAGATCGTGATGCCGATCATATAGGCGACCAGCACCGCTGTGTCCTGCCAATAAAATCCGCTGATAACAACCTCGCTTAAAACGGTGAAAAATTGCTCTCTTGTCCGCTGATAAAAGCGAATCCTCTAGATGAACGTATAGCTGAATCCGATGGACATGGACTCTTTGATCTGCGTGCGCGGCGTGATCCGTTTTTCCTGAATCAGCTGCAGGTTCAGAATCACCGTGACCAGTTTGCCGGCCTTGATGGTGATATTGTTGTTGCTGCGCATGATCACTTCGTCCATTTTTTTAAAAGCGTCGAACAGTTCAATGGTGGAGCTGAACAGCATGTTCTCCGCCAGCTTCCAATCCACGTTGATGACCGATTCAAGACCGCCCTCCACCAGCGTTTTTTCAATCTCTGGGGTTTTGGGGTCGTCGCTGTACTTGTTGAAGCGATTGGTAAACACTTCGCGCAGGGCGAGACCGAGACGGGTCTTGACCTCTTTGGCCGGCTGGTACCCCAGACCGATCGCTTGCGTCAGATAGCCGGGATCGAGAAAATCCGATACCGCCAGCCCCACCCCTTTGGCATCATAGGCATAGCCCTTGTTGAACTGTGTCTTAAACGTGGCGGAGATGAACGGGTTGACATAGATGCCGAGTTTGCGGGTATACACGCTTTCCAGTTCGATGCGGTCGTCGGTTTTGCGCAATCCCTGACTGCCGAGTTTGGTTTTGCCGTACGCCATTTTGTAGGTGTTGGCCCAGGAAGAGGTTTGCACTTCCCGGTTGGATTTACCGTCCAGCAACGTAGTCCAGGCCATGGCATCTTCACCGCCCTGGGCCCAGTCGCGAAACGATATCTGCGTGGTAGTCACCGCCCCCACCAGGCTGTGCTTCCAGGGTTGCACCTTGACTGTGTCCGGCGGCGTTTGCGCACCCGCCTGCACCATCATCGACACGCACAACAAGCCCCATATCTTTTTCATGCGTTTTCCTTCCATAGTCAATAGCAGCCGCGCCCAGACGATCTATCCCGGGCGCGTCACTTGATGCCGTACTTTTCCATGCCCTCTTTATAAATGTTGCCGCCGTGGCAGTCCTGCGCCACGATGGCGGGAAAATCCTCGACCGTCAGGCGCGCAACCGCTTCCGCGCCCAGCTCGGGATAGGCCACGATCTCATTTTTTTTGATGGACTTGGCGATCAGGGCAGCGGCGCCGCCGACGGCGACCAGATAGACCGCTTTGTTCTTTTTCAGCGCTTCTGCCACGCCGGCGTTCATCTCACCCTTGCCGATCATGCCCTTTGAGCCGATGGCTAACAGCTTGGGCGCATAGGCGTTCATGCGTCCGCTGGTGGTCGGGCCGGCCGAACCGATCGGCTTGCCCGGCCGAGCCGGCGACGGCCCCACATAGTAAACCAGGTGGCCTGTGAGATCCACCGGCAGGGGCTGGCCTTCGGCCAGCAGGTCGGTCAATTTTTTGTGCGCCGCGTCGCGCGCCGAATATATGATGCCGGTGATCAGAACGCTGTCGCCGGCGTGTAGTTTTTCGACCTGACTGTCGTCCAGCGGGGTCGTTAAACGAATCACTTCAGCCATAATCCGTTCTCCTTATATGGCAAATGTAAAATCTTTTCTCCGGGTCAGGATAGCTACAGAACCACTTCTTTGTGTCGAGCCGCATGACACTGAATGTTAACCGCTGCCGGCAGCGAAGCGATGTGACAGGGATAGACCTCCACGTGCACATCCAGAGCGGTGATGCGGCCGCCCAGTCCCTGCGGGCCGATGCCCAGCTTATTGACCCGTTCCAGCAACTCTTCCTCCATAGCCGCATAATAGGGATCCGGATGGCGATCGCCCACCGGCCGCAGCAGCGATTTTTTCGCCAGCCAGGCGACCTTTTCAAAGGTGCCGCCGATGCCCACGCCGACCACGATGGGTGGGCAGGGGTTACCACCGGAGCGGCGAACTTTATCCACGACAAATTTTTTAACCCCTTCGGCTCCGTCCGAGGGCGTGAGCATGGCCACTTCGCTCATGTTCTCGCTGCCGCCGCCTTTGGGCGCCATGGTGATCTTTAGTTTATCGCCGGGCACCATCTCGGTCCAGATGATCGGCGGGGTGTTGTCGCCGCTGTTCTGCCGGCGCAAAGGATCCGTGAGAATGGATTTGCGCAGAAAACCGTCCTTGTACCCTTTGCGCACACCCTCAGCAATGGCCTGGTTGAGATCGACGCCGGTCACGTGCACGTCCTGTCCCAGCTCAACGAAAAAGACCGCAAAGCCGGTGTCCTGGCAAATGGGAAACTCGCCCTCATCGGCGATGCGCGCGTTTTCCAGCAACTGCTCCAGAATGGCTTTGCCGGCTGGTGATTCTTCCTTGTGCAGCCCCTGTTGCATGGCCACTATCACATCCTGGCCGAGGTTGTAATTGGCGTTGATGCACATTTTTGCAACCTGCTCGCTGATCAACGCAGCCGATACTTCACGCATATTCAGGCTCCTTTCACAATCGTTGAACTGTTGTCTGCCGCACTCGTGCCGCCGGACCCGGCCGGCGACGCGCTACGTCGTTCACCAGGCAGCTCAGGGTGACACCCGTTTCTCCAGGGCGGCAAGTTCCCGGGCGATGCCGGACGGCAATCGCGACCCGAAAATTTCAAAAAACCATTTAATGTCCTGAATCTCCTTTTGCCACGCCTCGTGGTTGACGGTGAGCAACGCCTGCAGATCCGCGTTGCTGATATTCAGCCCCGCCAGGCTCAGGCTCTCCGGCAGCGGCAGACGGCCGATGGCGGTCTCTTTGAAATTGGCAACGTCGTCACAGCGTTCAAAGATCCATTTCAGGACGCGACTGTTTTCGCCATAGCCCGGCCACAGCCAGCGGCCTTCGTGCTGGCGAAACCAGTTGACATAAAAAATCCTCGGCAAACGGGAGGCATCGCCGGCTGCGCCGACCTTCAGCCAGTGCTGGAAATAATCGGCCATGTGATAGCCGCAAAACGGCAGCATGGCAAAGGGATCGCGCCGCACCACGCCGATTTTGCCGTCAGCCGCTGCTGTACGCTCCGAGGAGATAATGGCGCCGGCAAAAACACCGTGCTGCCAGTTGAACGCTTCGTGCACCAGCGGGATCATCGTCGGCCGGCGTCCGCCAAAGAGAATGGCGGAGATGGGCACGCCCTGCGGCGACTCCCACTCGGCATCCAGACAGGGACACTGCCGCAGCGGCGCGGTAAAGCGTCCGTTGGGATGAGCCGCCAGCAGTTTATCCTCCGGCGTCCAGCCATCGTTGGTCCAGGAGGTGAGATGCGCCGGCTTTTCTTCGCTCATCCCCTCCCACCAGACGTCGCCGTCGGGCGTCAACGCCACGTTGGTAAAAATGGTGTTGGCGGTAATGGTTTTAACCGCATTGGGATTGGAGCGCTCCGAGGTGCCGGGGGCGACGCCGAAAAAGCCGAACTCCGGATTGATGGCATAGAGGCGGCCATCAGGGCCGAACCGCATCCAGGCGATGTCGTCGCCGATGGTTTCGATCTTCCAGCCCGGCAGCGTCGGAATCAGCATGGCGAGATTGGTTTTGCCGCAGGCGCTGGGAAAAGCGGCGGCAAAATATTTTTTGCGGCCCTGCGGATTGGTGACCCCCATGATGAGCATGTGTTCGGCCAGCCAGCCCTCTTCGCGCGCCATGACCGAGGCGATGCGCAGGGCAAAGCATTTCTTGCCCAGCAGCGCGTTGCCGCCATAGCCGCTGCCATAGGACCAGATAGCCCGCTCGGAAGGAAAGTGGACGATATATTTATCTTCCGGATTACACGGCCAGGCCATGTCGCAGCGGCCGGAGGACAACGGCATACCTACAGAGTGGACGCAGGGAATAAAGGGCCGGTCGCCGAGCGCTTCCAGCACCCTCTTGCCGACGCGGGTCATGATGTGCATGTTGACCACCACATAGGCCGAGTCGGTAATCTCGACGCCGATGTGGGCCAGCGGCGAATCAATGGGCCCCATGCTGAAGGGAATGACGTACATGGTCCGGCCGGCCATGCAGCCCTGATAAAGACGGCGCAGATGGGCTTGCATCTCGTCCGGCGGCTGCCAATTATTGGTCGGACCGGCGTCGTCTTTGTTATCGGAACAGATGAATGTGCGGCTCTCGACGCGAGCCACATCCCCGGGATCGGAACGGGCGAGATAGGAGCCAGGCCGTTTGCTGGTGTCCAGTCGGGTAAAAGTGCCCTGGCGGATGAGCGCCTCACACAGAACGTTGAATTCCTGAGGGGATCCGTCGCACCAATGGACCTGGTCTGGCTGGCACCAGGCAGCCCACTCCTGCACCCATTGGCGCAGCCTTGCGTTACTCGTCATGGCGTCTCCGATTTGATTCGGCCAACCCTTAAACATAGGAAAGATTTCAGAGATTGTCAAGGGGGGAAAGACGGGGAAACGTGCAAACCTGGCCGCGCAAAAGCGATGCAACGAAGCGTACCCATGCCCTCAGCCATTGAGAAATTGTAATTTGCATTTTACTTGACCTTGAACATCCTAATGACTAATTTCAATCTTTGTACGCTCCGGAAAAGTTGACCGGATCGGATCACCGCGCACCAGCCGGTGCGGAGGTGTTATAACCAGCTTTTATTTTCACCCTGTCAGCCTGCTGAACAAAACAAGAGAATAGGCATGCGATTTAAAAACCTTGCAATAACCCTGGTCCTGGCCTGGTCGGCGTTTGCGGACGCTCGCACCCTGGAGACCGTGGTGTACGTGACCACCCTGTCCACAAGCTATACCCATACCGGCATGAAACAGACGCTCTCCGGCCTGTTCGTCCGCGCTGCCGGGGATTCACAATGGCAATGCCTGGGCCGGCCCAACAATCGCGTCTATACGTTCGACTCGTATCTGCCCGCCGGCGGTCGAATTCTTGGTCTGGCCACCCACACCGGCGTCCATCAATCCTGGGACAGCGGCAAAACCTGGAAACAGACCAGCGATTGGCGCATGACCGAGGTGAACAATATCCGCTTTCACCCCACCCAGGCCAACAAGATCTATGCCGCCTCACCCTATGGCTTTTACAAAAGCGTTGATCAGGGCGGACACTGGCTGCAGTACAACAGCGGCCTGGACTCGCCGGATGCCACATACGTCAGCGCGATGGTGCCGGACTATGCCAATCCCGGAACCATCTATATCGCCACCGAAGACGGCATCTATTTCAGCAACGATGACGGCGAACACTGGACCCGATCCGAGCTGGCGATCCGCCATATTCGCACGCTCATCCAGCACCCCACCCAGCCTGACATCTGGATGGCGGGTACGGAAAACAACGGCCTCTACAGATCCATGGATCACGGCCGGCATTGGATCAAATGCGATACCGGCATTTTGCATGACACCTTTTACACCGTCGCCTACGACCAGGCGCACCCGGATACGCTCTATGCTGCCGGCTTTCAGACCGGCGTGTACAAATCCGTGGATGGCGGCAAAAGCTGGCGACAGCACTTTCAGGGCCTGGCCATCCTCGATATTCATAGCCTGGCTGTCGATCCATCCAATCCGCAACGCATCTATGCCGGCTCCATGGGACAGGGGCTGTTTATCAGCACAGACGGCGGACTCTCCTGGCGCTTTGACGGCATCAACCAGGGCTTTATCTGGGGCGTGACCATTAAACAATACGAAAGATAGCCATGAAACGACGAATACTTTTTGCCATACTGATGTTTACCGTTTTCAGCAGCTACGGTCAAGAGTGGAGCAAAGCCGAATACGATCGGGCTGTTGAGAAACGGATACAGACGTTTACAAGCCAGTACGACACCCTCAAGGCCGTAAACTATAACGTGATTGCCGCGCGCTATCACGCCAATAGAGATCTGGCATGGGCCGACTCGGGTTTGATCGAACTGCTCAAGGATCCCAGCGGCGATATGTTCTGGATGTTTCCCTGCATCGGCACCTATCTGATCGGCAAGGAGCGCATGTCGCCGCCAGCGGCGGCCGCGGTTCGACGCGCCTGGAAAAACTATGCCCCCAGTCGCGGCGACACCGAGAATCACTGGGCCATGTACTATGCCACCCTGTTCCTGGCTACGGAACAGTGGCCCAACCTGGCCGGCTCCGAGTGGTTCAACGGCCGCAGTTCGGATGAGAATCGCATCGAAAGCCGTGAATATCTCTTTGCCTGGGCGCAGCTGACCACCAGCAAGGGCCAGGGCGAATTCGACTCGCCCGACTATCTGGCCGAATACATGATCGCCGGCACCTTGCTGGCCGGCTATGCGCAGGATGCCCAGGTCAAACAGCTGGGCAAAATGCTGGCTGACTATTTCATGGCCGATTTTGCCGTCGAACATTTACAGCAGCAGTATGGCGGCGGCCACAGCCGCATCTATGAACGCAATCTCATGCGCTTTGACACCTCCACCTCCTCCGTATTCGCCTGGATCTATTTCGGCGCCGGCGCCCCCAATTACAATGGCTGGGCGTTCTATCCGGTGCTGTCCGGCTATCGTCTGCCCTTCGTCATCGCCCAAATCGCCAACGACCGCCGTACGCCCTATGTGCACAAGGAGCGGAAACGGGTTCGTCACAACATTCGCTACGGCAAAGAGCTCAATCCGCCGGTGTACAAATACACCTATATGACCAAAGAGTATGTTCTGGGTTCTTTGCACGGCGACCTGCTGCAGCCGATCCAGCAGCAAACCTGGTGTTTGCGCTATCTGTACGGCCAGCCGTTTTCCATGATCTTTGGCCTGCACCCCTATTGGTCCATACGCGAGATCGGTACATTTTTCCCGGAAGAGGTCAAGACCTCCATGGCGGCCATCACCGCTTCCAAAGCGACCTATAACAATCCCGACAAATGGACCGGCGGCTCCTATTATGAATTCACCTTCCAGCATCGCAATACGTTATTGGTGTTGTATGATATTCCGGTGGGAACCACCTCGAATCACATCGATGCGTTTTTTCCCGCCAATCTGCAGCAGCGCATCGTGGATCCCGGCGGCTGGATCTTTTGCCAGGCGGGCGAGACGTTTGTCGGCTGGTATCCGTTGCAGCCGGGCGAATGGAGTCAAGAGTACGAGTTGACAAACCAGGTATGGAATCTCGCCACCGGCACCACCAGGAATGACGGCAGCATGCCTTTGCGCAACCACCGCTTTCGCAGCTGGCCGCTGCAGAACGGCTATGTGGTGGAGGTGCGGTCCAGCAGCGAGGTCAAAGATTTTGCTACATTTTGCCGAACGCTGCGCGCCCATGTGCCGCGAGCCAACCTGCAGCCCGGCCATGTTGCAGTCAGCTACACCACCCTGGCCAACGACAAAATGGAATTCGCTTTTCCGGATCAGCGTCGTTTGAACGGCAAGGCGGTGGACTATCGCGCGTTCAAGTTGTTCGATGGGCCGTTTCTGTCTGCAGACGTCGACAGCCAGCAGTTGACCATCACCTACAAAGGGCAACAGTGGTTGTATGATTTCCGCCTTCTGACCGTGCAGCCACCGCACGGACAATGAAATCAGACCGTCGCTGATTTTGGGCTCCGGTATGCCAGGAATGGATTATTCCTGGTATACCCTTCTGTCCCGCGTTTCCCATCCTGATGGAGGTGAACGGAGCTCATGGTATTGTTTGCCTGCAGCACACGCATGGTCAGACCGATCCGGCCGCTGCACCAATTCGCGTCCTATTAAGCAGCCGGCGCCCCGCTCCAGAAAACCCATTCCTCGACCGGAGGGCACCTCCGCTTCACTGAATTCGATCATTTCGGAAAAATAAAATTGCACTTGTTTTTTGACCTGTGATTGGGTACATTGGCCTTCGAACTGAATATGATTCATAGTATCGATAACGGCATCGGACAACGCGAAAGAGCGCGTGCATCCCGTTCCCCTTTCGCGTTTGTATCGTCGACTCGCCTGCAGGCCAGTATCATTTCGTGAACAATTCTCCGGACGCCTTGAATGAGAATAGGGTTCGTCACCGATATTCATGAAGACGTGCAAAATCTTGAAAACGCATTCCGAATATTGGAGCGGGAAAAATGCGACCGGCTGGTTTGCCTCGGTGACATGGTCGGTTTTACTCTGCCGTTTTACCGCTATATAGAGACCCGTAACGCGGCAGCGTGCCTGCGTTTGGTAAAGGAAAACTGTTCAGCGGTCGTTGCGGGCAATCACGATCTCTATGCGGTGAAAAAAACGCCAGAGTACCAGGCCGGCTTTCCCTATGGCGATCAGTGGTACGCGTTGGATTATGACATCAGGGCGCAGAAAGCAAGAAACCGGATCTGGCTCTATGAAGACAGCGAAATCCGCTGCCGATTGGGCGACGGCGAGAAGGAATTTCTCTTCGGACTGCAGGAAATGGAGCGGCGGGAATGGGACGGGGTCAAGTTCATGTTCTCCCATTTTTGTTATCCTGATGTGTCGGGTTCCGCCATCTTTTTCCCGAGCCAATCCTTTCACCTGAAAAAACACCTGGCCTTTATGGCCGAGCACGACTGTGCCATCAGCCTGTCCGGCCATGGCCACCCGGAAGGGGCGCTGGTGGTGAATGAATACGAATTCATCCAGCACGGTTTCAAAACCGTCAGATTGTCGAAGGGGCCGCAATGGATCGTCATCCCCTGCGTAGCCCGGACCAGTCGAAAAAACGGAGTTATGGTATTCGACACCAGCGAACGGAGCATCTCCACCATCTCCTTTCAAACATACGATCCAAAGGACCAATAACATCCCGGCGGGTTGCCACATGAACCAACAACGAGCTGTTTCGAAGAAAATCACTTTCGCCAAAGTGCTCTTCCCTACGCTGATCACCATGGGCCTGTTCATCACGGCGCTTTTCTGGATCGTCATTCCCCAGTTTGAAAACATCATCCTTGATCGCAAACGCGAGATGATCCGCGAGCTTTCGTATTCAGCCGTCAGCATGATCGACAACTGGCGGCGCCAGGCAGAGAACGGCGAGATCAGCCTTCAGCAGGCGCAGGAATCGGCTCTTCGCCAACTCGCTTCTCTGCGCTATGGCGAAGAGCTCAAGGACTATTTCTGGATAACGGACCAGCACCCGCGCATGATCGTCCATCCTTATCGCCCCGACTTAAACGGACACGATCTCTCCCATTTTAAAGATTCCCATCAGAAATTGCTCTTTGTGGAGATGGTGCAGGCCGTGGACAAACAGGGCGAGGGATTTGTCGATTATATGTGGCAGTGGAAGGATGATTCCACGCGTATCGTACCCAAACTTTCTTTTGTCAAGGGATACGCCCCCTGGGGCTGGATCATCGGCACGGGCATTTACATTGAGGATGTACGGCATGAAATGGCCCGGCTGGGAAAAAACATCATCACCATTTCCATCCTGATCAGCGTCATCAGTTCGTTGTTTCTTTTTTACATCGCGTTTCAGAACTATCAGAGCGAAAAGAAAAGAAAAATCGTCGAAGAAGAGTTGAATGCGTCCAGGGAAAAGTACAAAACGCTGGTGGAAGCGTCCGCAGAAGGCTTGATCATGATCCTGGACGATCAAAAAGTGTTTTACAACAAGGCGATGTATACGCTCCTGGATTATGACGACGATGCGCCCATAGAGCTGGCCAGGCTTTTTCGCGTCTGGCCTGATTCAAAAACATTCGATTTCGTCCACATGCGCCAAAAAGCCGGGATGACCGAGCAATTCGAGGCCGAGCTGGTCCGGCGCAACGGCAGTCTTCTCAACGTGTTCCTGGTTATTTCACCCATCAAGGTCCTGGACAGCAGCGGCGTAGTCATCAGCGTCAAGGACATGAGCAGACAAAAAGAAATGAAAGAGGCGCTCGACTATACCAAGGAAAAATACCTGGCGTTGACCAACCAATTGACCATCGGCGTGTTCCGGGCGCACGCCGACCGCAACGCCCGTTTTACCGAGGTCAATCCGGCGCTCAAAAACATACTGGGTCTCGAACAGGACAGGGACATCCTTACGGCTTCGCTCTTTGACTTTTTTGTCGATCCGTTGCAGGCCGATTCGGTTATGGAGGCGTTGCACCGGGACGGTTTTATCAATAACCGGGCGGTGGCCTTGCGCCATGCCCGCGGGCACACGATAACGGCGTCGTTCTCGGCGGTGTGGGTCCGCACGGCCCAGGACGAACCGACCTCGATCGATGGCGTTCTGGAAGATATCTCGCAACAGCGCAAAACAGACCAATACCGCGAAAAACTGATCTCTGACCTGCACACGTCGGTGCTCACCCTGTCTCAACGCGTGCAGGGCTTTGTCAAACCATTGGACGCCTGCCCGCATCGCGCGTCGATCCAGGAGGCGGTCCACGTGATGACCAGCCATAACCGTAATGCCCTGCTGGTCCGCGGCGACGACGGCGAAGCGCTCGGATTCGTGACCGACCGTGACCTGCGCGAACGCGCGACGGCCGTGCCGCTCGGCCTGGATCAGCCGCTTTATGCCATCATGAGTTCACCGCTGCGCTCCATTCGCGCCACCGCCACCATTTATGAAGCCCTGGTTTCCTTTCGAAAATATGCCATCCGCCGCCTGGTGGTGAAAAACGCGGATCAGACCATCGCGGGGCTGCTCACCATCGATGAGCTCTTTGAAGCGTCGTTCGATAATTTTCTCTTTTTTATTAAAAACATCGAGAACGCCGATCAGGTATCAAAAATAACAGAGTATCGCGATCAGGTGCTTATTCTGGTGCGAGGCTTGATTGAATACGATACCAACATTCGCAGCACGACCTCTTTGATCACCCTGATCGCAGATGCCGTCAGCCGCAGAATGATCGAGCTCGCTGTCGAAGAGCTCGGCCCCCCTCCGGCTCCGTTTGTTTTCATCGCCATGGGCAGCGAGGGCCGAGAGGAACAAACCCTGGCGACCGACCAGGATAACGCCATTATTTATCAGGATGTTGCGCCGGAGACGGCGCTGGAGGCGCAAAACTATTTTCAGCAGCTGGGCGAGCGGGTGTGCAATCACCTGGCGGCTGCGGGCTACCGGTTTTGTACCGGCAACCGGATGGCAAAAAATCCGAACTGGAGCCAGCCTTTTTCCGTGTGGAAGCGATATTTTACCGATTGGATTACCACCGCCGGCCCCAAAGATCTGCTGGACGTGAAAATATATTTCGATTTTCGCCCGGTCTACGGCCAGGACCACCTCGCCAAACAGCTGCGTGAA
>CAZISM010000062.1:0-7030 GCA_964541895.1 uncultured Cytophagia bacterium
TGCTCGACTGTCCACACCGTATTGATATCCGGATCCCGCATGGTGTGCGATGTCAGGGTGCGGGAACCGATGCTAATCTCCTTGATGGTGTGCTGATGGCCGTCCTGCATGAACGTTCTCGTCCCGGCAAAACGCTCCACCGGATCAGGAATAAATTCGTTAAAGGCGCTGCCCCGCAGTACGATATTGTCCGCCTGCACGCGGGCCAGCTCGATCAACGGCTGCCACGACGGATCGCGGTAAATATTAAACGGCGAGGAATCGTCCGGATGCTCGTCGATGCCGTTGATCTCGTTGAAACAGACGGCCGGACGGTCGACGGCTTGGCCGCGAAAAATCTTCCATAGTCGTTCATATCGTGTCATGGTTCCAGTCTCCTTTGCGCTCATGATACAAAACAAATTCTCAACTAGCAAGAATTCTTTCGATGTGTCGCGAAATCAGATATCCGGATAATTGGGCAGTTGGGAGGGCAAACATCGACAGGGGTGCAGAGCGGGCGAGCCGTCACGCCGACATCCGCCGGCTTTTTTGCTGCCATCCGGGACGGTTGCGGGCACACTGCAGCTGCCATGCAGGTCGCGAATCGGCTGTTTTATAATGAGGCTAAAGTGGTTTGATTTTGTTCTGGGATCGCCGGATCAACAGACCCCGGTCGGTTCCCCATTATTCCGGCGCCGGATCGAATCCGGGTGAAGCCGCCGAATCATCGGCGCTCAGGCCGGTCTCGGCTTCGCGCGCGGCCTCATCCGCCATCTGGTCGATATCGTCCCGACTCATCTCCTCGCCCATTTCGCTGCCCATGCGTTTGACGAATTTCGCCACGCTGGCCGGATCGTTTTCATCGAGACCGCTCCAGCGCGTCGGATCAGCCAGGTTTTCCAGGCGGCTCTCTTCGGAACGAACCGCACTGAACCGCGACATGATGCGCTGCAGCCGGATGCTTTGACAGTACGAGCATTTAAGCTCTTCGGAATCGCCGGTCGATCGAACCAGAAAACTGGATCGACGGCGGCACTCTTGACACACATATTCATATATCGGCATGACGAACTCTCGACGACTAGTCGGACAAACCTTTGACGGCCTTGGGGGCACTATCGTAGCTGAACAGCACATCGTTCAGGTGCGCGATTTTAATCAGGCTCAACACCCGCTTCTGGGCACCGACGAGGGCGAATTTTTTATTGTTCTCGCGCGCCTGGCGCAAGCCCAGCAGCAAAGCGCCAAGGCCGGACGAGTCGGCGTAGGTGACATGAGAGAGATCCACAAGAATGATATCGGCCTCCTCTTCGCTCACCAGCATCAACAGCTGGGTCTTGAGTTCCGAGGTGAACCGGTTGTCCAACCGTTCCTCTTTGATACGCAGAATGTGCGCATGTTCCTTTTTATCGACAACGAACTTCATATCCATCCTCCGCTTGCACGTTATACATTAAGGTATCGAATTTTTTTCATTATTGCAACGAGAAAGCTCCCAGGCCTTGGCATACTTGGCAGCGACATAGTTGGCGGAAAGAAGACAGAGCATAAGCCCTTCCACGCCATCGAGAAATCCTCTTTTGAGAATGTACATCTTTATAAACGCATGCAGGGGACGAAACAGAAACGCCGCCAGACCGCCGCGACGACCTTTGCCGGCCAGTTCCTCGGCCGCCAGCGAGGTATAGCGGTTGAATTTCCACATGTAATGTTCCAGGTCGCGATCGGTATAGTGGTCCAGACTGTTCTGCAACCGTGCCCGGTCCCCGGCCAGTTCCACCCCTTCGTGGACGCGATGTTCATTAAATCGCCCATGGTCGCGGCGAAAGAGTCGTAACACATATCCGGGGTACCAGCCGCAGTGTTTGATCCAGCGGCCGAGGAAATAGGCTTTGCGCGCCACCTCATAGCCGCTATAGCGGGGCCCGGAGCGGATGACAGCCTGGATTTCCCGGGCCAGGGCGGCGGGTACGATTTCATCCGCATCGATCCAAAAAATCCATTCGCCCCGCGCCTGCGCCAGGGCAAAGGACTTGTTGGCCGCATAGCCTTGCCAGGGAATGACAAAAACCCTGTCGGTGTACTCTTTGGCGATGGCGGCGGTGCGGTCCGTGCTCTCTGCATCCACCACAATAATTTCATCCGCCCAGGCCACGCTCTGCAGACAGGCGCGGATGTTCTCTTCTTCATCAAGGGTGATCATGATCACGGAAAGCGAGCTCACCAGTGCCTCTCCCGGCTGCGTTGCACAACCTCATCCGTAGATCGCTGCAGTTTCCAGAGTTTCATGTACATGACCATGTTGAGGAGCGCGGAGACCCAGCTCAGCAGTAATCCCGGCATGCCGTCCCGATAGCCGGACTGGGCGACATACTTGCGCCAGAAGGCCGAGAGCGGATGGGTGATGAAATCGAGCCAGATGACTTTTTTCCGCTCCAGCCGGTCCAGGGCCTCGAGGGTGGAGTAGCGATTGAGTTTGTCCAGACTGTTGGCCAGGGTCGGGTGCGAGTCATGCTCGATATCGCCGGTCAAGGTGCCCACGCGGCCGTCCACCAGAAACCCTTCATGCACGCGGGACTGGCTCACCTGTGTTTTTGATTTGCGGAACAGACGGACCTGATACCCCGGATACCAGCCGCCGTGGCGAATCCAGCGCTGTAAAAAATAGGAACGGCGGGCGATGCGAAAGCCCTGGCAGTCGGCTGCCGCGGTGATCGCGGCTGCGATGGCCGCAGCCAGCTCCGGCCGCACCCGCTCATCGGCGTCCAGGCTCAGCACCCATTCGTTGCGACACTGTTCCATGGCAAACTGTTTCTGCCGGGCGAATCCGGGCCAGGGACGAACATGGACGACGGCGTTGAACGCACGGCAAATCGCTGCGGTGTCGTCGGTGCTTTCAGCATCCACCACCACAATCTCGTCCGCCCAGGACACGCTCTCGAGACACGCGCGTATACGGCCGGCTTCGTTATGGGTGATAATGGCCACAGAAAGAGGAACAGTACTGGTTTCCATCTTGCTCCAATAGTACGAACTTGAGCCCGTGCAGCTTTAGCGGGAACGGCGGGGCAAAGCTATCCCGTTTTTGTTAATGGCGTCACGTACCGCTGCCAGGACGTGATCGACCGTAAGCTGTCCCATGCAACTGGTGTGGCTGCATTGCAGACGGTTGCAGCACAGGCAGTCCAGATCTTCTTTGCGCACCACGGTATGGCCCTGACCGTACGGTCCCTGCAGCTTGGGATTGGTGGGACCGAAAATAGCTACGCACGGCGTGTTCATGGCAGCGGCGATATGCATGGGTCCGGAATCGGTCGTTATCAAAAGGGAGACGCGACCCAGAATAGCGGCCAATTGTTTCAACGAGGTAGCGGGCGTGAGCTGCAGCGGCACCTGCGCCAATCGCTGCAATTCCTGCGCACCGGCCTCTTCGCCCGGCCCCCAGGTTACGATAAAGCGAACGTCGATCTCTTGCGCCAGCGCCTCTGCCAGCCGGGCAAAACGCAGCAGAGGCCAACGTTTGGCAGGCCAACCGCCGAAGAAATTTATCGCCACTATTTTCTTTTCCGGCCAGCCGCAGGTGCGGAGAAAGTGTTCGGCAAAGGCGTCGTCCTCGCCGGCGGTGGCCACCTGCAACCGTCGGGCGACGATAGGTATCTGCAGGGCTGCGAGGGCGTCCAGATGCCAATCCGCTTCGTGTATTTCGCTGGCCCGGGAAGGAACCACAATGTTATAGGCGAGCTGACGAATCCGATAATTATAGCCGACCCGCTGCCCGGCACCGCTCAACGCCGTGATCAGCGCGCTGCGGGGATTGCCGAAAAAATCAAAGACCAGGTCATAGGCCCGCCGGCGTAGGGAACGAATAAAGGCCACGTTGCAGCGGGCCTGCTGCAGTACCCCCTGTTTGCTCCAGCTCTTACGGTCCAGAACCAGCACCTCGCGCAGGGCCGGATGGCCGCGGACAATATCGGCGGCTGCCGGTTCAGTTAAAAAATCGATGGCCGCGCCCGGAAACGCCGCCGCCAGGTTATCGATAACAATAGTACTCATGACGACGTCGCCGATGGCACGCAGCTTGATCAGCAGTATGTTTTCAGGATTCATCACGGAAATCTGCAGAGATAAAAAAGCCCAGAACAGATCAGTTATTCCGGGCTAAAAGTGTTTGGCGTTCGGCTCTGTATCTCAGAGCTTTTTGCACCAGCACGCGGGTGGCGTCGGTGGTCTTGAGCCGTTGCAGATCCTCATACACAAACCACTCTGCCGCACGGATATCGCCGGCTGCCGTAAGGCGGCCTTGGCTGTACTCAGCCATGAAATCCAGAACGACATAATGAAATTGTAAAGAACCTGCCCCCTGATCGATCAGCTCAAAATAATCCAGGAAAATATACTCATCGGCCTTGAGGCTGCATTCTTCCCATAATTCACGCTTTGCCGCATCCAGCACCGATTCGCCCCATTCCACTTTGCCGCCGGGCAAGGTCCAGATGCCGCGGTTGGGCTCCTGGCCTCTTTCGATCAGCAGAAATCGTTCGTCACGAAAAACCAGAACCCCGACTCCAAGGCGTGGATGACGGCAATTCGCTCGATCCGGATGCATGACAGGCTTTACGAGTCAGACCGGGATTACTCCCAATCGTCGTCGCCTTCCCAATCCGGCGCACCTTCAAAGAGGTCTTCTTCAGACTCTTCCCACTCTTCGTCTTCCTCCCAGTCCTCATCATCCTCGTCTTCCCAGAACTCGTCCTCCCACTCTTCTTCACTCTCGGCTTCCTCTTCGCTCCACTCGCCCTCTTCTTCAGGAACCTCTTCTAATTCTTCTTCATCAGGATCCTCTTCAAAAGAACCTTCTTCTTCAACCTCTTCCGCTTCTTCTTTATAAGCGTCGCGTTCCACTTCTTCGTCGTCTTGTCGCTTTTTCCTTGGCATGATAACCTCATTCGTTATGACTATAAAATTTCGGGTAAAAATATCAAATGGATTGTAAAAATGCAACAATATTTTTCATTGAACCCCTTTTATTTTAGAAAGTCAACTCGGTCTTATATTCTTAATTTTTATCAGATTGCTCGCTGCAGAACAGAAATCGTCCACTTTTACGGACGCGGATAAATGATCATCGCTGCGAACCGCGGCAAATTCCTCGCCCCAGGGCTTCCATTGCGCCGGGTCGGTGGGGCCAAAGACGGCTACGAGCGGGGTAGCCACAGCCGCGGCCAGGTGCATCACACCTGTATCATTACACAAAAACAGCTGCGATTGCTGAAACAGAGCCGCAAGTTTTCTCAGGTCAGCCGCATTGGCTTCAATGACCGGGCTGTGAATCCGGCTGATCAGCGACCGGCCCAGATCAGCCTCCCGTGGCCCCCAACTGATGGCGATGCGGGCGTTGTACATGGCCTGCAAACGATTGGCCGCTTCGGCAAAGGCTTCCACCGGCCAGCGATTGCCCAGCTTGCCGGCGCCGGGATGAACGGTAATGAGCATGTTCTGCGGATCCCATCCCCGCTGCACCAGGGTGCGGCGAGCCCAAGTTGTTTCCTCTTCAGTCAGACAAATCCGCTCGCTCAGGTCTGTTGCCTCGATTCCGATATGGCGCAGAATATCCAGATTGCGCTGGCTCTGATGGCGAACCCCTTCCTGATACGGAGCCAGCAGATTGTAGAAAAAGTTTCTGTTGGTGCCACCGAAAGGGAGATGACTGGAGCCGAGTATGTAGGTCCGACAGCAAAACCGGGCCAGCAGATCGCTGCTCAGAGAATGGGAAACGGTATTTAATACGACAGCCAAATCAAATTTGTTCCGCATGGCGCGAAAAAGACGGGCGAGGCCGGCCCGGTTCCAGTCACGGCCGTGCTCGACAAAGGTGATGATATCATCAATGGCATCGTGGTGTTGCGCCAGCATGGCGGTGTACGTGCGCGCCATCACGGTGATGGAACGCCCTTTAAAATGATTGCGCAAAGCGGTAAACACCGGTGTGGACAACAAAAAGTCGCCCAACTGGTCGTGCTGGCGCACAACCAGGATCCGTTTGATGCGGTCCGGATCCATCTGTTGCGGCGAAATTTCCGCCAGTCCCAACCATCGTTGCAGTACGCGCAGCTGGTTGTGCTTGAAATACTGTTCAAAGCGGTTCCAGGGCGTCATAGGGATTTCACTAACGCAGCAAAGAGGTTTTCGTATCGGCTCACCATGTGCTCCAGGGTAAAATGGTCCTGCACGCGCTGCCGGCCGGCGGCCCCCAGTGCCTGCGCCTTCTCCGGATGTTCCAGCAGATCGCGCATAGCCTGGGCGAGAGCGCCGGGATCTCGGACCGGCACGATATGGCCGGTTTCTTCCTCCAGCACCACCTCCGGCATAGAGCTGACATTGGTAACGATCACCGGTTTGCCGGCTGCCATGGCTTCCACCATGACAATGCCAAAGCCTTCCCACAGGGATGGCAAAACCAGCATATCGATATTTTTCATGATCTCTGCGATATCGTCACGAAAGCCGAGCAGATGGACGCGGTCAGCGACCGCCTGCTCGATGGCATAGTGTTCAATCCAGTCGCGCAGGGGCCCCACCCCTACCGCCAGCAGGTGCGCCTCAGGATGCCGCCGCGCCGTCTGAACGAACGCAGGCATGAGAGTATGCCACCCTTTGCGTTCGTCGAGCTGTCCGACACATCCGATCAACCGGCTCACCGGCGCGAGCCCGAGTTCCCGGCGAAGATTGAGAACCGCAGCAGCAGCGAACGGCTCAGGATCTATACCGTTGTAGATAACCTGAATCCGCTCAGGTTTCAACCACGGGGCATAGCGCAGCAAAGACTCTTTGGTGGCCTGCGAATTGGCCACCACCATAGTTGCCAGCCAATTGTAACTCAGCCGATAGTGCAGGCGATCTTTGAGCGGATAATCGATGCCGCGCCGGGAGACCAGCGGAATGCCGCCCGCCCATTTGGCGGCCACGCCGGCAAAACGCAGCTCTTTTTCCATGTTGGTAAGAATGAGGTCGATGCTCAAGGCCTTCAACAATTGATAGGTGCGCCAAA
>CAZISM010000062.1:7130-19796 GCA_964541895.1 uncultured Cytophagia bacterium
TTGGTAAGAATGAGGTCGATGCTCAAGGCCTTCAACAATTGATAGGTGCGCCAAATGGTGATCGGCCCCACATCTCCTTTGACCGGCATGGTGTGGGTCGGGATCCCGGCCGCCTGACTGCGTTGCGCCAGCACCGTGCCGGGACGGCAGAGCAGGTGAACGCGATGTCCGCGCTGCTGCAGAGCCGTCAGAGTGCGCAGCATCCAAATCTCACCGCCGCCAAACATCTGTATCGTGTTAATAAATAATATATTCATTTCAAGTTACCTCCGCCCGTTTGTGAATACGTCGGACGACCTCAAGGGGGTCATGGTAGGTGCGGACCCATGGCGGGCCCAGTTGCCCCAGCTTTTCCCGTCGATCCGGATCGCGTACCAGTTCCGCAAGTTTTTCTTCCAGAGTAGCGGCTGTGATTTCGACAAAGGGGTGATCGGGATAGTCCCGGGAAAATCCAGCCGCCATTTCGCAACAGGTGGGGATGCCCATGGCCAGCGACTCCAGGCCATTGATGCCGTAACCGAGATCACCGATCTGATCGATAAAGATATCACAGCTGCGTTTGGCTTGCAGCGCCGCGGCATAGCTCATACCTTCGATCAATGTAATCCGGACCGGAGTCTGCTCCGCCAGCCGCTGCAAGGCCGGAATGATGATATGGCTGCCTTTGGCTGCGCGATGGGTGGGCGCATGTCCGATCGTCACGGTTTCTGTACCTGCCCGAAAGCGCGGCGGCATGGAATCGGCATCAAAGGGAAAAAACACATGCTGCAAGCGCGGGTGCAGGCGGAGGTGATCGTACTCTACGGACACCACCGCATCTGCCAGTTGATCGATCTCTTCAATCACACCGCGGGTGCGCAGGTCGCTGCCGGTGTAGCAGCAGATCACTTTACGGCCGGCGGCTTTCATCCTGGGAATGAAGCGAGGCACGCGGGTCAGGTCGAGGCCGCCGTCCAGTTGATAGACCTCAAATTCATCCAGCCGGTAGTGCGCGATGGCGCGTTGAATGCGGGGAGACCAGAGGCGATCTCGCCACTGCACCAGCATTTTTTCCAGCAGTGTGTGCGGACGCCACACCGGCGGCAGCACAGCCGGAATCCGCAAGCGGTTATCCACCTGCAGTCGCTTCGGATCGGAGACAAACCGTTTCAGATGTCGTACCAGAGGCAGATCGATGAAAGGCAGGTCGAGGCAGATATCCTCAAAATAGCGGCGTCGATCACGAAACAGGGTCACCAGGCGACTTTGGCAGCCAAGACGGCGTTCAGCCTGGACCAGCTGACCGGGAACACCGGACACGTTCTGTGCGGCAATATGCAGGATTCCGGATTTCATCTCCGGCCTGGCTCCCTGTGAAATAGAGATAAAAAAAGCTCGCGCTGCCCCGGCACAGATCCAATCACGGCCGCGGGCAACGCAGAGCGGATGAACTAGAATGACAAACGATAGCTGTCGCGAAACACGCCCTGGGCGCCGAAACTCTCTTTAAAATGGGCCAAACCCCAATTGGGGTCCTCATTGACGGTAAAGATGCCAAAGTCCAGATAGCGGTGTCCCAGGGCGATGCTCCAGTCGATGATGTCATGAAAAAGGCAATTGACGCCGCGATACTGCTGAAACGCCTCATCATGGCTGATATAAAAAGCCAGCACAACAGAGGGGTTGCAGGTAAACATCACCACCCCGGCCACCATGGTCTCTTTGTAATAAGCGGCGAACAGCCGAATCGCGTCCGGAAACATGGCTTTCAATTTCAGCAGTTCTTCCAGCGAATGGGTCGGCGAGACGTTGTGGCGCAGACGCAGGTTTTTTTTCAGAATGGCATAGAAACCGGCATAATCGTCCGATTCGCGCACGACGACGCCGAGTTTCTGACCTCTGCGCACCGCCCGCCGCGAGCTTTCATCAAAGGTATAGAGAATATGTTCGCGGTTAAAATCCAGGTGGATCACGCTGGAGACTTCCCGTTTGCGATAGCTGAATCCGTTCTGCACCAGGGCAAAATCCATATAGTTGCTTGGCCGGCGCAGATAGATGAGCGGCGGCGGCGTGATGTCGATGGCGTCCAATCCGGATCGTTTGGCATAACTGATCAGGGTGGTCACCAGCCGGAAACTTTCCTCCAGCGAGCAATTGCTTTTGGTGAGAAATCCGCCGTAGGAGGCGCCGCGATGGGAGATCAGCACACGGCGCTCGCCCTCGCGCACTTCTACGGCCGGCAACTGGGCTACGCAACGGCCCTTTTCAAAAAACAGCAGCGAGTGATCGAGGAATCGATCCGGCGGATGATAGGAAAGAAATCGCCGTGTGTGAAAGAGGGTGCCGTTGTTGCTGGCCCAGACGAACGACTCCCAGGCGGCGGTATCTTTATCGCTAAAACGAACGATGTTGTAGGGTGTCTGATTCATACGTTCATATTCCGTTTGTCAGCGGGCGAGCCGCGGCGGCTGCCCGTCAGCGTGCCATCAACTTGACCAAAATAGCTTTTTGAATATGCAGCCGGTTTTCCGCTTCATCGAAAACGACGGAATGCGGACCGTCCATAACCTCATCGGTGATCTCGTCGCCGCGATGCGCCGGCAGACAGTGCATGACGATATGATCCGCATGCGCATGGTGCAGCAGCGCGGTGTTTACGGTAAACGGCCTAAAGACGTTTTTGCGTTGTTCGGCTTCGGACTCCTGGCCCATGCTCGCCCAGGTGTCGGTGTAAATCACGTCAGCGTCGCGAACCGCGGCGACCGGATCGTCGGTCAGGGTGATCCGGCTCTTGCCGGCCTGACGGGCTTTGCTCAGCAGCGCGGCATCGGGTTCATACCCTTTCGGCGAGGCGATGCGCAAGTCGATCTCTAAAAGAGTGGAAAAATTCAACCATGAATTGGTAATATTATTACCGTCGCCCACGTAGGCCAACTTGATCCCTTCGATGCGGCCTTTGTGTTCGATGATGGTCAACGAGTCACCCAGGATCTGACAGGGATGAAGCAGGTCGGACAAGCCGTTGATGACCGGCACCGGCGCCCATTTCGCCAGCTCTTCCACGAGATGGTGGCCGAAGACGCGCGCCATAATGCCGTCGCAATAGCGCGCCAGGACACGAGCCACATCAGCCACCGATTCCCGCGTACCCAGCCCGATCTCCTGCGGGCCCAGGTAGACGGCGTGACCAGCCAGCTGATACATGCCGATTTCAAAAGAGACCCGTGTACGATTGGACGGTTTTTGAAAAATCATCGCCAGCGTCTGCCCCTGCAACAACGGATGGGCCAGGCCAGCGTGGGTCTCTTTTTTCAATTTGGCAGCCAGTTCGAAGGTTTGCAGGATTTCGTCCCGGCTAAAATCGGTTTCGGCTAAAAAATCACGCTTCACAGCGACCTCCAGTTGGTTTAATAGAGCGATGCCTGCATCACAGGCTGCATCCTCAGAGCACGTACCGGCTCAGATCCTCATCGGCGATGATTTCCTTGAGCGTTTCCTGAACCAGTTTTTTATCGACCATCACTTCGCGGATGCTTTTATCCGGCACTTTAAAGAGGTACTCTTCAAGGAGGATGCTCATGATCGTATGCAGCCGCCGGGCGCCGATATTCTCCGTGCGCAGATTGACTTCAAAGGCCGTCGCCGCGATCTCTTTGATGGCGGAGGCGGAAAAGTGCAGTTTCACGCTCTCGGTGGCCAGAATGGCCGTATATTGCTTGATCAGGGCGTTTTTCGGTTCGGTCAGAATCCGCTCAAAGTCCGCGGCCGTGAGGCTGTTGAGCTCCACGCGGATGGGAAAGCGGCCCTGCAGTTCCGGGATCAGGTCAGAAGGTTTGGAGACATGAAACGCACCGGAGGCGATGAACAGGATATGATCGGTTCGGACCATGCCGTATTTGGTGATGACGTTGGTGCCTTCGATCACCGGCAGCAAATCCCGTTGAACGCCCTCCCGGGAGACATCAGGGCCGGCGGCGCCGTTTTCGCCGGCGATCTTGTCGATTTCATCCAGAAAGACGATACCGGCCTCTTCGACGCGATAGATGGCTTCGCGCACCACTTCGTCCATGTCGATCAGTTTGTGCGTTTCTTCCTGGATCAACAGGCCGCCGGCTTCGGCGATGGACATTTTGCGGCGCTTGGTCTTTTTCGGCAGCATGGGTCCGAAAAGGTCCTGTATGCTCAGCCCCATCTCTTCGATGCCGATGGGCGAGATGATCTGCATCAGCGGCGGCATGTCGTTGGGCACATCCATCTCGATGAGGCGGTCATCGAGCTTGCCTTCATCCAGCTGCTTGCGCAGCTTTTCCCGCGTTTTGGCGTTTTTTTCCGCCAACGCTTTCCGCGCCGTGCTGGTAGAGGCGGTCTCCTTCTGTTGCTCCGGCTTGGGCAGGAGCAGGTCCAGCATGCGCTCGCGGGCCATCAGCATTGCCTTTTCCTGCACCTGTTCGGTGCGCTCGCTGCGCACCATATTCACCGACAGGTCGACGAGGTCGCGGATGATCGATTCCACATCGCGGCCGACATAGCCCACCTCGGTGAATTTGGAGGCCTCCACTTTGATAAAGGGGGCATTGGCCAGTTTGGCGAGACGGCGCGCCATTTCGGTCTTGCCGACGCCGGTCGGCCCGATCAGTATGATATTGTTGGGCATGATCTCCTCGCGCAGTTCCGAGGTGACCTTTTGCCGCCGCCAGCGGTTGCGCATGGCGATCGCCACCGCCCGCTTGGCGTCATCCTGTCCGATTATATATTTGTCCAGTTCACCGACGATCTCTCGCGGTGTCAGTTCGTTTTCAATCATTCCAGAGTCTCAATAGTCAGTTTAGAGTTAGTATAAATGCACAATCCGGCGGCGATCTCCATGGCTTCCTTGGCCAGGGTGACGGCGTCCAGTTTGGAATGTTTCATCAGCGCGCGCGCGGCCGCCAGCGCGAACGGCCCGCCGCTGCCGATGGCAATGGCATTGTCGTCCGGTTCGATCAGGTCGCCGGTGCCGGTGATGAGATAAATTTTCTCCCGGTCCAGGACCACCAGCTGCGCATCAAGGCGGCGCAAAAAGCGATCGTTGCGCCAGTCCTTGGCCATTTCGATTACGGCGCGGGCCAGGTTGCCGCGGAACTCTTCCAGCTTGTTTTCAAAACGATCGAAAAGGGTAAAAGCATCGGCAGCCCCGCCGGCGAAACCGGAGAGCACCTGATCGTGGTAGAGCTTGCGCACTTTGCGCGCTTTGTTTTTCAAAACCGTATCGCCATAGGTCACCTGGCCGTCGCCGGCCAGCACCGCCTTGCCCTGATGGCGGAGGCCCAGTATGGTCGTGCTGTGAATAAGAGGAATGGTCGACATGGCTCAGATCTTTCTGCGCAAGCGCGATACGGGAATCATCATCTGTTCGCGATATTTGGCCACGGTTCGCCGGGCGACGTTATATCCTTTGGCCTTGAGCATCGCGGCTATCTTTTGATCGTTGAACGGCTTTTTGGGCGGTTCGGTGGTGATGATCTCCTTGATGAGGTTTTTAATCATTTTATTGGACACATCGTCGCCATCGTCGTTCTTGATCTTTTCGCTGAAAAAGTATTTCAGTTCAAACAGACCCCACTCGGTCTGTACGTATTTGCCGTTGGTCACCCGGCTCACCGTCGAGATGTCCATGCCGATCTCGTCGGCAATATCTTTCAGGATCATGGGTTTGAGATGTTCCGGACCGTGTTCGAAAAAGGGCTGCTGCTTCTCGACGATCGTTTGCACCACCCGCAGGATCGTGGCCCGGCGCTGGTGGATGGAGTTGATCAGCCAACGCGCCGATTCCAGACGGCCCTTGATATAATCGCGCGTTTCCTTGCTGGTCTTTTTGCGGTCCAGCATCATTTTACGATATTCGTTGTTGATGCGCAACTGCGGGATGTTCCAGTCGTGCATAAAGATCTTGTACTCGCCGTCTTCCTTGCGCACCTCCAGATCCGGAATGACATAGTTGTCCACAAAGGAGACGTACCCTTCACCCGGCTTGGGATTCAATTTGGTGATGTGCGCGATGGCCTCTTTGATGATCTCCAGCTCCACTTCCATCTGTTTGGCCAGTTTCTCGTAGCGCTTGTTCTTGAAATCCTCAAAATGGTCGCGGATGACGGCCACCGCCAGTTTATGCACCGGTTTTTCTTCCAGCAACTGGATGAGCAGACACTCTTGCAGGTTGCGGGCGGCGATGCCGACGGGATCAAAGCGCTGAATCACGCCGAGAATCTGCTCCACCGCATCCACATCCACCTGCAGGTTTTCCGCAAGAACGTCCACCTCGGTGCTGAGATAGCCGACGCCGTTGATGTTCCAAACGATGTATTCCCCGATCACCATCTCCGCCGGCGTCAGCGAGGACATGTGCAGCTGACTGAGCAGATGATCCGTCAGGCTCTCCTGATACACCTCCGGGCGCTCGTACGTATCAACCGATTTTTCTTTCGGGATATGCACTTCATAACTATCCTGATCGTTGAGAATCTCTTCCCAGTCGATCTCGTCCTCCCGCGCCTTTTCCACCTCATCCTCTTCCTCGCCGGCCTCCACTTGCTCCGACACGGGTTCCGGTTCTGCGTCCATGTCCTGGACGAGCTCGTCGTCCATTTCCAGCTCCAGGAGCGGATTGGTTTCCAGCTCCATACGGATGCGCTGTTCCAGACTCAGGACCGGAAGCTGCAGCAAGGATGACAACAGCACCTGTTGCGGTGACTGTTTCAGCTGCATGGCTAGTTTTTGTGAAATTTGCACCATAGTTGTGTATGTGCCGGCTCCACGCCGGACCTTGCTCCTTTCTTAACGATCCAAGCGAAATTTGTCGCCAAAATAAAGTTTGCGCGCCTCTTCGTCGTTCGCCAGGTACTCGGCGGTACCGGATTTCAGAACGCGGCCGTCGTAGAGCAGATACGCCCGATCGGTGATGGACAACGTTTCGTGAACGTTGTGATCGGTGATCAGGACGCCGATGCCGCGTTTTTTCAGATCGGAAACGATGCGCTGAATGTCCTCGACCGCAATGGGGTCCACGCCGGCAAAGGGTTCGTCCAGCAGCATGAACTTGGGGTTGGTCACCAGGGCGCGGCAGATTTCCACGCGCCGCCGTTCGCCGCCGGAAAGCGTATAGGCCTTGTTTTTCGCCAGGCGCGCCACGCCCAGTTCCTCCAGCAGCGCAAACGCGCGTTCCCGCCGCGAGCGGGCGGTGCCGGGCATGGTCTGTAAAATCGACAGGATGTTTTCCTCCACCGTCAACCGGCGAAACACCGAGGCTTCCTGCGGCAGATAGCTGAGCCCCATGCGAGCCCGGCGGTACATGGGCTGATGGGTGATGTCGCGCACATCAAGCCGGATAGCGCCCTGGTTCGGCTTGATCATGCCGACGATCATGTAAAACGTCGTGGTTTTGCCGGCGCCGTTCGGACCCAGCAGCCCGACCGTTTCACCCTGCTCGATCTCCAGACTGACGTCATTGACCACCCGGCGCTTGCCATATATCTTGTGCAACGCCGAGCAGGACAATCTGGATCGGCTACTGGTGTCCCTGTTTGCTGTCACGTCGTTGTTTCGTTCCCTTGCTTGCGGCCTGACGCGCCTCCTGAAGCCGCTCGTTCAATTCTGTTTGCACAGCCTGACTTTTATCCGGCGGAAAGAAAACGCCGGTGGAATTGCCGGGATTGCTGTTGACGGTGATGCGCTCAATCTGGTTGTCGGCGAAATGAATGTGGATTTCGTCGCCCAGCGCCTTGTTCAATCCCTTTTGCACCTTGTTCTCGTACACATGGTAGTAACTGGTGGCCTGGCCCTTTACCGAAACCTCGCGCACCGAATCGTTCTGCAGCGTCACCTGAATGACATCGCCGGTGAGCAGGTCATAGAGCTCTTCCGCCGCCTGCAGCGTGTCCACCCGCGAGATGACCACGCTCTGTTTCTTCAGCGTGATCCCGGTGACGCGGTTGCCGGAGAGCGCCAGTTCGATTTGCTGGCCGCGCATGTAATCGAGGCCGCGCACGGCGCTGGGCTTGTCCTGCAGCAGCAACATCTCGCCTTTGCGGATATAATCCAGCCGGCCGCAGTAGGCATCCAGAGTATCGCGGCGGATATGCACCTGACCGACCATGCGGTAGCGGCCGCCGTCCTCCAGCATAAACATCGAGTCGGCGGTGACGGTCATGACCACACGGTCCGTAGAATCCCGTTCCGTCAGCACCGGCCGGCCGACCACAAGCGCTCTGCCGTCGCTGCGCCAGTAATCGGCGCGCCGGCCTGCCAGCGTGACCCTTTTATTTTTTTCAACAAGACGCACCTGGCCGGTGGCGGCCAGATGGTCGTTGTTCTCGATATAATTCAAAGTATCCGCATGCAGCACGCGGCTGCTGTCGCGGGCAATGACCCGGCCCCACGCCTGGTAATTGCGCAGCTTTTCATAATAATAGACATAATCGGCGTTCAGCTGTTTGGGCGGCTCTGTCATCTCCACACGACCGGAGAGGGCTGCCTGGGCGCGATCGACATACTGCAGCGCCTGATCGCAGCGAATGCGGGCGTTATCCTGGCGAAAGGCCACGGCGCCGATCAACTCGCGCACCGTCTCGTCACCCTCCTGCCGGCCCTTCATGAGATCGGCATGCTCGAGGCGCAGGCGTTGCTGGGCCGGCGACGGCTGCGACCACAGACACAGCCCATAAACCAACACTATCAGATGCAGCCGCTTCATGGCGTTTTGGCAACCGAATCAGGTCGCGGCCGCTTTTGCAGCCGATCCAGTGACAGGTCTACGCTGCGATGGGCGGTGCCATGCAGATTGGTGATCTGCCAATTCCGCAAACGGCTGTCGGATTCGAACCCGGTGCCGAAGAGCGTATCGCCTTTCAGAGTGACAAAACGCACCGTGGTGTCGGAACGAATTTTTTCCAGCGCCTGCACATAATACAGCTTTTCGGTCCACAGGGTCAGGGTATCAGAGACCACATGAACATGGCCTTTGGCCGTAATGTCGTTGGTGGTTTCCAGCATTTCGCCGGTGTCTGCCGTAAGCGTGGAACGGATTTCGCCGTTTTCACCAAAGAACAACACCTGGACGCCCTGATCGAATTTCACCAGCTTTTTCTGGTTAAAGCGAGCCATGTGGCCGTATTTCACGACCGCCTGGCGTTGTCCGTTAACGGTGGAGACCACGGTCGAGTTCCACCCTTCCTGATCCGGATGCTCGCCGGGACGCGCTGCTGATCGGGGCGGGGCTTCCGGCTCACAGCCGAAGCCGCCTACGAGGATCAGCGTGGCCGTCAGCACTGTATGTGCTCTGGCACGGTTCATCGGCTCACAACGCCTCTTCGCGCTTGTTGTCCTGCGGCTGTTTTTTCCATCTTTCATGCATCCAAACCCATTGCTCCGGATATCGGCGTACCATCCGTTCGATGGCGTCGGAACATTTCTGCGTGTTGGTGACAATGTCCGCCTCTTCATCGGCGGTGGTGGTCAATTCCAGCTCTGGCTGAAATTCCACATGATAGCGGCCGTCAGGCTGCAGATGGATAAAACTGGGAATGATCGCCGCACCGAACTTGCGGGCCAGGATAACGGGTCCGCTGGCTGTGTGCGCCGGCCGATTGAAAAAGTTGACAAAAACGCCCTCGACGCTGGTATCCTGATCGATCAGCAATCCCAGGCACTGGTTCTGATGCAGCGCGCGCACGATTTCGCGGGTTCCCTTGCCGCGGGCAATGTTGGTGTAGCCGGCCTGATTGCGCCCCTCAACGATCAAACGATCGAGCCGGGGATCGTAGGCAGAGCGGCCGACCACCTTGATGGGAAAACCGTTCTGAGCGATCCAGGCGCCCATCAATTCCCAGTTGCCCAGGTGGGCGGTGAGAATAATGGCGCCGCGGCCACGGCTCAAAGCCGCCTGCAAATGCTCCTGGCCTGCGCTCGTGATCAGTGTGTTGATGCCCTGCTGCAACACCAGCGGCATACGGATGGTATCAGCCGCTGCTCTGGCAAAATGCTCAAACACCGCCCGGCCCAGGGCCTCGATCTCCTGCGGGCTCTTTTCCCCGCCATACACCCAGGTGAGATGGCGCAGGGTCTTTTCACGCTCTTTCCCGGCAAGCCGGAAAGCCAGACGGCCCAGCCGGAGCAAAAGGCCATGCGCTCGTTGCCGGGGCAGCGCGCGCAAAAGCCACACCGCCAGCAGAGCGGCCCGGTAGATCAAGTCGTTTTTAATACGTTTGCGTAACGGTTGTGCAGCCACTATTTTTTAATCCCTGCTTCCAGAACGTCGTGCAGATGAACCATGCCCACAGCCCGATAGGCGCTGTCGACAACCACCACCTGCATAATGTTGTGCTGTTTCATCACACTCAGTGCTTTGCCGGCCTGGCTGCCGGTCTGGATCACTTTAACCTGTCTGTTCATGATCTTGTGGGCCTTCACCTGCGTCAGGGCGGATGGATCCTGCAGCAGCCGGCGCACATCGCCATCGGTGATGATGCCTTGCAGCACCCCCTGTTCATCGAGGACACAGACACAACCGAACCGTTTGCGAGTGATTTCGCCGATGATCTCCTGCAAGCCGGCGCCCAGAGCAACGGCCGGCAGATGCTCGCCGGTAAACATCAACTCGTCTATCTTTATCAATTTTTTCCCCAGCGAACCGCCGGGGTGCAAAAAGGCAAAATCTTCGGATTTAAAATTTCTTCGTTTGAGGAGCGCGACGGCCAGCGCATCTCCCATGGCCATAGTCGCCGTCGTGCTGGCGGTCGGGGCGAGATCGTACGGGCACGCCTCCTCGTCGACGCCCACATCCAGCACCACATCGCTGCGTTGAGCCAGCGCCGAGCGCAGATTACCGGTCATGGTGATGATCGGCACGCCGATCTTTTTAAACATGGGGATCAGTTTCGTTATTTCGTCGGTATCGCCGCTTTTAGAGATACAGATGACCAGATCGTTTTTAAGCACCATGCCCAGATCGCCGTGCACCCCTTCCGCCGGATGCAAAAAAATCGTAGAGGTGCCGGTGCTGGTAAGCGTCGCCGTTATTTTTTTGCCGACGATGCCGGATTTGCCAATGCCGGTGATAATGACCCGGCCCGTGCATTCCAGGATCAACTCTACGGCGCGGGCGAATTCGACCCCCACCCGCTGGCTCAACCTGGCCACGGCTTCGCTTTCGATACGCAACACTTCGCGGGCACTGGCTATGCTCTCCTGTGCTGCCGGCGATAACGACGCCCCCTGTTTTGTATCGATCGGCCCAGTCATGGCACATTCTCCGGGGCTCTCAGGCCGGATAGGTTATCTCCAGCTGCCGGCGCAGGTCGTCGATCCGCTTGACCTGTTCGAGCAGGTTTTCCAGGTTTTGCAGCGGCCACATGCTGGCGGCATCGCACAGCGCTTCCCGGCAGTTGGGATGGGTTTCGATAAAAATGACTTCACATCCGGCCGCCACGGCGGCGCGCGACAGCGCCGGAACAAATTCCGGATTACCGCCAGCCGGATCGCTGGAGGAAATACCGTACACCCGGATGGCATGGGTCGGGTCGATCACCACCGGGTAGCCGAAACTTCGCATGATCGGCAGCGAACGCACGTCGACCACCAGGTTGTGATAGCCGAAAAACGCGCCGCGTTCCGTCAACATGATATCGTGGTTGCCCTCGCCCTCGATTTTGCCGATCACGTTTTTCATGTCCTGAGGGGCGAGAAACTGGCCTTTTTTGACGTTGATGGCCTTGCCGGTTTTGGCCGCGGCCACGACCAGCGATGTCTGCATGGAGAGATAGGCCGGTATCTGCAGACAATCCAGCACCTCCGCAGCGGCGGCGGCTTCAAACTCGTTATGAATGTCGGACAACACCGGCAGCGCCAGCTCTTTTTTCAGCTTTTGCAGAATTTTCAGCCCCTCTTCCTGACCAAAGCCCTGAAACGATTTGGCCGACGAACGGTTGTCCTTGAGATAAGAGGACTTGAACACATAGGGCATGCCAAGGCGATCGGCGATCTTTTTCACCTGCTCGGCGGTCCGAAATACGATATCCTCGCTCTCGATGACACAGGGTCCGGCGATCAGCGCCAGCGGCTGGCCATGACCGATTTTCACGTTTCCGACGTTAATGGTGCGCATGCACGCTATCCTTCGTTGTTCTGGTCATCCTTGTAATGCAGGGCTGCGGCGACAAATTCCCGGAACAGAGGATGGGCATCGAGAGCACGGGATTTCAATTCCGGATGAAACTGTACGCCCACAAACCAGGGATGGTCCGGCCACTCGATCACTTCCACGAGTTTGGTTTCCGGATTGATGCCGGCAATGCGCAGCCCTTTTTCCTGCAACTGATCCACATACCTGTTATTGACTTCGTAGCGATGGCGGTGACGTTCCGAGATTTCCGATTTTTTGTAGGCCTTGAACGAGTGGGTCGCCTTTTTCAACTGGCAGCGATACGCTCCCAAACGCATGGTGCCGCCCTTTTGCACCACCGGCACCTGTGTCTCCATCAGATCGATGACCGGATGCGGCGTCGAGGGATTGAATTCCGTGCTGTTGGCCTCTTCCAGATTACAGACGTTGCGGCTGAATTCGATCACCGCGCACTGCAGGCCGAGACAGATGCCAAAGAACGGGATCCGTTTTTCCCGTGCATAACGAATGGCGCGAATCTTGCCTTCGATGCC
>CAZISM010000062.1:19896-30657 GCA_964541895.1 uncultured Cytophagia bacterium
GCCGGTTTCTCGCCTTCGCCGGCCTGGAGAATTCTCCGTTTGATCTCATCGGTGATGTGCGGAATGACCTGAACCGTTTTGCCCAGATAATCGCCGCGCCGCTCGCGCATGATGACGTTGTAATAGATCTGCCCGGTGGTGGTATTGTTGTTGCGCGACATATCGGTATCAATAAAGCGCTCGTAATGGCCCAGATCCAGATCGGTTTCAGCGCCGTCCTGGGTGACATAGACTTCGCCGTGCTGAAACGGGCTCATGGTGCCGGGATCCACGTTGATATAGGGATCGAGTTTGATGATGGTGACGCGATATCCGCGTGCTTTGATCAATCGACCGATGGAGGCGGCGGCAATGCCCTTACCCAGGGAGGAAACGACGCCGCCGGTAAAAAAAACATATTTGGTTTTCGAATCGTCACTCATATCCCAGTTCTTTCATGCGTTGTTCGACCAGAGCGATATCAGCAGGGACATCCACACAAACGGGCCTGAAATCACACAGACCGACTTTGATGATATAACCGTTTTCCAATGCGCGCAGCTGCTCCAGTTTTTCCGCCTGTTCGAGAATGGAAAAATCCAGTTCGTGGTAGTGCAGTAAAAACGGCTTGCGATAAGCATAGATGCCGATTTGATCATAATAGGGAAACCGGGCCGGCCAGTCATGCTGGTCCGGCCAATCCCGACCGTACGGGATCACCGCGCGGGTAAAATAAAGGGCGCGCTGACGCTTGTCGAGCACGATGCGCGCGGTGTTGACATTGTCCAGTTCAGCGGGATCGCTGACCCGGCGGGCCAGGGTCGCCATCACCGCGTCGTCGTCGGACATAAGCGTCTCGGCGACGAGTTCGAGTGCTGCCGGCTCGATGAGCGGCTCATCGCCCTGCACATTGATGACCACATCCACGTCCAGGGGCTCTGCCACCACGGCGACGCGGTCCGTGCCGGATGCCAGGTTCGCGGCGGTCATCACGGCGCGGCCGCCAAAACCCGCAACGGTGTCGCGAATGCGTTCATCGTCGGTGGCCACGATCAGATGATCGATGCCTCTGGCCAGACGAGCGCGTTCATAAACCCGCTGGATCATGGGCTTGCCGGCGATCAGGGCCAACGGTTTTCCTGGAAAACGGGAGGAAGCATAGCGGGCCGGGATAATCGCGGCTATGCGCGTGCTCATCCGATTACCTTGGGAACGCTGAAATAATCCATTTTGCGATTAGGGGCATTAGCCAGGGTTTCGTCAGTAGAAAGAGAAGGCTGTTCCACGTCCTCACGAAAAACGTTGGTGACCTCCCACACATGATGCATCGGCTCGACACCGCTCAGATCCAGCGTGTTCAAAGTTTCCACATACTCGAGAATCTGATTGAATTGAGCAGTAAATTTTTCCTTCTCTTCCTGGGAGAAGGTCAACTTGGCCAGGTGGGCGATGCGTTCCACCTGTTCGATGGTGACTGACATGATGTCCTCGGATTCGATATGGCTCAACGCATTAATATAGGATAATGCTTGAAAAGAGTCAAGTCAATTCTCGCGAGAATGGCATAGTTTTTGTAGTTAAATCTGGTAATATTAGTTTTTATAAGGAGATACTACTCGCTACCCTCAGCGGATTTGCCAGGTGCCGAGAGTGCGCCAACCGTGTTGGCGCATGGTGCGTTGGGCCCGCGCCAAGGGAGAAAATCAGCGGAACGTGGAGGAGCAGAGGAATAAAAAAAAAGCGCGATCGTCAACGACGTCGCGCTTTCAGGGCCGGGGAATGCGCCTTATACGGGCAGCACATCCACAAATTTTTTGTCTTTGCCGCGGGTTTCGAACTGCACCTTGCCCGAAATCAACGCAAACAGGGTGTCATCCGAACCACGGCCGACGTTTTTGCCCGGATGAATCCGGGTGCCGCGCTGACGAACGATAATGCTTCCTGCATGGACCGCTTCGCCGGCATAACGTTTCACGCCCAGCATCTTGGGATTGCTGTCGCGACCGTTACGAGAACTGCCTACACCTTTCTTGTGAGCCATGAACGCCTCCTTTATACATCACGGCGAAAAACGCCTATGCAATGATCTCTTCGATTTGAACGCGCGTCTGCTGCTGACGATGGCCGTTGCGCAACTTGTAGCCTTTGCGCCGTTTCTTCTTGAACACGATGACCGTATCGGCCTTGTCATGCTTGAGAATCTTGGCCTGCACTTTGGCTCCTGCGACATAGGGCTGACCCACCTTGACGGACGGACCGTCGGTGAGCATCAACACCTGGTCGAATTCCACCTGGCTGCCCTCTTCCGCGCTGAGGCGAGGGGCAACGATTTTTTCGTTTTTGCTGACGCGAAACTGCTGTCCGGCAATATTGACGACGGCGTACATTCGTTCTATCTCCAATAATATAAATTTTATCGCGAAATATAGCCTATAAATATAGTAAAAAATCCAAAAAATGTCAATACATTTTAATTATATTTGGGCGTCAAATCCTCCTGGCCGTCCTTGTCAAGGAAGCGAAAATCCTCCATAGCCAGGGTCTCGTCCGGGATGACTTTAACCCTGGTCCAGTATTTCCACATGATCCGCAACAGGTGGCTGGGGGTGCCGGCGATGAGGAACTGGGCCAGTTCCGGGTTCACCGTCAGCTGCAGGGAGCGGTCGCCTTTTTCACTGCGATAGCGCTTGATCCAGCGTTCGATGCGGGCCAGCAGGGTGGTCTTGGACATGACCCGGCCCGTGCCCAGGCAGGCCGGACACGGTTCGCTGACGGAAAAGAGCAAAGGCGGCCGGATGCGCTCGCGGGTCATCTCGATGATGCCGAACTTGGAGATCGGCGCAATGTTGACCTGCGCGCGGTCCGCTTTCAGTTCGTTGAGAAACTCTTCGTACAGTTTTTTGCGATTTTTCTCCTCCACCATGTCGATAAAATCGCAGATGATGATGCCGCCGATGTCGCGCAGGCGCAGCTGCCGGGCGATCTCGCGGCCCGCCTCCACGTTGATCTTGAGACTGTTGGCGTCATGATCCTTTTTGCCGATAAACCGTCCGCTGTTGACATCGATGGCCGTCAGCGCTTCGGTGTGGTCGAAAAAGATATAGCCGCCGCTCTTGAGCCAGACCTTGCGGGCCAGGCTTTTATTGATGTCCGCTTCGATGCCGAAGCGGTCAAAGATCGGCTCCCGATCCTTGTGCAGTTCCACCCGGTCCACCAGCGACAGCGCCACGTCTTTGAGATATTTGGTCACCTGCTTGTGCATTTTCTTGTTGTCCACCACCAGCCGGTCGACGTCGGCGGTAAAGAGATCGCGGATGGTGCTGGAGAGCATATCCATGTCCTTGTGAACCCGCACCGGCGGTTTGCTCTTAGCCACCGTCTTGACGATGGTATCCCACGTCTTGAGCAGCGCGTTCATGTCGTCCAGCAGTTCCTGCTTGTCGCGGCCTTCGGAAACGGTGCGAATGACCAGACCGAATCCCTGCGGCTTGATCTCGCGGCCGATGATCTTGAGCCTGGCCTTTTCGCGGCGGTTATGAATTTTGCGCGACACGCCGACCGATTGATCGTACGGGATCAGCACCAGAAAGCGGCCGGGCAGGGCGATGTTGGTGGTGACGCGGGCGCCCTTGTTGGAGATCGGTTCTTTGGTGATTTGCACCAGGATCGGCTGTCCGGGCCGCAAAAAATTGTCGTGACCGCGCCGCTGCTGTTTCGCCGGCGGCGGTGTTTCGGTAAACAGAGGGTTGAATTGCGAGAGATTGTCGCCAATGTCGGAAAAATGCAAAAAAGCATCCTGGTGCATGCCGATATTCACAAAGGCGGCCTGCATCCCTTTGATGACTTTAGCCACCTGGCCGTAATAGACATCGCCCACCATGCGTTCGTTTTCAGCTTTTTCAAAATATAATTCCGACAATCGGCCGTCTTCACATATCGCAATCCGTGTTTCACCCATGGATGCGTTTATAAAAATTTCCTTTTTCATCTAGTGTGGTGCCTTTCTTTGGTCTGTAAGGACGTTAGACGTCCATCGGCGTAACCATGAGTTCGCCGTACTGAATGTAGAGTCCGGTCCGCGTGACCAGACAGCGTTTGACCAGATCATCGCGACCGTCGAGCAGCCGTGTGAGGATCTCACTCACCCTCACGGTTTTGCCCTGGTCGATGCGGGTGACCAGGCGCAGGGTCTGGTCGCTCCCCTCCGCCTCCGCGATAAACGGCCGGATATCGATGGTTTTTCCCGGCTCACCGTCTTTGCTGCGCAACACAGGAATTTCGCTCTCCTGCAAAAGCGCGTCGATCCTGGCCGGCTCGATCCGGACCGGCGTCCGGATGAAATAGTCGGCGCGATTAATGACATCGGTCAGGTTTCGATGCTTGTTGAACAGCGGCTTCACCTCCAGCAGTGTGAGGCCGTCCGGGAGGGCGGCCGCCAAACGTTCCGCCAGCGACTCATCCTCGTTGGCGTAATAATGCAGGTCCAGATATTCTGCGTCACTGCAATACCCTGTGGTCAGCGGCGGTCCAAACGCCATACGCGGATGGGGATTAAAACCGCTGCTGTACACCATGGCGACTCTGGCGCGACGCAAGGTGCGTTCGAACAGATGAATGACGTCCAGATGCGACAAAAATCGAATCGCCTCGTCGCGACGGTACTTGAGCCGAACCATGCGGATCCGGGACGCATCAGGCGGCGGCACGGCCGGCAGATTTTCCATCTGCAGCGGTCGCGGTGCACTCTCCTTTTCCGCCACCGGATGGATGATCGTCTGGCAGGCCTGCTTGCCCATCAAACCGCATCGTTGACAATCGCCGTCCCGGCAATCCGGCGTCACCGTACAGCCCAGGGCCCGCTGGTACTCATCGCGGAGAAATTTTTTCGTCACCCCTTTGTCGATGTGATCCCAGGGTAGGGGCGCATCAAGCGCAAGATCATCGGTGAACCATTCGTACGCCAGCCCCTCTTCAGCCATGGCCTGCCGCCATCGTTCGGCAGAAAAATGTTCGGACCACCCTTCCAGACGTGCGCCGGCTTGCCAGACTCTCCACAGGACCCGGCTGACGCGGCGGTCACCGCGCGCCAGCACCCCTTCGATTTGCGCCAGATCAGCCTCGCGCCAGCTCAACTTGATGCGCTTGTCCCGTATCCGTTCCTTGAGATAGCCGATCTTGGCGCGTATCTCTTCGCTGCGATCCTGGCGGCACCATTGGAACGGCGTCACTGCTTTGGGCACAAAAGGCGATATGGAGACATGGAGGCCGGTCCCCTTGTAGATGCGGGCAATGGCCGCCACCTTTTGAATCAGCGCGATCATCTCATTGAGATCCGCCTCGGTCTCGGTGGGGTGTCCGATCATAAAGTAGAGTTTTATGAGCTTCCATCCCTCCTTGAACGCCAGCTGAACGGCGGCGATCAGATCGTCCTCGGTGGTGGTTTTGTTGATCAGGTCACGCAGTCGCTGGCAACCGGCTTCGGGCGCCAGCGTCAATCCTGACTTGCGCACATCTTTGGCATAGTAGGCCACTTGCGGCGTAAACTTTTCCGGGCGCAGGGACGGAAAAGAGAGATTCACCATGTCGTTGGCCAGAGCGGTCCGCAAGCCGGCCATGAGCGCTTCGAGGTCCTCATAATCCGATGTGGAGAGAGAGACCAGCGAAACCTCGTCATAGCCGGTAGCCTCGATATTCTGCAGCGCCTGCGTCACCAGTTCGTTCACCGTGCGTTGTCGAACCGGTCGATAAATCATACCGGCGTTGCAGAAGCGACAGCCGCGCGAACATCCCCGGGCTATTTCCAGAGAGACGCGGTCGTGGGTCGTCGGAATGACCGGCACCAGCGGCTTGGCCGGATAATGGTCCGGGTTGAGCGCTTCGACGATCCTCGCTTTAATACGTGCCGGCGCGCCGGGCGCCGGTTTCAATCCTGAAAAACGGTGCCGTTCATCATACTCGGCCACATATAATGCCGGCACATACACCCCTGGAATCGCGGCCATCTCGCGCCAATAGCGCTGTCGATCCCAGCCTTGCTGTTTGCCCGTGCGCACCAATTCGGCCAGCTCTCGCACCGCCTCTTCACCATCCCCGATCACTATGGCGTCAAAAAATTCCGCCATGGGTTCGGGATTGAAAACCGAAGGACCGCCGGCCAGGATGAGCGGCCCGGTGGTCCGCTCCCGGGCCCAGACCGGCTGGCCCATCAAGTCGATGAGATTGATGATGGTGGTGCCGTGCAGCTCATACTGCACCGTAAAGCCCACCACATCGAAATCGGCCAGACTGCTGAACGTTTCCATGGAAAAAAGCGGAACGTGCTGTCGCCGCATCTGTTCTTCCAGATCCGTCCAGGGCGCAAACGCACGCTCGGCGTACACGCCCGGCATCTGGTTCAGCAGGTGATAGAGAATGGGAAAGCCAAGGTAGGACATCCCAACTTCGTACACATCGGGAAAGACGAGGGCAAAGCGAACATCCACATCGCGCAAATCCTTGCGAACGATGTTGACTTCGTTTCCGATATAACGGCCCGGTTTACTGACAAAAGGTAAAAGATCGTTAAAGATCGTTTCTTTCAGAGACCCTGTCCCCTCTACTCGTTTTGCATTCAATAGCTGTGGTTCCAAAAGTTCCAGGTTGCATGCACAAAGTGCACTGACATCGAGCTAGCGGGCCTGCGTCTTCTGCTCGATAAACTCGATTCCTTTTTCGATCGCCTGCTGATTCAGCGGGATCAGATTTCTGCGTTTTACCACGGTGGGTAGTGCCGCCAGCACCACCTCTTTGCTCAGGCAGCGCGTATGCGCCAGATACGCCCCCAAAATCACCATATTGGCGATGCGGGCGTTGCCCAATTCATCCGCTATTCGCGTCGCCGGAATCGCCAGCACCTCGACATCGCGGCGTAGTGGCGCCCGGCTGATCAACGATGAATCATAAATCACCAGCCCCTCATTGACCAGGCTGGGTTCGAATTTCTCCAGAGAGGGTCCGTTCATGGCCACCAGCACCGTCGGCCGCGATACGGTCGGAGAGCCGATGCGCCGGCTGGACAAGTTCACATGGCAGTTGGCGGTGCCGCCGCGCATCTCCGGCCCATAGGAGGGAATCCAGGAGACGTGGTACCCCGCCTCCATTCCGGATTGGGCCAGCACCAGTCCCAGCATGAGCACGCCCTGGCCGCCAAAGCCGGCCAGGATGAGGCGCGGATCCTTATACCGTTGCTGCAACGGCTGTTCCGGCCGGCCGATAAATTCCTGCGCCGGGATTTCCAGCTTGTGGCGCAATCCATCTGCGCTGAATTCAAAATGATGGGGCGGTTGCGCCGCCATGGCCTCGCTGTTATCCTTGAAAACACCCAACGGATACTGTTTCATCAACGAGTCCGTCAACCACTGCTTGGATTGCGTCGGCGTCATCTTCCAGCCGGACGGACAGACCGACAACACCTCCACCAGCGAAAAGCCTTTGTTATCCATCTGGATTTGCAGCGCCTTGCGCACGGCGCGCCGGACCTTGCTGGTGTTTTTGGGATCGGTCAACGCCACGCGCTCCACATACACCGGCGCTTCCAGCGTGGCAATCATTTCTGACATGCGGATGGGATAGCCTTCGTTGGCCGAGGTGCGGCCGCGCGGCGATGTGGTGGTCCGCTGGCCGATCAGGGTCGTCGGCGCCATTTGTCCACCGGTCATGCCATAAATGGCATTATTGACGAAAAACACAGTAATGTTTTCACCGCGGTTGGCGGCCTGAATGATTTCATTGCCGCCGATCGCGGCCATGTCACCGTCCCCCTGATAGCTGATCACGATCGAATGCGGATGCGAACGCTTGACCCCCGTGGCCACAGCCGGCGCTCGTCCGTGCGGACATTGAATGTTGCCGACACGGAAATAATAGTACGCGAACACGCTGCATCCCACCGGACTGGCCAGGATGGTGCGCTCGCGAATGCCGAAATCATCAAGGGCTTCAGCGATCAATTTGTGCAGCACGCCATGCCCGCAGCCGGGGCAATAGTGCGTCGCTTCCTTGTTCGCTCCCGGATTGCGATCGTAGCGAGAATAGAAACTCTTTGATTTTGCCAGTACCTTGTCTGCCATGGCCTCACCTCGTCAGTAACGGCAAAACGTACTCTGCGATCTCTTCGGTGGAAGGCACCACGCCGCCCATGCGGTTGTAAAAGTGGATCGGCGTCCGCCCTGCAACCGCCAATTTTACATCATCCACCATTTGTCCGTTGGACAATTCGACCACCAGCATACCGCGCAATCGTTCCGCCGCCTCATATAAACAGGCAGCCGGAAACGGCCACAGGGTGATCGGCCGGATCATGCCGATTTTGTGGCCCTGTTCGCGCAAGTCATCCACCACGGTCTGCAAAATGCGCGATACCACGCCATAGCCGATCACAGCGAATTCGGCATCCTCCATCAGGTACGCCTCATAGCGCACCTCGGCAGCCGCGACGTCGCTGTACTTTTTCTGCAAATTGAGATTATGCTGTTCCAGCAGTTCGGGCTCGAGTTCGATGGAGGTGATGAGCCTGTTTTCATCGCCGGCTGTGCCCTGGAGCGCCCATGGTTTGGCCGGCAAGGTTTGCACCGCGTCGGGAAATTCCACCGGTTCCATCATCTGGCCGATAAAGCCGTCTGCCAGGACCACCACCGGATTGCGATAGGCATCAGCCAACTCAAACGCCAGCATGGTGAGATCGCACATCTCCTGGGCGCTGTTGGGAGCCAGCACAATCAGCTTGTAATTGCCGTGGCCGCCGCCCTTGACCATCTGGTTATAGTCGCTTTGCTCCGGCGCAATATTGCCCAGTCCGGGGCCGCCACGCATGATATCGACCAGAACGACCGGGAGTTCGGCGCCGGCACAATAGGAAATGCCTTCCATCTTGAGGCTCATGCCGGGACTGGACGAAGCGGTCATGGTGCGCACGCCGCAGCCGGCTGCGCCATATACCATGTTGATCGACGCCAGTTCGCTTTCAGCCTGTAAAAAAACACCTCCGACCAGAGGCATGTAATACGCAGCAGCCTCTGCTATTTCGGAGGCGGGAGTGATCGGATAACCAAAAAAGAATCGACAGCCGGCCAATACGGCCCCTTTTACCACCGCTTCATTTCCCTTGATGAGCTGCTTGGCCATATCATTCTACCTCCTCTCCGACATACCCTTTTTTGTACACCGTAATAGCCCCAGGCTCAGGGCATTGGTAGAAACAATAGCCGCATCCGGTGCACCCTTCACCACGGTAGCCGGCTGGATGATATCCCATCTTGTTGAAATGACGCTGTTCAAAGAGCACCTGTTCAGGACAGGCCTCGATACATAACCCACACCCCTTGCATTCGTCCTCGCGCACAACCACGAGAGGACCTGTAATCTGTTGCACGTCCGCCATATGCGCTCCAACTTTGTCAATGGCCAAGTGCCAATACAAGCATATCATTTTAGTTATTTTTTACTTAAAAGGCAAGATATTTATTGGCGAACGAGGGCGAGTCCGGCAGCCAAAAGGCAGCCTGGTTCTCCCTGTCAGCCAGAAGGTTGTATCAGAGATGTAACAAGAACGGATTATGTCTCTTTTCCCTGCCTATGGTGGTCTCGCGGCCATGGCCTGGACATACGATGGTGTCGTCGGCAAGGCTGAGCAGCTTGTCGCGGATGGATCGGAGCAGCTGGTCGCTGGATCCGCCCGGCAAATCGGTTCGGCCGATGCTGTCATAAAACAGGGCATCGCCGACAAACACCCGGCCCGGCACGTAAAAAGAGACGCCGCCCGGCGAATGGCCGGGAGTAGCCAGAACGGTTATGCGGTTCCGGCCTAATGGAAGCTCGAGGTTGTCCGATAAAAAGAAATCGATTTTGAAACTTTCCGGGGCCGGCAGACCGAACAGGCTCGCCTGCACCGCCGCTCCTTTCAGCAATCCGGTCTCTTTATCGCTCAGGCCGATGCGCGCCCCGGTGTGTTTTTGCACCGCCGCGACGGCACCAATATGATCGATATGAGCATGACTGAGCAGAATCGATGAAAACCTGCCCTGTCCCAGGACCTGGATAATTCGGTCCGCATCACCCCCTGGATCGATGACGACGCCGTCGGCCTTGCCTTCGGTTATGATATAGCAGTTTTCCTGAAAAGAGCCGACCACCAGAGACCTGATCTCCACTACTCCTCCTCTTGTCCTGTGTTCCGTCCATGCCTGCCATTCAAGCCCATCGGAGCAGAATTCCGGCTGCTGCAGCCAAATCTGCGACAATCCAGTCCGGGTGTTCGGGCTGCAGAACCTCCCGGCTGAAGGTGGTTGTAAGGGCCAGACAACGCATGTTGGCAGCCCGAGCCGCGCGGATGCCGTTGACGGCATCTTCCACCACGATGCACGCCGACGGCGCTATAGCCAGCCGCTGCGCGGCCAAAAGATAGATCTCGGGATCCGGCTTTTTCTTTTGCACATCTTCAGCGCTTAAAATAACCTTGAACAGCGCGGTGTCAATTCCTGCCACCCGCAGGTTTGCATCCACTTTGATGCGATCGGCGCTGGATGCAACGGCCAGCTTGCAGCCGACACGGTACAGCTGCTGCAGGCCCTCGTTGACACCAGGATACACTTTCAGTTTTTCATCCACGATCTGTAAATAGATCTCGTACACCCGATCTTTCATCTCCGGGCGATAGGTCACACCATATTTTTCCGCCACGCCGCCGATAAAGCGGACTTCGCCGGCCCCTACGAACGGCTTGAAATCTTCGGCCTGCGCCTGCAC
>CAZISM010000063.1:0-3668 GCA_964541895.1 uncultured Cytophagia bacterium
TCGGCAAAGCGTATCAAGCCTGGATAGAGGGTGACCTGGAAGGCGCCAAAACGCTATTTGAGCAATTAGCTCAGGAGTGTCCGTCTTCGCCGGCAGGCCAACAAGCGCTGTCTTTTGCCGTAAGTGGATTTTAAAATTGCGTCCTTGGTGAAACGGCCTGAGCCTGAGCATTCCCCTTCGATCAAAACCGGCAGAACCGTTTCGGCCGTCGCTATGCGACGCAATTATTTTGTCGATATTTCCAGGCGTTGAAACGCCTGGCTACCTTCGCAGGGTCGCTATGCGACCGATGCTGTGATTTGCCAAATCCCATGGTATCTCTGGCATACACCCGATCCATAGTTGCGCCCGGGAAAAAATTCCCCGGGCGATCAGATATTATGAGATGCTCATGAGCCTCGCTGTCAGACCATCTGCCTGGCCAATGCCATCCGCCAACAGATGCTTCAGCGCGGCAAATCATCCGAATAGCGGCAGGTCCCATGCGCCTCGCGCTTCAGCATGACACGGGTTTGCGGGTTTTGCTAAAATCCGCCCCGTATTAAAAACCGTGTCATCCTGTTAATCTTGTTAATCCTGTCCAAACAACCTTGCGAAGGTTTCTAGCCTTCGCAAGGTTGTCCAATCCTCTCTTATCGTTTGTCCGATTGCAAAAGCGCAAAACCCTCGAACAATCCATACGGCCTGGTATCGTACTCTTTGCCCTGCGGATAGCCGTTTGCTGCGCCTTTCTGGAACATGCTGGGCCAGGCTGAACCCACCGGCGGGTTGTTATGATGCGGACCCAACAGGTTCTTCAACGAACCGGTGACACGAACTTCGATGGTGTTCTCGCCTTCCTGCAGCAACGAAGTGATGTCCAACCGGTAGGGCGGAACGATAAACAGACCGGCCGGCTTGTCGTTGACCACCGCCTCTGCCACCATACCCTTCCAGTTGCTCAAGGCGACACAATATTTTTTGCTCTGCAGATCCTGGCTGGTGATCGTCACGGTCTGTCGATAGGCGACATCCTCGGAATAAAAGGGCAAGCCCTGTTCCTTCCATGCGCCCAGGCGCAGGGGCTGCGCCGCTACGAGCCTGAAGCCCTTGGCTTGTGAGGCCAGGCCAAAATCTCCGCGCACATAGATCGGTTCCAGTTCGGTGTGGATCGTGAACGGCTTGGCCTGCAAGGTGATGCTATTGCGTCCGGGTTTCAGCAGCTCGCCGATCTTGAACACGCTGAAATGCTTGTCCAGCCACCACTCGTCCTTTTCCGGCGCCACGGCTTTGCCATTAATGGAGACAGCATAGAGCTCGGCGCGTTCGACGACTACACTGATGGAGCGGGCTGCTACGCCCGGGCTCATGTCGAGCCAATAGGTAGCGGTGAAACCGGATTCGGGCGCAAACTTGTCCTTGTCGATAATGTTGGTCTTGAACTGCACGGCGCTGTCCCAGGGATTCCGCTCCAGACCGTGTTGTTTGAACGTCTCGCGCTGTGCATCGTAAAAATAGAGATCTTTGGATGTGTGACCGGCCACTTCCAGATCGCAATAATCGATGGTGAGCACATTGTCCTGCCGCCGCTCGATGGCCATGGTGCCGGCCAACGAAACCGGCGTGGGGGATAATTTTGGCTCGGCCGGCGATGCCGCGCTCTTGTCACTGACAAAGAGCAGCAGACTGTTGCCCGGCTGCAGCTGAAACGGAACGCGCACCTGGCCTGCCTCAGCCGTAAAAGGATAGGGCTTGACCTGTCCGGTGAACAGATCCCACTGCTCTGCGGAAGCGCCGGGCAGGCGGATTTCCGCCGACACCGCCTGGCTGTCGCTGATGTTGGTGACAAAGGTCAGACGGCCGTCCTGCAATTGCCGGGTGTGATGAAAGAGCAGGCTGTTGGCTGGGGTGACCTTATGGATGGTTACACACTCTACTGTTTCTATTCCAGCCACGGCAGCGGCTAAAGCTTTTGCATCACGAACAAGCCAGCGATCCGGATAGCGCTTGGCCAGTTCGGCGCAGGCGGTGCTGCTGATGCCGTCGATAAACGCCGGCACCGGATCGCAGGCCAGCACTTTGCCGCCGCTGGAAATAAAATCTTCCAGCAGGCGATAGGTGCTCTTGTCCAGGTTTTCCGTGCCCGGCGGCAACACCACCAGACTGTAAGATCGCTTGCCGACTACCAGTTTTGCGCCATCCCTGCTGCCGTGATTGCGCATAATGTCCTCACAACCCAGGTCATACTCGACCTGCAGGGCTTCCAGCTGATGGACAAAATCCTGGAACTGCTGGCCCAGGGTATCGGCGCGAAGGCCTTTCTGTCCCGGCACATAGTACATCCACATGGTGGTCGTCGGCTCCAGCACCAGCACCGGGTTGATCTGGTCGCCGGCGGTAAGGGCGACGCCGAGCCGGCCAAAGTAATCCATCATGGTACGATAATATTTCCACCACGGTTCGTGATACGAGAACGACTGCGGATGGTCGCGCTTGCGCGCACCCATGATGGTAACGTAAGAGAGATGCGGGTTCATGAAATTGACGCCCAACGCATACTCCCAATCGCCGATGCGCTTTTGATCCAGGAAAGAGAGGTCCCAGCCGGCGGCGCCATAGGTCTCGGAGAGCGTACGATGGCGGCCGAGCTGATTAGCCACGCTGCCTAATTCTTTGACAATGCGGGCACTGCCGAATTGCGCGTGCACATCCAGCGACCACTGATTCATCAGCAGGTCGATGCCCGGCATCTGCGCATAGGCGGTCAGCGCCATGTTATCCGGACACATATGCGGCCATGGGAAAGCGTGTTCCCAGTAGTGGCCGGTGAGTTTCAGATGATTGGCCTCGCAATAATCATAATAGGGCTTGGCCCAGTTGTCAATGAACAGCTCCATGATGGTCTGATAATAGTTGTGGCGCACCTGTTTGTAATCGCCCACCGGTTCCAGGAGCGAAACCAGCCGCAGGCGCAGGTCATAGCCCCAGCGTTTCTGAAAGGCATCGAACAGCGCCGGCGTATAATTGATCGCGTTTTTGCCGCCGGCCGGATTGACATGCGCCTCGTCCTGAAAGGTGCCCGGCACCACGCCGCCAAACTCTTCGCCGATGGCTTTTTTATAAGCGTCGAGGGTGACGCTGATAAATTTTTGCGTCACGTCGCGACGCATCAGATCCACATAATAAAAGCCGCCGAACCACGGTCCGGGATTGGCCGGCTTGGTGGTGAAGACATAGAACGTGCCCACGCCCAGATCCTGCGTCTGCGCCTGTTTCGTCACATTATCGAAATGGTCGCCGTTTTGCTGCAGGACGCACACCGGCGGATTATCCTTGATTTGCTGCAGCGTATCCCGGCGGGTCATCAGCAGCGCGGCACCACGGGAATCTGGCATCTGATCCGGCACATGGCCGCCGGCAAATCCGGAGGGGTAGGAATTTTCGTCATAGATCCACACTTCCATCTGCAGTTTTTTCGCCGTGGCGACGGTATATTTGTAGAGCTCCATCCACTCGTCGGACAGATAGGGGGTGATCAGGCCCGGCCGCGGATGCACGAACACGCCGCCATAGCCCTTATCGTGAAAATCGGCCAGCTGCTCGTCGATCTGCTCGCGGGTGATGCGGTCGTTCCACACCCACAGCGGCATGGGACGATAGGCCGCCGGCGGATTTTCAAAACGCTTGTG
>CAZISM010000063.1:3768-18734 GCA_964541895.1 uncultured Cytophagia bacterium
GAGATCGCGATATTTTTGAACAGGTTCATACCTTCTCCTCTCTGGTTCTGTCCGACAAAGGTCTAGCGCTGAACCCCGGGTGTCGCGCTTTTGCGACCCCGGGTGTTCCATTTCTCATCTGCGATGCGAGTCGGGACACCCTGAGTTGCCGCAAAGAGGCGGCAACATCCGGGGTCCGAGATATCCTTACTGCGCCTCATCCATTTTCATATGAAAAGACTTTTTATGTGCTTCGCCGGCTTCGGCATAGAGCGTGATGCCCTCGCGCTGGACAATGGCGTTAAAGCGCTCGTAGGTGCCGTCGGCCTTGGCCTGCACGGGCGTGCGCAAGCATTTCAGATACATGATGGGCAACCGCGCCATCTCGACGCGCTGGCGAATCGCCTCGTTATCCGCCACTGTTTCCGCACGATCGAACAGCGCTTCGGACTGGCGGACGAACTCGTCGGAGAACAGTTGGTCTTCCGGCGTCAAGCCTAAATGAATGTGGGTATCGGGCGTGAGCCGATTGTGCAACAGATCGAAATAGGCGCGCACATACTGGCCGCTGCGGCCGTAATACCCGTACATGAAATCGTTGATCACCGGATCGACGTCGCATTCCGGATTCCACAGCAGCTTGGCGAGCACATAGGCGCGCAGTTCGGCGAACTCGCCGCCGCGGCTCTGATACGCCGCCTGCTCCATGATGCCGATAGCCTTGTTGTCGCGCAGAGTCTGGATATTGGATTTCAGCACTCTGAAATTGGGATAGGGCATGGTGTAGTGGCTGAAATTGACCACATAATCCCAGATGTACATGTGCGGCGCGATGCGGGCCCAACCCTTCAAGTCCTCAACAAAAGAGACATTCTCCGGGCAGTTATTGAAATCATGGCTGAAACAGCACTCGATGCTGCACAACCGAATGACCACGTTCTCGCGCGGCTTGATGGTCTTGGGTGGCTTGCGGGTGTATTGATAGGCCAGGGTGCCGATATATTTGTCGGGAAACTCTTTTTCCAGCGCCTCGGCCACACGGTTGACCAGCCAGACGATGGGTCCGGCTTCGCTCTCTTCGGCACGGGCAATGGCCTGGCATTTTTCACATTGACAGGGGTTGCGCCAGTCGTTTTGCGACAGACAGTAGATGAGATATTGCGGATTCTTGATTATCGACTGGCGCATGCGTTCGGTGAGAATGCGTACCACATCCTCGTTGGTGACACATAGTTGCGCATGATCGTGAATGCGCTGGCCGTCGATCAAGCTATAGTATTCGGGATGGCTGGCATAAAACTCGTCCGGCGGCATGAGCGGATAAAAGGTGTGCACCGCCCAATAGGCTTCCACGCCGCCCGGTTGTTCGCGATAACCCATGGCGCCGTTCACTTTGTTGTGCGCCGCCCAGATGGGATCGAACGCTTCATAATAAAAATCATTGCGCACCCGCACGCCTGGTTTTTCCTGGTGATAGAGATCGACGAACGTATAGGCCTCTTTGTGCGGCATTACCGTCACCCGCGGGGTGTACCAGCGGCAACCCAACTCGCGTTCCAGAAACGTAAACACACCATACATGGTGCCGCGCTGTTTGCCGCCATAGATGACAAGGTGAGGACCGACGTTCTGGTACGAAAAGGATTCGTCACCATCCGCCGGCCGGCTACAGGAAAGCAGTTGCCGGGTGTGACGATTATAGCCGACGACCATCTCTTTGCCGGTCAGCGGTTTGCTGTCTGAACGAACCGGCAGCTCGACACCGCCGATTTGTTTGATGGCCGCCAGCAGCTCTTTGACCGCCCATTTTTCCGATTCGGACGCCGAGTCTCCCAGCACGATGGCGTAGTCGCTCTTGCCCTGTTTGAACAGCGCAAACTCGGTGCGTGGCCCGGCAGAGAACAGCCATTCGCCGGACCAAGTGGTGCCTTTGCGCCACTCCAGGTTCACCTTCATTTTATAGTTGCCATAGCGATCCGACGGGATAGCCAGGGGCATTTCATTCAGGCCGGTCCAATGGGCGGTCGCCAGGACCGATTCCGGCTTTCGGTCGGAATAGACCTGCACCTGCAGCGACTTGCACAATCGTTTAAACACCGGCGCCGGCGTCAGCAGACGCACCCAGGTGGTGTTATCCTTTTTATGCGATACAGAGAGCAAACGGTCATTTTGCAGCAGCAGCTCTTCCTGCATGGCTAAAAAGCGCAGGCAGAATCGCCAGAGATTGGCGCGCTCTTCTATCTTTAACAGCAATCGGTTTGTGCCTTTGCGCAACAGCACCGGTATCAGATCCTGATCCGGTTTCAAGCCGCGACCGGCGGCATAATCCCAGACGCGCTCGCCGTTCAGCCAGACCCGGCAGCCGTCGTTGGAGCCTATGCTGAGAAATAAAAGCTGTTCTTCGTTCGAGACAAATTCGCGCCAGGCATAGGCAGCCACAGAGGCCTGCCTGGAAACGGCGATGTCCAGGTCGATGATGGAATCGGGCGAGACCCATTTTTTCCAAACGGCGGTCCCGGCCTGGTGCAACTCTTTTTGTCCTTCCTTGACGCGCAGATTCTGTTCTCCTCCGTGCGACAACAGGAAATCGGTTTCAAAACCGGACTGATGCTGCAGCGCCGGCTCCTCCGCGCCCGCGGTTTGCAGGATAAAGGGACCGCATAAAAGCCAATCCTGCACCCACCTGTTCGGAACAACACGATCCGCCGCAACAGCAACTCCACAGCACAATACAAGAAAAAGCACGAGCCAGCATCGACAAACATTCAGCATAATGAATCACCTCTGGGTTAATCATTCCGTTCTTGCATAATTTACTCATTTTTTTTAAAACCTCAACAACTCTTTCATTTCCGTGCTTGTTAAAGAAGGATATGTAACATCTTTAATTGTTTTGCGTAAAAGAAGATGCCGGCACATTGCACCACCCGCCAGCCGGCCGTTGCAAACCCTGTAGCAGGAAACCATTTTGGAGCACCCCATCATGTTCAAGAATCGAAAAAAAGTAATCATCATATCAAGTGTAGCTTTGGTACTCCTGGCGATCATTGTCGTTTTCGCCATGAAAGGCAAAAAGCAACCGGCCAACGTCGTCCAGACCGCCAAAGCCGGCAAATGCAAAATCGTGGAGACCGTAACCGCCACCGGCAAAATCCAGCCGGTCACCCAGGTCAAGATCAGCGCCGACGTCGCGGCCAAAATCACCCAGTTGAATATCAAGGAAGGCGACTGGGTGGAAAAGGGCCACCTGTTGGTGCGGCTGGACAGCGAGCGGTTCCTGGCCGCGGTGGAGCAATCAGAGGCCAATTTCCGCTCCGTGGAAGCTAACGCCCTGCTGGTAAAAGAGAACGAGATTCGCGCCGACAAGGACTATGCCCGTACCAAAGAGCTGTTCGACCGCAATCTCGAATCCAAAGCAGCTCTGGATCAGGCCTATGCGGCCGTGCAGGTGGAAAAAGCCCGCTATAAATCAGCCTTGGAACAGGTGGATCAGGCCAGAGCCGCTGTCAAACAGAGCAAAGAAGAGCTATCGAAAACAACCATTTACGCCCCTATGGCCGGCACGATCAGCAAACTGAACAAAGAGGTGGGGGAAATCGCCCTCGGCTCGCAGTTCCAGGAAGACGTGATCATGGTCATCTCCAATCTGGCCGGTATGGAAGCGCTGGTGAACGTGGACGAAAACGACATTGTGCGCGTCTCCATGGGCGACAGCGCCACCATTGAAGTGGATGCCCTGCCAAACCGGACCTTTCACGGTACGGTGAGCGAGATCGCCAACAGCGCTAAAATTTCCGGCGTCGGCACCACCGAGCAAAAGACCGAATTTGAGGTCAAAATCGCCATCAGCGATGCCGGCACCACGTTGCGGGAGGGGATGACCGCAAGTTCAGATATCATCACCGAAATTCGCGACCAGGTCCTGGGCGTGCCTATTCAATGTGTCACAGTGCGTACCATGGAACAATTGAAACAGGCATCCGCCCAGGGAGCCAAGAGCGACAGTCAGGCTGTGCGGTATACGCCGGATAAAGACGGCTTTGTCCCGGTGGTTTTTGTCGTCGATAAAAACAACGTCACCGCGCATCAGGTCAAGACCGGCATTCAGAGCGAATCGCACATTGAAATCCTTGACGGCGTACTGGAAGGCGACGAATACGTCACCGGCAGCTACCGCGCCATCAGCCAGACCCTGCAGAACCGTGCGGCGGTGCTGGTGCAGAATAACGGCAAACTGTAGAGCAGGCCCGTCATGAGTATGTGGGATGCCCATATCGAATCGTTCCGCATGGCGCTGGCAGCCATCAAAGCCAACAAAACCCGTGGTATTCTCACCACCCTTGGCATCATCATCGGCATTGTCGCCGTAGCCACCACCATGACCGTAGCCAACGGACTGGGCAACAATTTCAAGGAGAGCATTTCGTCCATCGGCTCGGATGTGCTCTATGTGTCGCGCATGCCGTGGATATTCAGCGGCAATTTTTTCCAGTTCCGCAACCGGCCCAACATCACCTTCAAAGAGAGCGAAAAGCTGAAGCACCGCCTGCATTCGGCGAAGGCGATCAACCCCAGCACCGGCACCAACAAAAACGTCAAATACCGCGCCACGGTGTTGGAAAACGTAGCCGTCATCGGCACGACCGACAAGCATATCCTGGTTTCCTCATCCGTGCCGGAATTGGGTCGCTTTTTCACCGGTGTGGACGTTCAATATAAAAAATACAACTGCGTCATCGGTGCGGATATCAAGGAGCAGCTCTTCAAAGACCTCGATCCCATCAACAAAAAAATCAATATCGGCTATTATAATTTCCGCGTAATCGGTGTGATGGAAAAGCAGGGCAGCGCCGGCTTTTTCGGCGGCCCCAATTTCGACCGGCAGATTTTTCTGCCCATAACCACCTTTATGCAGGCGTTCGGCGGCAACAACCGGGAGTTCAACATCGCCGTAAAATCGCCCAGCCCGGAAGCCATGGAAGATTTTCGTTTCGAACTGACCGGCGAGATGCGCAAGCTGCGCAAACTGAAACCCACCGAGCAGGAGAATTTCAGCATCAACACCATGGACAGCCTGTTGAACGCCTACAACAACGTCATGGGGGTGGTGGTGCTCATCGGCATGATCATCACCGGCGTCTCTCTGTTTGTCGGCGGCATCGGCGTCATGAACATCATGTTCGTCTCCGTCACCGAGCGCACCCGCGAGATCGGCATCCGCAAGGCCATCGGCGCCAAGCGGCGCTCCATCCTGGTGCAGTTCCTGTTCGAATCATCGTTCATATGTCTGATCGGCGGCGCCATCGGCGTGCTGCTCTCGTTTGCCGTTGCCGGTCTGATCAACAAACTGGTATTGCCCGCCACCGTGTCGCTGCCGATTGTGATCATCGCGCTCTGCGTCTCGTTGCTGGTGGGGGTGTTGTCCGGCATTATTCCGGCCTTCCGGGCTTCGCGTCTGCATCCCATCGATGCATTGCGTTACGAATAACGAGGTGGCTATGTTTTTTATCGAAGCGTTCAAAATGGCTCTGGCGGCCATCGCCGCCCACAAGCTGCGCTCCTTTCTGACCCTGGTCGGCATCATCGCCGGCGTGGCCTCCATCATCGGCGTCATGACCGGCATCTCGGTGATTCAGACTTCGATAGAGAAAGAGCTGAGTGTGCTGGGCACGCAGACGTTTCAGGTGCAAAAATTCGCTGCCGGCGGACCCATCAGCGAACAGGAGATGCGCAAGATCATGGCGCGCCGGCCGCTGACGGTGGAACACGCCGATCTGATCCGCGAAAAAGTGCAGTCGGCCGATCTCATCGGCGCCGAGCTGTGGAGTTTCGGCCACACCGCCAAATACCAGGGCAAAGCCACCAACGCCAATCTTACCATTTGCGGCGGCACCCCTGAATACTCGGAAAACAACACCCACTATGTGGTCAAAGGCCGCAATCTCACCGCTGAGGATTTGAAAATCGGCCGCAGTGTGGTGGTCATCGGTCCGGCCATAGCCGGCGAACTCTTTCCCTGGATCGATCCCCTGGAGAAAACCATCAAAATCGACGGCCACAAGTTTACCGTCATCGGCCTCCTCGAGGAGAAAAAATCCTCCTTCGGCGGCGGTTTTGACAACTATATGATTATGCCGATTTCACGATTCCAGCAGGTGTTTAATGACCGGGACAATTTTGGCCGGGAACGATCCGTTAATGTAACCGTGCGCGCCAAACGGCCGGAACTGCTGGTCGATGCCATTGAAGAGACCCGGGCGATCATGCGCATGCAGCGCGGCTTGAAGCCTGGACAAGAAGATGATTTTACAATATTTACCAACGACAGCCAAATCAAGGTCTTTAACCGTACCACCGCCGGCATCAAGATCGGCTCGTTTGTCATCGGCATCGTGGCCCTCATCGTGGCCGGCATCGGCATAATGAACATCATGCTGGTTTCGGTGACGGAACGAACCCACGAAATCGGCATCCGCAAATCCCTCGGCGCCAGACGAAAGAACATTCTTTTGCAGTTTCTGCTGGAAGCGGTGGTGCTGTCCAACATCGGCGGCATCATCGGTGTGGCAGTGGGATTCGGTCTCGGTAACCTGGTAAGCCTTTTTACCCAGTTCGCTGCGCATGTTCCCCTGGAGTGGAGCCTGGCCGGTTTGGTGTTTTGCACGGCGGTCGGCCTCATCTTTGGTTTCTGGCCGGCGGTCAAAGCCTCCAAGCTGGATCCCATTGTCGCCCTTCGCTATGAATAACCATGTATCATTAATATGCTTATTCCCCTGCAACTTGGCTTGATACGCCTGATCCCAGCCCAAACCACTGCTTCAGCTTTTGCACACCGTCTGGCCAAAAAAATTATTATTTTCGGGAATTAAATCCATACCGAAATGGTTTTCAAGTGTATTATAACAATCCAAAATAGCAGCACCACTGGGGAAATTAGTGTGGTGATGGCAATGGGCAATTTATGGAAGAGGTGCGTCATGAAAAAGATGCTGAGTGTTGCGGTGCTGATTTTTGTGCTTAGTCTGGCGGCTTTTGCCGGCGAACAGGATTTTGTGTTGGTAAACGAGACCGGTCTGACCATCGACCAGTTCTACTGCTCCCCCACCAAATCCAATGATTGGGAAGAGGATGTGCTGGGGCAGGATACGCTCGCAGACGGCGAACAGGTGGAAATCAATTTCAGCCGTGACGAAGCGTCCTGCAAATGGGATCTGATGATTGTCGACGAAGAAGGCGACAAGATCTATTGGACCAACATCGACTTGTGCGAAGCAGCCAAAATCACTCTGCATTATGAGGGCGGCAAACCCACAGCAACCATTGAAAAGGCTCAATAACGCGACTCATACAGTTTCATCGTTAGAGCCACTCCCGGATATCGAGAGTGGCTTTTTCATTATTGGATATCTGTAGATGATTTGCTATATTTTTGTACACGCTTTCAACTTACAGCAGGTATCCATGACAGATCCGAAAATATTTTATCGCGAACTGGACGCGCTCCTGGCCAAGATCCGCATCGAACAGGCCGGCGTCCATTTTCTCAAACACATCCTCACCGAGCTGGACGAGGATTTCGGCCGCAGACTCCACTTTGGACAGGGACGAATCTATGAATTGTCCGATCGCCTGTTCACCCTGACCCACAGCAACGGCGTAAAGCCGGCCGCCGCCTACCAGACCGAACTGCCGCTGACCGCTACGGTCGTCCAACTGGCTTATAAAAATCGCAGCTATATCTATGATCAATCCGAATTGAGCAGGGGCTTTTTCACCACACCGCCGAATCCGGCACCGGCACAGGCCGCCTTTTGGGTTCATTCGCCAGAACGGCAATGGCTGTTCGTGTTCTCGCTTTTTGACGGCTGGGTGCGGGAAGAGGTCAACCTGTTCCTCAACTCGGTGCGCACCGCCATGAATTACCGGTTGTTCTCCGACGCGGTCGGCGCCCGCCTGGAACGGGCGGTACAGATTCAGAAAAGCCTGCTGCCTACCGAAGCGCCGGACATACCCGGCTACCAGATCGCCGGCCGTTCGCAGCCCGCAGAAATGGTGGGCGGCGACTTTTTTGACTATTATGAGCTGGGAGAAGGCACCTTTGGGGTGGGGCTGGGCGACGCCAGCGGCCACGGCCTGCCGGCGGCGCTGTTGATCCGCGATGTGGTCATCGGCCTGCGCATGGGGCTGTCACTGGAATTCCGCACGGTTCACACCCTGCGCCGTTTGAACCATGTCATCCAGCGCAGCACCTTTGCCAGCAACTTTGTCTCACTCTTTATCGGCGAGTTCGAAGCCGACGGCCACCTCTTTTTCGTCAATGCCGGCCACCCGGCGCCTATCCTGGTGCACGGCCACGACGTCAAGGAACTGGCCGCCACCGGCATCACCCTGGGCTTTCTGGAAGAGATCCAGCTCGGACGGGATTATGTGCGCATGCCGACCGGCTCGGTGCTGGTGATCTATAGCGACGGCATTGTGGAACGGATGAACCAGGCGGGCGACATGTTCGGCGTCGAACGCCTGCGCGATTTTATCATCGCTCACCAGACCCTGGAGGCGCAGGCGCTGCTGGAGTTGTTGTTCGAGACCGTAATTGAATTTGGTCGTGGCGCCGCCTGGGAAGACGACGCCACGCTGGTAGTGATCAAACACTAGTTCATTTCGAAACGATGGCGGCCAACGGCACCACAAACACCTGCGGCGTTCCGGAAGCATCCGACGTATAACAGGCAAACCGGCCGCTGCTGCTCAAGGTGGGATGAACGTGCGAAAACTGGCCGGCCGCGTCGATGCTGGCGTTGGGCCAGCAGAGAAACGTCTCTTGGCCGGTCACTAGATCGATCAGGATCAACGGATTGCGGTCCGGGTCCTGGCCGTCGCTGAGAAACCAGCGTCCGTCCATGGAAGAGACGCCGTGGCCGAGACGTATCTGATCATGCCGATAATGCTCACGCCAGTCTCCCCCCTGCCGATTCATGGAACAGATCGACACCGGAATCCATGCCGGCTGTGTCTTTTTATAAAAGAAGAAACGCTGCCCGTCCGCGGACCAGCTCTCGTGGGTGGCCCTGTATCCATAAGGCATCATCAAAAATGGTTTGGCCTGGCCGCTCTTCATATCGACAAGCCATGTCCGTGCTCGCTTCTCCAGCGGCAAGCTCATATCGTCTTGTGTATCCGGTCCCGGCACAAAACTGATCAGGTCCGGATTGGTGGGACAGATCAGCGGATGGGAGAAGCGGCCGGCCTTCCAGTTTAAAGCCAGCTTGACCTCACCGCTGTTCAAATTCACCCGGTAAATGCACAGGCCGGAATCGGTACGGCTGGACACCAATGTATAACCGGCATCAGCCGTAAACGAACTGGAGAAATGGATCGCGGAAGAAAAGGCATTATTAAAATCATACCATACGGACTCTTTCAATTTAGCGACATGGCTTTTGTAAAGCACATTGCCGTGAATATAGCAGACGTTTTTGCCGTCCGGGTGCATGGTAAAAGTGAACGGTGAAATATCTTTCTTGTCCGTGAGGCGTACGATTTCGCGTTTACGCAGGTCCGCGCGATACAACTGCCAGTTGCCACAGCGGCAGGAACCAAAAACCAAATAGCGATCGTCTGCGGTAAACGCCTGGCGCTCAAAATATACGGCCACACTGGCAGAATCATGGCTGGTGATCTGCCAGACCTGGTGACCAGTGACGGGATCTGGAAATTTCTTCCATTCGGACTTCCAGCGCTCTCGCGCCAGTACCGGCCACGACGCCGTACAGATTAGAATCAGGATCAACCAAACCTTTTTTTTCATACGCACTCCGCATTATATCGAATACTAGTTGATGATACGATACCGGTGATCGTGATTGCGTATCGTGACATCGGAAATCTGAAACGAAAAACCCCAGCCGCCATTGCCTTGAAAAATTTTCAGCAACAGATGATTTTTGCCCGGCTGCAAATCCAGCAGCACCTGATCCTCATCCACCGCCAGATTGCGTTTGACCAGTTTTTTAAAAACGACGCGGCCATTAAGAATAATTTCAATACCGTCGTTGCTGCCGAAACGAGCCTGCACTGTTCTCGCCTGCGGGCAATCGATCTGACTGTAGGCATAGACCAGCACTTTTTTATTGTCCTCGTAGAGCGGCAACAGATCAATCTCGGCCGGACTGGGTGAGTTGAATTTTCGCCAGCGCGTCTTGCGGCCTTGCGGCCACTCGGTCTCGGACCAGACCGTGGGCCGGACCTGCCGCTCTCCGCCCAGCGAAGCAAGATAATCCACCTCCTCGCCGCTGTATTGAGGATTGGGAAACGGTCCGCACATGAGCCAGCCGGTAAAATAGCGGCTGACCGACTCCTCCATGTCCAGACGAACCTGGTTGGGCGGCGGCAGGAAATGGCCTTTGCCGTGATCAGCGGCAGCGGCTGTCACCAGCTGCACCACCTCGTCGAGGGCGTCGACTTTGCGTTCATATCGCTGCAGAATTCTCTCCAGATAATAGGGCCGATTCTCCAGCAGCCACAAGCGCTGGAATTCGGCTGCCAGGCCCGCCAGCGCCTGCCGCTGCGCAGAAACCAGGCCGATAACCGCTGCCAGCTCGGCGCCAACCCGATCGCGCTCGCTCTGATGCCGGCAGGCGGCACGATACAGATCCGCCGCCGCCTGCAGTTGAATCCTGCTTTCCGCCATGAATCGATATTGCTGCATGGAAAACCTGAGATAGTCGTAATCGCTTGCGTAGACCTTTGCCGGCGCTTTGGCGAGCACGCTATCCGCGCTCAGGCAGATATCGCGCACCGCATACCAGTCGTTCAAATTACTGCGCAACCGTTCCTCCGGATCCGGCACGATTTTGGACCAGAACACCGCTTCGTTCATCTCCTGTGTCGCCGCCAGATCGGCCAGCGGCGCCAGAGCCGTCACCGCCTGCGCCAGGGTCGGTCGCGGATTGCCGTACAGTGCTTTATCGACCCTTTCATCAAAGCCGGCTTTTGCCCTAGCGCCATCGGACCAGGACTGGTCGGCGGCGAACGCCACGCCGTACCAGTCGCGCGAAAAAGCGGCCGCACCGCCGTCATCCCACACCGTCGTCAGAGCGCCCATGACTCGGTGCGCTTTGCCATCGCGGATGAAATGGTGAATATTTTTTCGCGCCACCATGAAATCAGGCATGAGCCGCCGGGAGTTGAGAACGCCCGGACAGACTATTGTTTTGAAACCGGCCTGGACCAGCGGCCGGATCATCGTATCGAACGAATCGGCGTCATCATAGTTCCAGGGCAACAGGACGGTTTCAGCCGGCAGTTTTTGCAGAATCTGCGGATGCTCGAGGGCGATGTCCGCCCACATCATCATGATCTTGTCATGCTTTTTCAATTCGGCGCTGATGCGGTTGAGATGGTAGCTGTATACGCCGGCCGGGCCGATACTATCCACCATTTTTTTGGAAGCGCCACGACCCAGATCCCACACCTCATCGCAGTTGACATTGAAATAGGGCGAAGAAAAGGCCGGCGCCATATCGGCATAGATATCGGCCAGGAGCTGATAGCTCTCCTCTCGCGTCGGCGTCAACATGCGGCCGGCTTCACCCAGTTCCTGGTACTGCGGATAAGAGAGAATTTTTTCAAAATGGCCGAAGGATTGGAAATTACCCACCAGTTGAATATGGTATTTCGCCGCATACTCGGCCCATTCGCGCCACTGCTGGACGGTGACGCCGCCGCCGACCGGAGCAAAGTCGGCATGCCGCGGGGTAGAGGTTATGTTTTCCGTATAATAGGTCAGCATATTCAGTTTTAATTCGGCGCAGCGACGGATCTGTTGTTTGACAAATTCCGTGGTCGGCAACGGTCCGCGGCTGATGTCGTCCAGAATCCCGCGCCAGGCCAGCTCCGGCCAGTCCACAACCGTCATGCAGGCCAGTCGCGTATCGCGGCAGTTGCGCAACAACTGCACCAGGGTCTGCAGGCCGTAAAACAGACCCACCGGTTCCCTGGCCGCCAAACGAATCTGATTTGCGGCAATGGCGAGCACATAGCCCTGGGAGCCGACGCGGTCGTCAGGCCAGAGGCCGTCCTTGTGACACGCCTGGTATAACTCGGCGTCGCCGTCCGGCAGGCCGATATGCAGCGCAGCTTTGCCCTGCTGAACGAATCGGATCGAAGCACCGCCATAAAGACGGATGGCCTCCCGCAGCTCCACAAGGCCGGCGGTCAACGAGGTGGTATCCGGCACGGTCACGCGAACGGTGACGGGAGGGGACAGCCGGAAAAATCCCTTCTGCTCTTTGACCACCTGCGGCAACGGCACCACCGGAATGGCCGCCATGGCCTGAGTACATCCCATAGCGCACCATAAAACGAACACGGCAAGTCTTTTCATAGATCTTTCGTCCCTGTTATCTGCGGCGGTTAGCGTGTTGATAAATCTCTTCCGGCTTGATCTCCCTGCCCAACGACACCGGCCTGGCCAGCAGGCTCCAGTCGTTGTTGACCAGCGCAATCCTTCGAGTGGCCTCGCCCAGCAGGCTGACAAACGGCACAGACAAACGTCCGGCGGTGGAATTTTCCACCCGGCCGTCCCTGCACTCCTGCATCCGGATCACGGCCAGCGTTTGATTCGGTTGCGCCTGCTCGATCTTTAAGCCGTCGACGGTGAAATCAGCCACGTTCATGGCCCACACGCCGTGTCGCTCAAAGGTGGCATGAGCGGTTTCATCTTGAATGACCACGTTGCGCATGGTCAAACCGTCAATATGAGCCAGGGTCCAGTGCGACATGATATCGGCAAAATCGTTAACCGCCCGATCGGTGAGCGAGCGCGTGCCACGCGGCTTGCGGCGGCCGGAGAGATCGGTGCGATGGGTTACGCGCATGCGCACGTTATCAAAGGTGACATGTTCGATCCTGCGATCCGGCATGCCGGCCAGCAGACAGTTGCCGTCCGGTGTGTTGATGGTGATGTCACTAAACATGATATTGCGTATGTGACCCAGCTGTCCGCCCTCCTCGCGTTTTTCGATATCCATGAAAATGGCGTAGGAATTACTGCCGTGCGCTCGCTCGAGACCGCGGCCGGTGGTTTCGATGGAGATGTTGGAAAACTGGATATCCTCATAGACGCCGCCGTCCTTCATGTAAAAGCCGATGCCGTACTTGGTATCGCGTATGACGATGTTGCTGAAGGTGCAGTGGCGGATGGCGCCGTCGGAGCGGGTACCGCATTTGATGGCCGAGTCGTCGCTGATGAGCACGCAGTTGGTGACCACCAGATTTTCGCAAGGCTTGTGCGTCCCTTTGGATTTCGGACAAATGGCGTCGTCGCCGGTTTCGATATAGCAATCGGATATCATGACGTTGGAGCACGAGATCGGATCAATGCCGTCGGTGTTGGGCGCGTCGCGATCGTTGATGATGCTGACGCCGCTGATGGTCACGCGGTCGCACTCTTCCAGCGCGATGTTAAAGGCGGCTGAGTTGCGGATCTGCAGGTCGCGGATGAGCACGTTGCTGCACCCCTCCAGCTCGATGGTGCGCTCGGGCCGGATGTACGGCCGCTCTTTGCCCCGCCAGAAGGAATCGCCCTGGCCGTTGATACAACCCGGGCCCAGCAGGCCGATATGGTTCGCATCCTTTGCGAAGACAAGATATTTGGGCTCATAATCCGCAATATTATTGCTGCCCAGCAGGGTGGCGCCGGCGCTCAATACCAGATACACGTTATCCCTCAGAAAGATAGTGCCGGAGAGGTACCGGCCGGCCGGAAACATCACCTGGCCGCCGCCGTTCTGATAACAGGCGTCAATGGCTGCCTGAATGGCTTTAGTGTTCAAGGTCACCCCGTCCGGGTTGGCGCCATAGGTGCGGACATTATACACGTTTTGCGAAAAGGAAAAACTCCACAGCAGCAGGACGGACAAAGTCAGTTGATTGAGAGGTTTCATCGACATCTCCTTCCAAATGTATTGCGCCGATCGCTCACCGTTGCAGGCGAACTTCGCTTCTGTTCAGCACCATCTTTATCACCTGTTCGCGGCCGTCCACTCGCAAGCGGCAAAAATAGACGCCGTTGGGCAGAGACGAAAAACGGCCGCTGTGAACGTTCCAGGGCACCGCATAACGGCCGGCCGGTTGCGGCTGATTCACCAGCACTGCAATTTCACGTCCCAAAAGATCGTAAACGGCTATGTGTACGTCCCCCCGATGCCGCAATTGATAGTGAATCAACGTGGCTGCTGCAAACGGATTGGGACTGTTCTGCGGCAATGCCGGATCCGAGGGTTGCGAGACTGTCATGGACTGAACAGCCGTGGGCAGACCCGGCACCTCGATCGCTTCCCAGGTGTAGCGGAAATCGTTATCCAGCCAGCGAATGCGCTCTTCCCGATCGCAGGCGTCGGCGCCGCACACGCCGGGATTGCTGATGCTGCAGCGCGTCGCCATCGCACCGACGCAGGTTTCCCGGTCAGGCCAGCAATAGGGATAATAGAATTTGTTGCGCTCGATGATCAAGGCGGAAGGGCAGCCCTCTTCGGCATCGCCGCTGTAGCGCACCCACCCCTCCTGCACCCGGTTCAGCGCCTGTGAAGGTCCGGTGTAATAAAAAGCGTTGTCATGCACATGGATGTCCCTGGTCTGGGAGCGGCGGAATTTCAACGGCGGTCCGCTGGCATTGATGACGGTATTATCGCACACCTCGGTCTGGCTGAGACGGGTGAAATAGAAAACATGCATTTCGTCGAGGCGGTCGAACTGATTATGAATATTGCGCACATAATTGCCTTTGATCAGAACCTGGCTGGAGTTCTTTGGATAGATGGCGCCGGCGCCATAAATATCCGGGGTTTTTTCATCCGGGAAATAGAGCGTGCCGATCTCTTCGACCACATTGTTGACAAACGACACGTTTTGGGTTTCATAGGTGAACAGCGCGCACACCTGCCAGCGTTTAAAATGGAGATTCTGAATGACGACCGCCTGCCGGC
>CAZISM010000063.1:18834-30385 GCA_964541895.1 uncultured Cytophagia bacterium
GCGCACACCTGCCAGCGTTTAAAATGGAGATTCTGAATGACGACCGCCTGCCGGCTGGGTGAGGTCACGGCGATAGCCGCCTGCGGTCCGCCCTCATGGGTGTATTTTCCGCTATAGAGCAAGGCGCGCTCTGTGCCGCCATAGGTGGAGATCAGTAACGGCCGGTCGATATCCCAGACAAACGCAAAGGTATTGCGCGCCGGATCGTAATTTTTCAAAATCGTATTGCTCATGGCTATAAAGCCGTCAAAGCGCTCGCCGGCCTTGAGCAATATTTTCAAGCTGTCACTGCTTCGCCAATAGGTGAGGGCCAGCACCCGCGCTCTCGCCAGCGTCTTGATCGGCCGCTGGCTATCGCTGCCGTCGTTATTGCTGTCCACACCGGCTTGCTGGGAAATATAAATCGTGCGAACGGCAGCAGTTGCCGAATTCGGCACAAGGCTCGATAAAAAAATACAACCGACGAGCAAGGTGATACTAAATCGATTCATAGATGTAACCCGGATAAACTGAATTGAAATCTCGGACACCTGCGAGGTGTCCGAGATGTATTGATCAATCTGCACAAAAAAAGCTCCTAAAGCACTTGCCGGATAAGCTGGAACCACGCCATTTTTTGACTCAACAGGCCTGAGCAGGCTATTTTTGCACCATGATTTTTTGCACCATCGTGCCGCTAGAGGAACGCAGCCGGCAAAAATAGAGGCCGGAGGCCAGCCCCTTCGCCTGCCAGGTGTATTCATGCCGGCCGGCCGCATACCAGCCGTTTACCGGCACCGCCAGCTGCCGGCCGTGCAGATTAAATATCTCGATCATAACCTGACCTGCTTCAGCCAGCCGAAATGAAATGTTAGCCGCTTCATTGCTGGGATTCGGATACACCTGCATCGCAACCGCATAGGCGCTCCCCTGCTGCAGCACGCGAGTGCTGCGGCGGATAAGCTGCAATGCGTGCACCCCGGAATCGACCTGAACCTGGAGCCAGTTCTCGCCTGTGGCTGACGCCGGCACAGGGACGCCGTCCACCTGGACCTCGGCGAGATGCTCTGCAAAAAACGTAACCGCCGTGCCGGGCGAAACAATCTGTCCGCGATCCTGCGCCATGTACAGCGTCACACTTTTTTCCGCTGTCACCCCGGACTTGCCGTTGTTATGCAGGAACTGGGTGGCGGCGGTGATAAAATAAGAGTCGAGCCTGTTGTTAATCTTGCGCCACAGGACCGTGTGTCCGTTCACAGCCGTTTCGCCGTATTCTATCGTCCCACTGCCGGCAGGGGCAAAAACATAATCAATCACACCGTCGCCGTGATCGATGGCGGCCGCTGCCGCATCGGTGACCGCCAAACGGGTCATGACGGCAGAGGTATGCTTGCGATCAAAAGGGAAAAGGACCGTTGCCACGTTGGCCTGGCCCTGGTTCAAGCCATAGGTGTTGTGCAGGTAGGTGCCACGAAAGCGACTGCAGGTTTCGTAGGAGGCCAGATAGCCGTTACGGATCTCGCTTTTTTCAGGCGGGTTGACCGGCAAAATATCGATGCCGACGTTCATGCCGCCATAGTTGCAGCCCTGCACCGGCCAGCGATAGGTATCCTGCACCATCTGCGGTTGCAGCGCAGAGTTGGGATGCCAGACCACATTGACTTTAGCTGTACCACCCCAGTTAAAAATCGGCTTGACCTGATCGGTAACGACAAAATAGCCGTGTGCAATGCCCGCCCGTGGTTTGAGAAAGAACAGGTTGCGAACATGCGTGGCCAGGGCCAGAGCCGAACCCGAGCTGCTGCCGGCATATTCCCACTCCCCGCCGATCAGGTGTTTGCCGATGCCGCCGCCTTTCCAGGTGACGTGGTTGCGGCCGTCCCACAGGACCGTGTTGGAGGACTCGGCAGTTTTGGAAATCCAGGCCCAAGTGGCCGCATCCGGCTCGCCATAGCCGTCATACCCCGAGTTGCGCAGAACGTGTGCGTTATAAGCCGCTACATGCAGACTGTTGACATCGTAATGGTTGTGACTGCTGACGTCGGTATCGATATTCCATAGCGCACCGGCCAGGGCGCTGGTGGAATCGGTGTCCTGCAGCAACCAGGCGCCGCCATTGCGAAAAATCCGGCTGGCTGGTCTCTGACCGGTTTGCAGCACGGAATCACACAACAGATAATGCAGCAGCCGGCCATGAATCAATTTGTCGGTCAAAGGCCCCAGGCGGTACCGGGCCAAACGGCCGGCCAGAAGTGAGAAACGGCCGGCCCGCAAGGCCGACACGGCCCAGTCGTCCAGATCTTTGGTCGGCGGCGTATCGCCAAAAGTGTAGCTGCGATTGAACGGCGTGACCGAATAGCCGAACACCCATTCATACAGGCCGGCCAGTCGGGGATTGCGGTAAAATTCCGTATAACCCTGATATTCACAGATGTCCATAAATATTTTTTTCTGCATCCGTTCATCCATGAATATCCTGCTCTTGGCATAGCCCGGCCCGGTGGTGGAAACGCCGTCGGCCGTGATCATGCCCAGGGTGATGTCCCGGTAGCGGTTCTTCCAGGTGACAAAGGCGGCCGATCCAGCGTTGTGATACAACTCTTTCATCGCCTTGATGGCGTACTCGCTGGTTTCCCAGGAGTCGACATGGCTGTCGGCAATGTGATCACAGTCCATTTCCATCTCCAGCCGTCGTGCTGGATTCAAGTCGTCATAGAGGATATCGAGCGCCAGATAGACCATAAAGGCGGCGTGCGCCGGCGGTACATTGTATTCATGCTCGGTCCTGCTTCCTTTCAGCAGACATACGGCATGCAGTCCGGGTGCCACGGCCGTTTCAAACCTGGATACATAGAGAGAACGGTTGTCCGGATCCAGAATAAAAGCCAGAGCACAGGACGAGGCCATGGCATGTATCCGTTCGCAGCGAACGGTGATGTCTGCACCAGGTATGTCGGCGAGATTTTTGGCATCACTCAGCGCTTTGCTTTTCATGATGGACCAAGGCCATCGCAATGAGCGAGCCCGCAGCGCTTCGTACTCGGCCGTTCTCACGATCATGAACGGATGTTCCAGCCCTGCCATGGCCGCAACCGCAAGGGTTATATCGGCGAGTGCACAAAACAGTATTATCTTGCGTAGAATCATCAGCACCGTCTATTCTTTATTCGTTACACCGACTTTTAATTTCCAGTTGGTGTCGGCCGGCGGGCACGTTAATGGTGCACCGCCCTTTTGCTGCGGCGAGCGTGGCGGTCTCACTTCCGTCCATCCGCACCCCTTCTATTCCGGGATAATATAAAGTCACCACTGCACCCGGCGAGAGAATCCAGCCGTGTCGATTCTGCATAAAGAGCGTGACCTGGGTTGACGACTGAAATCCCCTGCGCTCCTGCTGCATAAACGAACAGCCCTGTCGCAAAAAGTAGAACTGCATCGCTTTATGCCGCTGACGCACAATGGCCGTGCGCCCCTGCATGGTAAAATCAGCACAGGTCAATGCCGCCGAACCTTGGGAGGCCAGCAGGTAATCAATCACAGAATCGCTGTGCTCGATGGCGGCCAGGGTGCCGGCGGATGCCGCTATTCGGCGCGCGCCGGGCAGCGGGTGCGAAGCATCAGAGGGCAGCAGGGCGGTGAGCATCGTACATCGACCGGCGGCATCGGTGCGATAGCCGGCCTGGAGGAAACGATCCTGGAAGCGACTGCAATCATCATAGGAGCCAAGATAACCGGTGCGAATGTCGGTCTTTTCAGCCGGCGTGGCCAGGAAAATATCAAGGCCTACCGCATGGCCGCTGTAATTGCAGCCCTCGATGGGCCAGCGGAATTGCGTGGCCGGCGTGACCAGAACCGGCTCTGCCGCCGAGTTGGCATGGAGGTTCAGTTGTACGGTCACCAGGCCGCTGTTGGAAAGAACCTCATCGGCCAGGACAAAATAGCCATGTTGATCGCGATTCGGCTTTAGAAAGATCAGCGTACGGGTATGCTCGCCGTTAGCCAGGGCGACACCTGAGCCGGCGGTGGCGAATTCAAGATCACCGCCCACTGACCCTTCCCGGATGCCGCCGCCGCGCCAATCACGATGGTTCTGGTCCTCCATCGTGACGGTGTTGGAGGAGGTGGCGTTGCGATGCAGCCATTGCCATCGCGCCGAATCCGGCTCTTCCCAGCCGTCGTAGCCGGCGTTGCGCAGCACATGCTCGCCGTAGGCCGACACATGAACGGCATTGACATCGAGATGGGTGTGGGAGGCAGCGGAAGAGTTGACGTTCCATAGCGCACCGGCCAGGCTGCGTTGATGCAGAGAATCATCATAAAACCAGGCCCCTCCCTGCGTGAATACTCTGCTGACCGGAGCCAGGGCCGGTTCGGGTGCACCGTCGCAGAGCAAAAAATGGAGAAGGTCGCCTTCAAGCTCCTTATCGGTCAAATGGCCGAGAAAAAAAGAGGCATAGCCCGCAGCTCGGGGAGAAAACCGCGCCGCGCGCAGAACAGCCACGGACCACTGGTCGAGAGATTTGACCGGCGGCGTGTCGCCAAAGGTGAACGATCGGTTGAACGGCGCAAACCCGTAACCAAACAGCCATTCATGCAGGTTGATCAATATGGGATTGGTGTAATAATGGTGACAGCCCTGGTACTCGCACACATCCATGAAAATTTTTTTCTGAACGCGACTGTCCATGATCAGACGGCTGTAGGCATAACCCGGTCCGGTGATAAAGACGCCATCAGCGGTGGTGGTTTCCAGGATATGGTGCCGATATTCGCCTTCCAGGCTGTCAAAGCGGGCGGATCGGCCGTTGTGATAGAGTTCTTTCATGCCCTGGACGGCAAACGTGCTGGCCAGCCAGCTGTGCACGTGATGATCGGCCATGTAATCGCAATCCGCTTCCATGGCTTTACGGACCGATTCGTCCAGATCGCGATACATGATGTCCAGGGTCAGATAGGCGATAAAGGCGGTATGGGCCGGACCCACGTTGGCGCCGTGATCGCGGTCGGTTCCTTTGCGCCGCCGGATATCGGCCAGCGCCGCCGCCACCTCGGTCTCGACCTTGCTGACATAGAGGGACCGCTTATCGGGATCGAGCATATAGGCCAGGGCGCAGGCGCCGGCCAGGCGCGGCACCTGTTCATAGGCATTGACGGCAAACGAAAGCGAGGGATCGTAGTGCAGCCTGGCCGCGTGATGCAGTGCCTTTTGTTTGATGACAAGCCAGGGCCAGCGCTCGGACTTTACACGCAACGCCGCGTACTCGTGTTCGCGTACGAGCATATGCGGATGCTCAATCGCAGGGCTGTGAACAGGGAGAATGAAAAAAATGATGGGGAGAAAGAGTCGGAACCTTGCTGTCGAATTCATCTAACAATCCTGTTTGCGCAATGGATCACGGTGTCGATCGCTGCTTGGCCGGAGGGGAGTGGCCGACGATATGGTGTCGATCAAATACCGGGCGATTGATCCCATTTGGGGTGGTTGGTCAAGTTGAGGATGGACCGGTCTCGCAGATCGATGCGACAAATTTCGCTGTCGTTGAATTTCATGGAGCTGAAGACGAGGGCTCGGCCATCCGGAGAAAAATGAATATCCTGATTGATATACTTGAGCTCGGCGGTCAGCAGGGCGGGTTGGCGGCCTCTACGATCCATGATAAAGACATCCTGGTATTTCATGCCCCTCTGATTGGAGATAAAGGCGATCCGGGCGCCATCCGGCGAAAAGCGCGGATGGGTAGCATAGAACGCGCCGCTGTGCACCACGTGCAGACTTTTGCCGTTGCGGCTGACGACCTGCACGCCGGCGTTGGCGTTGGTGCCGCCGCAAAACACGATGGAGCGGCCGTCCGGGGAGAAAGCGGGGTCGCGCAGCGTTTGCGTGGTGGTATGAATGATGTGGCGTTCGCCGGTGCGGACGCTGAAAAGGACCAGGTGGTGGCCGGTGGCGTCTCGCGACACCGCACACACGGTTTCGCCGTCTGCTGCAAAAACGGGATTGAATTCGTCCAGATGTTCCGGCGACCAATTGCGCAGACCGGTGCCGTCGCGGTTGATCGTATGCACCTGGCGGCGCTGGCTGATTTTCATGACAAATAAAATTTTGCCGCCGTCCGGCGAGAACGACGCTTCGGCCAGGTCGGCAGGCACCTCTGTCACCGTCGCCACCGCGCCGGTGGCGATGGTTAAAATCTGCAGGAACGTCCGCGCCTCGACAAAACCGAGAAAGAGGACGGCAGACTGATCCGGCGACAATACGGGCCGGGAGTTGGTGCGCACGCCGGCGAGGTGGGCGGTCAGATTGGTCTGACCGCTGCCGTCGCCATTCATAAGAAAGATATCAAACTCGCCGGCCGGGGCTTCCCGGTTGGAAAGGAACACAATCTTGAATGGTTTGGCCGGAGCCGTCACCGTCGAGGTACGGCAGGCCAGCAGGCCACAGATGAACAGCAGCGAGGCGTAACGAATCATAATCCGATTACCTGAACAACTGTACACCGAGCGTGACCACGACCATGGAGATGGCACGCTCTTCGCCCAGGATGGTATTATCCCGAGTAAAAATATTGGGAAATACCCGTTCGGACAGTTTTTGCCGGCCGTCAAAACGCGGCGTGCTCAGCGCCATATAGCGGACGCTCAGGTTATAGGTCTGATTGTACAGGATCCCCAGACCCAGCTGATAGCCAAAGTCGCGGGCGGATTCATAGGTTGTTTCATCTCCCACGATATTTTTGACGGTCACCTTTTTCGAGGGCGCCATGGAAAAGTTGATGCCGGCCTGTACCATGCCGTAGAGAGCGTACTGGTGGGTAAAGTAATGGTCGTAGCGAAAACCGGTCATGACCGGTACGTTCAGCCAGCGGCCAAAATCGAAATCGACCTGTACCGAATCGCCAAGACGGGAGGCATAGGAATCCTTCGCCACCTGACCGTTGATCCCGTTGCTGATCACGTTGGCGCTGAAAATCCATTGCAGTCCCTTGAACCATACCGGCGCGATGAGTTCTGCGCCGAGTCCGTATCCGGTTTGGGCCAATCCGACTTTGTCACCCAGGGCATAACCGAACCGCCGGGTCGGCCCACTGTCATAGGCCGTGTCCTTGCCGAACTCGCCGGTGGGCAACGACAGATTGGTGTACAGATGCAGAGCCAGATCGCTGTTTTGCGCCAAAAGGCCGGCCGCTCCGGCCAGCACCAGCAGAGCGAAAAGCAGAACGCGCTTCATTCGATCTCCCAAGATCATACTAGATTCTGTGTAATCGTCCATTTGGATCAGCGGCAGGCGACGGCCGATGGCCAGGCCGTCGCCCGCTGATCCCGATCATCCTAAATTCCAGAGATACCGTTATTTCATCAGTAACATCTTTTTGGTTTGTATCTGCTGGTCCACCTGCAGTCTGTAGATATACAAACCGCTGGCGACGCGCCGGTTGCTGTCGTCCGTGGCATCCCACTGGACCTGATGCAGACCGGCTTCCTGTTTGCGAACATCGACCACGGTGCGAATGCGCTGGCCCAGCGCGTTATAGATCTCGAGGGTAACAGCGGCCGGCGTATTCAAGGAATAGGCGATGGAGGTCGTCGGATTAAAGGGATTGGGATAATTCTGCTGCAGAGCAAAATCAACAGGAGCTGTTTCAGTATTCTTGAACTCGACGCCTGTCTTGATCCACTTGGCCCACTCTGTCTTTTTCGCCGGGAACCAGTTCAAATCGCCGACCGGGAAATTGCCTTCAGCATGGGTATAGGCTTTGGAGGTAGTCTGGTAATCGAAATCGTACTCATCGGGCGCCGGGCCGGCGCTGAGCGGATTATCGGCCAGAGCGGCGCGGCCGTTACGATCGGCAGACGGGTCCGGATTGCCTTCGTCGCTGAACGCGGTCTTGGCACGGTAATCCACATAAGCTACCATGACCTTCGCATCCGGTGGATCCGAAAACACCGGATACTCTTCGATGTTGTTTTCGGACATCATGTTGGGATAGGTGGCGATAAAACGCAGGGTGCGCACATCGTGCAAGGGATAGGGCTCGATGGAATCCACGCTGGCGATCCAGGTTTTCATCTCCGGCGTCAAGCCATAGACGTTGTTTTTGATGATAAAAACGCGCTGATCCTCGGTCGCCATGGCCGGCGCCCTCAGCGTATCGATGGGGATAATGACCTCTTTGAGCGAATCGGTTTTGGGTCGGCCTTCGATGCCGAAATCGACAAACAGGTTGTTGGTGACTTTGCAGGTGATGGCGCGTTCGACATCGAATTCGCCTTCGGAACCAGCGGTCTGATAAAACGTGCAGTGGTCGAGGATAAAGGTCTTGATGATGCCGTCGCCGCTGCGCATCGGATCGGAGCTGCTGATATAAAACGTGCTGTTCTGGGTAAAAATGGTGTCCTGGGTGTTGCCGCGCGTATCATAGAAACGACCGTTGTTCGGATCAGCCAGCAGATACACATTACGCATGATGGTGTTGGTGATGAAGTATTTCTGTCCCTCGGCGTTCATGCGCAGGAACGACTGGCCGTCGTGATCGAAAAAGCACTTGTCGATGACGATGCGGGCTTTTTTGCCGTCAGCGCGCACCAGGTTCTTTTCCGCTTCATTGCCGAGGTTGTCAATGCCGGTGGCATAGAGGCCGACAAAGGTGGCATCTCCGCCGGGACGGAAGCAGCGTCCCGCCGCACCGGTTTCACTCACCGCCGGAATCAGCACCGGCAGGGGGCCGTCGCCCTTGGCGGCGACGATGCGGAGGTGATTCGCTTTGATGCTGGCGAGTTCGCCGTTCAACAGGTAATAACCGCCACGTTCCAGCCGATACACCCGGTTGACGTTTTTCGCGGTACCGCCGGCCACCGTATCGGACTTTATCGCGATGTTGAGGGTTTCATAGCCTTGCGCCACATCCAGAGTATCGATGTTTTGCGCCACCGCCATCTGGGAAAAAGCCAACAGCATGAGCAAAGCAAGGCTGAGGATCACTTGCGTAACACTGGATTTCATTTCTGCCTCCTGGTTTTGTAGTGAATGAATTAGCATACGAAAACCTTTTACGAGCTGGTACCTCCTTTGTCTTGATTGCTAACCACCATACCCAAGCTGGACAAATCCGAATCAAAACGCATAGCCGATGCCGGTATCCATGGTCCAGCCATAGTACTCTTGTGCCGTCGGATAACGCGAGGTCTGCTGGAACGATTCGTCCGGTTCGTCGGTGATGTTGTTCCAGTTGAAAAAGATGCCGATATGGCGGGTCAGACGGTATTTGACCGACAGATCCATACGCAGCAGATCACCGGTATAGCCGTCCAGCTCGATGCGTTCGCCCACCGTGGATAACGTTTTGCCCTGGTAGAGAATAGAGAAACGGGCCGAAAACGGACCCTTGTCATAGCCGATGGCAACGTTGGCAATGTCGTTGGCCTGGTCCGGCATCGGGCCGATACGGAAGGTATCCACCACCGAGGTTTTAATGAACGGAAACACGTTGATTTTTGTCTGTTTTACAAAAGAGCGCGGGAAACGGGTTTCGGACCAGATATGGGAATAATTGGCATTCAGCACCAGACCGTCAAACGGACTCGGCAGCCAACTAAAATTGGTCTGCCACTCCACTTCCCAGCCTTTGACTTTGGTCAGGTTGGGATTGTTTTCCGGTTGACTCAATTTAAAACCCTGCAACTCCTTGGGATAGCCTTCGACCACCGCATTCAGAATTTTGTGACCCTGACGATCGAAAATCAGGTCCTCGATCTCTTTATAGAATCCGCCAAACGTAAACAGTCCGACCTTGTTGCTGTAGAGCGAAAAAAAGAGGTCATAGTTGTTGGAAATCTGCGGCAACAGATCCGGACGGCCATAGGTGACGGTTAGAGCGGAGCCATCCACTTTTTTCTTCGGCAGCATCCAGTCCAGCCGCGGCCGCGACAGCGTGCGTGTATAGGCCAGGCGAACGTCAAACCAGTTTGAGGGTTTGATGCGCAAATGGCACATGGGAAACCAGCGGCCGTAGCGCGCCGTGGCCGTGGTGTCGCTTACCTGCGGATTATCCAGCTCCGGTTCGGTCAAATCATCATTGACCCGGCCTTTGCGTCCGGTCATTTCGGCGTTGGTTTCTTCGTAGCGCACACCGGGCAACAGCATGAGAAAACGGCCGATGTTGATTTCCGACATGATGTAGCCGGCGGCCACTTTTTCCTCGACCTCATAATCGTCGAGATTGGCGAGCGTGGAGAATTCATACAGGGAATCCCGCAAAAATGTTTTGTACAGATGGTTCAACTCGCTGCCGCTGAGGCCGACGCCGAAATCATAATCGCCGCCGAGAAAATGGCCGGCGCTGAAATCGGGATCCAGATAGTTGTATATCGAAGGCCATGAGGAAGACAATCGCTCAAAGGTAAAACCCGGCGTGCCATAGAGAGTGTGATGCCGCTCGACGCCCTTGTTGTTGTTGTCCAGGCGATGGATCGCGCTGCCCCGGTCCCGTTCCTTGATTTTGTCCACAAACTTGCCGCCCAGTTTGACATATCCGGCGACGTTTTTCGTCAAGGTGTAGGGTAACTTGAAATTGGTCTGTACCGCGTGATCCCGTTCAAAGGAACGCTCGGTATAAAAATCACCCTGATACATGCCGCTATTGTCCAGGTTGTTATAGGCCGAGGCGAACAACTCTTCCGGACCGAAAAACTCGGGCAGATTGGTGCGATCAAAGGCGCTGCGCTCCTGAAAGCGGATATAGCTGTCATAGGGGTGACGGGTCAAAGAGCCGGTGCGCGACAGGCGCCAGTCCCAGATGCCAAGATTAAACTTGTGCTCGCCGCTGAGCGCGTTGGTGAGCACGTCGATCTGACGAATGCGATCGCGAAAACGGTTCTCGCGCCAGTTGCTTTCTTCATTGAAGCGGTTGATGAACTGGGTTTCATGCCGATCCAGACGGCTCATAAAATTGCTGAACATGATTTTACCGTTGGGCAAGCGGTAATCCATAAGCACACTGAACCCTGAACGCTTGCGGATCTCGTCGGCATAGACCAGATTGACGTTGGTCACTGAAATGGGTGCGTAGAGCTCCCCTTCCCGCCTTTCCCGCGGCACCTCATATTCAGCGGTCAACTGATCGGAGCCGCGTTGCGCCTGTTCGATGTTGCCGGTGATCATGAGACCGAACTTTTCCTGCCAGTAACGGTTGCTCAGGGTCAGGCTGCCCTTGTACTGACCCAGCTCTTCGCGCTGATCGTTATAGCCTTCCTGAAAGCGCAGATTGTAGCGAAAGCCGCCAGAGGGCGCATCCGCCAGCTGAAAATTTACCGTACCGCCGAAAGCGTCCGCATCCTTGTCGGCGGTCAACGCCTTGGTCACTTCGATGCCGGCGAGTATCTCCGGCGAGATCATATTCAAATCCACACTGCGATCGTCGAGATCCGTGGCCGGCACTTTTTCGCCGCCGATGGTGATGGCGTTATAGGTCGGCGCCAAACCGCGAATGACCACGCGATTGCCTTCACCACCGCTGCGCAGAATCGATACGCCCGGCAGTCGACCGACCGACTCGGCCGCGTTGGCGTCCGGCAG
>CAZISM010000064.1:0-13224 GCA_964541895.1 uncultured Cytophagia bacterium
GACGTCGATTGTCATCGTTGAGCAGATCGTTCAGTCGTTTCAACAGCTCGGTCGCCTGGCTGGTGGCGTCGGTCATGGGACCGGTCATCTGGGCGATGCCGGCGATATCTTTGCCCGGCACAAGCGAGCCCGGTTTCAGCAACGGCGCATCCAGGGTTCCGGAGGTGATTTCGATATAGTAGGCGCCCATGAGGCCGATGGTGGACAAGAACGCTTCGCTGTTGCTGCGCAGCGGAGTCCCTTTTTTCACTTCGAAAAGGACCTGCACACGGGTGTCGCCCGGTTCCGGCAGGGAAAAGCTGATCACTTTGCCCACTTCCATGCCGGCGTAGCGAACGAGCGACCCCTTTTCGATGCCGCCGACGTAGCTGAAACGGGCGCGGTACTGGACCGTCTCGCTCCATTGGGTCAGCCCAAGGATGACGGCCAGAAATCCAACCAGCACGATCACGCTGGCGGTAATGAACAGTCCGGCTTTGATTTCACTGGCTTGATAATCCATACGGTAACCAATCGTTAATGTAACTCAATGACAACTCGTTTTCATTCACTGACGAGCGAGCTGAGATAGGTCTCTTTGTCCGGCAGCTCATCGTCGGGACGGCGTTCCAGAAACTGTTGTACGTAAGGGTGGGTGCTGGTTTGAAATTCTGACTTGGTGCCGGTAAACACGACCTGTCCTTCGTGGAGCAGGGCGATGCGATCGGCGATCAGAAAAACGGATGACAGCTCGTGGGTCACCACCACGATGGTCATTTTAAACGCTTTGTGCAGTTTCAGGATCAGGTGATCGATGCCGGCGGCGACGATGGGATCCAGGCCGGCCGACGGTTCGTCGCAGAAGAGGATCTCCGGATCCATGGCCAGGGCGCGAGCCAGGGCGGCGCGTTTTTTCATGCCGCCGGAGAGCTGGCTGGGCATGAAATCGTCAAAGCCGGCAAGGCCGACCAGATCGAGTTTCATGCGCGTCATGATTTTGATGGTGGAGGGTTCCAGTCTGGTATGTTCCACCAGCGGCAGCGATACATTGTCGGCAATGGACATGGAGTTAAAGAGAGCGGCGCCCTGAAAGAGCATGCCCACTTTTTTCAGCACCTGGTTCCGGCTTTTTTCATCGGCGGTGGCCATGTCCACCCCTTTGATGAGGATCTGGCCGGCGCTGGGCTTTTGCAGTCCGATGAGATGGCGCAGCAGGGTGCTTTTGCCGCAGCCGGAGCGGCCCAGAATCACGAACGTCTCATTGGCATAGAAATCCAGATCGATCCCTTTGAGAATCTCTCTGCCGCTGTATTGGGTCCGCAGCTGACGAATTTTTATAACCGGTTCGTGCATCACGTTCGAAATAGTTTAAGGTGGATCCAGCCTGAATTATTCGCCGCCGCAGAAGGCCGCGTGACGCGGAGAGTACAGAAACATCGAATCGAGAAATGATCCGGCTTTTGCAGCTCTGCGATGTGTGAACAGATCAGGCTAGAACGTAGAATAAAACAGGGCGGTGAAGAGCATGTCCGCCAGAATGATCAAAAAAATGGAGCGCACCACGGCCGTGGTGGTGGCTTTGCCGACCCCTTCGGCGCCGCCGGCGACATGAAAGCCTTCATAGGCGCCGACGATGGCGATGATGGCGGCAAAAAAGAAACTCTTGATCAGGCCGCTGATAAAATCCTTGAGCAGAATGGCCTGAGCGGTTTCGTTGAAATAGCTCAGCCAGGGTATCTTTAAGCTGGTGATGCCCAGGACCATGCCGCCGAGGATGCCCAGCAGGTCGGCGAGCACAGTCAGACAGGGAAGCACGATCAGCATGGCGAGGGTGCGCGGCACGGCCAGATAGCGGACCGGATGCAGGGCCATGGTTTTGAGGGCGTCCAGCTCCTCTGCCACCTGCATGGTGCCGATTTCGGCGGCAATGGCGGACCCGCTGCGACCGGCCATGATGATGGCGGTGATCAGCGGTCCCAGTTCCCGCGTCATGGAGACGCCGACGAGGTCCGCTACATAGATGGCGGCGCCGAACCGTTCCAGCTGGTAGGCCGATTGCATGGCGATGATCAGGCCGACGATGAAAGAGATGATGCCGACGATGGGCAGCGATTGAACCCCGATGCGAACAATCTGAATGACGATCGCCCGCCAGCGCAGAGGCTGGCCCTGCCAGGGTGCCAGCAACAGTCCTGCCAGTACAGAGGTAGTGAATCGGGTCAAGCGGGCGAGTTGAGCGGAAAAAGCGAACAGGGAACGGCCAAGAGCGCCGAATATGTCAAGGGCTCGCTTCACGCAGGAACCGATGACAGAACGGTGTTGAGGTGTTGATGAATCTCGAACACTTTATCCAGGCGCGTGAGTTGAAATACCTCCCGCACTTCCTCCACCATGCCCACCAGGGCCATGCGGCCGCCGTATCGATTCACGTGCTGCAGTGCTTCGATAAAGGTGGCGACTCCGGAACTGTCCATATAGCCGACGTCCGACAAATGGATGATGAGCAGGGGGGCTTTGCGCTCCGCCTGTTTCATCAGCACACTGCGTACCTGGGGCGAGGAATAGAGATCCACCTCACCGCAGATATACACAAAGGTGACGTCGTCTTTCTCCGTGACTTTAATCTCCAGATTCAACCCTGCTTCTCCTTGGGTAGCCGTTTGGTCATCACCAGACGATTGCCGATATCCGGAATGTTGTTGTAGGTCACTTGATCCATGACGCTCCGGATAATATAAACGCCCAAGCCTCCGGGCCTCACTTCGTCCAACGGTCTGGGTTTTATGGTACTGACATCCGCCGGCTCGCCGTGGTCCTGTATGACGATTTCCAAACGATCGTTCTCCACACGGCAGGTCACCACGATCGGCTGGCCGCTGCGGTTTTTGTAGGCGTGTTTGATGATGTTGGTGCAGGCTTCATCAACCGCCAGTGTAATTTTGCTGCACTCGATCTTGGAAAATCCGGCCAGATTGCCCATTTGCTGGACAGCCGCGCGAACAACGCGCAGCATTTCCGGATCGCTGGTCAGGTGTAGTTCCATTTTTTTCTGCTGCACGCTAGTTCCGCCTGCGAGTTTTCCAATAAAAGACGAGAGCCGTGATATCATCCTGTTGAGAAACATGCTGCATGTGTTCCGTGACGGTTCGTAAGACCTGCTGCAACAGGGCTTCGGCATCGCGTTGGTTCAGATCGATTTGTGACAACCGTTCCAGACCCAAAGCCTGGCCCTCGGGATTTCTCGCTTCCACAATGCCATCGGTGAACAATACGATATAGTCACCGGGATACAGATCGAATTCGATGGTGTCGAATTTTTGTTGCGGGAGTATGCCCAGCGGAATGCCCATCGAGTTATTCAGCCAGCGGGTTTCGCCCCGGGCCGGAGACATCCACAACACCGGCAGGTGGCCGGCGTTGGCCAGCACCACATGGCCGGTGAGGGTATTGATGATGGCATACTGAACGGTAACGAACATGCCCTGGCGGCTGCGCACCGTCAGGCTTTCATTCATATTCGACAGCAGGTCGTCCGGATGGGTGCCCTTGAGTGCATAGAGCCGGACATCGCTCATGAGACGCGCCATGTAGAGGGCGGCCGGCACGCCCTTGCCGGAGACATCGCCGATGATCAGGCCGAGGCGGTTGTCCGGCAGCTCGATGGCGTCGTAAAAGTCGCCGCCCACCGCCGTTGCCTGCAAGTTTCGTGCCGCGAGTTCGTAAAAGGCGGCAGAGCCGCCCGGCAAAACCTGCGGCATAAAACTCTGTTGGATAATTTTAGCAGAATCAAGTTGTTGCTGCATTCGCAACTGCTGGAGAGCGAGCTGATGCATACGGGCGTTTTCGATGGCCAGGGCCACGTGGCGGCAAAAGGCGATGAACAATTCCTGATCATGTTCATCGAACTCTCTCCCGTCCGAACGATTGATGACTTCAGCAACGCCGATGATCCGGTTTTTGACGAGCAGTGGGGCGGCGAGGATGGTTTTGGTCTGGAATCCGGATGTTTGATCCATTTGGCGAAAAAAGCGGGGGTCCTGCGAGACGTCCGGAACCATCAGCGATTCGCCCTGTTGCCACACCCAGCCGGCCACACCCTGGCCTTTTTCAAGCTGCAACACATTGGCCACCTGGTCTCCCACTTCCCCCAAAGCGATTTTGCATTCCAGGCGGTTGGTCTCCGGATTGATCAGCATCACCGAACTGGCTTCGGCGAGCATCACGCTCTGTGCCTTTTCCATGACCAGGCCCAAGAGTTCGTCCAGATCCAGTGTCGAGTTGATAATGGCGCTTACTTCCATCAGGCCCGAGAGGCTGTGGATTCTGGCTTCCAGTTGCGTTATCTTGCGTTGCAGTTGGTCATGTTCTTTTTTTCTAATCATTGTCGATTGTCAATGGGCCTCCAGCCAGTTCGTACCAACCCCCATGTCTACTTTGATCGGTACATCCAGGGGCAGGGCGCTCTCCATCTCGTGTTTCACCAGCGCCTTCACCTCGGCAAGTTCTTCTTTGCGCACTTCGAGTATTAATTCATCATGTACCTGCAAAATCATGCGGCTGCGGAAGTTTTGCAGTTTTTTATCGATTTGGATCATGGCGACTTTGATCATGTCGGCCGCGCTGCCCTGGATGGGGGTGTTGATCGCGGTACGTTCGGCAAACTCGCGGATGCGGCGGTTGTCGTTGCCGATCTCGGGCAGCCAGCGGCGACGGTTGAGAAGGGTGGTGACATAGCCCTTTTCGCGCGCGTCATAGACGGTGCGGATCATGTACTCCTGGACGCCGGGGTAGTTGGCGAAATAGGCCTGAATAAAACTTTCCGCTTCTTCGGTGGTGATGCCCAGCCGGCTGGAGAGGCCGTACATGCCCATGCCATACATGATACCGAAATTTATCTCTTTGGCTTTGCGTCTCATATCGGCGTTGACCTCCTGCGTGTCCACTTTAAAAATCAGCGCCGCCGTGCGGGTGTGTACGTCCTGGTCGTCGCGAAAAGCCTGGCGCAGAGTTTCGTCACCGGAGAGGTGTGCCATGATGCGCAATTCGATCTGGGAATAATCCGCGTCCAGCAGGACATGCTCCTGGTCCATGGTGATAAAGCCGCGACGAATGCGCCGGCCCAGTTCTGTGCGCACGGGAATATTCTGCAGGTTGGGTTCGCTGGAAGAGAGGCGGCCGGTAGCTGCTACGGTCTGATTGAACGACGTATGCAGGCGTCGTGTCTGCGGATTGATCAGGCGCGGCAACGCATCCACATACGTGGATTTCAGCTTGGTCAGTTGGCGATACTCCAGCAGTACGCGCGGCAGTTCGTGCTGATTCGCCAGTTCCTCCAGCACCGCCACATCGGTGGAGAAGCCGGTTTTGGTGCGCCGGCCGGCCGGCAGTTTCAAGTGCTCGAACAGCACGGTGCCCAGCTGCTTCGGCGAATTGATGTTAAAGGTTGTGCCGGCGAGTTCATAGATTTTAGCTTCAACGCCGACCAGCTCTTTTTCCAGCTCTTTGGACATGGCCGCCAGGTAAGGCACATCCAGCGCCACGCCGGTCTGTTCCAAATGCATCAGCACATAGACCAGCGGCAGTTCCACCTGCTGGAACAGGGCCTCCATGTCCATTTCATGCAAACGGGGTGTGAACAGCGTCTGCAGCCGCCAGGTGACGTCGGCATCTTCACAGGCATAGGCCGAGACCTGTTCCAGCGGCACCTGGTCCATGGTGCGTTGGTTTTTGCCGCTGCCGAGGAGGCTGCTGGTAGGGATCTTTTTCAGGTTGAGGTGTTCCAGGCTGACCGCGTCCAGGTTGTGCTGGTGGCTGGAGGGATTGATCAGGTAGCTGGCCACCATGGTATCGCAGCTGAGGTTCTCCACCGCGATGTCCTGTTTGGCCAGGACCATCATATCATATTTGGCGTTATGGCCGCATTTTTTTACCTTTGGGTTGGAGAGAATGGGACGGAGCGCTTCGACCACCCGTGCAAGCGGAATGATGCGCGGTTCAGTGGCCAGGTCATGGGGAGCCTGGACCGGAATATAGTATGCTTCTCCTTCCTGCCAGGAGAAGGAGAGCCCGACCAGTTCGGCCTTGAGCGGGTCTTCGCTGGTGGTTTCCGTATCAAAGGCGAAATAGGTTTGGCCGGAGAGCGCCTTGATGAAATCGGCAAAGGCGTTTTCGTCGTCCACCAGGTGATAGCGGATATCGGGCTGGACTTTTTGTTGTGTAAAGCGATCGATGAGGGAATGGATCTCCATCTCTTTAAAAAAGCGGGCGGCGGCATCCGCGTCGGGCGTGCGCACCGCCAGGTCGTCCAGGCTGAAGGGCAGAATCACGTCGCAGTGGATCGTTGCGAGTTTATAAGAGAGCCGCGCCGAGTCGACATGAGACTGCAGCGCGCTGCGGGCCCGGCTGTTGTTCACCTGGTCGGCATGCGCCAGAATGGTATCGAGGTCCTGGTAGCTCTTGAGCAAACTGAGCGCCGTGACCGGTCCGATGCCGGGTACGCCGGGAATGTTGTCCGAGCTGTCGCCGGCCAGGGCGAGAAAATCGATGATCTGGGAGGGTTTGACGCCCATCTTTTTTTCCACCCCGGCGCTGTCGAGCCATTCGGCGCCTTCGCCGCCGCCCTTGGGATTGCAGATGGAGACCAGGGGGCTCACCAGCTGCATCATGTCCTTGTCGCCGGTGACGAGCACGGTTTCGATTTTTTGCGCTGAAGCCAGTTTGGTCAGTGTGCCCATGATGTCATCCGCTTCAAAGCCGGGCATGCGGATGAGCGGCACGTTCAGCGCTTCCAGCATCTGTTGTACCCGCGGCAAGGTGTCGCGCATGTCTTCCGGCATCTCTTTGCGGGTGGCCTTGTACTGCTCAAAGAGCTGGTGGCGGAACGTGGGTTCCGGCGTGTCAAAGACCACGGCAAAGTATTCCGGGCTCTCCTGATCGAGGAGGGAGAGCATGGTTTTGGCAAAGCCGAACACGGTGCTGACGTTTTCACCCCGGGAGTTCAGCAGCGGGTTGCGGATGAACGCATAATAGGCACGGTAGGCAATGGCAGAGCCATCTATTAAAAAAAGACGTTTCTTCTGAGCTTTGGGCATGTAAAGGCCTCTCTGCGGCCGGAGCGTTGTCGGATTAAAACGGCCGGCACGCCGGTATTTCAAAGTGTTGCAGGAATGGTGCCTGGAAGGAAATCTACATAAAATTACACTGGCATGCAACGTAAAACTGTTGGTATATTTATCTGAAATTCTTAAATTATCGGCTGTAGCCCATACGATCCAGGAAAGCGTGCCCGGTGTCGTTCCCGGCAGCCGGAAGGGTTGCCGGCCCGATCAGGGCCTCTTGATGCAGAAAGGAACTGTTATGCAGAATAATGTACCTCCCCAGCAGATCAATGTGGAACTCGGCGAAAAGGAAGCGGAAGGCATCTATTCCAATCTGGCGCTGATCACCCACTCGCCGGCGGAATTTGTCATCGATTTTACCCGCATGGTCCCTGGCGTGCCCAAGACCCGTATTTACGCCCGCATCATCATGACCCCGCAGCATGCCAAATCGCTGCTGGCGGCTCTGAAAGATAATATCGGCAAATATGAAAAGCAGTTTGGCGAAATCAAGGTGTTCGACCAATCGGCCAATCAAAACCGTCCTATCGGTTTTCAGCAGAACGATCAGGAAACGAGCACCAACATCGCACAGTAATATGAAGACAGTTCGGCTGATCATATCAGGACTATTGTTTGCCACGGCGTTATGGGCACAAGGCAGCATCGGCCTGCAGGTGGGGTTGTGGAAGCCCAGTTCTCTGGACGAGAACCCCAGCAAGCCGTTTGCCAACATCGAGGGCTCTGGTCCGTCACTGGGACTTTTTCTGGCTTCGCCGGAATGGCAGGGGTTTGCCCTGCAGGCGACGGCATGGACGTGGCGGCAATCGTTGTCAGACGGAGAGGTGCAGATGCTCCATCTCTCGGCTGATTTGAAAAACCTGCTCATCAGCCAAACCCGGATCAGGCCGTATGTGACTTATGGCGCGGCGGTGATCCTGGGCAGGTGTCAAAATTCGGGCCTTTCACAGCAGGGCATGAGCATAAACTTTGGCGCCGGACTCGAATTCAACCTGCTCAAGTCTTCCGGCATTGCTCTGGAATACCAATATCTCTACACCGTGTTTAAAAGGGCCTTTGGTGCGACCGACAACTATAGCGGCCCTAAATTGACGGCCAAGTGGTTCTATCGCCTCTAGCCTGATCGATTAATACAATAAACCGCGAATGAACGTAAAAGAGCATTCGCGCTCAGGGTCAAGAAATCCAGGAGAGCTCCTGGATTTTTGTGTTTATATGAAGCAGAGTGTCTTTACTTGAAACAGCAGCGGTGCGCCTGCCGGCGGCTGCGCCGGGTTTTAGCCGTCCCCTCCATCTTCCCGCCTGATTTTACTCACCGTCTTGTTTTGATAATTCGATATTTATCAATCGGTTAAATTGTTTTGTTCCCGAGCGGTTAAGTGCCGGAGCGGCTGTGGAAAAGCGTGGTCGCTGAGGTATAATATTTGCTTCGCCAAGAGAGAATACTCTATCTTTCAGCCCATTCTCTCGGAGGATAATCCTTGAAGTTGATGCACATTCGTATAGCGGCGGCTGTCGTCCTGTTCCTGTTTTTTGCGCCTGCCACGGCCCAAAAAGTTTGGAAAATCATGCCGGTGGGCAATTCGATCACAGCCGGTGTCGGCGGCTCCAACGGTTATGGCTATCGGGACGATCTGTCGACCAAGCTGAAATCAGCCGGCATCTCGTTTGAGCTGGTCGGGCCGGACGGAACGCCGTACAACGGCCATTTTCTTTCCGGCGCCAAGATCGAAGATTTTATGCCCGGCGGCAGCAAAGACATCAGTGCTTCGCTGATGACCTATCAACCCAATATTTTGCTGCTGCATCTGGGCACCAACAACATGAGCCATGCAGTGGCTCCCTATTCCAACAACCGCGGCATTTCCTATGAGAACACGGCTTCCGGTCTTTTAGCCGGTTTCCTGCGCTACCTCAATCAGTACGCCAACGGCACCCGGGCTTCGTTTTTGGAGCGCGTGCTGGTATGCAAGATCATTCCCAAATACTCCAATGGGGCCGCCGAGCCCAACGTTGATTTATATAATGTCGAAATCGAACGTATGTTTTTCGAGAACCCGCCGTTTGCGAAAATGACGGTGGTGGATATGAACAGCATTCTGGCGCTGAGCGATTATGCCGACGACCGCCATCCCAACGACAGCGGCTATGCAAAAATGGCGGCCGAGTTCAGCAATGTGATCAGCGGCGTCACCCGTACCGATACCTCCGTGCCCGGGTATCCCGGCAGCCTGGTGGCGCAGGGTATCGACGCCCAGGCGGCGGGCCTGGGTTGGCTGGCCAGCGGTGACGATGGCAGCAGCGGCCGGGCCAATCTGTATGAATTGCGTTACGCCACCTTTCAGCTGACCGACAATAATTTTTCTCAGGGCAAACTGGTATCTCTGAAGCGGCCGGCCTCTGCCGGCGGCAGGGAGACTAAAACGGTGGATCGTCTGGTCTCCGGCTTGACCTACTATTTCGGCCTGCGCGCGTACGACGAATGGAACAACCGCAGCTCCATCCGTTTCTTTCCGCCGGTGCTGATCGAAGGCACGCCAGGCTATCGCTATTGTGATGATTTCAGCGACGCCACCATTCCGGACTGGCGGGTGAATCCCTATTTTGAAATGAATATAGTCGCGCAGGATATCCGCCTGAAAAACACAGCGCCGGCGGTGTGGGATTACCTGGCCGCGTTTACCAGCGCCCGCTATAACAGTCTGGCTAAATCGGTGCGCGCCAGCCTGCGCTGGTCCGTGCTGGCGGACAAGAACGGCATGAATGCGAGCGGTATCGCCATGATGCTGGACCGGGCCGATTATAACGCCAACGGCTACCTGGTGCGGCTGCGCAACGGTGTTATTTATCTCAACCAGATTCGCGGCGGCGCCCTGCAAGCCACCGAGTTGCAGCGTTATACCAGCACCGCCACCGACCTCACCCCGATGCCGGGTGATTCCCTGATCGTGCGTTATTTTCCCGGCGGCGTTTATGGCCATGTGTTCGATGTGTATTTGAACAAAACCTACGTAGGCCAGGTGTATGACAAAAACAAACTGGAAGGCAACAGCTCCCAACTCTATTCCGGTTTTATGCTGTATGGTGGCGGTTTGTCCAACGCCGTGACCAATTTTTGTCTGGAAATTCCGCCGTTGACCGCGGATTCCATGCAGACCTACGTCGGCCATCAGCAGCGCGGCCAGATCACGCAACGGCTGGCTGAGCCGTTGACGGTCCAGGTTCTCGATGTGAATGGTATTGCCGTCAGCGACGTGCAGGTGGAATTCCGTGTCAAATCCGGACAGGCGATGCTGAGCACCGATTCGCTGGCCAATAATTTTAACGGCAATCTCTGGATGGAAGCGGAAAAGGGTGAACTCACCGGCCCCTATATCAGCGGCAGCAGCGTCGATGCCTCCAACAGCGAGTTCATTTATGTGCCATCCGACCTGAACCGGGAGAAGGGGCTGGCCAAATACCAGATGTATAGCGTCAAGGCCGGCCAATACCGGCTCTGGCTGAGGGCTTTTGCTCAGGATGGCAGCCATAACTCGTGCTTTTTCAGCGTCAATGGTTCGGATACGCTGCAATTCGATTTCACCAACAACATGGGCAAGTTTGTCTGGTATCCCTATTCGGTACGAACGTTTTACGTACCTCAGGGTTTTTTTAATTTTGCCATTAAAAACAGGGAATCCAGCACCCGCATCGACAAGATCCTTTTGACCAGCAATACGTCGTACACCCCCGACGGCATGGGGCAGGCGACGCAACGGTTTTCCAACCTGACCGATTTTGGCGGTCTGGCCTATACCTTTATCACCTTTACCACTGTGGCCGGACCGGTGCAGGTGGAAGCGTTGGCGCCGCTGGTGCCAAACGGTTCGCCGCAGATTTTAACGGTGTATGCGGATGCGCTTAATCCGCAAACCATGGTCTACGCCTCCGAGCGTGTTCTTTCCGATACGGTCGGGCAGATGATGAGCGAAGCCTTTGCCGTAAAGATGAAGGATATGTACGGCAACAACTGCACCGGCGTCGCGGTGGAGTTCAGCGTGCTGCAGGGCGACGGGGTCTTTGGCAGTTCCAGTTCTATCCGCGTCTCATCCAACAGCGAAGGCGTTGCCTCGGCCCGGCTTAAGCTCGGCTATAACCTGGCCGGTTCCAAGGTTCAGGCCCGGCTGGTGGATTATTCCGACATCACGCCGTTGACCTTTGAAGCGGTTCCGGATAAGGAGGGCGTTCCCATGGAGATCGTAGCGATCAAAGGGAATGGCCAGAAAGGGGTGGTGCATACCGCTCTGCAGGATTCGCTGATCGTCCAGGTTCTGGATCGCAACGGCCGGCCGGTGCATAAATATCCGGTGCCGTTTAAAATCGCCCAAGGGAATGGATCGTTCAACGGATTGGGCAAAGCGTTCATCGATTCCACCAACGTTTACGGCAAAGCGCACGCGCGTTTTGTCCTGGGCGATACCGCCGGCACGGACAACAACATCGTCAGCGTGGACGTGCCGCTAAACGGCGCCCCCATTCAGTTCAAGGCCAGCGCTCTGCCTGATGAACCCAGTCTGTTCCGGCAGGTTGCTGGCGACAAACAGGAATGGTATGCCGGCGAGACCTTTCCCAATCCGCTGCTGGTAAAGCTCACCGACCGGTACGGAAATGGCCGCAAGGGCTATCCCGTCAAATTCAGCGTTTTGGCCGAATACGGCAACGGCCGTTTGAACAACAATGCGGATACCTTGACCGTGGTGACCGACAGTCTGGGACTGGCGCGCGCCAATTATACCGCCGGCAAACAAACCGGGGTGAATCAGGTCCGTGCCGAGGTGCCCACTTCGCTGCGGATTTCTCCGGTCCTGTTTTCGTACCTGCTGGTGAAGCCGCCGAAACCCAACCGCATTATCGAAGTGAGCGGCAACTATCAGGAGGGAATCGTCAACGAGCCGTTATCGCAACTGCTCAAGGTCAAGGTGATCGATCCCTTTAATACGCCCATGTCCGGCGTGGTGCTGGTGTTCAAAGTCGTTCAAGGCGGCGGCAAGATTTCCGGCAGCGATTCGCTGGTGGTGCGAACCGACAGCAACGGTCTGGCGGAAGTGACGTTTCAACTCGGCAAGCAAGCCGGCCATGCCAACCATGGCGTGCAGGTGTATGCAGCCGAATACACGCTGCAGCCGGTCGAATTTCTGGCGTCGGGATTGCCGGGCGTGGCGACCCGGCTGGTGGCGATCAGCGATCAGAATTTTTCCGAAAAGGCAGAGGCTGTAGCGCCCCTGCAGGTTCAGGTTCGAGATGCGTTCGGCAATCCGCGTCCCGGGCACAGCGTCACCTTCCAGGTGACCGGGGGCAACGGCCATTTTGAATCCGACAAGACCACCATTGAAATGACCACCAATCAAACCGGCATCGCCCTGGTGCCGTACACTATGGGCACCAGAGTCGATATCGCCAACATGATTGTCGCCACCTCTTTTAGCGCGAGCAATGCGCCTCTGGCCGACAGTCCGTTGACGTTTGTCGGCAGAGTCATCGCCGGCTCTCCCAGCCAACTGGTGGCCATGAGCGAAGGCAATCCGAGCGGACAGGTGTTGTCGATTCTCACAGAGCCGTTCAAGGTGCAGGTTCGTGACCTCTATGGCAATCCGGTGCAGCAGGGGGTGATGGTCACCTTTACGGTAGCGGAGGGAGGGGGCTCCATCGACGGCGAAACGTTTGTCGATCAGACCACGGATGTGGATGGCCAGGCTCTGGTCTTTTTAAAGCTGGGTCGCCAGGCCGGCATCAACAACAACAGGGTGACGGCCGGATTGCGCGATCAGCCGCAGGTGAAAGCCGTGACGTTTTATGCTTCGGCTCTGGCCGAGGCGCCTGACCGTATCTATGTCGATGGCGACAGCGTTTTCACCGGCAAGGTGAGAAGCGAATGGAGCCCGCGGGTGTACGTGGCTGATGCCTACGGCAACCGGATCAGCCATTTCTCGGTTCTCTTTCAGGTGATCCGCGGCAACGGCAAATTGAAAAATGCAGAGGCCGTGCAATGGCAGGATAGCGTACGGGTCAACACCGATATCGAAGGCAAGGCGAGTGCACGCTGGCAATTTGGCGGCACACCGGACAGCAACCAGGTTTTGGCCTATGC
>CAZISM010000064.1:13324-18104 GCA_964541895.1 uncultured Cytophagia bacterium
GTGCACGCTGGCAATTTGGCGGCACACCGGACAGCAACCAGGTTTTGGCCTATGCCACCTGGCAGGGTCAGCCGGTCCGCCGGTCGCCGATTCGCTTCCGGGGCTATGCGACTCCGGAAGAGGCGCAGTATCTTGTGCGCCTGTCGGCGGCAACAGATACGGGTGTGGTGCGCAATTCCCTGGCTGAGCCGCTGGTCGTACAGGTGACCGATCGCAGCGGCAACCTGGTGCCCAACCATCCGGTTCTGTTTGAGGTGATTTATCCTTCCGTGAGCGAAGGGCAGGGGAAATTGTACACCACGGTGAGCATGAGCGATTCGGCGGCACAGAAAACCGTCCTCACCAACCAGCAGGGCCGTGCGCAGCTCTTTTTTCTTCTCAGCAAACGGCCTGGACCCAATTATGTAAAGGTCACCTCCAAATTCGCCGCTGCCGGCACGTTCCTGTTTGGTTCGCCCATCAATTTTCATATTGAAGGCTTGTCCAGCCCGGCTAAACGGCTGGTGTTGCTGTCGCCGGCCGGCATCAGCGGCCGGGCTCGTTCCCCGCAGAGTGTGCGCGTGCAGACCGTGGATGCCGCCGGCCGTGCTGTGGCTAACCAGCCGGTGCAGTTCAAAGTGATGGATGAAGAGAGTCAGCTGAGCGGCGGCGATTCACGCTGGATCACGGTCAACACCGACCAGAATGGCGTGGCTACAGCGGCCTGGGTGCTTGGAGGTCAGGCCGGCAGCAACAGAAACCAGTTGCAGATCAGCTCGACGCCGCTGGAAAATTCTCCGCTCACAGTGCAGGCCTCGGTTCTGGCCGGCCCGGCGGATATGAGCGTCAGCACCATTGCTACCACCCTGGATTCGGTGCGGGCTGATAATCTGGCGCAAGCGATCGTGACCGTTACGATTACCGATAGTTTCAAAAACGCCATCTCTGGGGTGAATGTCACCTGGCAGACTAACGACACCGGTCTTGCCTTTGATAAAGTGGCAGAGGTGACCGATGGCGCCGGCAAGGCGTCGGTGCGGGTCCGGTCGGTGCGGGCCGGCCGCAAAACCGTGTCCGCCCGGATCACGACAGAATCACCCTTTACACTTTGCTGCGCCACCATCACTTTTCTGCCGGGACAGGCGGCGAAACTGCGCATGCATCACGGCGACGGTCTGGTGGCGAACGTCGGCACCCCGGTCAGGGACTCTCTGGCGGTGCAGGTGCTGGACGCCAACAACAATCCGGTAGCCGGGGCCGCAGTACAGTTCAGCGTGCACAGCGGCGGCGGATTCTTCCTGCCGGGTCTGGAGAGCGTGGCCAGAGACACCTCCAATAGCGATGGTCTGGCCTGGACTCACCTGGTGCTGGGTCAACAGATCAATCAGGATAATGTGGTCGTGGCCAGCATCGGCTCCATCCAGCTGGTGTTTACCTGCAAGGCCAGGGCGGCAACCCCCCAATTCATCTATGCTTATCAGAGCCAACCGCTGCAGGCGACGGTGCAGACGATCCTGGCAGAACCGTTGCAGGTTCTTGTTGAGGATATCAACGGCGATCCGGTGTGGAATGCCGCGGTCACTTTTGCTCCTGCCGACACCGACGGAGTTATCGTATCACCGCAGCCCATTGTCACCGACTATCGCGGCGTTGCCAGGGCGAAGTATCGACTGGGCCGCCGGGCCGGAGAACGTCTGGTCACCGCCTCGCTGCCGGGCACACAAAAGAGCGTGACCTTTCTGGTTCGCGCTGTGGGCAAGGAACCGGCAAGCATTGTCGTTCTTGCCGGCAATAACCAGCAGGGGATCGTCGGCCGGAACCTGGGTCAGCCTTTGCGTGTAGCGCTGCGGGACGAATTCGGCAACGGTGTGGCCAACGCCATGATCATATTCAAGGGTGTAGAAGGCCAGGGCGCGCAGATCGTCGGGCCGGATACGGTTCTGACGAATGTGCAGGGTACGATTGAGGCAGAGATGATCCTTGGCAGCAAAGTGGGTGAGTACACATTTGCCATCACGTCGCCCCAACTCTATCTCCAGGTGGCGACGGTCGCTGCCAGAGCGATCGCTGATGCGGCCTATCAACTGAACCGCATACCGGGACACCCGTCCAACAGCACGCAACAGATGACAGTAGGACGGGAGACCTTTTATCCCGTAGCAGCCGTGGTCCACGATCGCTATGGAAATCCGGTCGGGAACGAAACCGTGCAATTTGCCATTGTGGAAAATAACGGCTATGTGCAGAGTCCCAAGGCGGTGTCCGACGATTCCGGCCGTGTCTACGGGCGCTGGACCCTGGGCAAGCAGCCGGGCAATAACAAATGTATGGTGTACCGGCTGGGATTGATGAACAGCCCGCTTTCGTTCAACGCCATCGGCGTGATCAACAATTATCCGGAATTTTTCGATCTGCCCTCGTTTACCCAAAGCGTGGAATACAATCGTCTGTTCACCTTCACCGTTCAGGCCAAAGATGCGGATAACGACCCATTGCGCTATTCGCTGAAAATCACACCCCATCCCAGCAACGCTGCGTTCGACTCTTTGAACACGCGTGTTTTTGCCTGGACGCCGACGGTTCGGCAAAAAGGGGATTATACCTTTGCGCTGACGGTGCAGGATGGCAAGGGCGGGGTCGACCGGGATTCGCTGCTGGTGCATGTGGTCGGCGATTCGGCGCCGGTCATCACCTCCCTCTATCCCATGTGCGGCATGCCGCTCAGTTTGAGCATTCCGGACAGCATGGTGTTTTCCTGCGCGGCGGTGGACTATGACAACGATCCGTTGACGTTCCGCTGGTACGTCAACGGCGTGCCGCACGAAGGTTCGCGCTTTGTATTCAAGAGCATGGAGTACAGCAAAGGCAGCAAGCGGATCTGGGTGGAGGTATCCGACGGCATCAAGACAACCCGATCCTGTGAATGGGCGCTGGTCACGACCCATATCGAGCTGTCCGCCTTTAGTGCCCAGGTCGTACCGTATGAGGGCGTTCGGTTGCACTGGCAGACGGCGCTGGAACTGGACAATACCGGATTCGATGTGTGGCGCAGCAACAGCGAGCACGGCCGTTATGAGCGCATCAGTGATGCGGTGGTGGCTGTGCGAACGGACGGGCAGTATACCTTTATGGACAGCAGCGCTGTGGCCGGCGTTACCTATTACTACAAGATCGAGGATATCAGCAGCAACGGTATGCGTCAGCAACACGGACCCGTGGCGGCCGAGCTGGCGTTGCCGGAATCCTTCAGCGTGTTGCAGAATTATCCCAATCCGTTCAATCCGGAGACGCGCATTCGCTTCCAGCTGCCGCAACGCAGTGAAACGCGGGTGGCGGTGTTCAACACGGTTGGACAGGTCGTGCGCGAGCTGGTGGATGCCACTTTAGCGGCCGGCTATCATGAAATAAAGTGGGACGGCAAGGATGAATACGGACTGCGTGTGGGCTCTGGTGTTTACTACTATCGTGTCCAGGCCGGCCTGGAAAAATCCGTGCGCAAGATGGTTCTGGTGAAATAGCGCAAGAACATATTCACGGGGCTGCGTGCGAACATATTCGCACGGCCCCGTGGCCATGTGTCTGCAAAAAAGATCCTTGGGTTTGCCTCTGAAAATTATTACCTTTCCTCCTGTTTTTCAATTCAGCCATCGCCATACCTTTTTTAAATTATTGGAGCACTCTTGTCTTCCATCGGACAACTCGCCGCCCTCACGGCCGCGTTTTTTTGGGGCGGCACCGCCATTCTGTTCAGCGTGGCCGGCCGGCAGATCGGCGCCTTTGCCACCAACCTGCTGCGCATCCTTCTGGCTTCCATTTTTCTCTGCGTGACCCTGTGGCTGACCACGGGATATTTTTTGCCGCTGCATGCGACAGCGGACCAGATCAAATGGCTCAGCATCAGCGGCATCGTCGGACTGGCTCTGGGCGACGCGGCCCTGTTTGCCTGTATGGTCACCCTGGGCCCGCGGATTGCCACGCTGCTGTTATCCCTGGCGCCGCCGATCACGACACTGGTGGCGTGGATGTTTATGGGGGAAAAGTTGAGTGGCATGGCCGTGACCGGCATCATCGTTACACTGGCAGGGATCTATTGGGTTGTCATGGAGGAGCACGGCGATCCGGTGCACGGCTCCAAAACAAAAGGCATTGTCATGGGTTTGCTGGCGGCGGTTGGTCAGGGAGTGGGCATTATCTTTGCGAAAAAGGCGTTCTCCAGCGAGATCGATCCGCTGTCGGCCACGGTGTTGCGTATGCTGCCGGCGATGGTGGTGTTGTGGGGTGCCGCATTGTTGCGCGGGCGGATCATGGAGGTGTTCAAAACGCTGGCTAACCGTAAAGCCGCGCTGGCGACGCTGGGTGGCTCCATCTTTGGACCGTTTCTGGGGGTGTGGCTTTCCATCGTGGCGGTGAAATATACCGAGGCCGGCGTTGCCGCCACTCTGCTGGCCACCGTGCCGGTGATCGTGATCCCGTACACCATGATTATTTATAAAACCAGGCCGTCGTTGCGAACGCTGGTGGGAACCTTTATCACCATCGCCGGCGTGGCCATGCTGTTTCTGCGCTAGCGAATCCACACCCGCAGTTCTGGAACAAGGGACCCCGGATGTTGCCGCGCTTTTTGCGGCACCTCCGGGTGTCCCGCTAACGAATCTGTACCGTAAGACCTGCTGTTGGAACACTCGGGATCGCACAGTACGCTACCCCAGGGGTTCCTTTTTTTATTCCATATCGGCATCCTGTGCTGACGTCCACCAGGCCAGATGCCGGCCGTTCAATTCATCCTGGCTCGGAAACGGAT
>CAZISM010000064.1:18204-30333 GCA_964541895.1 uncultured Cytophagia bacterium
TTCGAAAGCATGTTCGGCTATTTCAGCGCCGCGACAGCGGCATAGGCCCAGTTCTGCAGCGGCACCCAATAGACTCCGAGAATAAAAATCGGCAGCACCAGGGCCACGAGCAACGGCGCCAGCGAGGTTTTCCAGACGTGCGCCGGTTCCGCCTCATCGATTTTCATATACATTTCCATCATGATGCGGGCATAATAAAACAATCCCACCACACTGTTGAGAATACCCACCACCGCCAGTGCGATGTACCAGTAACCGCCGTTGTTCAGCAGAGCGGCGAACAGATAAAATTTGCCGATGAATCCTGCCAGGGGCGGCAAGCCGGCCAGCGAAAACAGATAGACACTCAACAGCACGGCCAACAGCGGTGAGCGTACGCCCAGGCCTCTGTAGGTGCTGATCTCTTCACTGTTGAATTTATCCGCCATGATCTGAACGGCGGCAAAGGCGCCGAGGTTCATGACCAGATAGATGCCGAGATAGAGCAGCACAGCTCCGGAGCCGGCCTCGTCGAGCAGGACCACACCCATGAGCATATAGCCGGCGTGGGCGATGGACGAGAACGCCAGCAGCCGTTTGATGTTGCTCTGATGAATGGCGGTCATGTTGCCCAGCGTCATGGTGACGGCCGAGATCAGGCCGATGATCGCCAGCATGGAGCCTTTGACATCGGCAGCGGCGTGCGGCAGCAACGCCATGAGGAACCGCAGCAGCAGGGCAAATCCGGCCGCTTTGGGGGCGACGCTGAGGTAGCCGGTAAAGGGCGTCGGTGCACCCTGATAGACGTCCGGGCTCCACATGTGAAAGGGCACAGCCGCGATCTTGAAACACAATCCGGTGAGGATCATGGTCAGGCTGATGATGGCCGAGAGCAGGCCGGCTTTGCCGGCTTGGGCCACGGCGCCTTGCTCGCCCAGGGCCGAGGCGATGGCGGTAAAGGAGGTGGAGCCGGCGATGCCGTACAACAGCGAAATGCCGAACACCATAACGCCGGAGGCGACGCCGCCATAGATGACATATTTGAGTGCGGCTTCGTGGGAAAAGATGTTGTTGCGCTTAAAGCCGGTCAGCGCGTACGAGGAGAGGCTGACCATTTCCATCGCCAGATAGGCAAAGAGCAGGTCCCGCGTCGATGCCATGAGCGCGATGCCGACACAGATGGTCAGCAGTATAGCGGCAAATTCCGTAAAGCGGGCGCGGGCGAGCTCGGCGGATTGGGACGCCAGGATCAGGACCAGCGCGGTGGCGATAATGGCCAGCCAGAGGAAAAACTGGCTAAAGCCGTCGAACTGCATCATATCGCCAATGGCAGCCGGTCCCTGGGGCAGCAGCGAAAGCAGGGCGGCGGCCAGCAAAAACAGACCGGCCACGATCAGGGTTTGCTTGACGCGGTCTGCGCCTTTGCCGATACCCACCAACAGCACCAGCAACACACCGGCCGTCAATGCCAGATAGGGATAGAGATAGGGGAGTTTGTCCATTGCCATGCTGTTCTCTCCCTCAGCCTTTAAAAACTTCTAGAATCGACAACAGCGTCTTATTGATAAGGTTGAGCGCCGGCATGGGAAAGATGCCCATGATCACGATCAGCGCCGCCAGCGGATACAGGGTGATCCGCTCGCGCCAGGTCAGGTCCGGCAAACCGGCATATTTTTCGTTGAGCTTGCCCAAAAACATGCGCTGCATGGCCCACAGATAATAGGCGGCGGTGATGATGACCGCCAGCGCGGAAATGATGGTGAGGACGCGGTAGGCCGGGAAGGCGCCGGTGAACACCAGAAACTCGCTGATGAAACCGCACAGGGCCGGCAGGCCCAGCGAGGCCATGAACGCCAGTCCGGTCAGGCCGGTATACTCGGGCATTTGGTACGCCAGTCCGCCAAAGCCTTCGATATTGCGGTGATGGGCGCGATCATAAATCACGCCGGCGATAAGGAAGAGCATGGGGCTGATGAGTCCGTGCGTCCACATTTGAAAAACGCCGCCCACCATGCCCTGCGCCGTAAAAGCGGCGATGCCGAGGAGCACGAATCCCATGTGGCTGACCGACGAGTAGGCGATCATTTTTTTCAGATCTTTTTGCGCCAGGCAGACAAAGGCGCCGTAGACGATGCTGATGGCGCCGAACAGGGCCATACCCGGCGCCGCCCATTTGGTGGCTTCGGGCAAAATGCCGAAATTAAATCGCAGGATGCCGTAACCGCCCATCTTTAACAGCACGCCGGCCAGGATGACCGAGATGGGGGTGGGCGCTTCCACATGGGCATCGGGCAACCAGGTGTGAAACGGCACCATGGGAATTTTGATGGCAAAGCCGATAAAGAGGGCGATAAAAATGATCTTGCTGAATTCAAAACCCAGCAACGGCGCTTTGGCCGAAAAGTCGTTTTCGCTGATGAGCTTGAGAATATTAAAGGTGTGGTTGGTCGCGGTGCCGTCCACCAGGGTAGCCGGATTCGAGTTGTAATAGAGCGCGATGATGGCCAGCAGCATGAGCAGCGAGCCGAACAGGGTGTAGAGGAAGAACTTGATGGCGGCATATTCCTTGCGCGGGCCGCCCCAGATACCGATCAAAAAGTACATCGGCAGCAGCATCACTTCCCAGAACATGTAAAAGAGAAACATGTCGAGGCTGCAGAACGTGCCCAGCATGCCGGTTTCCAGCAGCAGCAGCAGGGCGAAATAACCGCGAACATATTTTTCAACGCCCCAGGAGGCGATGGCAGCGATAAAGCTGATCAGCAGGGTGAGAAAAACCAGCAGGACCGAGAGCCCGTCGACGCCGACAAAATATTCGATGTTGAACGCTTTAATCCACACCAGATGATGCTGCAGCTGGACAGCGGTGTTGTTGGCGTCGAACAAGAGCAGCATTTGAATGCCCAGCAACAGCGGCAGCGCTGTGGCGATGGTGGCGGCCCAACGGATGGTCTGTTTCTTCGCCTGGGGCAGCAACAACACGACAGGAACGCCCAACAGCGGTAAAAAGATGATCCAGGTCAATAACGTGGATTCGCTCATAGCTTGTACTCCATGATCGGTGGCTATCGTGAAAATTATTTATTCTCAGAAAATGATATAGCGGGCGACGATCAGCATCAGTCCGCCGGCCAATAAAACGTAGAGATAGGTCTGGATGCGACCGGTCTGCAGTTTGCGCATCCAGCGGCCGCCCTTGCCGGTTACGGCGGCGATGCCGTTGACGGCGCCGTCGATGACATAGGTGTCGTGGGCGCCGCTGGCAAAGCCCAGTTGGCGGCCGATCCAGCCCATGAGATGTACCACTCCGTCGATGATGACGCGATCGAACCAGTCACACACCGTCGAGAACAACAGGGTGAAGCGGATGGCGGTCGCTTCGTAGAGTTCGTCCACATAATATTTGTTGTAAATCACCTTGTGCAGTCCGGGATATTTCTGCAGAAAGGCGGCCGGCACGCTGGAGCGGGCGTCCTTGTACAGGCTGTAAGCCAGGCCGGCGCCGGCAAAGGCCACCAGCACAGAGGCCAGCATGATCAGCCACTCGACAGACACCGAATAGTGCAGCCAGTGCAAATGGTCGGCCGAGGCTTCGAACACCGGCTCGAACCAGCCTTCGATGAGATTGGGCAGATGCCAGAGGTGCGGCAAGCCGACCACACCGGCGATCACGGACATTACGCCCAGGATCTGCAGAACCACGGTGATGGTTTTAGGCGATTCATGCAGATGGTGTTCCGCCTCCTTGCCGCCGCGAAACGCGCCGGTAAAGGTCATAAAGTAGGAACGAAACATATAAAACGCCGTCAGCAGCGCGGCGGTGAGTCCGACGGCCCACAACATCTGGCCGGGTATCAGGATGTTGGCGTTGGAAAAATTCTTCCACAGGATTTCATCTTTGGAAAAAAAGCCGGACATGAAGGGAAAGCCGGCGATGGCAAAGCACGCCGCCAGGTAGGTCCAGCGCGTCGTCGGCATGTACCTGGCCAGGCCGCCCATATTGCGCATATCCTGGGGATCGGTGTGGTGGTCGTGGCTGTGGTGCAGCGCCTGATGCATGGCATGGATCACCGAACCGGAACCGAGGAACAGACAGGCTTTAAAGAACGCGTGCGTCAGCAGATGAAAGACGCCGGCGCCGTAGGCGCCGATGCCCACGCCCATGAACATATAACCCAACTGACTGACTGTAGAATAAGCCAGCACCTTTTTGATATCATACTGGAACAGTCCTATGGTGGCGGCGAATATCGCCGTCAGCGCGCCCACCGCGGCCACCACGGTCATGGCGACCGGCGACAGGGCGAACAAAAAGTTGAGACGGGCCACCATGTACACACCGGCGGTCACCATGGTGGCGGCATGGATCAGGGCCGACACCGGCGTGGGGCCGGCCATGGCATCCGGCAACCAGACATAGAGCGGGATCTGGGCGCTCTTGGCAGTGGCGCCCCAGAAAAAGAACAGGCAGATGAACGTAGGCGCAGCCATGCCGAGAATGGTTTTGTCGACCAGCAGGGGCGCCAGTTTCTGGACGTGCCGGAAGACAAAGGTCAGGTTCTGGCTGTTTTCCAGCGTATAGCCGCTGCTGCTCCAGCTGCCGCCCAGAGCCCAGAGCAGGCCAAAGAGACCGACGATGAAGCCAAAATCGCCGATGCGATTGGTGATGAACGCCTTCATGCCGGCAGAGGCGTTTTTCAAATCCTTGTACCAGAACGAAATCAAAAGATAGGAACAGAGTCCGACGCCTTCCCAGCCGACAAACATGAGGGCAAAATTATCCGCCAGCACCAGCGTCAACATGGCGAACATGAACAGATTCATGTAGGCGAAAAATCGCCAGTAGCTGTCGTCTTTATGCATGTAGCCGATGCTGTAGATGTGGATCAGCGTGCCGACAAAAGTGATCATGAGCACCATGGCGCCGGAGAGCTGATCGAACCAGAACGCCATGGGAATGCTGAAATCACCGATGCGGATCCAGTCGAACAGATGGCACAGCATATGGCGCTGTTCCGCCGGGTGGGACATGAGCTGCACGAAATACCAGGCCACGATCACGAACGACAGCGCCGGCATGAGCACGGCCACCACGTGGATGGGTTTTTCGCCGTAGGCGCGATGAATTTTCAGTCCAAAGGCGCCGTTGATGAACGCACCCAATAACGGCAGGAATGGGACCAACCAGAGCAAGCCGGCTTGTGAACTCTCCATGAAAGCTACTCCTTCAAATTCACCGTTACATTCACATCGATATTCTTCATAGAACGAAAGATCGACAGGACAATGGCCATGGCGATGGCGGCTTCCGCCGCTGCCAGGACGATGACGAACAGGGCGAACACCTGGCCGGAAATATTGTTTTCCACGAAACGGGCAAAGGCGACCAGGTTGATGTTGGCGCTGTTCAGGATTAACTCTACGCCCATGAGCAGGCCGATGGCGTTTCGCCGCGTCAGGACGCAGATGAGGCCGAGCGCAAACAGCAGGCTGGCCACGACCAGATAGTGGGAGAGGCCGATGTTTAAGGTCATGATTCCGCCTCCTCGTCGGTTTGAGGTTTAATTTCCTTGCGCACCAGCATCACCGCACCGACCAGCACAGACAGCAGCACCAGCGAAAGAAATTCAAAAGGCAGCACGTACTGATTCAACAGAGCGTTTCCCAGCGGCGACACCGAATCGGTCGTCTCGGCTACGGTGCGTATCTGCCAGGGAAAGCTGACAGCGACAAAGATCAGCAGGGCGGCTATGATGACGCCGAGGAGGGTGGCTGGAACCACACCCTGGCTTGGATTGGAGCGATTGGCGTTTTCAATGCCGCGGGTGAGCATGATGGCAAAAAGAATGACGATCAGCACGCCGCCCACATAGACCAGGATCTGCGCGGCCGCCAGGAACGTCGATGAAGCAAGGCCGTACAGTCCGGCTACGCCGGCAAAGGTGCCGAGCAGCGAAAAGCCCGAGTGGACGATGTTGCGCGAATAGACCACGATCACGCCGCAGGCCAGGATCATCAGGCTAAACAGGTAAAAGAGAATATCTGGCACCGTCACGTTCATGCCGCGTCCTCCTCAGTTTTCTTCCAACGGACATTGCCGCGCGCCGCATCCGGCGAAGTGAACGCCGGGTCATCCCAGTTCTTTTTCAAGCCTTGGTAAGGCGCATTCTGCGGCAGGCCCTGCGGTTCCTGGTCCTTCACCACTTTGTAGGCCGGGACCTTTTCGCCCGGTTTGACATAGCAGTGAACCAGATTGTTGACATGCCAGGTGCTCGCCTCGAATTCGGTGCTGTGGCGGATGGCGCCGGTGGGGCACACTTCGGTGCACAGGCCGCATACCATACACATGGCGAAATCGATCTCAAAGCGGGTGAGATAGTTCTTTTTGGTCTCCGCATCGCGTTCGTTCTCGATGAGGATGACGCCGAGCGGGCAGCGCTTCTGGCACGCCATACAGACCGTGCAGATGGAGGTGTCGACCTCCAGCAGGCCGCGGAACCCGGGCGGCAGCATCTCCGGAACCGGCTTTTCCGTGCGGTCCGGGTACTGGATCGTCATCGGTTTGCGCAGGCAGTATGAGAGCGTCACCGCCAGCCCCTCAAAGATCGAAACCGCTGCATTTTTGATGTTGTTCAGATAGTCACGCAAGGGAAACTCCGTGATTGATTGTTACACCGGCGCGCGCCGCCGCGTTGGTTCCGGCCGTGCGCCGAAAAGATCAGGCCCAGATTTTAATATAGACTTTATCCTTCATGGCGCGGATGTTGTAGAAGGCGCGCCAGATCAGTCCGATAGCGATGGCGAAGCCCAGGGCGGTCAAAAGCAGCCGCATGGCCAGCCAGAGCCAGTGCCAGACGCCCGTGCTGGGTAAAATGACAAACAGAGCGGAACCCAGCAGGGTGACAAAGCCGATGGGCACGAAATATTTCCAGCACATGATCATGAGTTGGTCGACGCGCAGGCGCGGCAGCGTCCAGCGCACCCAGATGACGATGAACACGAACACGCTGGTTTTGGCAAAAAAGACGACCACACTGGCCGTTACCCAGAGAATTTTGCCGGCCGTGGGCGCTGCGGCAACGACGGCGCCGAGATCGGCGATGCCGGGGATTTGCCAGCCGCCGAGGAACAGAGTGGTGAGCAGGGCGGACATGGTCCAGACGTTGGCCCATTCGGTAAACAGGAAAAAGAGAAACCGCATGCCGGAATATTCGGTGACATAGCCGGCGACCAGCTCGCTTTCCGCTTCCGGCAGGTCAAAGGGGGTGCGGTTGCCTTCGGCGAGGATCGAGGCGAAAAAAATGAAAAAAGCGATAAAGGTGAAGGGATTGTGAAAGAAAAACCACTGCCACGGCCAGCCGCCCTGCTGCTGAACGATGCCTTGCATATTCAGGGTGCCGGCGATGGCGACGATCGTGAGAATAGCCAGTCCGGCCGGGATTTCATAGGAAATCATCTGCGCGGCCGCGCGCACCCCGCCGATCAGCGACCATTTATTGTTGCTCGACCAGCCGGCCATGAGGATGCCCAGCACCACCAGGGTGGTGATGGCGGTGATGTAGAAAATGCCAATGTCGATGTTGCTGGCGATGATGCCATAGCCCCAGGGCAGAGCGGCAAAGGCGGCGAAACCGCCCGGAAAGACCAGATAGGGCGCCATTTTAAACAGGGTCCGATCAGCCGCATCTGGGATGACATCCTCCTTGAGAAAGGATTTGAGGCCGTCCGCCAGCCACTGCAAAAAGCCAAGCGGACCGACCCGATTGGGGCCGATGCGCGACTGCATGCGGCCGGCGATGCGGCGCTCGAGCCAGGAGGTGATGCCGGCAAAGGTGGCCATAAAGACCAGCACGATGACGGCAACGAGCAGCAGCCAGACAGCCATGGCCACGGTCATCATCCAGGGATCGAGCGAAAAGTTGGCGATGAGAGTGTCAAACAGGTTTTTCATAGGCTCTTGTTCTGTTATTCTGTTCAGGGTGCAGGATTAACGGTCTACTTCCGGCGCCACGATATCGAGGCTGCCGAAAAAGGCGGTGAGGTCAGCCACCATAAAGCCGGGAATCACTTCGGGAATCACCGCCATGGCGCAGAACGAGCTGGTTCTGATCTTGCAGCGGAACGGCTTGTCGGTGCCGTCGCTGACCAGGTAAAAGCCCATCTCGCCGCGGGTGCTTTCCACGTGGGTATAGACTTCGCCGGCCGGCGGCACGGGATTGCGTGCGACTTTGGCCAGAAAGTCGCCTTCGGGCAATCCTTCCACAGCCTGGCGGACGATTTTGGCCGACTCGACCATCTCATCGAGGCGCACCATATAGCGGGAGAAGGAATCGCCGACCTGGCCGCGGTAGCCTTCGCCGGTGATGACCTTGAAAGTGAATTCAGGATAGACACTGTAGGGATAATCGCGGCGCAGGTCGAAATCGACGCCGGACGCGCGCAGGTTGGGTCCGCCGAGACCATAGTGAACGGCCAGATCGGCCGGGATGACCACGACGTTCACCAGGCGTTTGACAAAGATCTCGTTGCCGGTGATCAGACGATTGAACTCGGGAAGAAAGGTATCAAAGCGGTCGAGAAAGGCGAGGATCTCCTTGTCCAGGCCCGGCGTCCAGTCGCGCGAAACGCCGCCAAAGCGCATATAGTTGTAATTGAGGCGCGCACCGCAGATTTTTTCCATCAAATCGTTGACCAGCTCGCGTTCGCGGATGCCGTGCAGGAAGGGGGTGAACGCACCCAGATCCATGGCAAAGGTGCCGCAGGCGATGAGATGGTTGATGATGCGGTTGAGTTCGCAGGCGACAACGCGCATGTATTCCGCGCGGCGCGGCACCTGCACGCCCAGCAGTTTTTCCACCGCCATGCAATAAGCCTGATTGCCGAACATCGCCGACAGGTAATCGACGCGGTCGGTGTAGGGAATATAGCCCACGTATTGGGTCGATTCACCGATTTTTTCAATGGCGCGATGGAGAAAGCCTACCTTGGGTTCAGCGGTTTCGATCACTTCGCCGGCCAGGGTCAGGGTGAGATTGAGAACGCCGTGGGTGGAGGGATGCTGCGGCCCCATGTTGACGACTGTTTTGTCGGGCTGCAATGATTCGGCTGCAACTTTCATGTGCACCTTGTCCAGAGTTTTGCACTATCCATTATTATTATGCCGGAGACCCGGCCCCGCCTGCTGCGGGCAAAAAGAACTGGTCTGGCTAGTTAACGAAAAAAGAAGACATGGGAACCCACGCTCCTGCGAGACGGGAGCCGATCAGGCGCCTTCGCCCGCGGCCGGAGTTTTTGCTTCCGGTCTGGCGGGATAGAGATGGTTGAGCAACTCGTGGCTGTTGGGCCGTGTCGTCGGGATGCCGTGCCACTCGGGCGCTTCGACATAATCCTTGCGCAGGGGATGGCCCACCCAATCGTCGGGCATCATGATGCGTACAAGATCCGGGTGGCCGGTGAAGACGATGCCGAGGAGATCCCAGGCTTCGCGCTCGAACCAGTTGGCGTTGCCGTACACATCGCTGGCTGAAGGGAGCTCTGGTTTTTCATAGGGCACCAGCACCTTCAGCGTGACCTCGCATTTTTTCTCCAGGGAGCGGATCACATAGACCACACCGAGGCCGGTTTTGTAGTCGATGCCGGCCAACGTGGAGAGAAAAATAAAGCCATGCGAGTTTTTTAGAAAGGAAAGAGCGGGGATGATCTGATCGGCAGGCAGCAGCAACCACGGATCGCCGGCCTGTCCCTGCTGCAGCTCAATGGGAACGCCGGCAAACTGGTTCTGCAGAGTGCCGAGAATGTCCTGGATGGTCATTTGGCTAGTTTCTCCGAATCTATGGTCCGGCGCTGAGCCCAGCTGTCTCTTTGCATTCTTTTTTGTATGGTCATCATCGCCTCATTGAGCGCTTCCGGCCGCGGCGGGCAACCGGGCAGGTAGATGTCAACCGGCACGACCTTGTCGATGCCCTTTACCACAGAGTAGCCGCGGGAAAAAAGCCCGCCGCAATTGGCGCAGGAGCCCATGGCGAGCACATATTTGGGTTCGGGCATCTGGTCGTAGAGACGGCGGACGTCCTCAGCCATTTTATAGGTGATCGAACCGGCGATCAGCAGCAGGTCGGTCTGCCGGGGTGTAGCGCGAAAGACCATGCCGAAACGGTCCAGATCGGTGCGCGGGCCGCCGGTCTGCATCAGTTCGATGCCGCAGCAGGCGGTGGCGAAGAGCAGATACCAGAGCGAATTTTTGCGGGGGAGATTGATCAGCTCGTCGAGCTTGGTGGGGATGGCAAAGCCTCCTTCCCAGACCACGTGATCCATAGAGACTCCTCTATACTATAATTTTTTAATCCATTCCAAATCGCCTTTTCTCCACAGGAAGATCAGGCCGGTGACGAGAATGAGGATGAACAGGAGAATTTCGATGAACGCGATCGCCCCTTTGCCCCATCCCGCCCATTGCCGCAGCACTGTGACGACCGGATAGGTGACTACGACCTCTACATCAAAGATGAGAAAAATCAGGGCGAGCATATAGAAACGCGGATTAAAATTGTACCAGCCCGTGCCGGTGGGTATTTCGCCGCATTCATAGGTGGCATTGCGGTTCGTGCCCATGCGCCTGGGACGAATCAGCGCCCCAAGCCCAAGTGCGATCAGAACAAACCCTGCGCCCAGCACGAGAAACATGACAACCATGCTGAAATCGAATAACACGCCGTAGCTCCTTGATGAAGGTGTCGGAGTTGGATGGGAACCTCTAGGTGAACAGGCAGCAAGTTATGCAATCGTCTGACAATAATCAAGGCCAAAATCCGGCCATCCACGTCCCTCTTCAGCATTATACAGCGTTTTGCCGCGATAATCCGCTTGCATTCCTGTGGTGCGTTTTCTATATTGGGATTTCAGGGGCAAAATCAATCGGTCACTGGACGCGAGGATGGCATATGAAAGTGGACATACACCAGCAGGAGGTGCTTTTTAAGGGTTTTTTTACCCTGCATCGCGCCGAGGTCTCTTTTGAAAAATTTGACGGCCACATGACCGGCCCGGTGATGCGGCTGGCCATCGAACGCGGCGATGCGGTGGCGGTGTTGACCTATGACTCGGTGCGGAAAAAGATCGTCTTTGTGCGCCAGTTTCGTTTTCCCATGTATCTGGTGGCGTCCGACAACGCCTGGATCCTGGAAGCGGTGGCAGGCACCATCGATGAGGACGGCCATCCGGAGCTGACTGCGGTTCGCGAGGTGGAGGAGGAGATCGGCTATGTCATCAGCCGGGAGCAGCTGCAGTACATCACCACCTGCAGCCCCAGCCCAGGAGGGCTCACCGAACGCATCCATCTCTATCTGGCCGATATCAGTCAAGCCACGCGCAAAAATCGCGGCGGCGGTCTGGAAGAGGAGGCGGAGGATATCGAGGTGGTGGAAATGGATTATGACGAGGCCTTTCGCCTGGTTAAAAAGGGTGAGATCAGCGACGCCAAGACGCTGATTTGCCTGCTCTGGCTGAAAACGCTGGCCGGATGAGTGCCAGGAGGGCTGATCTGCACTCTCTGCAAGCTTTTTGCTTGACTTTTTTTGATTCTTTCTTTATATTAATATTCGCAACAATCAGGTGTAGCTCAACCGGCAGAGCGGGTGGCTGTTAACCACTAGGTTGTAGGTTCGAGTCCTACCACCTGAGCGCATAAAGGGATCTCCAAAAGAGATCCCTTTTTTTGTTGGTTTTTGTTGGCACTCCCGGGGTACCTTTTTCGCAGCAACCACACGGATAAAAATAGCTGGAATTTATCCGAAAAGGCTAGTACATTTATGAGTATGAACCGCTTAACCAGCATCCCGGATATGGCCGCAAACAGCAAGACAGATTTTCTGAAGTTGGGGTGCAGTCCGTACGCTCTGTTTTTTCTTCTCATTCTCTGCCCGGCGCTTTTGGTGTTTGAACCAGCAGCCGCCGTCCAGCCTTTTACGCCCACATTTACCGATCCCGTTACCGAGCTGTACCGCTGGCAGTTGATACCTGAACTGAGCGGCAAGGGGTGCCGGTGTATGGCGCAGGACGCTAACGGCATGATCTGGTTCGGCGTCAATGGCGGATTACTCTCTTATGACGGACTCGTCTGGCAGTTTCATGTCGTGCATGAAAAATGGCGCA
>CAZISM010000065.1:0-20672 GCA_964541895.1 uncultured Cytophagia bacterium
ATCTGGGCATCGATATGGACAACGACGGCGCGACGGGCGCCAACAGTTTCTGGTATGAAGCGCATCTGACCCCGGTCGGCTATTTGAAATCGATCGGCGTGGCGGTGGATTCCATCGGCGCTGAAGCGGCGATTTACTGGGGTTGTGACATTGACTGGGGCGCTCAAACCCAGGCCAACGCCGACATGAAGGTTAAATATGTCGAATACGCGTGGATGGACTGGTCAGACACCAAATGGGAAAACGACGACGACCAGAGCAAGACCATCGTCGGTTCCGAAGTGCCCGGACCGAGCTATGCCAAATCCATGGCCTGGAGCGGTATGTTGCCGGTAGCCGGCAGTGACGTCGAGATGTTCAACGATGACACCACCAGCACGTTCTACGCCGGTCACGGCTGGGGCCATGATTTCATCGAAATGGCCTTTGATCTGCGTCCGTTAAAGATGTACTGGAGCACCAAAGACTATTTCACCGCGGGCAAGGTCTGGGGTATTGCGCCGATGATCGAAACCCCGCTGGACGATTGGGCTATCGATCAGACCACGAGAGGCGTGTTGGTGTACAACGGCAGCGCCACCGCCGTTGAACGTCATGACCTGGCCAAAGTGGACGAGTTCCAGCTGTTCGATAACTACCCGAATCCCTTCAATCCGACGACGAGCATCATGTTCAGCTTGCCGACCAGCAGCCATATTTCGCTGTCGGTTTACAATATGCTCGGCCAGAAGGTGCGCACGCTGGTGGATGAAAAACTGTCCGCCGGCAGCCACACCGTAGCCTGGAACGGTCAGAATGAAATAGGACAGCCGGTATCGAGCGGCATTTACCTCTATCGCCTCGAAGGCACTTTTGGCGTCAAAACCAAAAAGATGACCTTTATGAAGTAATTATTACCTTGAATTAAAAAATGGGATTGCCTATTTTAGGCAATCCCATTTTTTGTATCAGCTGAGGACATGAACATGATTTTTCAGCGCAGTCGTTCGCAAAGAGCGGTATGGACCGTGTTGGCGACGGCCCTCGTGTGGTTGAACTGTGAAACACCTCGACGGGACATCATCGCCAGGTATAAAGGCGGCGTTGTCACCAAAACGGAATACCTGGAGCAGTTTGCGAACGCTCACAAGAACGCGCCGAACGAATTCCCAACCCGGGATAACCTGGAGCGGATTGTCAGAAAAAAGGCGTACGATCAACTGGTTCTCGCAGAGGCGCGCAGGAAAATCCCTGCTTCTGATTCCGCGTTCGTCGCGCTGATCGAGAAAAACACGCAACGCATCCTCTATCAGGCGTTTGTGCAAAAATACATGGTCCGCACCGTGATCAGCGATTCCCTGGTCGCCAAGTACTATCGCGAACTGTATCCGCAGCATAAAATGTCCTACATCATCCGGCCCGTATTCAAACACGATACGCCGCAACAGCAGAAGGTACAAAAGGACACCATCGAGTATGCCTACCGATTATTGAAACAGGGCAAACCGTTCGCAGCGGTCGCCAAAACGTATTCGCAGGATTTTACCACCAATTACAAAGGTGGGGAGATAGGGTTCGTGATTCGCGAATCCCTGGGCGACGCGGCCCTGCGCAGCGTGATGGATACGCTAAAGGCGTTTCATTATTCAGCGCCGTTCCGGGGGTATGAAGGTTATTATATCCTTCTGAAAGGGGAGGAGAAAACCGGGCAAGCGCTTCCCTTTGCCGAAGCGGAACCAACCATTCGCAAGGCGCTGAATTACTCCCGCCGGCATGAAGTCAACGAAAAGATCGATCGGGAATACAACAGGCTCAAGGGCACTCTGGATCTGCAGGTGTTTCCCTCGGTTGTTAATCGCATCATCATCGCCGCGGGCGGCGATACGACCGGCGACCGGTCGCAGTCATTGAACCTGAAAAAGCTCTCGGAAGCGGATCTCCTGCTGCCTGTGGGCCGTTTTGCCGGCAAAGAATTCACCGCTTTTGCCGCCCTGCGTGAACGTAAAGGTGCCCCGGAAACGGCGGTCCAGCTCAGAGAAGCCATCGATCACTATCTGCGCATGCGGGTCTTTGCTCGCCAGGCGACCGCCTTGGGGATGGATCAGCAGCCGGACGTCAAAGCCGACATTGAGCGCATGACCTCTGGAGTGCTGCTCTCGCTCTTTAATGACCGTTATATCAAACAGGTCATCAACAAAAAGATCGATTCCTTGCGGCTGGCGGTGGCGCCGGACCTTAAAGAGCGGGCTCGCTACATCCACCAGGAGTCGTTACACATTGAGGATGCCGTGGCCGCGACCATGGAAGCCAGATTGCTGCAGGAGGCCGGGTTTACCCTTCTGGAGGCCGAAGTGCCGGCCCTGCTGGAGCAGGCCCGACAGCGAAAAATGGAACAGAACCGGACCGCGGCGCGCAAAGCACCACAGTGACAGGCTCTCACGGCCATTGGTGAATACCACGAATTGATCGTACGCAAGAACATACTCTGACCATGTCATCTATCCGGACGGGGTGCGCGGGACGGTGATAAAAATTGATCCTGAATACCATGAGATCTGGCCAAAAATTTAAAGTGGTTAAAAATGGACGTAACCCGAACACTCTGGGTCTGCTTTGAATCAAACATTGAACAGGTCTTGCCATTTTACCCGGACGCTTCCGGCTACTATGTCCTGCAGGAGAAAAACGCAGGCAGCAACAAGGTACTCTATGGCGGCAAAGAGTATGCGATTCTCGGCAAGGGCCGATTGAATGGACTGCTATATGACTTGGATTATGACGAGGAAGCGCATGAACAAAACAGGGAACAAAAAGATGGAAGGGGTTTTAACTGAGCGTTTGTTTCTTTTACATTCGTTCACTTGGGATCTTTGATGTATCCATTTCGCCATGAAAATTCTCACCCAATCAATGCCGCATCCTACTTTAAATCATTCCCCTGCTTGTCGGAAAAGCTACATTTTAATGTTAGATTTCGCTAATTTTAAGCCATCTTGATATGTGCAAGATCGAACTGATTTGACCAATATCTAGCCCAGCCCGGAGCAAAAATGAAAAAGATTGCTTTGTTATTAGCTATTTGTGTCATCACCGCCTCTGCCAAAGATCCCAAAGAGATCACCATCCCCGAACTGAAAGCGCACGTCGCTTATCTGGCGTCGGACGAACTGCAGGGCCGCAAGCCCGGGCTGCCCGGCGGCGACCAGGCGGCGGACTATATCAAAAAAGAGCTGAAAAAAAATAAAACAAAGCTGCTGGCCGACAAGGGCTTTCAGCGCATGGAAGTCATCACCTCGGTCAAGGCCGGCGAGCAGAACAGACTCTCATTTGCCGATGTTACGGCCAAGCCCATGCAGGATTTTACGCCCCTGGCCTTTTCCGCTACGGCTTCGGCGCAAGGGCCGGTGGCGTTCGCCGGTTATGGTTTTGATTTCGAGAACGACTCACTGAAATGGCACGATTATGACGGCCTCGAGGTTAAGGGCCGCTGGGTGATGATTCTGCGCGATGCGCCGGACAACGGCGCCCCCAACAGCGGTTATGAATCCTATACCTCGTTGCGCAAAAAAAGCTTTGTTGCCAAGGACAAGGGCGCTGTCGGCGTGCTGTTTGTCTCTGGTGAAAAATCGGATAAAGAGGATGATCTGCTGCCGTTGCGCTATGACCAGAGTCCGGCCAACGCCGGCATTCCGGTGCTGCACATCAAACGCAGCCTGGCAGACAAGCTTCTGGCCGGAGCAGGAAAAACCGTTGCCGAGCTGGAAGCGGCCATCTATGCTGCGAAAAAATCGGCCAGCCTGGCGCTGGACCTGCCGGTTTCGGCGCAGACCGATGTGGTGCTGCAGCGCGCTGCCACCGCCAACGTCGTGGCCCTTATTCCGGGTAATGACCCGTTTCTGAAAAATGAGTATATCGTGTTGGGCGCCCATTACGATCATCTTGGTTTGGGCGGGCCAGGCAGCGGCTCCCGCCGTCCGGATACGACGGCGGTCCATAACGGCGCTGACGACAACGCCTCCGGCGTGTCGGCCATACTGGAAGTGGCGGAAGCGCTGGCGGCCGAGCGCAAGCAATTAAAACGCAGCGTTGTCGTCGTAGCCTTTACCGCTGAAGAGATGGGCACCCTGGGCAGCAAATACTTTGTCGACAATCCGCCGGTGCCGCTCCAACAGATAAAATATATGATCAATCTCGATATGGTCGGCCGCATGAAGGTCGAAGATAAATCTTTCAGCATCGGCGGCAGCGGCACGGCCGAAGGTATGGAAAACATTTTAAAAGAACTGGCGGAGGCCAAGCCGTATACGATCAAGACCAGTCCGGAAGGCTACGGACCGTCGGATCATGCCGCGTTTTACGCCAAGGATATCCCGGTGCTGTTTTTCATGGCCGGCATGCACGAGGATTATCATACGCCGGCCGATGACGCCGATCGATTGAATTATGAAGGCGAAAAGTGGCTGGCCGATTATGTGCTGGATGTGATCCGCACCCTGGCTAATCGACAGGAGACGCTGGCGTTCAAAGAAGCCGGCCCGAAGACGCAGCCGCAGGGCGGCCGCCGATTCAAAGTCACCCTCGGCATCATGCCGGATTTTGCCTCCGGCGGCGTTAAAGGCGTTCGCGCTGAAGTGGTGATGCCTGGCCGTCCGGCCAGCCGGGCCGGTATGCAAAAGGGCGACATCATCGTCGCCATCGAGGGCAAACCGGTGAACGACATATATGAGTATATGCACCGCCTTGGTGAATTGCGCACGGGCGAGCGCATCAGCGTGGAAATCGTGCGCAACGGCCAGAAAGAAATTCTCATCGTGGAACTGTAACCATCAATGGTTTGCGTTTGGAAGAGCGGCACAGACCGCTCTTCCAAACGGCGTTTCTTCCCTCTGCCCACCTTCTTGCCGCTTATCTCTTGCATTACGATTTTGAAAACAGTATTTTATTTATAAACCGGAACCAAAACTCAGGGTTGTCGCAAGAGCGTCATGCCACCCGGATGTTCCATAGCCGATGGATCATACTAAAAGCGACCACCCGGTGTTTTGTGACGGTCTGCAAAAGTGTCCGGACCAGAAATCAGGAGCCGTAATGAAAAAGACAGTTTGGTTGTGTCTATGCATGGTTTCTTTCGCCGCCTCGGCGCCCTATTCTGTGAAAACGTTCGATTTGCTGAAACAGAGCGGACTGACCGTGAACGGCGGCGGCCCGATGCTGGTGCGCGTGGATACGGTGCGAAACCGCATCCTCGCCGCCAACACCTTGACCTCTTCTCTCACCGTGATCGACGGCGCCACGCATCTCGTTCGCAACATTCCCCTGGCCGGCCGGATTCCGCAGCACCTGAAAGCGGAATGCTGGACCTTGAATGAAAAAAACGGCGACCTCTATATCATCGGCAGCAACTGCCTGTTCCACGTCCGGGTCCAGCAAGGCCAGGCTCGGCAGATCCTTACCGACAAACAGTATGAAAGCATTGCGGTGGACGACGAGTACGGCACGGTCTTTCTGGCGGGCCGGGAGAGCAAGGAACTGGCATTTTATCAGCCGGCCAAAGAAAGGTTGACCCTGTTGCCATGGACCGATTTCAGCGAACCCATGGCCAATCTGAATGCGACGCCGCCGCCGGCCATCCGCAAAGTCGCCGTGGATCCTGTTCTGCATCGCGTGATCGCGGTGGACGGATTTACCTCCCGGATCTATTTCTTTGACAGCAAAAACGGGAAGCAGCTGAGCCGGCATGAGTTGCTGTTAAGCAAGGGCGGCCGCTGGCATCTGGCAGGATACGACGTCCACCGGCACGCGCTTTATCTGGTCATCGAAACCAGCGATCGCCGCGTGGTGGAAGCGGCGCGCATCCATACCGACAACGGCACAGTGGCCATCGTAAAGCTGCCGGAACTGCGTGAAGGGGTGGGGATCCTGTATAATCCGAATCGCGAAGAGATCTATATCCCCTATGACAACGCCGCCTGCGTACATGTGGTGGATTTTAAGAATCCTGTGCAGGAAATTCCGTTACCGACCTTTGGCAATGACGCCACCGCTCTCGACCTGGCCGGACAAAAGCTGTACGTCGCGTCCTGGCCGCAGGGCGATGTGGAGGTTGTTGATCTGGTTCATCGTCGTTTTGTGAAACGGATCGAGCACAAAGGCATACTGCCTCATATGTTCAGCATGGCTTTTAAACCCCGCGACGGCCTGCTCTACATTCCCAAAGGCGCCACAGCGGTAAACGGCACTTTTGGAGCGGCCATCACGACGCTGGATCCGGCCAGCGAAGCAACCGCCAAAATATATACCGGCTGGCTGCCCATGGATCTGGTGGAATGGAAAAACGGCCAGGCCATGCTGGTGTTCAACAACGAAGACCAGGTGGTCGAACTGAACGAGTCCGGATTGATCGGCAAACACCGGTTGCCATTTGACTATCCGGTGCAAGCCTGTTTAAATAATGACGGAGATGTTTATCTGTCCTATGGCGCCCATCAATCCTACTGGCCCACTGTATACATCTGGGACGCGAAAAACGGGATCCTGACCCTGCATCCTGATTTTTCCTGGTATGATCGACGCATCGCCCGCCAGGCGCAAAAAATGGTTTTGGATCGATCCGGTGGCCTCCATTTCACGCAGAATCCCTGGGGTTCGGAGGAGCAGTTTCTCGCCAACCTGCCGGATCCGGTACGACTGTTTGAAATCGGCACACGCATGTTGCTGGCCGACAAGGTGGAGCGCGAGACTACGCAGCGCCTTTTACAGTACGACGCGGATCTGAACCAACTCTATGTTGCGCGCGTGGCTGAAACGGATCAGGATCCGGGCGTCCTGCAGGTGGTCGACCTGCAAACAAAAAAAGTAATTCAGCGGATTCTCACCGGGCGCTGCCCATCGGATCTGGCGTTTGACGAGCATAACATCTATGTATGCAATTTTCTCTCCGGCACCGTGTCGGTGATCGATAAAAAAGAGTTTGCCGCCAAAGAGATCCAGAGCGGCCGTGCGCCGCTCAAGGCGGCTTGCCTGCAGGGCAACGCCTATGTGATCGATCATCTGGATAACACCCTGCAGCAGATCGGTCACGACGGCGCTGTCTGGCCGATTCCGGCCAAAGGACATGTGGATCAGATCGTGGCCTGGGAAGGGCAGCTGCTGCTAACGGTACACGACTCTGACCGACTGACCGTGCTGGTTTTCGATCCGGCAGCCAGGAGTTTTCAGGTTGTTTTGCAGGATGACTATCCTTATGGCGATACCAGTTTTGCCACGACCAACTCTTCTTTTTATATGACAGGTCAATACGGGGACGTCATCTATAGTTTGAACCAGGCACGTAACGATCGTCAGGGCCGGTTGTGGCTGACGGATTTTCTGTCCGGCAAGGTGTTCGTCATCAGCAAAAACTGATGCCGGCCATAGCGAATAACCGTTGTGTCGAGCACCGGCTAATAACAGTTGTTGTGAGAAAGGCAAGCCCGGATTATGCGATCCTGTCATTTGGTCTGTCGTTCTACTGGAGAAACGTTTTCAGCGCGAGAGCCGCGCTGGTGCAGTCCGCAGGGGGAGCTGCTCGATCTGGTTGTGGTCCCGCACCTGGAGCCGTCGCTGCTGCCTAACCGGCCGCACACCTTGTGGCGCTATCGGGAGTGTCTGCCCATCGACCGTGACGAACATATCGTCACGCTCGCAGAGGGATGTACGCCGATCCTGGCCATAACGATCGACGGTGTTCCGGTTATGGTAAAGCAGGAGCAGTTGTATCCGACGGGCTCGTACAAGGATCGCGGCGCCGCGGTGCTGATGAGCAAAGTCAGAGAGCTCGGTATCAGCCATGTGGTTCAGGATTCGTCGGGCAACGCCGGCTGCGCCATTGCAGCCTATGCTGCCGCGGCTGCGGTGGGATGCGAAATTTTCGTGCCGGAATTAACTTCGCCGGCCAAACTGTTACAGATAGAAGCGTATGGTGCGCGATTGCATAAAATACCGGGAGAGCGTCAGGCGGCAGCAGAAGCGGCCCTGGCGGCCAGCCGGACGAGCTACTACGCCAGCCATGTGTGGAACCCCTTTTTTCTGCACGGCACCAAGACGTTTGCCTATGAAGTCTGGGAACAGCTAGCGGGCCGCATCCCGGATGCGATCGTAGTGCCGGTGGGCAACGGCACCTTGCTGCTGGGAGCTTTTATCGGTTTTACGGAATTGCTGGAGATGAATCTCATCGAACGAATGCCGCGGCTGTTCGGCGTCCAGGCTGCCGGCTGTGCGCCGCTCTATCATAGCTGGAGCACGGGCCGGACAACAGCTGCTGCCGTCGTAGCAGCGACGCCGACGCCGGCGGAAGGGATCGCCATCGCCAGACCGGTGCGAGGGGCACAGATCCTCGCGGCGGTTAAAGCGAGCGGCGGCGAAATGGTTGCCGTGGATGATGACTGCATCCGTCGGGCCTGGCGGGAGATGGCGCAGAAAGGCTTTTATGTCGAGCCGACCGCTGCGGCTGCCATCGCTGGTGTGCAGGAGATACTGAAAACATGGGACGACAGCAAAACAGTGTTGACGGCCTTTACCGGCCACGGATTAAAGTGTAATAAACCCGTATGAGGAAAAGGGAGGTTGCCATGGAAGGATGTAAAGCGTTGTGTGTGGGCATCAACAAGTTCAAGAATTATCCTGACGCCGCCCTGAGCGGCTGCGTGAACGATGCCCGCATGATGGCCAAATTGCTCAAGGATTTTCTCGGCTTTAAAACGGCCGACATAACCACACTGACCAACAGCAAGGCGACAAAAAAGAACATCATCAAAGCATTGACCGAGATGGTACAGGGCGCGCAAAAGGGCAAATACTCCTATCTGGTGTTCAGCCTGTCCAGTCATGGCACTCAGATTCCGGACGTCAATGGCGATGAAACCGATGCCGCCGACGAAGCGTTTTGCCCCTATGATCTGGCCCAGAAAGGCAGCGATTGGGATCCACGTTACATCATCAGCGATGACGAATTGCGCGACCTGTTTCTGCAGTTGCCGCCGACTGTGCTGCTGGAAGTGTATCTGGATACCTGTCACAGCGGCACCGGCCTGAAAGCGATCGATTTGCTGCTGACACGGCAGCCCCGCTATTTACCGCCGCCTTCCCTGACAGCGTTCAAACGCCTCGAGAATAAAAAAACAAAAACGCTGACAACCACGCTGGCCGCTGCCGGCTTGAAGCAGCACGTTCTGTGGGCGGGCTGCAAGGCTGACCAGACCAGCGCCGACGCCTATATCGATGGCGATTGGCATGGCGCGTTTACCTATTCGTTTGACAAGGCGCTGCGCGCCAGCAACGGCAACGCTAATCGCAAAGAGCTGCTCAAGGCGGTCCGCGAGTACTTGAAAAGCAATGAGTACAGCCAGATCCCGCAGTTGGAATATCGAGCCACAGGCAAGGGGCCGTTGGGCTAGAACACAGGGATCGGATGCCGGTGCGCAGGAACCGCCGGTTCCAAACCTGTCATATTCCTGATTAACCGGGCGAACCTGTCGGACACCGTTGCGGTGTCCGACAGGTTTTGACCGGGTCGTTGATGATAACCAGAATTGCGCGATTCGTTGTCCACATACCGTCGCAGCGAAACGCTCAGGCCGTATTACCCCGCCTATCTTTGCATACAAAATAATCTGTCATGACCGAGCCGGCACTAAACCTTTTCACCCCTTTTCCCGTCTAATAAATAGCCTGGCTGGAGAGCCGTAAACGAGCGCAAAACAGGAGCCTGTAATTTGTCGGTGTATGACCTTGATGAACAAGCGTTGATCCTTCGTTGCCAACAGGGTGATGTCAGCGCTTTCAAACAGGTCTATGATACCTATGGTGATCTGCTCGTTCGTCTGGCCATACGCATGCTCGGCAATCGTCAGGACGCCGAGGATGCGGTGCAGACGACATTTGTCCGGCTGTTCCAGCGCATCGGGCAGTTTCGTCACCAGGCGCGATTTCGCACCTATCTGGTGCGGATGACCCTGAATAGCTGTTACGATCAGCTGCAATCGCGCCGGCCGCTGCTGGATTTGGAAAACGCCATGCACGTAACAGCAAATCCTGATCCGGAAACGGGCATGGTTTTGCAGCAGGCGCTCGAACGGTTGCCGGAGCGGATGCGCGCCTGCTTTATCCTGTTTGCTGTGGAAGGATGGTCCCAGCTCGAGATCGCTGAAGCGATGCATATCACGGTGGGAGCGGTCAAGGCCCACATTTATCAGGCCAAGGTGCGCTTGCGTGCCCTGCTGCCGGCCCATTTTTCAGGAGTTGATTATGACCTGCGCCGTATTTGATTCATGGCAACGCGGTCGCATCACCGAATCGGTTTTCAGGCGTCATGTCGGCCATTGTCCCGACTGCCGGAGGCAGTTCGAGCAGGATCAGCGCATGATGCAACAGTTTGCCGCCCTGTCTGCATCACGCCCGGCAGCGGCCCTGTGGCCAGCCATCGAAGCAGCACTGCGTCAGGAAAAGAATCGTTCGCACCGTCCGGCCTGGATGCTGCTGGCCCGCGTGGCAGCCGTGTTGATTATGGCGATTGGTCTGGCCGGCGGCTTGCACCTTCGTCCGGCCGATCAATCAGCTGGACTGCTCAGCGATCAGGCCATGAAAAATGCCCAAGCCAGGGAGACCTGGTACGAACGATCCATCCAGCAGCTGGAACGGCAGCTGCGCACCCTGACGCAGGCCCGGTATGACGAGCGGGCATCGCGACTGCAGGGGCGGCTCAAGACCATCGACCAGCACCTGCAAAGGTGCCGTCGGGCCAGCATCGATAATCCGGCCAACGCTCATATTCAACGTTCGTTGCTGGATGCGTTGTACACGAAACAGAACATGTTGCAGCAAATCGTCCAGTCGAGTCGGCAGGTCTTGCTGCAACCGGAATGGCAGAGGAGGATATCATGAACCATCTCTTTATTATTCTGGCGATGTTGGCTCCGAGCTGGGGCGAACCTTCGTCTCAACCGGTTAACATAGTCAAAACCCGCACCCTGAACGCCGGTGTGGCTACGGCGCCAGAGAGGAAATTGCACCTCGACCATAGCCAGGCTGATGTCTCTGTCACCGGCTGGTCAAAAAACGAAATCGCCGTGGAAGCCAGGGTGGAGGTAAAGTCGGATCTGGAGCAGGATGTGGCCGATTATCTTAACGCATTGCAGCTCAGCCTGGAACCGTACCAAAACGGCTATCGCCTCAACCTGGTCAGGCCCACGCGCGTTGAAAAATCGAACCAGGGTCTGCTGACCCGGCTTGGACGCTGGTTAGCAGGCGAAGGGGACGGGTTGTCCATCTCGATTCAGATAAAGATCAATGTGCCCGGCCGCTACAGCGTGGGCTTGATCAACGAATACGGCGTCGTCGATGTTCTCGGTGTGCAGGGCGAACTGGACCTTCGCAATACCTCCGGTGATGTCAACGTACAGGATTGCGGCGGCAGGCTGGAGGTGAAAAACGAATACGCGGCGACGTCGGTCAATACGTTCAACGGCGGTGTGCACATCGGCAATACCTCCGGAAGGGTGGAGGTGCGCAACATAGCGGGCGCGGTCAGAATTGAGAACAGCTATGACCGTATCACCTTTGCCAATCTCCAGTCCGGACTGATCATAAAGTCGGAGAGCAGCGAAGTAAGAGGCAGAAACGTCAAAGGAGATTGTCATATCGCCACCTCCTATCAAGCCATCGACGTGCACGATATATCCGGTCGTCTGATTATCGAAGGCCCCAGTTGCTCCATTCGGGCCGGCCAGGTGGCCCAGACGGTGGAGGTTCGCGCAAGCTATAATCCTATAGAGATGGATAGCCTGAACGCCGATCTGGTGGTAACCTGTGAATCCTGCAAAGTCAGCGGCCGATACATCAAGGGCAACGTGACTGTTCGCAACAGCTATGAAGCCGTAGGGTTGGAGCAGGTGGGCGGCAACGTCGATGTAAACGGCAGCAGTTGTTCTCTGCAGATCCGGCAGGTGCAGGGAGAGGTGCGGGTTGTTTCATCGTATAATCCGGTGGAAGTGGAATCGGTAAAGGGCCAGGTATCCATCGAAGCAGAATCGGCCGCTGTGACGGTTCGCGACGTCAAGGCGGATGTTTCGGTTCGCTCCAGTTATAATCCCATTCAGGTGAGCGGCGTCAAAGGCAACGTGCGCGTCAATGGCCAGGCCGGCGACGTGTCGGTGAACGATACAGGCGGAGATATAACTATTGAGAATTCTTACAACAAGGTGGAGATCCGGCGCAGCAGCGGTTCCATTGTGATCGACAGTGAAGGCAGCCCGGTGGAGATCAAAGAGATCGTCCGGCTGGCCAAGCCGTCGTTCATCGATATTACAACCACGATGAATCCCATCACCCTTTATCTCCCAGGGCAGCTGGCGGTGGCGTTGTCGGCTAAAACAGAATATGGCAAAATCCGTTCGGATTATCCGGTGTATCTCGATGAGCCGGAAGAGCATCGACCTGCGCCGGTGGCCGGCAGAGAGGGGATCCCGGTTCGTCTGCAAACCGATGGGGATATCACGGTCCGTAAGCAGTAACTATTTCGTCGCGCGATTCCACCGCCACCGCCCCATCGCCGGCAGGAGCCGGCTCCAACGAATCACATCGATATCATTTCGTCGTGTGCAGGAGCCGCTTGTAGGAGCCGCTTCCCAGCGGCGACCATCAGGGCGCTGGTCTATCACTGCCACCACCGACTGGCTTTTGGCTCAGGTCAATAATACCGGCTGGATAGCCCGATGATGATGAGGCTGACCATCATGGTCAGACACATGAGACTCTGGCCTCGGGCTGTGATCGGCCGGCGCAACACGCCGGGCAGAAATTGAAAAATAAAAATGACCACCACCGGCAGCAGACTGACGTAATGATGCCAGTCTGACACAGGCAGGCGCATCAGCATGAACAGCATCAATCCGTCCATATAGAGCAGGAGCAATAACAACCGCGCGGCATGATGCAGGGTTTTGAACCAGGGTGACAGTTTTTGTTCCTGCAACGTCCACCAGCGCCAGGCGAGCACGGCATAGAGCAGCACCAGCAGGATGGTCAGCACTGGATGGGCGCTGCGAATAGAGTGGTAGGGCATATCCTCTCCCGATTAATGGAATGATTCCCGTTCCTGTTTATATCTTGTAATGGCGTCAACGAGATTGCCGGCGCCGTAACGTACCACATCGGTTGCCGGCAAACCGGTTTCCGCCTGTACCTGTTGCACGTAATCCTTCGCCTCCCCGGCGTCGGTGAGGCTCATCAGGTTGAGCGCGATGCCCACGACCCTGGCCGGGTAGACCGGGTGGGTGATCGCTTCGTACAATCCGATCATGGTCTGCAGGGAAGGCACCGGTGTGGCGGGTGTGCCGCGCATGATGGTGCGGCCGACCTGGTGGCAGAGAATCAACGCCTGCGGTGCAAATCCATACAGCATGCTCAGGGTGACGCCGGCGTACAGCGGGTGCGTCAACGATCCCTGTCCTTCCAGCACCAGGTAATCATACTGCTGATTTTCCAGAATCAACCGTTCGGCGGCGCCGCTGCAGAAATCGGCAATGACCCGATCCAGGGCGATCCCTTTGCCGGAGATGAGAATGCCGGTCTGGCCTGTGGCGATGAATTCCGCATGGAGCCGGCGGTTCTGCAGTTCCCGGTGGATGTGGATGGCGGTGACTTTTTTGCCGCAGTTGCAATCGGTGCCGACGGTGTGAATGCGGAAGGTGCGGGTCAGTTGGCTGCGGCATTGACTGACTGTCAGATCTTGCGGCGGCCGGCGCAGGTCGAACAGCGTAACGCCGGCCCGGGCCGCGGCCTGGCTGAATTCGCGGTCCTCATTTAAAAACGTATGCATGCCGCTGATGACGTCCATGCCCAGGTGAATGGCCTGATGGATGGTCTGCCGCCAGGCTTCCGGCAGCTGTCCGCCGGCCGGCGTAATGCCAAGGAGGAGCGTGTTGGCGCCCATGGCGTGCGCCTGGCTGAGATCAGCGAGGATGGGAATGCCCTGGCCGACGCCCATCAGAGTCGCCGTATCCGAACCCGCTTGTTGCGAGTCCAGCAGCGCCACCACATCCTGCGCACGAAAGCGCAGCACGCCCGCGGCCATCTTGGCGGGCGTGGGATGCGTTTGACCTTCGGTGAGAATGGCCAGGCGCAACGGATTTCTAAATCCTGCCACGGAATCCTTCCCCCAGCACTTCGTGCACGTTATTGAGAATGACGAACGCGCGTGGATCGCATTCTTTGATGAGTTGCACCAGATCGCCGACCTGTTTGCGGGTTACCACCACATACAACGCCTGCCGCGGCTGTTGGGTATAGACCCCGGTGGCCGGCATGGCGGTGACGCCGCGCCCCAATTCATTGAGAATGCGCTGACCGATCTCCTGGTGCTGATCGGAAATGATGATCGCCGAATGAGCATAATCAAAGCCTTCGATGATGACATCCACGAGATGGCTGGAGACGAACAGAAGAAAGAAAGCGTACAAAGTTAGCGTCAGGGCATGTCGATCGACGGCCAGTCCTTTGACATGGATAATCACGCCGGCCAGCGTAATCACCAGGGAATCGACAATGATGAAAACCGATCCCGGCTTGATGCCCCATCGCTTTTGCGCCACAGCGGCGATGACATCGGAGCCGGCCGTGCTGCCGCGAAACTTGAAAATGATTCCCAGGCCGATGCCCAGCAGCACCGATCCGATCAGGATTAAAAAGAGAAAATCTTTTTGCGCCAGATTGACAATGGCCGGGTGGTCCTGCAGGCGGATGTGCGCAAAGCCGGGCACCTCGCCGCGCAAGAGATCGATGAACAGCGAGTTCAAGGTAAATCCGACAAACGTTCTGGCGCCGAACTGTTTGCCCAGTTCGCGCACGCCCCAGATGTACAACGGAATGTTGAGAATCCAGATCATCAAACCGACCGGCAGTTTGCCGCCGGAAAGATAGTGCAGAGCCATGGACAGGCCGCTCACGCCGCCGGGCACAACTTTGGCATCAACGAGAAAAACGCCGATGCCGGCACCCATGATGAATGCGCCAAAGGTGATGGCGATATAGTCGCGGATCAGGTCGCGTCGTCGGTTTACGGAAGTTTTAATCAGGTTTGTCATGCGTCACCATAGTTATGGTAATACGAGTTGTTTTCAGTGCAAAATGGTCAAAAAATGGCGGACACCTTCGACATTTGGTTTCGGCTAGTCCGGGTCAGGTTCGTTTAAGGTACAAAAAAAATACCATGTATTCAACAGTTATGCCACCGCATCGCAGACTAGTTCAGGGTCCGAGGTCGTGTTCTGTCGGTGATCCCTGAAGAAACAAAAACAGCTTGAAAAGTTTCAAGCTATAGTTTATATTAAAAATACATACTAGCATTGTACGCCAGCCTTGACTCTGCAGCAACCATGGACTGAATGGAGCGATTTTTATCAGAACAGCTGACCGATGCGAAGGTTTGCAGCCGCAGCCGAGTAAACAGGTCAACAAAGACAGCTTTTTTTTGATAACCTTCGCAAGGCCGTAATCGCTCAGGTCAGACATTATTCTCCCAAGGAGACCAGTTCATCTCATGAACGAGCCGATCGCGTTCCTCCTCAATCAACAGCAACAAAGCTATATTGGGCCGTCCGGTCTCACTGTTCTGGATTATTTGCGCGAAGAGATGCGCATGACCGGCACCAAAGAGGGGTGTCGGGAAGGCGATTGCGGCGCCTGCACCGTGATGCTGGGCACCTGCTGCGACGGCCACGTGGTCTACAGACCGGCGACCTCCTGTCTGGTGCCCATGGCCGAGTTGCGGGGCAGGCATCTTGTGACCATCGAAGGGCTGCAGATGGTTGACCTGACGCTGGTGCAGCGAGCGCTGATTGCGGCCGGCGCGATCCAGTGTGGTTTTTGTACGCCCGGCATCGTCATGTCCATTACCTGCTATTTGTTGCAGCATCCACAGCCGCCGGATGAAGCAGCGGCCAAAGCGATGCTGAGCGGACATCTCTGCCGTTGCACTGGTTACGCGGCCATCAAGCGGGCCTGTGAGCTCATTTGCGATGCATGGAGTGAAGAGGAGAATGAGAACGATCTGGCGCGGCTGATACGCTTGCAGGTGGTACCGCCGTATTTTGCCAGGATCCCTGCATTGCTGTCCGAGTTGCCGTCGGCGCCGGTGGGGACCATGGCTCTGCCTATGATCGCCGGCGGCACCGATCTCTATGTGCAAAAGGGGGTGCAGCTGAGCGGCAGCGATATTTATTCACTGTCCCTGCAACGGGAAGCGGAACCGGTGCACGAGATAAACGGCGTGCTGGAACTGGACGGCATGATGACTTTTCAGGAATTTATGGAGCATCCGTTGATCCGGCGCCATCTGCCGGTGAACGAGCCGTTTTATGAAGAGGTGGCTTCCTGGCAGGTACGCCATCGCGCCACGATCGCCGGCAATCTCGTCAACGCTTCCCCCATCGCCGATCTCGCCATCCTGCTGCTGTCCCTGGGGGCCGAATTGATTTTGCACGGATCCGAGGGGGAGCGGACGCTGGCATTGGCCTCTTTTTTTACCGGTTATAAAACCATAGCAAAACGAGCAGACGAACGAATTTATCGTATCAGAATCGGCCTGCCGCCGCCGGACAGCAAAATCCATTTTACCAAAGTGTGCAAACGCCGGCATCTGGATATTGCCTCGGTGAACAGCGCGGTTCGAGTCTGCGTCGTCGATGGCACCATTCGCACCATTGACCTCTCTTTCGGCGGAGTGGCGCCGGTGCCGCTATGGGCGAGCAAGACCGGTTCGTTCCTGCAGGGGAAAAGGTTAGAGATCTCTGTGCTGAAAGAAGCGAACCGGATTTTGCAGAGTGAAATACACCCCATCGATGATGTAAGAGGCAGCGCGACGTACAAGCGCGTGCTGGCGCGCCAGCTGCTGCTGACCCATTTTGTTGAATTGTACCCCAACCTTGTACCTGCGGAGGCGGCGCTATGGATCTGATGGATGGCCAGCTGCACGTGTGCGGAGCGTCGCACTTTGTCGATGACGAACCCAGGCCGGAAGGTATGCTCTTTGCCGCCGTCTTTCCTTCGCCGGTGGCGCACGGCCGTATCCGATCCATGGATGTAACGGCGGCGAGACAGAGCCCCGGCGTCAAGGCCGTGCTGCTGGCTGAGGATGTTCCAGAGCTTTATTTTGGCACCATCGTACAGGATGAGCGCGTGCTGGCCCGTGACATGGTCGAATATATGGGCGAGCCCATGGCGCTGGTGGTGGCTGACTCGCGGCGGCATGCGCAACAAGCTTTGCAGGCGATAAAGATTGATATAGAGCCGCTTCCGGTGGTCTGTGATGCCCGGGAGGCGTTTCGTCTGGGACACATTCTGGGACAGCCGCGGGAATTCAAATGGGGCCAGGCGGAGCAGGCCTGGTCATCCTGCGATGTGGTGGTGCAGGGGCAGTGTGAAATCGGCGGCCAGGAACACCTCTATCTGGAGACACAGCGCAGCCGGGCTGTTCCGCTGGAAGCCGGCCGCATGCGGATTTTTTCCTCCACGCAGGGACCCACCAGCGTGCAGCGGGCAGTGGCACGCACGCTCGGTTTGCGACAGAACGATGTCGAAGTGGATGTTCGTCGATTGGGTGGTGGTTTTGGCGGCAAGGAAGATCAAGCTACGTTGTGGGCCTGTCTGGCCGCTGTCGCGGCCCGGCACACGCAAAAGCCGGTCGAGCTGGTGTTGAGCCGCAGCCAGGATCTGCGCATGACCGGCAAGCGGCATCCTTATAGCGCGGATTTTAAACTGGGATTGAGCAAAGAGGGCCGACTGCTCGTTTATGATGTCGTTTTCTATCAGAACGCCGGCTGTACCACAGATCTCTCCCCGGCCATTCTCGAACGCACGCTGCTCCATTGCACCAATTCCTATTTCATTCCTCATGGCCGGGCGTTCGCGGTTTCCTGTAAAACGAATCTGCCCTCCAATACGGCGTTTCGCGGATTCGGCGGTCCGCAAGGTATGTTTGTCATCGAAGCGGCTATCGCCAAGGCGGCGCAGGCGTTGGCTATGAGTCGGGAAGAGATCCAGCAGAAGAATCTGTTGCAGGAGGGCGATGCGTTTCCATACGGGCAAAAGGTCGTCTGCGACCGCTTGCCTGCCACCTGGGCTTTGGCCGAGAAAACCTTTCAGCTGCAGACCTGGCGGGATCAAATCAGCGCATTCAACAAAACCAGCGTCCGTTATAAAAAAGGATTGGCGACGATGCCGATCTGTTTTGGCATTTCCTTCACCAACATCATGCTCAATCAGGGTGGGGCGCTGCTGCACGTTCATCAGGACGGCAGTGTGCTCATCACCATCGGCGGGGTTGAGATGGGGCAGGGGCTGTTCACCAAGGTGATCGAGATCGCCCGGCGGGCGCTGGGTATCCAGGCTCAACGTATTACCTGCGAATCGACCAACAGCAGTCGCGTCGCCAACAGTTCCCCCACCGCTGCCAGCGCCAGCACCGATCTCTACGGCTATGCCGTTCTCGATGCCGTCAGCCGGATTCAACAGCGTTTGTTCGCCTGGCTGGCCCAAACAAAGGGCTGGCAGGAAGCGGATCTCGCTATTCACAACGAGGTGGTGTATCGCGGCGGGCAGCCGACGGAGTATCAGTGGCCGCAACTGGTGCAGGCCGCTTATGCGCAGCGGATCAGTTTGAGTGCGTTTGGTTTTTACGCGACACCGGATATTTATTTTGACAAAACAAAAGAGCAGGGCCATCCGTTCCGCTACCATGTGACCGGCATTGGCGTGATCGAGGTGACCGTGGACGGCCTGTGCGGCACCTATTCCATTGATCGCGCAAAAATTCTGCATGGCATGAATGAATCGTTGAACGAACGTATTGATCGTGGTCAGATCGAAGGTGGCCTGGCGCAGGGGCTGGGCTGGATGACGGTGGAGGAGGTGCAGTACAATCCGCAGGGGCGGCTCCTGTCCGATACGTTGTCGACCTATAAAGTGCCGGATGTCTATTTCATGCCCGACGATCTGGAGATACGGTTCGCGCCGTTTGTGGATCAGCCTTCCGGTCCGCTGGCTTCCAGGGCGGTCGGCGAACCGCCGCTGATGTATGGCATCGCTGTTTTTTTCGCCCTGCAGGAGGCCATGCGCGCGTTGCGACCTGCAGCCGAGTTCAATTTTCACACCCCGTTGACCCCTGAACGGGTGTTGTTGCAGCTTTATGGCTAGACATTGTGCTACCCGCAACAGATCTGCTCATGCAGCGTCGATAGCGGGACGCCCGGAGATGCCGCCAAGAGCGCGGCAACATCCCGGGTCCCATTAGATAAGGAATCCCGGGTGTCGCGTACGTTGAGACCCCGGGTGTTCCGTCAGTAGATTGGCCCGTGCCGTGTCGACGGCGGGACGATAGGTCCCTAGCAGCTACTCGCAACTGACGTTATGATAACCAGTGATTTCAATTTGGAGATGGCGCATGAAAGAGTATCTCTATCGCAGATTTCGGCTCGCCGAGCACGGTACCACCATTCACACCGAATTCACCGCCGGACTCACCACATTCATCACCATGGCCTATATCATTTTTGTCAACCCCGCCATTCTGTCGCTCGCCGGTATGGATCAGGGCGCTGTTTTTGTCGCTACTATTTTATCCACGGTCATCGCCACGCTGATCATGGGCGTGTATGCCAACGTCCCTTTTGCGCAGGCGCCCGGCATGGGTCTGAACGCGTTTTTTACCTTCACCGTGGTGCTGACCATGGGTTTGACCTGGCAACAGGCTCTGGCGGTTGTTTTTTTGTGCGGGGTGATCAACATGATCATTGTGCTGACCAACATTCGCAAAATGCTGATCACCGCCATTCCGCATTCGTTGCAGCTGGCCATCGGCGGCGGCATCGGCCTGTTCATCGCATACATTGGTTTAAAGAACGCCCATTTCATGGATTTCATCACCGAAGGCCAAAACGTGGTTCAGGCCAATATCCAGGACGGCCGGGTCGTCCAGGTGCTGTCGCGCGATGTGTTGCCGTCCCTGGCCCGATTCAACGACCCCATCAGTCTTTTGGCGCTTGGCGGTGTGATCCTCACCATCATCATGTTGCTGTTGCGCTGGCGGGCCGCCATTCTGCTCGGCATCATCCTCACCACGCTGATCGGCATCGCCGTGGGGGTCACGCATGTTCCTGACCTGAGCGCAAAAAATTTCCTGCCGCCGTCGCTGAGCCCGACCCTGTTCAAGCTGGATCTGGCCGGCCTGTTCAGTCAGCCGGAAAAGATATTTTCCATCCTGTCGCTGATCCTGGCCTTTAGTCTGGCTGACACCTTTGATACCATCGGCACGTTCATCGGCACCGGACGCAAGGCCGGCATCTTTGATGAAAGCGATGAAACCAGGCTGAAATCGGGCCGCGGCTTTTCCGCCAAAATCGATCGCGCGCTGGTCAGTGACGGAGTGGCCACGTCCATCGGCGCCCTGCTCGGCACCAGCAATGTAACCAGCTATGTCGAGAGCGCGGCCGGCATCAGCGCCGGCGGTCGGACCGGATTGACGTCGGTGTTTGTCGCCGTGTTCTTTCTTTTAGCGCTGTTTATTTCTCCGCTCGCGCTCATCGTGCCGGGAGCGGCCACGGCCGCCGCTCTGATCGTGGTGGGCATTCTGATGATGGAGAGCGTATCCGGCATCGACTGGA
>CAZISM010000065.1:20772-30139 GCA_964541895.1 uncultured Cytophagia bacterium
GCTCTGATCGTGGTGGGCATTCTGATGATGGAGAGCGTATCCGGCATCGACTGGAGCAACATCGAAGAAGCGGCAGCCGCCTTTTTTACCATCATCATGATGCCGTTCACCTACAGCATATCCAATGGCGTCGCCGTCGGGTTTCTCTTCTATGTGCTGGCCAAACTCGTCCGCGGTCAGGCTCGAGCGGTACATCCCCTGATGTATATCGTCACGGTGCTTTTCCTGTTGAATTTTGTCCTTCACGCCATAGCTTGAGAGGGTGATATGAACGCTATGCGCATTCAAGAGTACGGCGGACCGGAGGTGATTCAGCCGGTCGAGCTGGCGATTCCGCTTCCACAGGCGGGCGAGGTGCTGGTCCGCGTCAAACGGGCGGGATTGAATTTTATCGATATCTATCAGCGCACGGGCCTGTATAAAAATCCTTTGCCGTTTGTTCCGGGCAACGAAGCGGCCGGCGTCGTTGAGGCGGTTGGAGCCGGTGTGCGCGATGTTGAACCGGGCAGCCGGGTGGCCTTTGCCATGCATCCCGGCGCTTTTGCCGAGTTAGTGTGCGTGCCCGCCGCCAAAGTAGTGACTGTTCCGGACGGAATCGATTTTACCATGGCGGCCGCTATCATGCTGCAGGGCATGACCGCACACTATTTGACCCATCATACCTTTCCATTGCAGCCCGGCCACACTGCACTGGTGCATGCCGCTGCCGGCGGCACCGGCCGGCTGCTGGTGCAGATGGCCAAATTGCGCGGCGCGCGCGTGATCGCCACGGTATCAACAGAGGAAAAAGGCGCGATCGCGAGGCAGGCGGGAGCGGATGAGGTGATCAATTATTCCAAAGAAGATTTCAGCCAACGTCTCGGACAACTCGGGATCCGGCCGGATGTGATTTATGATTCTGTTGGACAGGCCACATTTGAGAAAGGGCTTTCCTGTTTGAAACCCCGGGGCTGTATGGTGCTGTTCGGTCAAGCCAGCGGAGCGGTGGCGCCGCTCAACCCGGCGGTGCTGGCGGCCAGCGGTTCGGTATATTTGACCCGCCCCAGCCTGGCGCATTATATGGCCGAGCGCCGTGAACTGGAAGAGAGAAGCAACGACATTTTCAGATGGATCAGGGAGGGCACGTTACAGGTAGCGGTCGCGGCGGTTTTTCCCCTTGCCGAGACCGCGCAGGCTGAGGTGGCGCTGGAATCGCGGCGTTACAGCGGCAAGATTGTGCTGGCGGTAGCGGATTGAACAGGGCTGTGAACCACCATCGCAAACGGGTGCAAAAAAATCCGTGAATGGTGGCGTATGGATAGGCAATGAGAAGAACAGGCCTTGGCGGGTGTAGCGATTTATTTTTTCCGGCAGGCTTGTCACCAGCCGTACTTTTCCGGTCCCCAGTTCTTGCGCACGTGTTCCTGCTTTACGTACTGCAAGGTTCGTTCCGGCACATCTTCACTGACCATGGTGCCGCCGCCGATGACGCTGTAGGGTCCGATTTTGATACCCGGCATGAGAATGACATTGACGCCGGTGCGGACATAATCGCCGAGGTAGGCAGCGTTGGCTCCCACCAGCGGCACTTCGCGATGGCCGCGTTGCTGGTGCACCGTCTGGCCGTCGTCGAATCTCAGATTGCCGCACACCGTAGCAGCGCCCAGATCGCAGGACTCGCCGAGGATGCCCCAGAATTCCCCATAATGGTAGGCATAGCTGAGCCGCATCATCACGCCCGCCACCTCTGAACAGTGGCCGATGAAACAGCGATCGCCGATGCAAGAACCCTCTTCGACCTGCGCGTAGCGGCGGACGGTGCAGTGGTCACCGATGATCACATCTTTTTCCAGAATCGCGCCTTGCACCACGCGTGTATCAGCGCCGATGATGACGTTGCCTTCGATGATTACGCCATCGCCGATCTCGCTGTTTTCGCCCAGCACCACATGGCCGTTGATGTAAGCTTTTTCCGATATACGCGAGGTTTTCGGCACGACGTGGCCCTTCAAATCGGCGCAGAGATGTTTGCTCCACACATAATTGGCCTGCAGCAGGTGCCAGGGTTTATCCAGATCCACATAAGGCCCTTTGTTCTCAACGGCTGCGATCTCCAGTCCTTTATCGATGGCCAGCTGCAGGGAAAATTCCAATTGTGATTCATCGGGCACCATCATGCCGACCTGAATGGATTCCATGCGGCCGGGATTGGCGGAGAGAAACGGGCGAAACGTTTTATTGAGCGCAAACACTCCGGCGAAACGGTGACCGACACTGTCGCGCGGATGGCCGAGAACATATTCCAGCTTGCCGGCTTGTTGCTGCGCGCACAGCCACTCGTTCGGTTTTTCCTCTGCCAGCGGATTGAGCAAAACCGTGGCCGGCGCCTGATCCTGGCGATGCCGGGTCATCACGGACTGGATATCGGCGGCGGTCACCAGAATGTCGCCATAGCAGACCAGAATGTTTTCGTCGTCCAGTCCGGCCAGACCTGCCAGCACGGCGGCGGCCGTGCCGGTGAGGCCCGGGTGGGTGATCAGGCGGATGCCGGCGTCATCGTGAAGCAGGCTGAGCAGCTGTTCTTTGCGATAATCCACGACCACGAGGATCTGTTCGATGCCGGCCTGGCGCAGTTCCTGGACCTGCCAGAGGATGAGCGGCCGGTTGGCTATGGGCAGCACCGCTTTATTGCGTGTGACATTGTACGGCCACATTTTTTTGCCATAGCCTGCTGCCAGAATAATCGCCGTTTTCATGGAGATCCTTTATAAAGAGGGTTGACCGCACTGTGAAAGAGAGCGGCGGTAATGGTATGGCGGCCACAGGGACCGGATCGCACGATCGGCGCCATGGCCGCGAGGTCCTGGACCTAGAGATAAATGGCGATCTGGACGGCGACGAGCAAAAACGTCCACCATTTCAGGTTGCGCCACAGGCGCCCTGGAATATATAATCCCGTTGCAGCGTCAGGGCAACGACAAGCGGCGCCACGAACGAAAACAGTAGAAGACAGCGAGCCCGGGTCATGGCCCCTCTGCCAGCCGGTTAAAATTCAGTATACGGCTATTTGATAAAGCGGGCGTTCTTTTTCAGAAAATAGCCTTCGCGGCCGTCCAGCAGTCTTACCTTGTACCAGTCGCCGCCGGAATCGATGACATCCAGTTCGATCTCGCCGGGCACCCGCAGCAGCGTCTCGCTGTTTACATCCGGCTGGGCTTTAACATCCCAGCGGTCGGTGCTCTTGCCGTGTATCTGGATTTTTTTAGAGGTTGCGCTGGCCAGTTGATCCGCCGTGATGTTAAAGTCGTACTCTTCCACGACCACGCCCAGGTTGCGCAGGATCTGTTCGAACTGCATGCTCTTGGTCGCTCGACCGAACCCTTTGGTATATTTTTCTTCCTGGCTTTTGAGCTTGCGCGCCATCTCGTACTGTTTGGCGGCTTTTTGGTACGAGCCGACGATTTCATAGAGCACCCCAAGATCATAGAGGGCGGCGTGGTTGTACGGGTCGCGCTCGAGAATGGCTTTCATCTGCAGATACGCGGTATTGATATCATACGCCTGCAGGGCGTCCTTGGCCGGCTCTACGAATCGCTTGAAATCGTCGCCTTCGATTTTGGCAAAATCGAATTTCTGCATTTCGAACTTGGGCACAAAATAATCCACCAGGTCGTTGGCCACCGCTTTGAGGCAGACGTCGACGGTGGCTTCCGGCGGCGGCATGGCGCCGCCGGATTCGCCCTCACACTTTTTTGCATTTTGCGTGTTGCTGGCATCGCTGGAGCCCAAAAGCTGCGAGGTTTCCACCCGCGTGATGCGGATAGTGGCCGTTACTTTGGCGGCACGCTGCTGACACCATATCTCGGTGGTTTTTTCCTTGGAGGTGCGTTTCTCTTTCACCCAGCTGTCCGTCACCGCAATGTTGACCGTGCCGGTGACAATGGCGTCTGCGCCCAGCATCTTGCCCACTTGCACGGCCTGGCTTTCATCGACCAGCCCGGTCTGTGAGAGCTTGAGCTCCTCCAGGATCTGATCCATACGGTCGCGCTCGATGACGACAAAGACATTGGTGCGAGCACCGGGGATAAAGGTGCGGCCCTCTTTTTTCCCCAGGCCGAGGAATCCGCTGCCCACATCCCGGACGCCGCGCTGGTCCTCCAGCATGGCGGTGAGGATGTAATCGGACAGCTTTTTGCCGCTGTCGAGGAAATAATCATTCTGCTTCTTCAGATCCTGCGCCCGGTCGATGGCGTTGAGGATTTTGTCGATGTTTTTGTTGCCTACTTTGTCGCTGCTGATGTAACGGGTGCTGACGGCAAAGTCAGCCACGGCGACGGTCTTTACACTATCCAGGAGCTGAGCGGGAGGGCGCAGCATAAAGCATTTAAAATTCTGGGGGTGCGCCGGTTGCATGACAAGGAGGATCAGCATCAGGCCAAAAAGCAGACGAGCGGGCATGGAGGATTTCATTCTCTACTCCTCGAGGTTAATATGAACGATGCCTTTTGCGCGATCTTTATTCACAAGAGCCTCAAAATTGTACAAAAAAAAAGCGCCAAAAGCAACTCCATTTCAACGAATAAATGCAACTCGCTTTTCGTTTGAAAAAACGCGGATTTTAGTTATCTTTAGTGATGAGAAGGAGCACACATGACGGATGTGAACGATGTCTCCCATATTCTATGGGACTGGAACGGCACGTTGCTCGACGATGCCTGGCTGTGCGTCGACATCATGGATACCTTGCTGCGGCGCTACGGCAAACCGGGATTGACGTTGGCACGCTATCAGATCATTTTTGATTTTCCGGTGCGCGATTATTATGAACGGCTGGGTTTTGATTTCAGCGTGACCCCGTTTGAGCAGGTGGGCAGCGAGTTCATGGAGGAGTATTATCGCCGCTGGCGCTCCTGTTCGCTACAGGCCGGCGTCGAGACGCCGCTGCAGCGGTTCGCCGAGCAAGGGGTTCCGCAGGCTATTCTCACGGCCGCACCGTCGCGCATGGTGCAGGAGGGTATCGATCATTTCGCGATCGACTCTTTTTTTCGTTCCGTCAACGGCCTGGACCACCATTATGCCGACGGTAAACTGGCGGTGGCGCGCCATTGGCTGGAGCAGGCGGGCGTACGGCCGGAGCGGGTGCTGTTGATCGGTGATACCACCCACGATTATGAGGTGGCCCATACGCTGGGCATGCGCTGCCTGCTCATCAGCAGCGGCCATCATCATGCCGACCGACTGCGGGCGTGCGGCGTTCCTGTGCTTTCATCCTTTGACGAGTTGAGGCCATGAATAGATCGTCATCATCATCACGACCCGGCAAAGCCGGGCCTGCCCGGGCAACCTCCCGGGCCAAACGGCAAGCGGCGGACGGCGAATTGTTTCGCCGCATCGTCACGATGGCGCCGGTGCCGATGGCCGCGTACGACCGCGAGGGACGGCCGCTGTTCGTCAACGAAAAAATGGCCGCCCTGTTCGGCTATGAGAGCGTGACCGCGTTTCTGGAAGCGATACCCAACGGCCGCGTGCTGTTTACGGAAGAGCAAACCCGGCAGCTGCGAGAACACATAGCAGCATTGAACGGCGGCGCCGGCGAAAAAGAGCTTATCGTTGTCCTGCGTCGTCGTGACGGCGGTGAATTCTTTGCGGCGGCGGAATTTTCCCTGTTCAAGGACGATGGCGGAACCATAGAAGGATATATCGGGGTGCTGCGCGACGTCACCATGCGTATCCATACCGAACAGGCCTTGCGCGAGAGCGAAGAAAAGTATCGTAATCTGGCGGAAGCGGCGCCTGATTTTATTTTTATCATCGATCGCGATGATAATGTCGTTTATGTCAATCAACACGGCGCCAAGCACCTGCGTCGGCCGGCTCACGATATTGTCGGCCGTAAACGGGCTGATCTTTTCCCGTCCGATATATCGGTTCATCAGAAAAAATCTCTGGACGAGGTGTTTGCTACGGCCATGCCGAAATACGCTGAAAATGAAATTTCTTTTAATGGTGAACGCGGTTGGTTGGGCACCTGGCTGGTGCCGGTGCTGAACACTCGCAACGAGGTGCACCAGGTTCTGGGGGTGTCCAGAGACCTGACAGCCAGCAAACTGGCGGAGATGACGCTGCGCGAGTCTGAAGAACGGTTTCGCGATATCGTCGAACGCTCGCTGGACGGCTATTTTTTTGTCGAACCCAGCGGTCGCATCACCAACATGAACCGGGCCCTGGAGACCATCATCGGCTATTCGAAAAACGAGTTGCAGGGGATGGAATATTCCACCAACGTGGCCGATGCCTATGTCTCCGAATTGCGCAAATTATTCGCTTCCGCCATGGGCGGACGTCCTATATTTTGGTCCGAGTTGGAACTGCGCCACAAGAGCGGTCGCCAGGTGTGGGTCGCTTTTAACGCCCGGCGCGTCATGCGTCAGGGCCGTGTGGTCGGGCTGGAAGGCTTTGTCAAGGACATTTCCGCTTATAAACGGACTCTGATCGCGCTGCAGAAAAATCAGGCGCAGTACCGCGCACTTTTTGACACCATTCCGTATGAGGTGTTCAGCCTTTCTGTGCAGGGACAGGTGCTCGAAGGCAACCGGGCCTTCCTGGCCAACTGGGGCCCTCTGCTGCACCGGCACTTTACCGAATCCTGCGAGGACGGTGAATTGCGTCTCTTTTTTGAGTCGCTCATTCAAAAAGCGCTGAACCGCCGCCAATCCGTTGAAAGTTCGTTCAGCAAACGGGTGCAGAACACGGAGCGTCGCTATACGGTCTCTTTTACGCCCATCGTCACCGCCGGCGGTGATTTGATCGGCCTCGTCGGCATGAACATGGACATCACCGACCAACTTCATTCGGTCGCGCACATGCGCGAGCTGTCGACGCGGCTGCTGCAGATCCAGGAGGAGGAGCGATCCCATGTGTCCCGGGAGATCCACGATTCCCTCGGGCAATATCTGACCGCGTTGCAGCTGGAGATCGGTTTGCTCGCCAACGCCCTGCAGGAAGCGGATGGCTCGGTACTGAACATGCTGCACGGAGCCAAGGGAACGATCAATCAGGCGGTGACGGTGGCACGGTCGCTGATCAAAGAGCTGCACACGCCGGTTCTGGAGGATTTCGGTCTGGTGGCCGCCCTGCGCGACCTGTTACACGAGTATGAGAAAAAGTGGTCTATTGAAACTACGTTTATCCATCGAGGCCGATTAGACAGCCTGCCGCGGGAGCTGCAGACCACCCTGTATCGCATCGTGCAGGAGGCCATGACCAACGCATTGCGTCATGCCCGCACCAGGGCCGTTCGCCTGGTGTTGCTGCAGCGCGCGCACTATCTGATCATGCACGTTCGCGACTATGGCGTTGGCTTTGATCTCTCCGTTCTGCCGCAATTGCGCCAGGATCATTTTGGACTGTTCAATATTCAGGAACGCATCGGATTGCTGGGCGGCCGCTTTCGTATTTCGTCGCGACGGGGCAGCGGCACCATTCTTTCCGTGCGTATACCATTTCGGGAGGTTGTTGAAGCGTGAAACTGGTCACTGTTTTGTTGGCGGACGATCATGCTCTTGTGCGCGCCGGTTTGCGGCAGCTGCTGCTGGAATTTAATTCCTACGACGTCGTCGCCGAAGCGGGGGACGGTCTGCAGGCGATCAAGGAAGCACAGTCGAAACAACCCGACATCGTCGTACTGGATCTGGCCATGCCGAAAATGCGCGGCATCGAGGCGATCAAGGAGATCAAACGCGTGTCGCCGGACAGCAAGATTCTGGTGTTGAGCATGTACGACAACGACGAGTACATTCGCCATGCGATCCAGAACGGCGCCGACGGTTATCTGCTCAAAGGCTCGGCGACCGACGAGTTGCGCGTGGCCCTGGATCATGTTTTGGCCGATCACCTCTATCTCAGTCCGGCCATATCCCGTTCGTTCCTGACCGACCTGCTGCAAAAAAATAAAGGCATGGAAATGGAACAGGGCAACGAGTTGAGCGAACGCGAGTGGGGCGTGCTCAAGCTCATCGCGGAGGGCCATACCAACAAAGAGATCGCCGGCCTGTTGCACATCAGCAGCAAGACCGTCGAAACCCATCGCAGCCGCATCATGAGCAAACTTGGATTGAACAATATCGCCGATCTGGTAAAATATGCCATTCGCAAACGACTGGTCGATATGTAAAAACTGTCTTTTTTTCGCTTGACTTTTTGGCGGGAAATGTTAAGTTATAGGTGTGCTGAAAAGCACTGTGTCGGGTGTGTGGGGTTGAGAATGTGCGGACGGGTTTACACCCAAAAAGCGCTGACCTTGCGTCAGCGCTTTTTTTCTTATGGTCCGACCGTAATCAGCAGAGGTCTAGAGAGGTAATGAAGGACAGCAGCAGCACGATGAGTGAACAGCCCATCACGTTTCAGAGCCTGGGGCAGCAGATCGTCGGTATCTGGCATCGCGGACAGAGCAGCAAACTGGTCATTCTCTGTCACGGTTTTACCGGCAATAAAGTCGAGAGCCGTCGGCTGTTTGTCGAAGCCGGCCGCGCGTTTGCCGAACAGGGTCTGGATGCGCTGCGTTTCGATTTTTATGGTTCCGGCGACAGCGCCGGAGATTTCGCCGATTCCAGTTTATCCATCAACATCGCCAACGTGCGGGACGCCGTCGCCTGGGCCGGTGCACAGGGCTATAGCGATATCGCCCTGCTGGGGCTCAGCATGGGCGGGGCCACCGCCATCCTGTCGGTCTGCGATCTGCCGGTCAAAGCGTTGATCACCTGGTCCGCCGTTCCGGATGTGCAGCAGCTGTTCTCCAGCCTGATTCAGGGATGGGAAGACCGCGCCGAACAGACGCACGTGTTCGAATATGAAGGGTGGCTGATCAAAAAGAGCTTTTGGCAGGATGCGGTTCAACATGATATCATGAGCACTTTTGCCGGTCTGGCATTACCCAAGCTGATCGTGCAGGGCACGGCCGACGGCCAGGTCTTTACCGCCGGCTTTGAAGCGTTCCGTCGTGTCGCTCGGCCGCCGGCCGATTTCATGCAAGTGCCCGGCGCCGGCCACACCTTTTCCAATCCGGCACACCGGCAGCAGGTTATTCGACAAACGCTTATCTGGTTAAAACGACATTTGTAATATTTTGGAGCCCCTATGGCTGCAAAGAAAAAGCATACACCTCCATCTGTACCTTCCGTCAATCGACATGCCCCTGAAAAAGCATACGCCAACCAAAATTTTCTCAACAGCCCGGACGGCCGCACGATCCGGCTGATGGCGGAATACCTGGAACCGCGACAACGGTTGCGCAAACACCGCATCAAGGACACCGTGGTATTTTTTGGTTCGGCACGGGTGCTGTCGCGCGAAGAAGCCGAGGCGCGCTACCGCATGATCAAAGCGCATG